>DDSP01000043.1:36907-37405 GCA_002343445.1 Chthonomonas sp. UBA2387
GTCGAGCAGAACCGGGACGCCCAGTTGCGCAGCCTGCTGATCCTTGAGACCGGCGTCAACCCAGCGAAACTCAAGTCGATCCTGCAATACGCGGGCTATCCGCTGAGCGCCCGCGACGTGGTCGCCGGCGTCGGCTCCGCCACGGGGGTTCTCGTATGAGCTACATCGCCAAACCCAAAGTCCACACTCCGGCGCTCACGAAGAACGCCCTCGGCATGACCCGGCGCGATTACGAGGGCGCGTTGACCACCCTGTGCGCGGGGTGCGGCCACGATTCGATCACCGCAGCCATCGTTCAAGCGTTCTGGGAGCTAGAGATCGAGCCCTACAAGGTGGCCAAGATGTCCGGCATCGGGTGTTCGTCCAAGACGACGGCCTACTTCCTTCGCGAGGCGCATGGGTTCAACAGCGTTCACGGGCGCATGCCGTCGGTCGCGACGGGCGCGGCGGCGGCCAACGGCGAGTTGATCATGATCGGCGTCTCGGGCGACGGCGACT
>DDSP01000052.1 GCA_002343445.1 Chthonomonas sp. UBA2387
GATCCCTACGCCCGCTACAGCGAGGAGGGCGCGGTCTACGTCGACAACATGGAACGGCTGCTGCGCAAGTTCGACACCGCGCGCTCGCTGGTGCCGGCGCCGGTGGTCAAGCCGGCGAAGAAGAAGACCTCCTATGGCGTGATCTACTACGGCTCCACCTCGCCCGCGATGGACGAGGCGCTGGCCGCGCTTGAGGCGCGCGGACTGCATCTGGACGCCATGCGGGTGCGAGCCTTCCCGTTCCCGGGCGAGGTATTCGACTTCATCGCCCATCACGAGCTGGTCTTCGTGGTCGAGCAGAACCGCGACGCGCAGCTGAAATCGCTCCTCACCCTCGAGACCAAGACCCCAAAAGAGAAGCTCTGCTCGATCATCGCCTACGGCGGTTTTCCGCTGCAAGCCGCGCAGGTGGTCTCGGCCATCCGCGCACAGATCCCCGAGCGCGAGACGCGCAAGGCCACCGTCGAAGAACAGCCGGCCCGCGTGAACGGGGGTGCGTCGTGAGCTACATCAAGAAGCCGAGCGTCACCCACCCGTCGCTCCAGCCGAACGAGCTCGGGCTCACGCTGCGCGACTACGAGGGCTCGATGTCGACGCTCTGCGCGGGCTGCGGGCACGACTCGATCACGGCCGCGATCGTGCGCGCGCTGTACGAGCTCGACCTGCCGCCTCACCGCATCGCCAAGCTCTCCGGGATCGGCTGCTCGTCCAAGACGCCCACCTACTTCGCGTCGAGCGCGCACGGGTTCAACTCTGCCCACGGCCGCATGCCCGCGATCGCCACCGGCGCCAACGCCGCCAATCGCGAGCTCGCGTACATCGGCGTGAGCGGTGACGGCGACTCGATGTCGATCGGCCTCGGGCAGCTCTGCCACGCTATCCGGCGCAACGTGAACATGCTCTACGTGATCGAGAACAACGGCTGCTACGGCCTGACCAAGGGGCAGTTCTCGGCCTCGAGCGACATCGGGTCGAAGTCGAAGAAGGGCGAGGCCAACACGATGGCGCCGCTCGACCCGGTGATGATGGCGCTCACCATCGGCGCCACCTTCGTCGCGCGCAGCTTCTCGGGTGACAAGGCTCAGCTCGTGCCGATCCTGAAAGCGGGGCTCCGTCACAACGGCTTCGCGATCGTGGACGTCATCTCGCCGTGCGTGACGTTCAACGATCACGAGGGCTCCACCAAGAGCTACGCCTACACGCGCAAGAACCAGTTGCCCGTGGTGGCCGCCGACTACATCGCGGAGCGCGAGGAGATCACAGCGGAGTACGAGCCCGGCTCGGTCCACCACGTTCGCCTGCACGACGGCGGCATGGTCGCCCTGCGCAAGATCGACCCGAGTTACGACCACACGGACCGCGACCGCGCCTATGCCTACATCCGGGAGCACCAGAACCGGGGCGAAGTGGTCACGGGTCTGCTGTACGTCAACGAGGACCAAGAGGACATGCACGCCAAGTTGGGCACCATCCCTCAGTCGTTGACACGCGTACCGTTCCGCGACCTGTGCCCCGGGAGCCAAGAACTCGACCGTCTGCAGGAGCGGTTCCGCTAAGAGCGAGACCCTGTGGGGGGTGGGGGGTCGGCGGCGACGCCTTCGGCGGTTTGTTGCCTCCGGTAGCGGATGGCGATGGGTCCGGTGAGTTCGGTTCCTTTGCTGTAGAGTTCGAAGTCCCTGACGCTGACGGGTTTGTAGACGAACAGGTCGTCGGTGAGCGGGTCGGCGATGTCGTCGTTGCGTTGGAGGTCGGCCAAGCTCTGGGGCAGCTTGGCGTGAAGGATGCGGTACTTCTCGATGAGGCAGTGCAGCAGCAACAGGCGCCACTGGGTGCGCTGCTTCGCGACCGCCGAGAAGAGCTGTCCCGCCATGTCGCCGATCGTGAGCGATGACACCATTGAATCCAGCATCGCGTTGCCCGTCTTCTCCGGCTCGAAAAGCTTCCACGTGGATTCCGGGCCGCGGTAGGTGGCCACAAGCCGCTCGACGTTTTTCCTGTTGATCGCCAGAGCCTTTTCCATCAACGCACGGCGCTCCTCGGGCGAGAGCTTCCCGAAAGCGGCGAACACCTCCTCATCGTCGTCGTCCCAGACGAAGATGCTCAAGTCGTCAGGCGGCGTTTTGAGATACTCCTCCATCAGGACCAGCTCGGTGTCCATCGCCTTGTCGAACGGCAGCGAGCGTTGGATGCGGCCCCGCGCGTAGGCCTCCAGCCGATTGATGTCCGAGAGCGCCAGCCGGTGGGCGAACTGCTCGAAACTTGCCAGGAGAATGGCGTCCTGCGCGATGAAGACCAGGCACGCGATAAGCGAGGGCAACGGAACGGACCGCTCGACGAACGTGGCCGTGTCGATGAACGTGGTCGTCGCACCCGCCGTGTCGCCGTTGGCGAAGCGCACGTACATGTCGGCCTGGGCGAGCTTGCAGAGTTCCTTGAAGATGGCCAGCTCGGGGAAGAGCGTGTCCATGTCGAGCTTGGTGCGCGGGTCGCTGACGGGCTTCTTGTTGCCTTCGCGCATCAGGGCGAATGCCCGTTCGCCGCGCGAGGAGATCTCGCGGGTGCGCTCGTATTCGCTGGCCCACTGGCGGTCGTAGATGTTTTTCATGGCGTCGCGCGCTGCCATGCCTGCCAACACGTAGTCCTCGAATCCGTTCTTGCCCGTGGGGTTTGGGAAGAGCGTTTCGTAGGGCGTCTTCGGCCGATCTTGGTTGGCCGCCCCGGCTGGCGCGGTCTGGCCCAATGCCAGCGCAGAGGCGAGGAGAAGCGCGATCATCCCTCTCATTATAGAGGTGCCCGAGCGGCGAAGGTCCCACGCTTGCGTGAACGAGCGGTTACAATGGCCCCTCACCATGAACACGCCCTACGTGCGCGGGTGGGAAGGCGACTTGGTCCGCTTGGTGCCCATCAGCGTCGAACGACACTACGACAACTGCTTCCGGTGGTTCAACGACCCCGAGATCACGCGCTGGCTGGCCGTCGGGCAGTATCCGCCCGTGACCGAGATGTTGGAGCGGGAGTGGTTCGAGGCGCGCGCCAAGGACAACGGACGCGACGTGGTGTTCGCGATCGAGACGCTCGAAGGCGAGCATATCGGCCAGACCGGCATCCACGGAGTGGACTTGGTGGCGCGCATCGCCAACACGGGGTCGCTGATCGGTTCGCGCGAGCATCAAGGCAAGGGCTACGGTCGCGATGCCGCGCGCATTCGCTCGCGGTACTGCTTCGAGGTGATCGGGCTGCGGACGCTGCTCTCGAGCACGATGGCGAGCAACATCCGCTCGTACAAGATGCTCACGGGCGCGGGTTACGAGGAGTGCGGCCGAATTCCCGAGCGGTTCTACAAGAACGGACGGTTCGAGGACGAGATCCTGCTCTGCCTGCGCCGGGAACGGTGGGAAGCGATGCAACGCGAATCCTGAAACTTTTCTCCAAAATCCTGCGTTAGGACGGGTGTATCGGCGCGTTGCCGGCCACGGCACGCTCCAGCAGCGAGTTCTCTATGAAGAAGCACCTTGTTTCCAGCCTTCTCGTCGCGTGCACGATCCTGCCCGCGTTCGCCTTGGCCCCCACGTCCGGCCTCAAGTCCGGCGAGACAGTCAGCGCGTTCCACCCGACGCACGTCACCGGCCCGCTCAAGGGCAGCGATTCGTGCCCGCCCTGCACCTACGGCGTGTTGCCCCAGGTCCAGGTTTGGGTGAACGGCGACAACGCCGAGAACATCGCGGCGATCGCCAAGACGCTGAACGATGCCGTCGCGGCCAACAAGTCGAAGAAGCTGCAGGCGTTCTTCATCGTGCTGACCGACAAGGCGAACCAGGCCAAGACGGCCGAGCTCATCAAGAGCGTCAACGCCAAGGCGGGCTCGGACAACGTTCACATGGCTTGGCTGCTGAAGAACGACAAGGCGATCTCGGACTACAAGGTCAACACGGGCGCCGACGTCAAGAACACGATCATGCTGTACAAGAACCGCAAGATCACGGACAACATGGTCAACCTGAAGGCCGACAAGTCGGGCCTCGGCTCGCTGCAGGCCGCCATCGGCAAGATCACGGCTTAGATCCTTCCGCATACCCAGGCACTACCAGCCCCCGCGCTTGCGGGGGCTCTTTCTTTTTGAGCCCGCCTGCGCACGCAAACCGCCGTTCGAGCCTTGAGACGACCCAACGAACGACCGATATAGTGAACGGTACGAGCCCCGCGCGCGTTGTGCCAAACTGACACCCGACAACGTTACCGATGTTCCGACGCCTGATCCCACTGTTCTGCTTGCTCGTCGCCGCCGTTTCCGCGATGGCGGACAAGGTGGTGCTTGGCCAGCTCGGCCAGACGCTTCAGGCCGCCCCGATCCTTCAGCGGCCCGCGACGACGGCCAAGGTCTACTATCGCGCCCAGCAGTACGAGTACATCATCGTGACGCCCGCGAAGCAGCCCGGCTGGTTCATGGTGCCGCTCCAGAACGGCGTGTACGGGTTCATCGCGGCGGAGCACGTCGCCCAGTTGCCCTACGATGCCGTGGTCGAGCAGAAGGAACTCGACGCGATCAAGCGCACGGGCGGTTCGGCGGTTTCGCGAGGCGGTGCGGGGGCGGACGTGGCCGCATACTCCCTGCAATATGTGGGGACGCCTTACAAGTGGGGCGGNNACGCGATGAACTACCTGGGGACGAAGTACGTGTGGGGCGGGAACGACCTTCAGAACGGCATTGATTGTTCGGGCTTCGTCAAGCAGCTCTTCGGCAAGATCGGCGTGAACCTGCCGCGAACGGCCGCCGAGCAGGCGTTGGTCGGTCAGGCCATCACACGGCTCGAGGACCTTCAGCCCGGCGACCGACTCTACTTCTGGGAAGAGAAGCGCAAGAAGATCGGCCATACGGGCATTTATCTGGGGAACGGCTATTTCAGCCACTCCAGCAGCGGCAAGAAGGGTGTGACCACGGACTTTCTCGACACGCCCAAGTGGCGCAACATCCTGGTCGCCGCCCGCCGCTGAATCCGGAGGTGCCACAATCGCGGTATGCCGATCGTGCGCGTCGCCGTGACCCTGAAGCCCTCGCTCCTTGATTCCGCTGGCCGCACCGTGGCCGGTTCGTTGGACAAGCTCGGCTTCCACGAGGTTTCGGCTGCCCGGATTGGGAAGCTCATCCATCTGGAAGTGGACCGCTTCGAGCCCGAGCGCATCAAGGAGATGTGCGAGAAGCTGCTCGCCAACCCCGTGATCGAGGATTATTCGTTCGAGGTGGTCGAGTGAAGATCGCCGTCCTTCGGTTTCCCGGTTCGAACTGCGACCAAGACGCCCTTCATGCCCTGCGTGCGCTGGGCTACCGGGCCGACTACGCTTGGCACGAGGCGACCGATCTCTCGGGGTTCGACGGCGTGTTTTTGCCGGGCGGCTTCACGTATGGCGACTACCTGCGGTGCGGCGCGATCGCGTCGCGGTCGCCGGTGATGGCCGAGGTCCGTCGGCTCGCCGAGCGGGGGGCGCCCGTTCTGGGCGTCTGCAACGGCTTTCAGGTGTTGTGCGAGTCGGGCCTGTTGCCCGGGGCATTGATGCAGAACGCCAGCCAGAAGTTCATCTGCCGCCCCGTTTGGCTTTCGCCGGTCAACCGTACGTCCCCTTGGACTCACGGGCTCGACCGACCCATCCGCATTCCCATCGCCCACGGCGAAGGGCGGTACACGTGCGACGAGGCGACGCTGCGCGCCCTTCAGGACGAGGACTGCATCGCGTTCCGTTACACGGATTCCAGCGGCCACCGCTCGGCGGACGCCAACCCGAACGGCTCGGCGGACGACATTGCGGGCGTGTTGGGCGCCGGAGGCAACGTGCTCGGCATGATGCCCCACCCCGAGCGGGCGATTGACGCCTTGCTGGCGGGCGACGACGGCGTGGGCCTGCTCCGTGGCTTTGAGCGCGTGGCTGCGCTCGCGGGGTGAGGCTGAGGTTAGGCGAACTGCGCGAACCGCCCCCCTGATAGGCCATTTTGCCGACGGCGAAAATTCCATCTCAAATCTGCTGGCTCGTGTGGAAGAAGACACACGGTGAACTGGAAAAGCCAATAGAGGTGGTTGAACGATGGTCAATGGATCTGACGTACCGAAGCGCGCAGTGCGGCTCACTCGACGAGAAATCGAAGTGCTGAGCTTGATCGCTGAGGGCTACAGCAGCCAGGAGGCCGCCGACAAGCTCTTCGTCTCGAAGAGAACGGTGGACTTCCATCTGGCGAACATTTACGCCAAGCTGCAAGTGAGCAACCGCGTCCAGGCCTTCCAGGCTGCAACGCGCATGGGTCTGCTCAAGTCGCCCTTCAGCGACCAGCGAGCCGCGTAAGGGACGTCCCTGACGCAAAGAGGTAGGGTCGGACTCGGAAACGGGTTCGGCCCGTTCCTTTTTGGGCCTCTCGCCCCAGAGCGAGGGCCGCGCTAGCGTAAGGTTGCAGGCTATGCGTCACACCATTCTGGTCGCGGTTGCGGCCCTCGGAGCGACGGCCATGGCCGACCACTCGCGCCGGTTGCCCTCCCACCGCATCGCGCAGCCGCCGAAGATCGACGCGGCCATCGGGGCCGAGGAGTGGCCCGAGCAGACACGGACGACGGGATTCTCGAACCCAGGCGACAACTCCAAGGACCCGTTCGGCACCGAGGTTTGGATCGCGTACGACCGCGAGGCCATCTACTGCGCCATCCGGTGCACCGACCCACAGCCCAACCTCATCCGCGCGGTCGAGTACCGGCGCGATTCGAGCGTGAACGGCGACGATCACGTCCTCGTTGGCATCAACCCCTTCCGAACCTTCCAGGAGAACGACTTCACCGTGTTCGCCGTTGGTGCGGGCGGCGGTGCGAACGTCGAGTTCGCCGGGGGGCGTGCCGCCAAACGCGAGTGGCAAGGCGAGTGGGAGGCCAAGAGCCGCGTGACGGACACCGGTTGGGAAATGGAACTGCGCATTCCTTGGCGTGTGCTGCACTTGCCCGGGCCCGGGACGAGGGACGTCGAGATCAACTTCGGTCGCCGCATCCCGCGCCTACAGAGCACCTACCTCTGGTCGAACCTGGGTTCGAACGAGCGCTTCGAGCGCAACGGCGTGTGGCAGGGCGTTGACGTTCCGGCCTCGGAGGTTGCGGCAACCATCCAAGTCCTCCCCTATCAGATCCTTGGAACCAGCAAGGACGATGGGATGGAGTTCAATACGGGCTTCGACGCGCGCTACCAAGTGGGTAATCGGTTGACGTCGCTCCTCAGCGTCAATCCCGACTTCAAGAACATCGAAAACGCCGTCCTCAGCCTCGACTACTCACGGTTCGAACGGCTCGCCGACGAGCGAAGGCCATTCTTCGTCGAAGGCATCGACACGCTCTCGTTCGGCGGCAGGTCGGTGCGCATGTTCGCCCCCCAGAGGCTAAGGACGTTCGACGTCGGGGCCAAGGCGTTCGGTCGCGTCTCGGACAAGGAGATGGTGTCAGCACTCGCAACCACCCGTTTCGACCACGAAACGGCGGCCGTGATGCGTTACGAGCGGACGTTCAGCACCGACAACCTGATCCGGGCGGGTGTCGTGCACTTGGACGACCGGGTGGGCGGGGTCCGGAACACAGCGGCCGGGATCGAGGCATTCGCCCAAGGCGAGCGTTGGGGCGGCGACGTGTTCTACGATGTCTCCGACGACTCGGCGACCGGAAAGGGCCATCGCTTGGACTTGGACGTCACGTATCGCGAGCGCTACTGGAACGGGTTCCTCGGCTTCCAGCAGATCACCAAGAACTTTCTGCCTCGGTTGGGCTTCGCGCCGCGACGAGGGTTCAAGGGCGTGCAGGGCGGCTTCTTCTACGAGCGCGAAGGGGCAACGGGCGCGATCGCTCAGACCGATGGCGGCGTCTCGTTCTCGGACTTCCAAGCCGAGGGAGGCGGCATCTTCCAGCGGGGCGCGGAGGCCTGGTACGAGGTGGACTTCCGAAACGGGTTGGAACTCGGCGCCGCCTGGGGGCAATCGGAGTACTTTGGCAAGGTGGACCGCTTCTACACGTTCGGTGCGACGCACCCCGACAACAACCCCTATCGGCGCATGAACTTCGGCATCACGGGCGGGTCGGTTGCGGGTGAGCGGTACAACGACGTGAGCTTCGGGGGCAACTACCGGTTCGCCAACAAGTTGACGCTCTCGGGTTCGTTCGGCTGGCTGTCGCTGGGCGACGAGCGTGCGCGCCAACACGTGGTCAGCCTCAACTACGAGATCGACGCTTATCGCTCGATCGCGGGGCGCATGGTGATGCGGGACGACAAGATCAACGGCTACCTGGCCTTCCGCCAGTCGGGCAATCTCGGCGCGGAGTACTTCTTGATCCTGGGCGACCCGAACGCTCCGGAGTTCAAGAGCCGCGTTGTGGCCAAGGTCGTGTACCCCCTGGAATTCAAGCCGGTCCGCAAGGCGTCGGGCCAAGCGGTCAAACTGTAGGCGTGAGTCGGATCGAAACCGCCTTCGAGGGTCTTCGCGCGCGCGGCGAGAAGGCCCTCGTGCTTTATGTCACCGCTGGCGACCCGTCCCTGACGGACCTCCCCGATATTGTCGATGCCTTGGTCGAGGGGGGCGCCGACATCGTGGAGGTGGGCATTCCGTTCAGCGATCCCATCGCCGACGGCCCCACGATTCAAGCCAGTACCCAGCGTGCGCTCGACCGTGGCGTGACGCCGATTGCGGTATTGGAGACGGTGGCTGCGTTCAGCGGGAAGGTGCCGACCGTGCTCATGGGCTACTACAACCCCGTGCTGCGTATGGGGCTGGAGACGTTCGCCAAGCGTGCGGGCGGGGCGGGTGTGGCGGGAGCGATCCTCACCGATCTGACGCCCGAAGAGTCCGACGATTGGGTCGCCGCATCGCGTGCGCGCGCTATCGCGTCGGTGTTCCTCGCCGCGCCGACCTCCACCGATGCGCGGCTGGATGAAGTCTGCAAGCGGGCCAACGGGTTTGTCTATGCCGTTTCCCGCACGGGCGTGACGGGTGCCGCGCAGGAAGTTCCGCCCGATGTGCAGGACTTGGTGAGGCGTGTCAAGAGTCGGACCGAGGTGCCGGTTTGCGTCGGGTTCGGCATCAGCACCCCCGACCACGTTCGCATGGTGTGCGAGGTGGCCGATGGTGCGGTGATCGGCAGTTGGCTGGTGCAGTGGCTCGCGGAGCATTGGCGGGTCGGTGCGGGGCGCGCCGAACTGGTGGACCGCATTCGCTCGCTGAAGGAAGCGACGCGAGGATGACGCACCTGGAATGCTCCCTGACCGGCGAGCGGGCCGATTGGCGCGTTCCGGTCAACCTCTCGCCCGCTGGCCGACCGTATCTGGCTCGCTACGATCTCTCGCCGGACATCATGCCGCAAAGCGCTGTTGCGCAACGTCCCGCCGGACTTTGGCGGTACTGCGAGGTCCTGCCTCCTTGCGAGCCGCTCTCGTTGGGCGAGGGTGGCACACCGCTGCACCACGCGGAGCGGCTGAGACGCAACTGGTGGATCAAGGACGAGGCCGTGAACCCGACGGCCAGCTTCAAGGCGCGGGGCATGGCGGTGGCTGTGGCGATGGCCCGGCACTTCGGCCTGAAGCGCCTGGCCGTGCCCTCGGCGGGGAACGCGGGTGGCGCGTTGGCCGCCTATGCGGCGGCTGCGGGGCTGGAAGCGTTCGTGTTCATGCCGAGCGATACGCCGTTGGCGTGCATTGTGGAAGCGCAGTGCCACGGGGCGCGGGTCGAATTGGTGGACGGGCTGATCACCGATTGCGCCGCCCTCATCGGCGAGCGAAAGGAGGCGGAGGGCTGGTTCGACATGAGCACGCTCAAGGAGCCGTACCGACTCGAGGGCAAGAAGACGATGGCCTACGAGTTGATCGAGCAGTTGGGCCGGGTGCCCGATGTGATCGTGTATCCCACGGGGGGCGGCACGGGCCTCATCGGCATGTGGAAGGCGTTCGACGAGATGCAGGCCCTTGGGTGGATCGGCGCGGAGCGACCGCGTATGGTGGCCGTGCAGGCTTCGGGCTGCCCGCCGATCGTGCGCGCGTTCGAAGCGGGAGAACGTTTCGCGACCGAGTTCCAGAATGCCAGCACTTCGGCCTCGGGACTGCTTGTACCGAAAGCCGTCGGCGACTTTCTGATTCTCGATGCCATTCGGGCGTCCGGGGGGTTGGCGATGACGGTGAGCGATGCAGAGATGGTTTGGGCGGCACGCGAGATCGCGTCCAAGACCGGCGTGTTCGCCTCGCCCGAAGGGGGTGCCGCCTATGCTGCAGCGCGTCGGCTCCACGACCGCAGCCTGATCGGCAACGACGAGTTGGTCGTGCTGTTCAACACGGGGTCGGGCCTGAAGTACCTAGAAGCACTTGGCGGGCAAACCTAGAATCGGCCCAGTGAGCGGTAGACTCTGAACGATGGACTCCGAGACGCATTTGCCAACCCGGCCGGGTTGGACGCTCGAGGTTGGAGACCGTGCCGAACTCGAAGAGGCCAAGCTCAAGCGATGGCGCGACATGACGCCCCAGCAACGCTTGGACGCTTACATGGAGCTCCTCAAGGACTGGTGGCCCGATGAGCCGCGACTTCGCGGAACTGCTCGCCTCGTTGAACGATCACAACGTTGAGTACCTCATCGTGGGCTCGACCGTCTTGGCGTTCTTGGGCCGCCCTCGCTACACCGAGGATCTGGACATTTGGGTTCGTGCCACAGAGAAGAACATTGACCTCCTAGGGACAGCCTTGGAGAGCTTTGGTGCCCCCCTAAATCGGGAGCGCCTCGCCGAGATGCACCTCGCGAAGGACAAGATGATCGTCCTCGGTGCGGCGCCGACGGCGGTGGACATCCTCAACCAGATCAAGGGTTTGGACTTTGACGATGCGTGGGCAAACCGAAGCCACGCAGAACTCTTCGGAGTCAAAGCGCCCATTCTCGGTCGCGACGACTTTGTCCGCTCCAAGCGCGCTGCCGGACGGGCCAAAGACCTCGCCGATTTGGCGATCTTGGCCGAGGCCGAGGGCTCAGAAGACCCCTGAAACCCGTGGAGGACTTCACACGCAAGGTCTCGGGGCAGGACCAGACGGACGTGATCCGGCACGGGCTCGGGGCGCGGGGGATCGACTTCATCGAGACGGACGCGTACAACGCCTCGCCTTCTGGGGCGTATCCGTTGTATGATGGACACGGCAACATGATCGCGACGCTGACCAAACAGCCGACGAACTCGTTCAGCCTCTCGGCGCGGAGGTACACCGACCCTTGGGGCGTGACGCGCGTCGGTGCCTCGACGGGCAAGCCGGACCAGCGGTACTGCGCCAACCTGGGGCATCGGCAGGACGACGAAAGCGGGCTGACCTACATGCGCGCCAGGTACTACGAACCGACGACGGGACGGTTCATCAGCGAAGACCCGGCGAGGGATGGCCTCAACTGGCACTCTTTCGGCAGTAACACGCCAACGTCTCTTGCTGATGCCGATGGACGAATGTCCATCTATGCTCAGGTGTTCCTGATGGCGTTGATATTCGGTACTACTCAGGCGTTGACGGAGGCAGCAACCAAGAGTGCGATATTAGGAGGTACCGGGATGCAGTATAATGCGGCACAAGATATAGTTGACGGAATGATCGAGACTATCGTGGTCGCATACGTCATAAATCTATACATGACAGAATTCTCAAAGCCTTATGGAAGAATGACCTTCAATGGCAAACTTGGGCTCAACGTCGTCACTGGAGCGATAGCCGGAATAGGTGTCGGGCTGTTACTAGCCATCACTGCTGGGCTGTGGCAGAGTGGTATCCTTGCGGAGTTGCTTTACCTTGAACATTGTACGTAGTTCATCTTCACAAATCAACGCCTTGCTGTGGCTAGCTATAGCAGTAGGTGCCATGTCCTCAATTGCTCTGCTATTGCGGGCGCCGGACAGTGTCATTCGCATTCTGATGATAGTCGGAGTGTGCAGCGCTTCGTTCGGATCGTTCACCGGCAGCATCTTGAGGAGCATCCTGGTTTCCGCGATTGCGATTGTCTATTGTTTTCCAATATTGCCTTGGGACCGTTCCGGGGTCATGGTTGCGCAGGTTGCACTTAAGGTCGCGGCTCTCTTCGTCCTTTTGCTGTTGATACGCCTCGACGCAAGAAAGTGAACACACCTGCAATTCTAGGCCCACGCGACTGCGACCACCACAGAAGGATCCCTCAACACCTCACCCCGCGCGCGCGCTTTGACCGAGACCCGGATCGGCTGATCGGGTCAAGGCAGTTTATGGGCAAAGCACCCCCGGGTGGGAGGGGGGACAGGACGGTATAGCCGAACCGCTCGGGTCCCATGCCAAGGTGTCGTTTCGGCAGCCGCGAAGGACCTTTAGGGAGATGTACCTGCGTCTCTGTCGGCTTTTCGCCTCCGTCTCGCAGCGGGGGTTTTCGTTCCGTGCAGGTTGGGATAGTACGGGTAACGGCTGTCCTCCTGCACTTTGAAGTGCTCTATTAGCGATTCCAGCTTCGTTTCGAACTCCCGCTTCATGGCGGGGCCGCTTTTGATCCGGTCGGGACGGTCGAAGCAGCGTGCAGCCTCTTTGCGCCAAGTTCGCGCCAAGTCAGCCCAGTCGTCGTCGGTCTCGTGCGGACTCCTCAAAACCAACTCAAGGAACATCATGGTCCGTCGGTGAGGGCCCTTCATCTTCGCCGATCTACAGAAGAGCAATCGGGCCCTCGCGCAGGCCCGATGAGCCGCAACTTCGCGGAACTGCTCGCCTCGTCAAGCGATCAGAACGCTGAACGACTTATCGGGCTCTGAAGACCCTGAAGCCGTCAGAGCGTCCCTCGCAACGCCTGCTCGCGCTCGATGGCTTCGAACAGGGCCTTGAAGTTGCCCTTGCCGAAGCTCTTCGCGCCCTTGCGCTCGATGATTTCGTAGAACAGGGTCGGGCGGTCGGTGACGGGCTTGGTGAAGATCTGGAGGAGGTAGCCCTCTTCGTCTCGGTCCACGAGGATGCCGAGGTCCTGGAGTTCCGAGATGGCCTCGTCGATTTGACCGACGCGCTGAGGCAGCGCCTCGTAGTAGGTCGCCGGGACGCGCAGGAACTCGATGCCTCGGTCGCGCAACTCGGTCACGGTTCGGATGATGTCGTGGGTGAGCAGGGCGATGTGCTGCACGCCGGCGCCGCCGTAGAACTCGAGGTACTCGTCGATCTGCGACTTCTTCTTGCCCTCGGCGGGCTCGTTGATGGGGAACTTGACGCGGCCGTTGCCGTTGGCCATCACCTTGGACATGAGGGCCGTGTACTCGGTGGAAATGTCCTTGTCGTCGAACGAGATGAGCTGCGTGAAGCCGAGGACCTGCTCGTAGAACTTGACCCAGACGTTCATGTGGCCGAGTTCGACGTTGCCGACCACGTGGTCCACCTCTTCGATGCCGACGCTGTGGCCGCGCACGTCGCGATCTTCGAAACCGGGGAGGAATTTGCCGCTGAACTTGTCGCGGTTGACGAACGTGTGGAGCGTTTCGCCGTACGTGTGGATGGCGGCCAAGCGCACTTCGCCTCGGCTGTCGCGGAGCGTCCATGGCTCCTTGGCGGGCTTCGCGCCCCGCTCGACGGCGGCGTTGAACGCCCAATCCACGTCGTCCACTTCGAACGCGACGTCCATCACGCCATCGCCCGAAAGCCTCAGTTGGTCGGCGAGGGGGTGGCCGGGCCGGGAGGGGGCCGTGAAGAGGAACCGCGTGTTGCCCTGTTCGAGCAGCCAGTCCACCTCGTGCTTCAGGCCGGTTTCCAGGCCGTGGTAGCCCACGATGTCGAAGCCGAATACCTTGTGGTAGTAGTAGGCGGCCTGCTTGGCGTTGCCGACCAGAAAGCGGACGTGGTCGACGCGTCGGATGGGAAAGGTGTCTGCCATGGGTGGACTCTCGTCGTTGAGATAGGTCCCCATTATACGGCACGGGGGACCGCCCCGGTGAGGCGGCTAGAGTGTCCCCAGAGCCACCGATGACCGGCGTCGCCTTGGTTGAGTCGGCTTTGTGCGTCGCTGCGGAGACGGTGTTTGGCTGGCTGGCGGCGTATACTCTGGACATGCATCAAGTCACACCCGTGTTCGAGTCGGCGTAACCATTGGTCTTCACGCTCCTGCTCACATGGCTTGCGCAAACTGATGGGCCTTTGCCGCGCCTTTCGATCGCCCATGAGACACTGGCATCGGTCCTCCGCCCGAACAGCGACAACATCACTTGGCTCGGCACACCCGACGGCGGTCGGACAGGCAATAACAAGGACCCCGAAGGCTTCCTGAGCGAGGACGGACGGTTCTTTTTCGAGCGGGCTCTGCAAGGCGGTACCGGGCTGAAGCGCTTCAACCTCCAAGATGGGACGGCCGTTGGCTCCCTGCCTCATCTGTTCCGTGACTCGTTTGGAGGTTTTGCGATGGGGCTCTACGCCGAGAAGGCGGCCCGGGACCTCACCAACGAGTCGCTGGGCCCGGGAGCGACGCAACCTTTCGCAAGCCGCAGTGGAGAGGACGTTCTTTTAGCCCATCACTCACACCTTCCGCAGTATGCCGCGCTGAACCGATGGTTTTCAGGCGTCGGGGTCATACGCCTAGTGCCCAATGAACTCCACCCGATGATCGCGGGTGCGACGGGCTTTGGACGGGCCATTCAACCGATAATGGATGTGCGGGACTTGTCTCTGTCCCTTGTTGTCGCTGGGGTAGGAACCGTGACTCCGCCACCGGAATCCGAAACACGGCTTTCTCCCGATGATTCTCACGGTGAGGGCTCAATTCGTTGGCCGAGGTCAAGCAAGACGCCGAAACTGCACGAGATGTTTCTTGGGTCGCCCTATGGGTTCTATCCGTGGGACAAGCCAAGGGTTGTGAGGGGTCTACTTTGGAACTCTGAAACCAATGCGGTGGTAGCGGCCTTGCCGACTGCGGCTCTAGAAGGAGGAGTTCCCTCACAGGATGGGTTTACCCATGTGGCCATCGGTAAAGCGGATGGTTCCAAGCCACGCGTGCTGAGCGCTCCGGCGGCCCAAGGACGACAGGGCTTCGTGGAGTGCATTAGCTTAACTAGCCATGGCCGCGTGTTCGTCGGTGTGAAGGAGTTGGATGCCAATCGTCTCGACCTGGGCCACAAACCTGCACCCGTCGTACACCGTATCTATCAGATCAAGGGCTCGCAGTGGAACAAGGTTGCGGATGCCCGGTTGCGCGCGACGAACATTCGGGGCGACCGATGGTTGGTCGAGCGGGTCGATGGGAGCGGCGGGTGGCTCGTGAGCATTAACTGACCACTCACAATGGGCCACCATGAAGACCATCACCGTGACGGCGTTCAAGACCCATTGCCACGAGTTGCTGAGTCGGGTGGGCAAGTCTGGCGAGCCGATCATGATCACCAGGCGAGGGAAGCCGATCGCGATGCTCGTGCCTCCTCCGGCCGAGGGCGACGAAGCGTGGGCGCTTGGCAAGCATCGCCACACGGCCAAGGTGGTCGGCAACCTCGTGGCACCCCTTTGACGAACCTTTGCAAGCGCATCTTTGATTCAGGTGGATGCCAAGACCTCCCTGGCTGAAGCTTCACGCATAATGTCAGGCATGCCCGAGGTCGTCACGCTCACGAGTCTCCAGGTCGATCCCGCCCACCAAGCCCGCCTGCTCGAACTCACGCAGCAGACCAAGGTGCGGTTCGAGAACCTGCCCGGCTGCAAGTCCTACGTGTTCTGGCGCGACCCCGCGAAATCGGGCGCGTTCTTGCTTACCGTCCACTATGAGTCCGTCGAGGCATCGTTGCGCGGCTACGAAACGTGGGGGACGAGCCCCCAGATGTTCGACATCTACGCCATCTTGCTCGACGCGCCCGACGTCCACCGCTTGATCGTGGACCAGACCCTCGGCGCGTCGCCCGCCGACGTCCCGCTGGGCGGCACGATCTCGGTCAGCCACCGTGTCGCCGACACGGGTCATGGCTTCGCGTTGGCCGAGGAGCTTCAGCGCATCTTTGGGGAACTGACCGTGCTCGAGGGGTTCATGGGCGGCATCGTCGGCCACCGCGAGCAACTGGAGGAAGAAGTGAGCGGGCTGGCCCTTTGGGCGTCCGCCGAGGCGTTCGAGGCCTCGATGCCGAAGCGCACGCTCTACGAGGTGCGTGCGTACTCGCGGGTGATGTAGGGGCTTCGCTGGTGGGACCGGGGTTTGGCTCGGCAAGCCTAGGCCCCCAGGTGGGCCAGAAATGTAACAAGGCCCCGCGACGTGCGTCGCGGGGCCCCCAACGGATCCAGATTGCGATCCGTTGCTCGCGGCCTTATTCGGCGTCTTCCTTCGCGGGCTCTTCCTTCTTCTCGGCGCCAGCGGTGGAACCGCCTTCTTCACCCGAGGGCTGGGAGCAACCGGACACGACGACACCAAATGCGGCAAGCGCGAGCAAGATCGCGAAAATTCTGTTCATAGGCAAACACCTCCGAAGCGTGGATTTCACCCGCCGTCGGATCAACCGGAGCGGGCGTGACTCCTTTATACCAAATCCTCGCGCGAATGCATGGTCCGCTGACGAAAAAACCCCGTTTCCTTGGCGCGAGGCTGGAAACGGGGTCGGAGGATCAGAGATGCGCGAGCTGGAAACTCAGGAGCGGACGATCGTCACCGTGCCGCCGGCCTCGTACACTCCGGGGCCGACGCCCGCGTCGGGCGACAGTTCTCGGGTCAACTCGATTCGCAGCGCGCCGCCCGAGGCCAGGGCGCCGAACGTGGGCGAAGCTGCCGAGAAGAAGGAGTTGAGGTCGGTCGCCGGTGCGGCGGGGAACGCCGTTAGCAACGTGTTGTCCACGTGGTTGAAGAAACTGACCGAGGCCGTCACCGGGATGGATTGCGTGCCGGTGTTCGAGCCTGAGACCTTGGCCGCGTCGCCGAAGCCTTCGAAATCGAGGTTCAGCGTCTCGTTGTGAAAAATCGTGATGATCTGGGTCTGCGTGTCGGTGCCCACTCCGGGGCCGTCCACGGACCATTGGTTGCCGAACACGCCGCTCACGTAGAGGTACGGGCTCACCGTGATCTGAGCTGAGAAGTTCAGGACCGGGGCGCCGGACAGCGAATGGTCGGCGTCGATCGGGGCGTCTGCCGTATAGTTGAAGACGCGGCCGGTCAACTGGGCCGATGCGACGGTCGCAAGGGCGGCGAGGGCGATGGCGGTGGTCAAGGATCTCATGGCGGTGTGGTTTCTCTCCACAACAGTTTTCGGCGCTGACGACCGGCAACTGGAGGCTTGCGGCGCGGGAAATGTCCCCCACCTGTGGGACCAGCCATGAGCGACTCTTCATAGGCCCTCCCATTCCGAGAATGTTGACAGTGAATCGCCCGTGCGCCGCCTCCGAGGATAGAAGCGTTGAACACGAAGCCGCTCTGATAGCCGCGGAAAGCGTAAACTGGCGAAAAAAGTCGGCGCGGACCCTGTTGAAATCACCAGGTTCCGCCGATGAATGGACGAGACGTCGACAAGACGACAGAAAAAGGCACGGCGGAGGCGACTCCGACCACGCAAAGCCTAGGGTCCCACGAGGACAGCCGGGATGCCTGTTCGAGGTCACGGTCTGAAGGAAAAGACCATGAGGATTTCGGACGAACAGATGAAGAAGGTCATCTCCCAGCTCAAGGAGCAGGGAGCCCACCAGGACGCCAGTCCATTGATTGAACCGGGCTATCGAGAGAGCAACGGCGACGTGATCAGCCGATTGACCAAGCGGATACTCAACATGCCCGAACGTGAAGAACTCGTCGCCCAGCTGAAGGCACGCATCGAAGCCGGGGAATACAATCCGACCGGCGAAGAAATCGCGGACGCCATGCTGAGGCGCGCCATCGCCGACGAATGCAGCGGCTGACGCCCGCGGCAGCCTCGCGCCACCCGATCCCTCCAGGAGATCCAACCTATCGTTGGGTCTCCCGCTCTGCTTAGATACAATCTGGCAGGCGGACCATGACGGGCGGTAACCGAACCCAAAACTGGCTCACCTTCGTGTTCACGGACATCGAGGGAAGCACCCGCATGTGGGAAGACTTCCCCGACCGCATGGGGCCCAACATCGAGCGGCATGACGGTTTGCTCAAGGAGGCTATCGAGCGAGAGGGAGGGCAGTACGTCAAGGGAACCGGCGATGGCATTCTCGCCGCGTTCAGCGAGCCCGCCTCGGCACTCCAGGCCTGCATCGCCGCCCAACATCGTCTCGCGAGCGCCCAGTGGGACGCGATTCCCGGCATCAAAGTGCGGATGGCCATCCACTTTGGCGATGCCGAACCCCGCGACGGCGACTACTTCGGCCCGACCTTGAACCGATTGGCGCGGCTTCTTGCGATCGGACATGGGGGCCAGATCCTCGCATCGGAAACGTACACGGCCGTCCTGCATCGCATGCCCGAAGGCGTCCAACTTCGACCCATGGGCCCGCACCGGCTGAAGGACTTGGGAACGCCGATGACGGTGTTTCAGGTGGACTCGCCCGGACGCCCCACCGAGTTCCCGCCACTCAGATCGCTTTCTCTCGCTCGGACGAATCTGCCCACCAGCCTCCTCACGTTCCTTGGTCGTGAACAGGAACTCGAGACCGTGGGTGCGTTGGTGGCAGGCCACCGTCTCGTCACGTTGGTCGGCAGCGGCGGGGTCGGCAAGACCCGTCTTTCGCTTCAGGCGGGTTCCGAGGCGCTCGACGCTCAGCCGGATGGCGTGTGGGTCGCCGATCTGACTCAGGCCAACGATCTCGGCGGCGCGGCGACCGCAGTTCTGGACGCCCTACAGGAAGTCGCCGAGCCGAACGAATCGCCCCGCGATGCGGTCCTGCGGCACCTGGCGCCACGTCGGCTGCTGCTCATCTTGGACAACTGCGAGCAAGTCGTGGACAATGCGGCATCTTTGGCCCAGGACATCTTGGCCGGTGCGCCGGGCGTCAGGGTTTTGGCCGCCTCTCGCGAGCCGCTTGGCGTGCCGGGGGAGCAGGTCTACCGCGTGCCGAACCTCCTGGTGCCGTCGCCCAGGGCCGGGTTCGGCGAGATCGCGGCCAGCCCAGCCGTGGCCCTGTTCGTCGAACGCGCTCGCCGCGCCGACGCCACTTTTGTGCTGGACGCCGAATCCGCGAAGTCAGTCTCGGCGATCTGCCGCCGATTGGACGGCATTCCGTTGTGTTTGGAACTGGCTGCGGCCCGTGTGGGCACGATGCCGCTGGTGCGCATCGCCAGCCGCCTCGACGACGCGATGCGCCTGCTGAGTGCCGGCCCCCGGGGCTACTTGCCAAGGCAGCAAACCCTTCAAGCGCTGATCGACTGGAGCTACCGCCTGCTGCACCCTTTGGAGCAACGGCTGCTGAGCCGCTTGGCCGTGTTCGGAGGCACGTTCACGCTGGACCTTGCCGTCCGCGCGTTGCAGGACGACGAGATGGACGAGTGGGCGATCGAGGACGGTCTGGCCAGTCTGGTGCAGAAGTCGTTGCTCGCCACCGATTTCGAGCGCGGCGAGGGCGCGTACCGCTTGATGAACACGATCGGGGCCTACGCTTCGCACCAACTCAGGGAATCGGGGGAAGAGAGGCGGATGCGGGGCAACCACTTGCGTGTCATCGCCGAAGCAAGCGGCGAAGCCTTGGCCAAACCCCAATCGGAGATGCTGCAACGCCTCGACGACCTGGGAGAGAACGCGCGCAAGGCGCTCTCGGTGGCCCTGGCAGGCGATGAAGATGCGCTCGCGCTTGGGCTGGCCATCGCGGTCGCGTACAAGTTCCATTGGCTGGCGCGGGGCCACTACACCGAGGCCCGTCACTGGCTCGACCAGATCGAACGTCGGAAGGCCAAGCCATCCGAGGCCCTGGCCGAGGCCCAGTCGTTGTTGGGGAGCCTTTGCCTGATGCAGGGCGACTTGGCTCCCGCTCATGGGGCGTACACACGAGCCCTTGAGACGCTGGAGGCGGTCGGCAATACGGAGCGGCGCGCCGGCATCTTGGCCAACCTCGGCAACCTCTCGACCGAAGCTGGGGACTTCGATCAGGCGCGCAGGTGGTTCGCCGAGGCGCAGGCGTCGCTGTCCACCCATCCCGATCCCAAGGTGGAAGTGGCCCTGTGCAACAACATGGGGCGCCTCAACCACGCCACCGGACGTTTCGACGAAGCCAAGGCCTTTTTTGAACGCGCCTTGACGATGTGGGAGCGAGTGGGCGACCGGCTCCGCGTGGCGACCGTGCTGAACAACTTGGGTGCTGTCGCGTTCGATGGGAACGACCTTGACGGGGCCAAAGCGCGCTACACCGAAGCGCTGGACGTCGCCGAGGACATAGGAGAGCGCCGCATGACCTCGATCTGCTTGATGAACCTCGGCGAAGTGCATGTGCGGCGCGGCGAGTTCGATTCCGGTCGCGCGGCCTACGTTCGGGCAGGCGAGATCCTGCTGGAGATCGAGGACAAGCCCGGACTTGCAAACCTGGGCGAGGGGCTGGCGCTTCTGGAGGAAGGCTGTGGAGAGTTGACTCGCGCTCTCGAACTCATTGAAGCTGCGCAAGTGCTTCGAGACCAGATTGGGGTTCCCAGGCCACCCAACCAAACAGCCGCTTTGCTTGCGTGCGCTGAGCGCTGCCGGTCAGGTGTTGGGGGCGATGTGCGAATTGCCCGGAGGCGCATCTCTAGCCTAGTCGATTTGATCTTTGGATCGTCCAGCGGAAGTCAGGAATGACAGTCTTGCTGGCCAGCCGATCCAGGTGCTACGATGAGGAACCTCAGGAAATGTGGTGCGACCTCCCCATTGTGACCACGGTCACACTTATGTCGAGGCCGCGGTGCGATCCTGGTTACTGAGGTGAATACCATGCGAAAACTCGTCGTCTCGACTTTGTTGTTCCTGCTGTCCGTGATTGCCGGGGCTGCGACTTGGCACGTCAAGACGAGTGGCAACGACTCAAACTCTGGCCAGACCTGGGCGACCGCAAAGAGGACTCTCGGTGCAGCTCTCGCCGTGGCTCAACGCGGCGACTCGATTTGGGTTGCTGGCGGTATCTACAACGAGAAGGTGACGGTAGGCTCGGCGATCTTTTTGTACGGCGGGTTTGCGGGAACAGAGACGACCCTCAGCCAACGCGTTCTGGGTCCGACTCCGACGATCATGGACGGGGGCGGTTCGGGCACGGTCGTGCAGATGAGCGGGTCGGGCACGTTGCCACCCTCGATCGATGGCTTCACCGTGCGCAACGCGCAGAACGGAGTGGCGTCGAGTTTCCAGGGCACGGTCGTTTCCAACGTGCGCGCCGAGGACATGTCCGGCGACGGTGAGAACGGGGGTCTCGGGATTGCAACCACCAACAACAGCTTGATCCGCAATAGCTTCGCGACACGATGTACCACGGGAATCGCGCCCCGCGGAAGCACGGTTCGGAACTGCGTTCTTTGGGGCAACACCTTTGGCGTTTACGTGTACTCTTCTTGGTTCAGGCTCGAGAACTCGACCCTGGTTGAGAACCAGATCGCTAGTCAAGCTTCATGGGCTTCGCCAACATACCGGAACAACATCGTCGCCTACAACGCTGCTGGTTTGGTGGCGCACCATAGTGCTGGTCCCGATACCGGCGATTGTCTTTTCTGGGGCAACGTGGACCACGGCAGCGCAGCGATGATCGGCCAGAACGGCAACTTCGTCGGGGACCCGATGTTCGTCAACGTGTTCTCGGGCGACTACCACGTTCAGCCGGGTTCCGCCGCGATCGACGCCGGAGACAACCAGTGGGTTCAGCCCGGCGACCTCGACATGGACCTCCAACCACGCATCAACGGCAGCGCTGTCGACATAGGAGCAGACGAGAGCTATGGCACTACCCATGGGGGTGGTCCAACCCCGATTCGAATCTACGTGAAACCGAATGGCGATGATTCTGCCGATGGCCTTTCGTGGGCATCGGCAAAGGCGAGTCTTCACGCAGCGCTGGTCGCTGCGGAACGCGGCGACTCGATTTGGGTTGCTGGCGGTATCTACAACGAGAAGGTGACGGTAGGCTCGGCGATCTTTTTGTACGGCGGGTTTGCGGGAACAGAGACGACCCTCAGCCAACGCGTTCTGGGTCCGACTCCGACGATCATGGACGGGGGCGGTTCGGGCACGGTCATTCTCATGACCGGCTCGGGGACGTTAGCGCCTTCGATCGACGGTTTCACGGTTCGAAACGCGACAAACGGCGTGACGTCGAGCTTTCAGGGCACGCTGGTGTCAAGCGTGCGGGCCGAGGACATGACCGGCGACGGAGAGAACTCTGGCTTCGGTGTTTCGACTGTGTCGAACAGCCTGGTTCGCAACAGCTTTGCGACGCGTTGCACAGTTGGAGTTGCACCACGTGGGAGCACCGTTCGAAACTGTGTGTTGTGGAACAATGGTTACGGCGTCTTAACGTACTCAGCTGGGTTCCTGTTGGAAAACTCGACTCTTGTCGAGAATCAGGTGGGCGCTTATGCAACTTGGAGTTCGCCAGCTTATCGCAACAACATCTTCGCCTACAACGCGAGTGGAATATCGTTGCACCACAGCGCGAATCTCAACACTCAGAACTGCCTTTTCTTCGGCAATGTCGACAACGGCTCCGGCGCGGGGATCGGCCAGAACGGCAACTTCGTCGGGGACCCGATGTTCGTCAACGTGTTCTCGGGCGACTACCACGTTCAGCCGGGTTCCGCCGCGATCGACGCCGGAGACAACCAGTGGGTTCAGCTCGGCGACCTCGACATGGACCTCCAACCACGCATCAACGGCAGCGCTGTCGACATAGGAGCAGACGAGAGCTATGGGGGCTCCAGTAACAGGCCGCCTGTGATCGATCCCATCGCCGATCGGGTCGTGAACTTGGGGATCACGGTCAACCTCACTGTGACTGCCAACGACCCGGACGGCAACACTGTGACCTTTTCCCTCTTGCCGCCTACCCATGGCGGAACGATCGGAACTTCGAATGGAAACTTTACCTGGACGCCAACCGTTCCCGGTACCTTCGAGTTCACCGTTCGCGCCACAGACAATGGAACACCAAACTTGTCTGCCACTAGAGCGTTTGCAGTCACCGTACTGCCGTCAGAACTTGCCTCGGTGTTTGTCACGCCGAACTCGGTCGTGAGTGGGGCTCAGTCCGTCGTTGGAACGGTAACCCTCACCGGCGTGGCACCCGCTGGTGGACTTACGATCAATCTGAGCTCCAGCAACGCAACCGTGGCGAGCGTCGACACGCAAGTGACTGTCCCCGCGGGCCAATCTTCGGTGAACTTTGCCGTCGTCACCTTCCCCGTCGCAACGCAGAGGACGGCCACGATCACGGCGACCCAGGGCGCCATCCAGCGTCAAACAACCCTGACGGTCAACCCGCCGTCCTTGGCCTCCTTCACCATCCTGCTGCAGCCAGTCGTGCCTGGTCAATCAACGAGTGGCTACATTCTGACAACCGGCACGGCTCCCGCAGGTGGCTGGGAGTACATGGTGACCTCCAGCCATCCGTCGCTCGTCTCCGTGCCTGCAACGATCACCGTGCCCGGCAACGACTCGCAAGTGACGTTCCCGATTCAGACGCACGCAGGAGACCCCGGTGCCGTGGTCACCATCACGGTGAGCCGGCCCGGCGACACGCTGAGCGCGGACCTGTCGTTCTTCAGCATCCAAGCACCGCCCTCGCTCGCGCCCCAGGCGATTTCGTCGGGAACGGTCGTGGTCTCTAAGCCTCTGGATACCGATGTGACAGCGGCCCTGTCGACGAGCAATTCGAACCTGACGATCCCGTCTTCGGTGACGATCCTCGCGGGCCAGACTTCGGCGACATTCCCGATCACGGCCGGCGCCGGCACGGGGCCGACGACGATCACCGCCACGCTGCCTCCACCCATCAACCAGCAGGCGACGGTGGTGGTGGTGGTGTCGGGCGACCCCTGGGTGGAAGGCACGGCGACCATGAACGGACGCGCGAACCTGCAGGGCGTCGCTGCGGTGCTGCAACTGCGGAACCCTTCGACGGGCGCTGTGGTGGCGACGTATCCGACCACGCTGGGCGCGGGCGGTACGTTCGCGGTGCAGGTGTCGCAATCGGGCACGTTCGATCTGGCCTTGAAGCTGCCGACGAGTCTGCGGCGGAAGGTCTCGGGGGTCGTGATCAACCCCGCGACGGGCGCGACGGGCGTGTCGTTCGCTCTGACGAACGGCGAC
>DDSP01000055.1 GCA_002343445.1 Chthonomonas sp. UBA2387
AAGTGCGCCGATCTCGGACTTGTCAACCTGGCAGCCGTGAGGAAGGGGCGCGGCCGGAGGCGTTTCGTTTGTCCGTCCACGATTCAAGCCGCGCGTCTCGAAGTCGAGGCCGCCCCGTAACCCCGGATGAGCACGGTCTCCCGGGCAGAGAGGATCTTGCGGTGCGGAAGGTGGTCGGGCCCGTTCAGACCGTGGCACCCCCGAATCGAGGCTTGGTGTGGTTCGGCTCGGTTCGGCCTTTGTTCGGCGACCATCGTCCCGGCCCTCACCCCTAGCCCGGGAGGAGGACCGCCGACTCGTCTGCGCACGAAGAGGGCGCGACGGAGCGCGCCCCTCCAGCAATAGCACGATGAGGGCGCGACGGAGCGCGCCCCTCCAGCAATAGAGTTCATGCGCCGCGTCCCCTTCGAGACTTCGGCCCGGGTCTTTGGCGGTTGCTCCGTGGTGGAGTGCGCGGGCCGAACCTCAGGGTGACGCAAAGTGGTGGCGACCGGAACCTACTCGGCCGACCGCCGACCGCAGTAACGGCCCCGGAATCGGGTAACAACGCCCCATGCACGGTCTTGCCCTTCTCGCCCTTGGTCTCGGATTGGTTCAGGGCGATCCGTGGCCGCTGACCCGGGCCGAGCGCACCGAGTACCGAGAGACCTCCCACCACGCCGACGTGCTGGCCTTCCTCGACCAATTGCAGAAGCTGGGGGCACCGTACTTGGTGCAGACCATCGGCCAGAGCACGGGCGGCAAGGACATCCCGCTCGTGATCGCCAGCATCCCGCCGGTTCACACACCCGAACAGGCGCGCCGCTCCGGCAAGCCCATCGTCTACGTTCAGGCCAACATCCACGCAGGCGAGGTTGAAGGCAAGGAAGTCGTGCTGATGATGCTGCGCGATATGGCGCGCAAGCCCAAGGGCAGCGTCCTTGAGAAGATCGTGTTGGTCACGACCCCGATCTACAACAGCGACGGCAACGACGCTTTCGGACCGCAGAACCGCAACCGAGGCAGCCAGAACGGTCCCGACCCCATCGGCCAGCGCCCCAATGGGCAGGGGCTCGACCTCAACCGCGACTGCATGAAGGCGGAGTCTCCCGAGATGCGGGCCGTGCTCGCCAACATCTACAACCGGTGGGACCCCGACGTGATCATGGACCTGCACACGACCAACGGAACCCGCCACGGCTATCCGATCACGTATTCCCCGCCCCTGCACCCCGACACCGACCCAGGCATCCTCGCCTACAGCCGGGACGAGCTGTTGCCCCAGGTGCGCCGCGAACTGCGGAGGACCGGGCTGGAGACGCTCGACTACGGCAACCTTTCCCAGAACCCTCAAGGCGCGTCGTGGCTGGTGTTCGGCTGGGAGGGCCGGTACGTCACCAACTACGCCGGTCTCCGCAACCGCATTGGCGTTCTCTCCGAGGCGCTCAGCTACTGCCCCTTCCCCGAGCGAGTGGACGTGACGCGACGATTCGTGGACGCCGTTCTGGCCAAGGTCGGGCGCGACGGGCGCCGGATCGTCGCCATGACCGGTGCCGCCGATGCGCGCATGATCCAATTGGGCACTCAGCCGCAGGCCGCTCCTCCCTTCGGCGTTCGGTTCGAGATGGCCGATCGGGGCGTCGAGGACGTTCTCGTCGAGAGGCCGCGGCCCCAAGGCAGCCCGCGCACCGTTGAGAAGCCGACCGACTTGATGAAGGTCAAGGCTCGCGTCTTCGACCGGTTCAAGGCGACGGAGACCGAGCGCTTCCCCACCGCATACATCCTGCCCGCCGAAGCAACCAAGGCCGTTGAACTTCTGGCTCGACACGGCATCGTCGTCGAGGTGCTCACGCAGGCGTGGCAAACCCAGGCCCAAGAGTTTCTGGTCAGCGAGGTCCAGGCGGCGCGTTCGGCCTTTCAGGGACACAACCTGAAGACCGTGTTGGGATCGTATGGCCCCGCCAAGCCCACCGAGTTTCGATCGGGCGCCTATCTCGTCCGCACGGCGCAACCGCTCGGCGTGTTGCTCTTCAACCTGGCCGAGCCCAAGAGCTTGGATGGCTTGGCCGCCTGGGACTTCCTTGACGGCATGATCGCTGCCGACAAGCCGTACCCCGTCCGCCGAACCCACGAGCCCGTGCGGGCCGTCTCGCGGATCGTGCCCGGACCCCTCGGCTAGGATCGAACCAACACGTCGGACGCTCCTGCCCCGCGAGTCAATTTCGAGTCTTCGGCCCGTAGTCTGGCACGCGGGCAGCAAGCCCGAGCCCCCTCTAGGCCTCGGTGGAGACCATGGGCTCGACGCCCACGGGCTTGTCCACCACCTGCGTGTAGACGGCGCGAATGACCTCGTCCGGGGTGGTCCAGCCGTTGACGACCTTCATCACGCCATCCTCCAACATGGTGCGGTAGCCCTGCTCGCGGGCGGCGCGCACGATGCTGTCCATCGAGGTGGTGTCGGCGACCGCTTGGCGAAAAGCGTGGGTGCCCATAATCAGCTCGAACACGCCAGTTCGGCCCTTGTAGCCCGTACCGCGGCACGCATCGCAGCCGACGCCCTTCATGAACTTGCCACCCGCTAAGTGGCCCTCTTTGAGCCTGAGCATCGCGATCTCGTCCTCGGTGGGCTTATAGGGCTGGCGACAGCGACCGCAGACCAAGCGCACCAAGCGTTGACCAAGAATCGCCACGACCGTGCTGGCGATCAGGAACCGCTCGGCTTTCATATCCAGCATGCGGCTGATCGTTTCGACGGCGTTGTTCGTGTGGAGCGTGGTGAGCACCAAGTGGCCGGTGAGGGCGGCTTGGATGCCGATGTTGAGCGATTCGGCATCGCGCATTTCGCCGACCATCATCACGTCCGGGTCTTGCCGCAAGAACGAGCGCATGACCTTGGGAAACGTGAGCCGCTCGGTGACCTGCACCTGGGCGATGTTCTTTTCGAATTCGTACTCGACGGGGTCTTCGACTGTGACGATGTTGCGCGTCTTCGAATCGAGTTGGTTGATCGAGGCGTAGAGCGTGGACGTCTTACCGGAACCCGTCGGGCCGGTGACGATGATCATGCCGTAGGGCATCTGGATGGCGCGCATCCAGTTCTTGAGCATGTCCTCGGGCATGCCCAGCTTGGGGAGTTCGACCTTCATCGCCACGGGGTCGAGCAAGCGCAAGACCATCTTCTCGCCGTTCAGTGCAGGCACGCACGAGGCGCGGGCGCTGAGCCGGCGTCCCCCGTATTCCATGTCGATGCGTCCATCCTGCGGTTCGCGCATTTCGTCGATGCGCATGCCCGCGGCCAGTTTGAGGCGGGTCAGCACGTTCTGGGCTTGCTCGGGAGGCAATTGGCCCGCATCCTGCAAGATGCCGTCCTGACGGAAGCGGATGCGGAGTTGGTTGCGTTCGGGCTGCAGGTGGATGTCGCTGGCATCGGTGTCGAGCGCGTTCGTGAAGATGCTGTCCACGATGCCGACCGCCAGGGACATCTCTTCGCCGCCCATCTCGCGGACGGTCCCGGATTCGCGGAGAATGAGCCGAAAGCGCTTGCCGAAACTGGGCGTGCCCGTGTAGGAGGATGACATCGGCTATCCGTTCGCCGGTCGGTCCTTCGTCTCCTGCTCAGCCCTGCGACCAGCAACGGGAGTCTTGCGCGATCCGCCACGACCGTTGCGCGTTCGTCGCCGAGCGCAGCACGATCTCGAAGAGGCTGTCCGTGGTTTGCACTTCGGCGGCGTTCCATCCCGTCGGCGGGTCGCCGACTTCGAGTTCGCCCACGGTCTTCGCCCAGCGACCGTGCTTGCCACGATAGGCCCGTTGGGCGTAGTAGATCTGGTGCAGGTAGTCGCGAGCGGGCAGGTCCGGGTCGGGCCGGAAGGCGTCCTCGCCGGGTTCTTTCGCACTGAACTGCACGAAACCCCACCGCTCGGGCCGGTGCATGTCGATGACCCCTTGCGGGGACCACACCCAGTTGTATTCGGGCTTGTTGGGCACCTTGCGCGTCTTGCCGTCCACGACCTCGACGTCCCATTCGACCCGCGAGAAGTTCACGCGCCACTGGTCGCCGGGCTTGGGCGGCGAGCCGCCGGGGGCGCATTCCTTGAGCACCGACCACGGGAACGCGATCTCGACCGTCCAGCCCTCGTCGGTGTCGGAAGGGTCGTTGAGCGTTCCGCGCACATGGACCGCCGAGCGGAGCCCCGGAATCTCCCAAGCGTTCATCGCGGGCCCGCCATCGCGATAGGGTCGCGGCAGGAACAGGTCCCACGTTGTGTTCAGGGCGTTCATCTCGAACTCGTAGTACCGATGGTTGTCTCCGTCGGGGTCGATGAACACCTCGAAGTCGTTGTCGTGGAAGATGACGGAGTCGTGCTGGGTCAGGGTCGCCCAGACGTTCGGCTCCTCCATTTCGGCGGCGACATAGAAAAACTCGTTGTCCCAGAGCATTTTCGCCCGCGTCAGGAACCGAGGTTTGGGCTTCTTGTCGCCCTCGATGTCCACGAACGCATCGGTCCACGGCGCGGCGGCCCACGCCCCCTCGTTCAGCTTGCCCTCGAAGCGGACGGGCTTGGTGGCTCGATAGCACACGTAGCCCTTGGGCGGCACGGAAAAGTCGGGTTGGATCATGGCCATCGCAGCGGCGAGCGCGATCATTGGGGGAGTGTACACCGCCCGCGCCTAAGGGCTCGGATGGCGGAACTCGGCGGAGTAGCGGCCCGTGGCGAAGTGCTCCAACTGCCGCTCGATGTCGGTCAACAGCGAACTCGCGCCGAGCCGGAACAGCTTGGGCTCCAGCCATGCGTCGCCCAGTTCCTCCTTCATGAGGATGAGCCAATCGAGCGATTGCTTGGCCGTCCGGATGCCGCCGGCCGGCTTGAAGCCGACGCGGAAGCCCGTGCGTTCGCCGAACTCGCGGATGGCGCGGACCATCGTCAGGCCCACGGGCAGGGTCGCGTTGACGGGTTCCTTGCCCGTGGACGTCTTGATGAAGTCGGCCCCAGCCATCATGCAGACCAGGCTGGCCCGCGCGACGTTGGTCAGAGTGCCCAATTCTCCGGTGGCGAGGATCGTTTTGAGGTGGGCTGCGCCGCACGCCTCGCGCATCTGGCGCACCTCGTCGTAAAGCGCCTGCCACTCGCCGGTGAGGACGAGCGACCGATCCAGCACCACGTCTATCTCGTGCGCGCCCGCCGCCACGCTCTCGCGGATTTCCTGCAGTCGTGTGGCAAGCGGAGCGAACCCGTGCGGGAAGGCCGTCGAGACGGCCGCGACCGGAATCCCCGAGCCTTCAAGCGCCTTCACGCACGTGGGTACAAACCGGTGGTAGACGCAAACCGCCCCCACCTTCAGGCTTTCGAGCCCTAGTGCGGTCATCAGGTCGTGGCGGACGGGGTGCATGGCCTTGTGGCACAACCGGACGACGGTTCCGGGTGTGTCGTCGCCGCTCAGCGTGGTGAGATCCATGCAGCGGATGGCTTGGACGAGCCAACGCGCCTGCCACTGCTTCTTGACCGTTCGCCTTCCGCCCAACGTGGCGGCGCGGCGCTCGGCGGCGGGTCGGTTGATGCGTGCGGAAGCCACCCAGTCGAGGTCGAGTTCGGTCCCGGGGTTGCGCAAGTCGTAGGCTTCGAAGCGGGCGAGGGCCACGGGCCATTATGGGCCGATGCGACATACTTGAAGCGATGTCCCTCGCCGACCTCATCCACCCGCACCGCCACGCGCTCGCCGACGTCGATCCCGACATCGCCCGCCTGATCCACGAGGAAGAGGCGCGGCAGGAGCACAATCTGGAGCTCATCGCCAGCGAGAACATCGCCAGCCGAGCCGTGCGCGAAGCCATGATGAGCGTGCTGACCGACAAGTACGCCGAGGGCTACCCCAAGAAGCGGTACTACGGCGGGTGCGAGGTGGTGGACGAGGTCGAGCAGCTCGCCATTGACCGGGTGAAGGCCCTTTATGGAGCGAAGTTCGCCAACGTGCAGCCGCACAGCGGCGCGCAGGCCAACATGGCCGTCTACTTCGCGTTCCTGAAGCCGGGGGACACGATTCTGGCCATGAACCTGTCGCACGGCGGCCACTTGACGCACGGCAGCCCGGTGAACTTCACGGGCCAGATGTACAACGTGGTGCCCTACGGCGTGCGGCAGGACACCGAGATGATCGACTACGACGAGGTTCGCGATCTGGCGCGGCAGCATCGGCCGAAGATGATCGTCAGCGGCGCTTCGGCCTACTCGCGGCAGATCGACTTCAAGACGTTCCGCGAGATCGCCGACGAAGTTGGCGCGTTGCACATGACCGACATGGCGCACTACAGCGGCCTGATCGCGGCGGGCGAGTACCCCTCGCCTGTCGGCCACGCGCATTTTGTGACCAGCACCACGCACAAGAGCATCCGCGGCCCGCGCGGCGGCATGATCTTCTGCGAGGAGGAGGAGCACGCCAAGGCCATCGACAAGTCGGTGTTCCCCGGCATTCAGGGCGGCCCGCTCATGCACGTCATCGCGGCCAAGGCCGTGTGCTTCTTAGAGGCCTCGAAGCCTTCGTTCAAGGAGTATCAGCGGCAGATCCGGCTGAACGCCGAGGCCCTTGCGTCTTGTCTGATCGAAGAAGGCTTCCGAATCGTGAGCGGCGGGACCGATTCGCACCTGATGCTGGTGGACCTGCGGCCTTATGGGGTAACGGGCAAGGCGGCGCAGACGACGCTGGACAAGGTGCACATCACGTGCAACCGCAACTCGATCCCGTTCGACCCGGAGAAGATGTTCGTGACGAGCGGCGTCCGATTGGGCACGCCTGCGGTGACGACGCGGGGGATGAAGACGGAGGAGATGCGGATCATCGCGGCGATGATCGCCCGGGCGCTGCGCCATTCGGAGGACGAGGCGGAGTTGGAGCGAGTGCGGAAGTGGGNNGATCGAGCTGACGGGCAACTTCCCGATTCACCGGGGGTGAGGTGTCAGGACCTTGCACTCTCTGTTTGTTTGATCGCTCAACCCCACGACTCGCGGATCGTCCGCCGCAAGTCGCTATAATGATGCCGGACAGGAGTTGGTGGTTACGATGAGCGGATTTGTGAAGAATGGATTGACTGGGCTGCTGGCCATGGCTTTAGCGACGCCGGCATCCGTTTTTGCGCCCTTGCAAACGCCGCCCGAGATCGCGAAGAAAGCCTTCGCCTCCACGGTTGTCGTAACGATGGCAGAAGCCGACGGCAAGCTGATCTCACTGGGCAGCGGCTTCTTTGTCCGTCCCGACCAAGTGGTCACCAACTACCACGTGATCGAAGGGGCGGCTAAGGGATACGTCAAGTTCGTCGGCAAGTCCACGTTGTACGCGATCGACGGCATCTCCGCGATGGACGAGGAGCGCGACTTGGCCTTGCTCAAGATTGTGGATGCAAAGGCGCCGGTGTTGACGCTCGCCGAGAACGACGGCGTCGAGGTCGGTGAAACCGTCTACGCCATCGGAAACCCAGAGGGGCTCGAAGGCACGTTCTCGCAGGGCATCGTGAGCGGCATCCGCGACGCGGGCAAGGACAAGTGGGTTCAGATCACAGCCCCGATCTCCTCGGGCAGCAGCGGCGGACCGGTGGTCAACGCCAAGGGCCTGGTCATCGGCGTGGCCGTGGCCAGCGTGGTCGAGGGGCAAAACCTGAACTTTGCCATTCCGGTTGGTCCGGTGAAGGCCCTGATGGCCTCGTCGGGTCCCACGAGGCCCTTGAGTTCGGCCAAGAAACAGAAGCTCGTTCTGAAGGACACGAAGGAAGGAACTGGTCCGGCGATCGAAAAGGGCGACACGGCCTACCTGTTGTATGCGGGCAGACTCGTGGACGGCACCGAGTTCGATTCCAACCTGACGGCCAAGTTCCCATTCTCGGTCACCGTCGGGATGGGCCAAGTGATCAAGGGCTGGGACGAGGGGCTCGTCGGGCTCAAAGTCGGGGGCAAGCGAATCCTGAGAATCCCGTCGGAGATGGGATACGGGCCCCAAGGCTCACAAAAGATTCCGGCGAACAGCGACCTGATCTTCGACG
>DDSP01000065.1:0-17907 GCA_002343445.1 Chthonomonas sp. UBA2387
ATTAATGAGACACTACACTAGCCGGGCCCCAGTCAGAAGTCTACTGGGTTACCGAAGTACAGTGGCAAGACTGCTGGAAAGATCTCCGGAACAAGGTCCATGAGGTAGCCGGTCTCTTGCGTGATGCAGAGGGACATCTATCAGAGGCCGCCATGTACCACGAAGCTCTGTTGCAGCCTGGGAGCAAGCATCTCGAAATGCCAGATACTAGAGGCAACATCGTCGGCCCGATGACGATCGATCTGGTCGAGCAAGCACTTGAAGCCTTGGCAAGGCTCGAGGCCATGAGGCGATTTGCTGGTGACCCGAGGCTGCAGTCGTACGCCGAGGCGACAGTCAAGGCTCGCGAATCCGTAGTTGCCTGGATTGCCTACAAGAACCGCGAGGCGCACGCGAATGGCAGGACCGCCGAGAGAGTCGAGCAGGCTCGCGCAGAACTTGATGCGAACCTTATGGCCCTCCGACTTGCCTGGGAACAGCTCCAAATCGAAAGCCTTGGGAGCGAGGATGCCGCGCGAGTGATCAAGTTGCGGACCGCTGAAACGGCAAGGCTTCAGGGACTCCTCAATGGCAACGGCATTCTATCCCTTATTGATGCCCTGCACGATGCTGAGACGTCGGTACGTCACGAGGACTACGCTCAAGGGCTGACAACAGTGGTCGAGAGGCTGCAGCGCACACGAAGTACTTTAGAAGAGGCCTAGCCCATCGCGGTGATCGGCTCAGCGACCCGGGAACAGCAGGAATACCAAAAACGCTCTGCGTTCTGTGGCTGGCATTGTGGCGAGCCGATCCACGGCATCGTCGGCCTCCCGCACCAAGGCGATCGCTTGCGCACGGGTGTAGCGCGAGTTCGGATCGTAGTCCGCCGAGAGACGCTGGGCCTGAAGCTGCACGAAGGTGTTCGCAATCGTCCTGGCATCAACGCTCCAGCTTGTGTCCTTGACGACTCGCTCGCACGCTTGCTTCGCGAGCCCATGGTTCAACGCTCTGGCCACTCGGCACCAAGCGTCGTTTCCGCGTACGGCGGCACTGCGTCCGACGAACAGGTCGGCCGCCTCTTGGGACAAGGACCGAAAGAGCGCGTAGTACGCCGTACTCACGGCTCGTGCCAAGTTAGCGTGGGTCGGACGACGCCGGTCAGCTCGACAAAGCGTGGACGCCGCCCTGATCAGGGTGTTCAGGACGCCTCCAAGACTGCCTGGTCCTCATACAGCAGGTGCCGAATGTAGGGGTACAGGTCTCCCAGATCGTGCTGCTCCAGCACCGCTACCACGCCATCCACCAGAGCGAGAGTGCGCGACGGATCGAAGGGTGCCTGATTCGCTCGGGGGGCATAGTGGACCTTGACCAACACAGACCAATCCCCATCGTGATCACGCTCTACGGACACGTCGGCACCATCGAACCCGTAGGCAGCCAGTTCCTTGCGAAGGAACTCGGTGATCTCGGTGGCGGCCGCCGGAGGCAGCTTGGGCTTGGGGTCGCGCATGCCTCAATGTAGCACAGGACGCGGCCAAACGCCAACCAGAATATGCCCCGCGCGCCATCCGGCCCCGGCTGGCCGTACAATGAAGCAACGATGACCCGAAGATGGATCCTCGCGGCTGGCGCAATGGCGATGGCGTGGTGCGCCGCGCCCGCCGTCTCCGCCAAGGACGAGCGGCAGACCGTCGTGGTCTGGGGCCTCGGGCTCGGCCCCGATTCCAAGGGCCTCGAAGCCACGATCCGGGAGTTCGAGAAGCGCTGGCCGCAGTACAAGATCCGCATCCTCAGCATGGGCGCGGGGCGAATGAACCCCCAAAAGCTCATGACCAGCATCGTCGGCAACGTCCCGCCCGACGCCATCCACCAAGACCGGTTCACCATCGGCGACTGGGCCAGCCGAGGCGCGTTCCGCCCGCTCGACGACCTGATGGCCCGAGACGCCGGCAAGGACCCCTACACCCCCCGGCCCGACCAGTACTACGAAGCCACCTGGCAGGAAGCCAGCTACAACGGGCAGGTGTACGCCATCCCCATGGCGGCGGACAACCGCGCCCTCTACTGGAACCGCAAAATCTTCCGCGAGAAGGCCAAGGAACTGCGCGCCGCAGGCCTGGACCCCGAGCGTCCGCCGCGCACGTGGAGCGAATTGCTCGCCTACGGCAAGGTCCTCACCGAGTACAACCCCGATGGCAAGACGCTCAAGCGAGCGGGGTTCCTGCCCAACTTCGGCAACTCATGGCTGTACATGTACGCGTTCCAAATGAACGCGAGCTTCATGTCTCCCGACGGGCGGACGTGCACGCTGTACACCCCCGAAGCCGAGAAGGCCCTCGAGTTCATCGTCAAAGGCTACGACCAGGTGGGCGGCTACGAGAACGCCAAGGCGTTCGAAACGGGCTTTCAAGGCGGCGAGAACGACCCGTTCATCATCGGCAAAGTCGCCATGAAGATCGACGGCGACTGGATCATCGGCAGCCTTGCCCGCTACGGTCCGAACCTCGACTTCGCCACGGCGCCGCCTCCCGTGCCCGACGACCGCTACCACAAGCGCGGCGCGTTCGCGAACGAAACCGAAACCTACGTTTCCTGGGTGGGCGGGTTCAGCTACGCCATCCCCAACGGGGCGCGCAACGTGGACGGCGGGTGGCAGTGGATCAAGTGGGCGACGAGCACCGAGGCCCGACTGATCGACATGGCCGCCCAACGCGATTGGGAGCGCCGGCGCGGCCGCACGTTCGTCCCCCGCATTCAAGCGAACAAGGAAACGAACGAGAAGATGTTCGTTCAGTTCAAGCCCGGCGACCCCAAGTTCGCCGAAGCGGTTAGGTCGCACATTGACCTCATGCCCGTCTCGCGCATGCGCCCCGTGACGTTTGTGGGCCAACCCCTGTGGGACGAACACGTGCGCGCATTGGAAGCCGCCGCCATGCAGCGCAAGTCTCCCGAGCAGGCGCTCAAGGACGGCCAAGCCGTAGTCCAGCGCGAACTCGACGCCGTTCTCGGCGCGTCGGCGTACCCGACTCTCGACATGCGCTTGCCCCAAGGCATCGGCATCGGCCTGACGGTGGCGGCGGTGATCGGCTGGATGATCTGGCTCAAGCGTCAGCGTCTCGGCCCGCTCGCGAGGGCCGAAGCCAAGTGGGCGTACCTGTTCATCGCGCCCTGGCTGATCGGCTTTTTGGTGTTCACGCTGGGCCCGATGGTGGCTTCGCTGTTCTTCAGCTTCACCCAGTACAACGTGATCTCGCCCGCGCGTTGGGTCGGGGTCAAGAACTACACCGACCTGTTCGCCGGCGACTGGGTGAACATGTCGAAGGCGCTCTACAACACGCTGTACCTGGCCGGGATCGGCGTGCCGCTGGGCGTTGCGACCGGCTTGGCCGTGGCCCTGCTGCTGAACTCGGCGGTGCGCGGCATGCGCTACTACCGGACCCTGTTTTATATGCCCGCCATCGTGCCGACGGTGGCGAGCGCCGTCCTGTGGATCTGGTTGCTCACCAGCGACCCCAACAAGGGGTTGATCAACGCGGCCTGGAACGCGACGTTCTCCCAGTGGTTTGGCACGCCGCCGCCGGGATGGCTGAACGCCGAGGCGTGGGCCAAGCCGTCGCTCATCCTGATGGGCATGTGGGGCGCGGGCAGCGGCATGATCCTATGGCTCGCGGGCCTCAAGGGCGTCCCCGGCCAACTCTACGAAGCGGCGTCGATCGACGGCGCCACGCCGCGCCAGCAGTTCTGGGCCGTGACGTTGCCGCAACTCAGCCCGATCGTGTTCTTCAACCTGGTGATGGGCTTTATCGGGGCTCTGCAGGAGTTCGACCGCGTGTACGTGATGAAGCCCGCCGAGGGCTCCGCCGGCCCTGCCGATTCGTTGCTCGTGCCCGTGTACCACCTGTTCGTGAACGGGTTCAACTACTTCAAGATGGGCTACGCCAGCGCCCTGGCCTGGGTCATCTTCGGGGTCATCCTGCTGCTGACGGCCTTCCAATTCAAACTCGCCCCGCGATGGGTCCACTACGAGGCGGAGAAGTGAGGGAGAGTGTTCAGTGTTCAGTGTTCAGTGTTCAGTGTTCAGTGTTCAGTGCGGAATTTCAGCTTGAGTCGAGGTGAGCGTTGGCGTACCAATCGTTTGAAGAGCTAGAGGTTTGGAAGCGGTCGATGGGCGCAGCGGTGCTGATCTACACGTGCCTCCGGGACTGCCGCGATTTCGGCCTTCGCGAACAGATGCAGCGATCGGCGGTTTCGATTCCGTCGAACATCGCCGAGGGTGCTGAGCGTGGGGGATTGGACTTTGCGCGCTATCTGAAGATTGCCCTCGGCTCCGCCGCTGAACTGCGAACCCAGTGCTACATTGCTCGAGATGTCGGCGCTCTGAAACCCGAAGATGCAGAGACTCTGGTCGCCGAGTTGAAGGAGGTTTCGCGGATGCTCTCCAGTTTGTCGCGAACCGTGACCTCGCGTGCCAAGACGCCCTTTGCCAGCACCTCCGACCCTGAAGACTGAATCCTGAACCCTGAACACTTAGACCATGTCCCCCGAAATCCTCTTCGCCATAGGAACGCTGGCCGCCTGGGTTGGTGCGTTCGCCGGGTTGAGGGCGGTGTACTTGGTCCTCCAACTCGTGTTCCGGACGCCGGGGACCGATGGCGTCAGGCTGCGCGGCGCGTTGATCGCTTCCTCTCTCACCGCTGCGCTCGGATTCATCGTCGCGGGCAGCACGCCGTTCGACCCCGGACGCGAGGTGGGCGAGGGTATTCGTGTCCCGCTGGTCTGGATCTACATGCCGTTCTTCGGCTGGGCGGTGGCGGCGTCGGTCGTGATGATCGCGTTGCGCATGATCCAAGCGTTCCTTGCCCTCTCGCAGATCGAGCGAGTCGAGAGGCTGAAGGCGTCGGGCGCATGGACGGTCTTCGGCATCGTTTCGGCGTTCGGGGCCAACGCGACGGGAGTCCAGGCTACGCTGTTCCGGGGCGTCGTGCCGGTATCCGTCTCGTGGCTGGCAGGAACCGTGTTTCTGGCCGTGGCCGCAATGGCGGCGATGGTTTCGGCGGCGAGGTTCACCTCGGGACGGGGCGTCTCTAAGGCCATCGCGACCCACTCGGCGCTGGTCGTCGGTTCGTTCGTCTTCGGGCTGCCGTTCGCGTGGCTCGTCATCACCAGCTTCAAAGAAGATCGGGACATGGCCTCGGCGAACGGCATCGTGTGGGTGCCGCGCGTGCAGATCGAGGTCCCCTACAACGACCCCGACGACCCATTGCTGGTCACCCAACACGAAGGCCGCCGCGTCGAGACCTCGATCATCGAGCGCCGATCGGATGGCATGCTGATCTTGGACATCGTGAAGCCCGCCGCGTTGCGCGGCGTCACGCTGGAGCGGCGAACGGACGAGGTCACCGAGATTCCCAAGATGATCCCGCTCGTATCGCAAGTGCAGGACGGCGAGACGGTCATGGGCAAGGTGATCAAGGAACTCGACGACGGACGCCGACGCGTCGAAATCCTGGAGCCCGCCAGCCGCAAGGGCGAGGTGTTCGAAAGCAACCCCGGCGACCTGGAGCCCGTGCGCAAGATCGGCCTGCGCACGCGGAACTACTCCGATGCGCTCGAGTTCCTGCCGCCCGAAACCCAGATGGGCTTGGTCTATCTCAAGAACACGCTGCTCATCGTGGTGCTGAGCGTGCTGGGCACGTTGGGCAGCTCGGCCATCGTGGCTTATGCGTTTTCGCGCTTGCGGTTTCCGGGCAAGAACGTGCTGTTCATGGTGCTGCTGAGCACGATGATGCTCCCCGGCGCGGTCACGCTGTTGCCCACGTTCCTCATCTTCCGGGCGTTCGGGATGATCGACACGCTGTATCCCATTTGGATTCCCGCCTTCTTCGCCTCGGCGTTCAACGTGTTTCTGTTGCGCCAGTTCTTCATGACCATCCCGATGGAACTTGAGGATGCGGCGAAGATCGACGGGTGTTCTTACCTGCGGACGTTTTGGCAGGTGATGCTGCCACAGGTGAAGCCCGCTCTGGCCGTCATCGCGATTTGGACGTTCATGGGCGCGTGGAACAACTTCATGGGCCCGCTGATCTACGTCAACTCGCCCGAGAACATGCCGATCGCCTATGCGCTGCAGCTGTTCCAAGGCGACCGAGGCACTGAACCCGGCTTGCTGATGGCGATGGCGACGATGTCCATGCTTCCCGTTTTGGCGCTGTTCTTCTTCGCGCAGCGGTACTTCATCGAGGGTGTGACGCTGAGCGGCTTGGGTGGACGGTAGCCGGCGCTTGCGGTTGGCGGTTGCTCCTCAATCTGGGCCATGCAATCGTCTCACTCGGCATTGTCGGGCTGGTTCCGCAAACGAGCCACCAGTTCGTCCACACGAGCTGCGACTTCGTCCCGAATCCGCCTGACGACTTCAAGCGATTGGCCAGCGGGATCGTCCAAGCCCCAATCTTCCGCCACCAGGAACTTGGTGGGGCAGGCTTCCGCATTCACACCACAACCCATGGAGACGATCCGCTCGGCCCAGGACACCATCTCGGGCGTCAGAGCCTTCGGCGTTTGCCCATCGAGAGGGACTGCGATTTCCGCCATCGCCTGTGCGACCACCGGGTTGATCCTTCCGCCGCCCAGAGTCCCAGCCGACATCGCATGAGAAGCGATCCCTTGAGATTGCGCCGCGCGATTGAACAGAGCCTCCGCCATTTGGGAACGCCCCGCGTTGTGCACGCAAACGAAGAGGACCTTCATCGGGCACCGCCAGCACCAAACCACCGCTTTCTCAAGGCAAGCGAAACCGCCACAAGGCCGATCAGAGCGGGCACCTCGACCAAAGGTCCGACCACGGCGGCCAAGGCCTGACCCGAGCCGATCCCAAACACCGACACGGCCACCGCGATCGCCAGTTCGAAGTTGTTGCCCGAAGCCGTGAACGCCAGTGTTGCTGCCCGGGAATAATCCGCTCCAGACTTGCGGGCGAGCCACAGGCTGACCAAAAACATGAACACGAAGTAGATCGCCAACGGTGCCGCGATGCGCAAGACGTCGAGCGGCAGCCGAACGATCAGGTCGCCCTTCAACGAGAACATGAGCACAATGGTCCCAAGCAGGGCGACCAAGGTGATCGGGCTCACCCTCGGCAGAAACCGCTCGCGGTACCAAGTCTCGCCCTTCCACTTTAGGGCCAGGGCACGGGTGGCCATTCCTGCGGCGAACGGGATGCCGAGGTAGATCATGACCGAGCCAAAAATCTCGCTGATCGTGACGGGAACGATGGCCCCCTGCAATCCGATCGCCGGAGGAAGCACCGTGATGAAGAACCAGGCGTAGACGCCGAAGAACAGCACCTGAAAGATGCTGTTGAAGGCGACCAGTCCGGCAGCGTAGTCGGTGTCTCCTTCGGCTAGATCGTTCCAGACCAGCACCATCGCGATGCATCGTGCCAGTCCAACGAGGATGAGTCCGGTCATGTACTCGGGCTTGTCTCCCAACAGTGTCACGGCCAAAGTGAACATCAAGACCGGACCAACCACCCAGTTCTGCACGAGCGACAGGGCGAGGAGGCGCCGATTGCCAAACACGTCGGGGAGGCGCTCGTAGCGGACTTTGGCCAAGGGAGGGTACATCATCAGGATCAACCCGACAGCAAGGGGCACGTTGGTCGTACCGACCTGCATGCGATCGATCGTTGCCTCGAGACCGGGCGCCAAGCGACCCAGCAGCACGCCGCCCGCCATCGCGAGGAAGATCCAGACCGTCAGAAAGCGATCCAGCAGGGAGAGCGACTTACGTGTCATCCGTTGTCCTTGTTGGAGTGGGCAAGAAGCAGGAAGTGGTTTCCCAACTCATGCAGGGCATCCCGGTTCGGCGTGCAGATCATCCGTCTGCCCTGCCGCTCGATGGTCAGAAGACCGGCGCGCCGGAGCTTGTGCAGGTGAAACGAGATGCGCGAATCAATGCCGTCCTTGCCGGTGAGGCGGCAGCAGACCTCGCCTGCGGCTGCGCCTTCCAACGACACGTCTCCCTCCTCGCCCACACCTACGGGTCCTCCGCAGGCGAGCAAGAACTCGAGGATGCGGATGCGGGTCGGATCGCTCAGGGCCTTGGACAGCTTGGTGAGCTCAACGATGTCCACGATCCGATTGTGGGCGATGCTTCAATGTTTGTTGAAGCAACTGGGTCGTTGGGCCGGGGGGACCCAGCCGTCCCGGTTGTTTGCGCTGTGTCGCCTTGCCTGCTGGGAGCCCCCTCCGACGCAAAGCGGCATCTCCCCCACGGACTGGGGAGATGCCATTGGCGGTTCCGTCCTGCTTCAGCGGAGCGGGATGCGGAGGTTCACGCTCTTCACGTCCGACGTGATCACGAACACCGCTTTGCCGTTCCCGTCGTTCCGCATCGAGATGCCCGACGTCGGCGAGTAGCCGGTCGCGACCATCGAAGCCGGCACTTCGAACGCCATGTCCTTCAGCGACTCGGGGTTCATCATCGTCACGGTCATCTGGGTTCGAGCCGTGTTGACATACGTTTCGAACGTCGTCTTCACGTACCGCCGCATGAACCGCGAGAACTCGGGCATGGTGTCCACCCGGAGCTTCCCGGCGTTCTGCAGGTTCTGCAGATGGTCGAGGAACAGGTTGAAAGTGTCCTCGTACCGCTGGTTGATCAGGTCGTTCGGGTGGCTGTACATCAGGCGCACCGTCTTGGCGTTGGCGGCGAAGTCGGCCAAGCCGTTCAACCATGCCAGGGTGTCGGCGTCGCGCACTCGTGCCCGTCGGATTTCGTAGAGGCTGGCGAAGGTCTGATAGGTCGAGAGCGGGAACGCCCAGACGTCTTCGGAGACCAGCTTGTTGTCCCAGAACGTGCGGGTGGGCGGGCTGCCCGTGTCGCCAACGTAGTAGTAGCCTTCGATGCCCTGCTCCGCGAGGACCTGGGTTGCGATGGGTTGCGGATGGACGCCCTGCGGCGCCGAGTAGCTGCGAACGGGCTCGCCGGTCACGTCCGTCACCGCCGCGCTGTTGAGCGCGATGTACTGGCGGATGTCCTCGTCCTTCAGCACGCCGTTGAGGATGCCGAACGCGAACCAGTCGTGAGCCCAACCACCGTGCGAGCCGATTTCACCATAGGGGATCAGGTTCTCAAGGAACGGCCGCCCCACGGTCGTCGCCTTGAAGCCTAGATTGTCGCCGACCGAGATGAAGTCGGGACCCGCCGTGACATTGAAATCCTGACGCAACATGGGACGGAACAAGCCCGCCGAGTGCACCTTGGGCAGCGCGTCGTGCTCGACGGCCGAGTCCACGTGCCAGTTCATCACGAGACCACCCATGCCCTCGGGGGTCGGGATGAGCCTCGGCAGCTTGGCGATATCGAACAGGAACGCCTGCATCGTCGCGAACAAGAGCATGCTGTCGCCCCGTGCCCGCAGGTAGCCGAGCGGCATGCCCACGTACACCGCGTTGCCGGTGCCCAGTCGGCGGCGCGCGATGGCGGGGGTGTTCTCTTCCCGGGCCAGAATCTCAAGGCCCGACACGGGGTCGGCGACCGCGTTGGTCATCGGGTACCGCAACTGGCCGTAGTAGTAGCCCACGACCGAGTTGGTGGAGTCCAGGCGCCCGGGTTGGATGTACCACGACTTGCCGGCCTGCGCGTTGGCGAACGTGACCCGTCCGAACAGGAACGCCGCGACGCCCAGTTCGTCGTACCGGAAGTAGTCGAGGCCCACGACCGAGCGCAGTTCGGGCTCGGGGAGGAAGAACTGGCGTCGGTCGCGGATGCCCGCATCGAACACCACGAGCGTGTTTCCGCCCTGCTGCACATAGGATTGCAGCTTGGTGCGGATGCCGGGCGTCAGTTGCTGGGCCACGCTGTCGGGGAAGACGATCGCCTTGTACTGGTGGAGCATGCCGCTCACCGACATCCAGCTCAGTTCCTGAGACGACGTCCACTTGACGTTCACGCCCATCTCTTGCATGGCGTAGTCCCACGCCTTGCGCACCGGCCAGGCGTTGTTGAGCGACGTGTTGTCGTACACGAACGCGACCCGGTTGGTCGGCTCGAGGACCTGGGCTTGAACAGGGGGGGCGGACAGGCCAAGGCCGAGCCCGCCGACGACGAGCGCGCTGGCCGCCCTCAGGCTCCGACGAATGAAATGGGCACACTGCATAGCACCCCAATGATCGGCCCTGGCAGACCCCCGATCCAAGTCGTGTTTAGGGGGTCCCACGCAACAGGCTGGCAACGGTACGGGCTCTACAATCCCGGGTTGAGCGACTGGACGGTCTCGTGGTTCCAGTTGATGAGGATCACCGAATAGTCGTGGGGCTCGCCTTGGCGCTTCTCCACTCGGATCGCACCGCAGTCTTCCAGGTTCGAGATGAGCGCCTTCCGCTGGTAGTCCGCCAGTTGATCCATGTGGTTGCGCAGCTTGAACAGATACGGGCTGAGGAACACCTCGGAGTGGTGGCCAAAGTCGCGCAGCAACAGCTCCAGCGCCTCCAACTCGTCCTCGTTGGTGATCGGCTGCGACCGGGCGAACGTGCTGGGTTGGCCGATGCGCGTGCCGTTGGGTCGCGGCGCGGGTCGTTTGGGTGCTTCGGAGCTCGAACTCCTTGGCTGGTCGGCCTGCATCTTGGAGACCTTGGCGGCCAAGAACCGCTCCAGCATCTCGTCGCTGAGCAGCTTCTCGGCGTCGATGAAGTTCTCCTCACCCACGTTTTGCAGCAGGTCGCCAGAGAGGAACTTCTCCTTGAACGCCACGGCCAGCACCGTTCGCGCCTGCTGGGTGAGGTGTTGGATCACGGGGATGTAGTCACGGTCGCCGGCCAGAAAGATGAACGTGTTGATCTCGGGCCGCGTGTATAGGATCTCCATCGCGTCGATGCACAGCCGCATGTCGGCGGCGTTCTTGTGTTCTGTGCCCAGCACGTTGTGCGTCTCGACGCCGAGCAGGTACAGGGAACCTTGAGGGGTCGTCCCCAACCGTTCAAAGTCGGCGTACGCCTTCTGAACGATGACGCGTTCTTCGCGGGTCCGTAGCACCATCGTCCGCAGGTTGCGGATCATGTCCAAAATGAGGTCGGTCGGCTCGTTGAGGGATATATAGTAGTTTTTTAGGTAATAGTAGACGTTTTCAAAGTCAATGAAGACGGCGGCGTAGTGGTTTCCGACATAGCGGGAGACGGACGACGAGGCAGAGTGGGGCTCGCGGAGGAGTGTCATATTGAGATTCAGGGGTGGGCGTCAACCGCCCGAAGGTTGTGGCGCGGAGCCCGTGGCGGGGCGCGCTGGCTGGTCGAACTCGGACGTGTCCACGACGGCGGCGGCGGTGTACTTGTTCTGGGCGTTCCAGAGCAGATACTCCGTGTAGCCGAGTTCGCGCGCCGCCTTGATCTGGGCGCGGACCTCGGCCGCCCCATATGGGATGCCGAGCGAGAAGTCTTGAAGCCACGGTCGGAGCGGCTTGTCGGGAAGCTTGTCGCGAAAGTCCTTCAGGCTTTTGCTGACGATGAGATACGGACTGGCGTTCGGGTTGGCGACCCCGTATTCGCCCCTCGCGTAATGCGACGGGTAGACCATGGGGCAGATCAGGTCGAAGGGCGCGCTGCTGGCCTGCAATTCCTGGCCGATGCCTTGGTCAGCGTTGCCCGAGCTGATGATGCCGAACAGGTCGGCGCTGTAGACCGCGCCCTTGTCCCGAACCCGCTTGCCGATGAAGTTCGCGAACTCGGCGATCACTTCGGCGGGCTTGGCGTCGGGCTTGGGATACTTGGCTTTGCCGGGAAAGACCATGGAACTCATCTTCCCCTCGCTGGGGAATCGCACATAGTCCAACTGGATTTCGGGGAAGCCCAGTTCCAGCGCAAAGTCCACGACGGCGGCCAGATACTCCCAGTTCTCCTTGTTGTAGGGGTCGAGCCAGGCGTAGCCCGCCCGGTCCTTCCAAGGCTTGCCGTCGGGTGTCTGGACGGCTCGGTTCGGGAACTTGATCGGCACGAACTTGTCGCGGAAGCACGCGATTCGCGCGATGGGATAGACCTTCGCCTCCTCAAGCCGCGTCATCAGCGCCTCGGGCTTCGTGACGGCCACTTGGGTTGCACCGGCAGCGGCGGCATCGGGGATGTCGGTCTTGAAGTAGATGATGCCAGCATCCCGAATGTCAATGACCAAAGAGTTCAACTCTGTGGCTTCCAACATCTTCAAAACATTGTCCATCCGACTGTTCAGCCCGGCGGACCAGGCGGTGAGGTAGATGCCGCGAACATGGTCGGGTTTGGGGAAACGGATCTTGGGCGAGGGCGGCTTTTCGGCTTCGACGGGCGGTGGCGCGACAGGCACCGACTTGGAAGGGCCGGAGCAAGATATGATGGACGCGAGCGCTAAGAAACCCACGCAATGACCAAGATGGCGAAGCCGGCCCACCTCCTCATTCTAGCCCTTGCCGCGTGCCTGTTGGGGGGGTGCGGAGCAACTTCTCGCGAAGAAAAACCGCCCGTTGCGGCAGCCCCTTCCACCCCCGTCGCCAAGCCGGCGAAACGCGTGACCGACCGTCCAGCCAACACCGATGGACAAGTGTTCGTCATCGAGTATCACAAGATCGCCAAAGAGGAGGCACGCTGGGACCGCTCCATTGATCGGTACAAGAAGGACCTTCAGAAACTGTACGATCTCGGCTTTCGCCCGGTGACCTTGACCGAGTATGTCGAGGACCGGATGGTGCTGCCCCCGGGAGCGAGTCCGATCGTGTTCACGTTCGACGATTCGCACATCAGCCAGTTCAGGTTCTTGGAGGACGGCTCGATCGATCCGGACTGTGCGGTGGGCATCTGGTTGGATTTCGCCAAGATTCATCCCGATTTCCCTGTCAAAGCCTCGTTCTACGTCCTCCCGCCAACGCCTTGGGGTCAGAAGGACTCCGTCGAGAAGAAGTTCTCGATGCTCAAGGAGTGGGGTTGCGAGGTGGGCAGCCACTCAGTGACGCACGCCAACCTTGCCAAACTGGACGACGAGGGTGTGCGGCGCGAACTCGCGGATTCGATCGACTTCGTGGCCTCGCACGGGTTCGAGTGCAAGACGATCGCCCTGCCGTACGGCATCTCGCCTAAGAACGCCTCGCTGCTGGAGGGATTCGAACGCGGCGGCAAGCGGTACGGGTTCTCGGGAGCGCTGCTGGTCGGCGCGAACCCCGCTCCTTCGCCCAAGTCGGCCAAGTTCAACCCCATGCGCATCCCGCGCATCCAGTGCATTGACGGCGAGTTCGGCCTCGACTACTGGCTCGACCAGTTGGCGAAGGGCAACGTTCGCCCCTACGTGGCCCCGTGAACCCCGCAGGCAAGATTCCCGACTCGTTCCGCCGCACGATTCTCGCTGTACACGGCGAGGCGGGCGAGGCATGGCTCGAAGGGCTTCCCAACCTCCTCGACGAGTGCGCCGACCGGTACGGCCTCGAGTGGGAGGCGTTGTTCCCCAGGCATTGGTACAACTTTCTGGCACCTGCCCGAATGCCCGACGGAAGGCGTTGCGTGCTGAAGTGCGGTGTGCCCGGCCGGGGAATCCGCGCCGAAATCGCCTTGCTCGACGCCTATGCGGGACGGCCGACCGTGCGGCTCTTGGCCAGCGATCCCGAGATCGGCGTGGCGTTGCTGGAACGGATCGAACCCGGCACCACGCTGGTTGACCTGGCTTCGGACGACGACGACCTGCGAGGGGTGCAAGCGGCTTCCGATCTGATGGTGCGCCTGCGCATGCCGCCCGACACCGTTCCGTGGATCGAGCCGGTCGGCGAGTGGTTGGAAGTTTTCGACCGCATCGCTGCCCGAGACGCTTACGCCGCTGTGGCGGCCCTGATCGCCGACGCTCGTTCGGTGGCACGCGAACTGCTTGAGTCGTCGCCCGAGGTCTACCTGCTGCATGGCGACCTTCATCACCAGAACATCCTTCTCGACAAATCGCGCGGCTGGCTCGCGATCGATCCGATGGGCGTGGTGGGCGAGCCAGCGGTCGAAATCGCGGTGTTTGTGCGGAATCTTTGGCAGGATCGCCACAAGCGGACCGATCCAGCCGCCACGATGCGCCGCCGAATCCATGCGTTCTGCGACTTGCTCGGTCTCGATCGCCACCGCGCCCATGCGTGGTGTTTCGTGCTGTCCATGGTTTCCACCGCTTGGAGCATCGAGGATGGCGAGGACGATTGGCCGGATAGCGCGGCCATCACGCGGATGCTGGCTGTGGACTAGCCCAGCGCCCGTTCAGCCTCCCCGTACAGAGCCTCCACAAGCTCCGCGACAAAGAACCGCCCTCGCTGCTTGGCCAGTTCGTACCACGGGCTCATCATCACCGAGCGCATCAAGAACACGCCGCTCTCGGCGTAGTCCTGCGGCGTCGCGCCCAGCCGCTCCAGCAGTCCGCCGACCGCCGATGGCCCGCAGCGTTCCGCCGAGAGCGTGGTTCGGCTGACGAAGAACCGCCGATCGAAGACCCGCTGATCGGAACCGGGCCCGGCATCGAACGCCTGATGGATGCGCCGATTGAACCGGTTGATCGCTTTCAAGGGCATTCCCCCCTCTGCGGGGGCGAACAGGTAGCACACGATGTTCGAGCCCGGCGGGCAGAGCACATGCGCCCGCACCTTGCACTCGACTTCGCGCGGGTATGCCTCGAGGAGGGCGTGGAACTCGCACGCCGCACGCACCTGGTCGCGCAGCATCCGCCCGTGCTGGCTGGCGTCCAGAGCGATCAGCGAATGGCTGAGCCAGACTCCGGCCGCCGCCGCGCCGGGCTTGCTGCCCTCGAGAACGTACACGCCGATGCTCTGTTCGCCCGCGCGCGGCTTGTCCGGGTCGTCTTCCAGGTATGGGGCGTCTTGCCGCGCCACGGCCTTCACCCACGGCGACTTGAAACAGATCGCGCCAGCGGGATACGGGATGAAGCCGAGTTTGTGCGGGTCCACGGTCACCGAATCGGCGTGGCCCGTCGCCCCGAGGGCGTCGCACGCGCCCTGATCGGGCAGCGAGAGCGGCAGCGACACGCTTCGCCCCGCGATGCGCGATTCTGTCGTCGGCTCGCCGAGCCCGATGCGCTCGGGGAGGATCATGGTCCGCAGGTAGCCCCCGTACGCGGCGTCCACGTGGAGCCAGAACGACCCCAAACCCTCGGCTTCTCGCTCGTTGCGCAAAGCGACGATTCCGTCCACCGGGTCGATCGCGCCTTCCTCGGTGGTTCCAGCCACTGCCACAACGGCCAGCACATGGTCCCCTGCGGCCCGTGTGGCATCCAGCGCCTCAGCCAGAGCGCCCACATCCATTCGGAAATGCCGGTCCACCGGCACGGCATGGAGCGAACGCGTGCCGAGCCCAAGCACGTCCATGCACTTGGTGAAACAGTAGTGGTAGGTTTCGGGCACGAAGAGGCGCGGCCTGGAACCCAAGGCGCGGATCACTTGCGCCGTGCCTTGGGAGGCCGGATTGAACCGACTGCTCCAAAGCGCCTTGGCCACGCGCTTGTAGCCCTTCTGCGCGCCCCAACGCTCCTCCGCGTCGGCCCAGGTGTCGGCCAACGCACCCAGAATAGCCGTCGGCGATAGCCCGAACAAGTCGTCGCCCTGAGCAAGCGCCGCGTGCGTGGGCAGACCGAGGCGGCTTCGAGCCTGCCGCAGCGCGAACGGCAGATACTTGACCGAGCGCGCCACCCACAGGGCTTCGAGGTTCGCCACCGTGCCGCCAGAGGTCAGGTGCGCCCAAGCGGTTTCGTCGTAGCCCATCATCTGGGCGATCATCGCGGCGGCTTCGAGTTCCAAACGCACGGTGACCGGGGCGGATTCGGCGGTTACGTTGTTGGGGTTGTAGAGCATCGCCGCGAAGTAGCCGGCGATGCTGGGCAGCGTCTGCTCCGAAACCATGTGCGCGGCGTAGCGGGGGCTTTGGAATGGCGGGTCGGCCTTCAGCCGGGCGAGCAGCTCCCACAGACGATCATCGAACTGGTCGGCGAACGGCTCGCTGGCACGTCGAAGGTGCGAGTCCACGACGAACCCATCCTCGGGGAAGTAGTTGCGCCGCCACGCGTAGTGGTCGTGGACGATGCGCGAGACGAGGTGGGCGAAGGCGTCTCCGTTTTCTGCCTTGGGCCCTGCAAACCAAGCCGAAACGCCTTCGAAGGGAGGAACACCGTTGTTCATCGAACTCGCCCGAGTCTACGCGAGTCGGGTGCTCGCGCTTGGGCCGCCTTGCGTTTGTCGGGGCGGTTCGGCTGAGGTTCGGCTTGGGACGACGCGTGGGATGATGCGATCGCGTCGAGCATCGGGCGCGGCCAGCCCTACACCTTGTGACGGTGCGTCTTGTTGTGGCTCTTGTTGCCGGTCGGCTTGCCCATCTCGTGGACCTCCGGCGCGTGACCCGCGTTCGGTTTGTCCTTGAGCTTGTCCACGGCAGCTTTGATGTCTTTCTTCGAAGGGCGCTTCATACCCATGACCATACTCCAACCCGAGCGCGCCACGCGTCCATTGGTCGCAATTCCCGCCGAAACTCACCCCTGCGGCGAGCGTGCCCGACTCAAGAAGTCGAAGCTCATGCGGATGCTCTCGAACGGATCGCGCCAGCAGTCGTCCTGCTCGACGATCCACCATTCGACGCCTTTCGCCTCGGCTGCGGCGAGGATGCCGGGCCACTCCAGGTTGCCGTGCCCGACTTCGGCGAAGCGGGGCACGTTCGCGGCCACCTCTTTGTCCTTCAGGTGGATCAGGGGTTGGGGGCGGTCGCAGCGCATCACCCAGCTTGCCGGGTCGCAGCCCGCGTGGTTCAGCCAATACACGTCGAATTCGGCGCAAAGGCCCGGCGCTTCGGCGAACATGAGCTCCCAACCCGTGACGCCATCGAAGCGCTCGAACTCGAACGCGTGGTTGTGGTAACTAAGGGTCATGCCTCGCTCGGCAAGCGACTCGCACGCGCCGCGCAGCCTCTGCCCGGCCTCGACGAACCCGGCTCTGTTGTGCAGTTCCTGCGGCAGCCAAGCGAGCGCCGTGTGGCGGCAACCCAGCGCGGCCATCTCGTCGGCCACCGACCCGACCGCTTCGGGGGTCAATTGGTCGTAGCGGCAGTGGGTGGCCATGCACTCTAGACCCGCGTCGTCAAGCATCCGTCTCAGTTCGCCGCCGGATGCGCCCCGGACTCCGGAAACCTGGACGTACTGGTAGCCGATCTCCCGAACCCGGCGCAGGGTCTCGGGGATCTGGCCCGCCTCGGCCATGTGGTCGCGAAGCGTGTAGAGCGTGAGCGCGATTTGGGCCATCAGCCGAGGTTCTCGATGAGGATCGCCGTGGCTTCGCCGCCGCCGATGCAGGGCGAGCAGACCGCGTAGCGGCCGCCCCGACGCTTGAGTTCGTGGATCGCCGTGAGCACCAGCCGGGCACCGGTCATGCCGATGGGGTGGCCGAGCGCAACCGCTCCGCCATTGACGTTCAGCTTCTCGTGCGGGATGCCGAGTTGCTTCGCCACGACCATGGCGACGACGGCGAACGCCTCGTTGATCTCGAACAGGTCCACGTCGTCCACGGTCAAGCCGTGTCGATCCAGCAGCTTCTTCACCGCAGCCGCAGGCGCCGTCGTGAACCACTGGGGTTCTTGGGCGTGCTGAGCGTAGCCGACGACTCGAGCGAGAGGCTTGAGTCCCCTCTCCCGAGCGACCGCTCCCGAAGCCACCACCAGAGCCGCCGCGCCGTCGTCGATCGAACTGGCGTTGCCGGCAGTGGTCACGCCATCCTTGGAGAAAGCGGCACGAAGGCTACCGAGCTTGGCCGGCTGACCCTTGCCGGGTTCCTCGTCTTCGGCCACGACCATAGGATCGCCCTTGCGCTGCGGGACTTCGACGGGGGCGATCTCGTCGCCGAAGCGGCCCGAAGTCTGGGCTTCGACGGCTCGGCGGTAGCTCTCGGCGGCGAAC
>DDSP01000065.1:17917-94735 GCA_002343445.1 Chthonomonas sp. UBA2387
GTAGGGGTCCCACAGGCCGTCGTGAACCATCGAGTCCAAGATCGAGCCGTTGCCCATCCGGTAACCCGTGCGCGCCTTGTCGAGAAGATACGGCGCGTTGGACATGGATTCCATGCCGCCGGCCAGTACGAACCGGGCATCGCCAACGCGGATGGCTTGCGTGGCCATCATTACGGTCTTCATGCCCGAACCGCACACCTTGTTGACCGTGGTGCACGGAACGCTTTGCGGCACGCCGCCGAAGATCGCGGCCTGACGCGCGGGCGCTTGGCCGATGCCGCCCTGCAGCACGCATCCCATCAGCACTTCGTCCAGATCCGTGGCTTCGATGCCGGCGCGCGAGACGGCCTCGCGGATGGCGACGGCGCCGAGTTGCGGGGCGGTGAGCGAACTCAGGGAACCAAGAAACGCACCGATGGGCGTGCGGACGCCGCTGAGGATGACGACTTCGTCATGGGCTTGCATGGTGCGAGGGTACCTTGGCCCGCCGTGCCCCGGGAGGTCGTTCGCGCGTCCAAACCCTACGTGGGTTTTCGAGCGTTGCTTCCGTTCGGCATCGGCGTCGGCGTTGCGTGCGCCGCGCTCGGCGCAGCCGCCGATGCCCCAACCGTGACGGCCCTCTCGGCGATTGCGCTGGACGCCGAAACCGGGCGCGTGCTGTTCGAAAAGGACGCCGACGCCATCCGCTATCCCGCCAGCACCACCAAGGTGATGACGGCCCTACTCATGATCGAGCGGCTCGACCACCAGAAGTGGTACGCCGCCCCGAAAGAGGTCGAAACCGTCACAGGCTCCAGTCTTTACATGAAGCCCGGCGAGCGGCTGCGCGGCTACGACCTGATTCAGGCCGTGATGTTGCGCAGCGCGAACGACGCCGCCGTCACGGGCGCCGTCCACATCTCCGGCTCGGTCGAGAAGTTCTGCCAACTCATGAACGAGCGGGCCAAGGCGCTGGGCTGCGAGAACACGCACTTCAACAATCCGCACGGGCTGAACGACGACCTGCACACGACCACGGCCCGCGACCTGGCGCTCATCACGCGGGAAGCGATCAAGAACCCGCTGTTCAACAAACTCGCCCGCATGCAGCGCACCACGATCCAGCGGCCCGAGAACCCGCAGGACGCCGTCTTGGTTAGCAAGAACCACTGGCTGCGCCAAGAACCCACCGCCGACGGCATCAAGACGGGCTACACCGATCCCGCTGGCCGGTGCTTCATCGGCAGCGCCACGCGAAACGGCTTCCGCGTGATCACGGTGGTGCTCAAGAGCGAGGACACGTGGGCCGACACCTCGGCATTGACCGATTGGTGCTTCGACCAGTACCGCGTGGCGGACCTCGGTGAACCGGGGACGGTGGTCACGGCCGAGTCGGGCGCACGGGTCGAACTGCTGCAATCGGTGCGGACGCTCGTGGGGGCGGAGGACGATTGGGAGGCCGACTTCGTCGAGCCGACCAGGGGCGAACCGTACGTGCGATTCGTGGCCCGCGACGGCTGGGCGGTCCGGGTCGCCGCGCGCAAGCAGCCGCAGATGATGGCGGGGATGGGCTCGCCGACCACGTGGGCGCTGGTGGCGCTGTTGGTGGGCGGTGCCTACGCCATGCGGCGCAAGTCGCGCAGAATCTCCCTGCCATGAACAAGCCCCGTGCCATACAGCCCGACGATGGACGCGAGCGCCTCCACAAGCGCATCGCCGCGTCCGGACTGTGCAGCCGCCGCGCCGCCGAAGAACTCATCAGCGGCGGACGCGTGACGGTCAACGGTCAGGTCGTGGTCGAAATGGGCGTCAAGGTCGGCCCGAACGACAAGGTGGCCGTGGACGGAACTGCCCTGCGCAGCGCCAAGCTCGATTACGTCGTGATGAACAAGCCTCGCGGCGTGGTCACCACGATGCGCGACCCGCAGGGCCGTCCGACCGTGGCTTCACTTCTGCCCGATCTGCCAGCCACGCTCAAGCCCGTCGGGAGGCTCGACCAAGACACCGAGGGGCTACTCGTGTTCACCAACGATGGCGAATTGGCCAACCGCCTGATCCACCCGCGGTACGGCGTGGAGAAAGAGTATCTGGCGAGCGTGAAGGGTGTGATCGACGAGCGAGCCCTGGAGCAACTCCGGAGCGGCGTGTTCATCGAGGGCCGCAAGACGCGTCCCGCCCAGGTGTCGGTGCGTTCGCGGGACGAATCGAGCAACACCAGCAAGCTGTGCATCGTGCTGCACGAGGGGCGCAAGCGGCAGATCCGCCTGATGTGCGAGATGGTCGGCCACCCCGTTCGGGAGCTGCGCCGCGTGCGCTTTGGCCCGCTTTCGCTGCGAAAAATGCCCGTCGGGGCATGTCGCCGCTTGGGTGTTCAGGAAGTGGCGGAACTGAAGCGGCTCGTCGGGTTGAGTTAGTTTCCTTGCATTGGTTCCGCCGCCCTCATCCGGCCCCAGCCACCTTCTCCCCCGAGAAGGACCAACTCAAACGTTGACAGCCTTGAGCCTCTCCACCGCTCGCGGGGGAGATGTCGCTTCGCGACAGAGGGGGGTCGCCCACGGTGGTTTCCGTNNCCGGCCTTCGGCCACCTTCTCCCCAAGGAGAAGGACCGACTCGAAACGCTGGCAGACATGAGCTTCTCCCCCGGGAAACGAACCCAGGCCCAACCTCAGCCGAACCAGCCGAATATCTGGGTGTGCCTCAGAACCGGCTAGCGAAGCCCTTCGTCATCCAGCGGTCGGGCTCGGTGGACGTCGCGAAGCCGAACCGCTCGTAGAGCGAGTGCGCGTCCCGCGTGCCGAGCATCCAACGGACGGTCTGCAGGTCGGGGTGATCCATCACTTCCGAGACCAGCCGGACCCCTACGCCCCGACCTCGGCATTCCGGGGCCACATACACGTCGCACAGCCAAGCGAACGTGGCGCTGTCCGTGACCACCCGCGCGAAGCCCACCATCCGGCCCTCGGCGTGCGCCGAGAAGCACAAGGAACCCGCCAAGCTCCGCTCGATGGTCTCGCGGGTCCGGGTTCGGGACCAGTACGCCTCGGCGAGCCACTCGCACAGCAGGTCAACGTCCACGTCGGCAAGTTCGGTGGACACGCGCACATCTTCCATCACCGGAATTCTGGCCCGGAACGTCGCGCACGGAGTGGCGCGTACATAATCGCGACATGCGCGAACCCCTCACGTTGGTCCTGCTACTGGTGCCCGTGGCCATGGCCGTGGCCCAACTCGACACCGTCAAGGCCACCCCACCCAAGGCCAAGAAGGTCCCCGTTGTCTCCGAACTCCACGGCGACCGACGCGTGGACGACTACCGTTGGCTTCAGAAGAAGACCGACAAGGAGGTCATCGCCTACCTCGAGGCCGAGAACGCGTACACCCAGACCGTCATGGCCCCCACCAAGGCGCTGCAAGAGAAGCTCTACGCCGAGATCGTGGGCCGCATCAAGGAGACCGACCTCGATGTACCCGTCTTCGACCGCGGCCACTGGTACTACACGCGCACCGAGAAGGGCAAGGACTACCCCATCTATTGCCGCCGAACGGGGACGATGGACGCACCGGAGCAAGTGCTCCTGGACGTCAACGCCTTGGCGAAAGGCGAGAAGTACATATCGGTGGGAGCGTTCGAGGTGAGCGACGACGGCAACCTGCTGGCCTACTCGGTGGACAACACGGGCTTCCGCGAGTATCAACTGTATGTGAAGGACCTCCGCACGGGCCGCTTGCTGCCCGACCGCGTGGGCAAGGTCAACCAGGTCGAATGGTCCAGGGACAACAAGACGCTGTTCATCGTCACCGAGGACGACGCCAAACGCTGGAACAAGGCGTGGCGCTACGTGCTCGGTTCGCGCGCGAAGCCCGCCCCGATCTACGAGGAGAAGGACCGGCTGTACTGGTTCTACATTTCGCGCTCGCGGGACGGGCACTACCTGTTCCTGAACTCGGCGAGTTCGGAGACCACGGAGGTGCGTGCCATTCCGCTGGCGAACCCGACCGCAACGCCGGACGTGGTGCTGGCCCGCGAGGAGAACCACGAATACGACGTGGAGCACCGCAACGGCACGTTCTATATCCGCACGAACGACAAGGGCCGCAACTTCCGCTTGGTGTCCGCACCCGCTGCCAACCCTGCGCGCGACCAGTGGAAGGAACTCATCCCGCACCGCGACGACGTGATGCTCACCGGGGTGGACCTGTTCGAGCGGTACATGGTCGTCTCCGAGCGGGCGGGCGGCTTCCCCAGGGTCCGAGTCACGCGCTTCGCCGACTACTGGACGCAGCAGATCGAGACGCCCGAACGCGTCTGCACCATCTCGCTGGGGGACAACCCGGACTACAAGGCGACGAAGTTGCGCTACTCCTACGCGTCGTACCAAACGCCCCGTTCGGTCTATGAGTACGACCCTGAGAGCAACGATTCGGTCCTGCTCAAGGCGACTCCGGTGCTTGGCGGATTCGACTCGCGCGACTACGTTTCGGAACTGCATTACGCCACGGCCCGCGACGGCGTCAAGGTGCCGATCAGCCTGGTGTACAAGCGGACGACCAAGCCGGGGCCAAACACGCCCCTGTACCTGGACGCCTATGGATCGTACGGCGCGCCCTCCTTCCCCGGGTTCTCCATCTCGCGGTTGAGCCTGCTCGACCGGGGCGTGATCTACGCCACGGCCCACATCCGGGGTGGCGGCGAGATGGGGACCAAGTGGCACGACGACGGCAAGATGATGAAGAAGATGAACACGTTCTTCGACTTCATCGACTCGGCCGACCACCTCGTCAAGATCGGCTACACGTCGCACAAGCGACTGGCGATGACCGGGGGCAGCGCCGGCGGTCTGCTCATGGGCGCAGTCCTCAACCTCCGTCCGGACCTGTGCCTCGCCGCTGTCGTGGACGTGCCGTTCGTGGACGTGCTGAACACGATGCTCGACGATTCGATCCCGCTCACCACGGGCGAATGGCTGGAATGGGGCAACCCCAACAAGCCGGACGAGTACGCGTACATGCGCAAGTACTGCCCCTACACCAACGTGGGCGCCCTGAACTACCCGCACTTGCTGGTCAACACGTCGCTGAACGACTCGCAGGTCATGTACTGGGAGCCCGCCAAGTGGGTGGCTCGGATGCGCGACCGCAAGATCGGGGACAACGTGCTGATGCTGAAGACGAACATGGCGGCGGGCCACGGTGGGGCAAGCGGACGTTACGAGGCCATCAAGGAAACGGCGTTCGACTATGCGTTCCTGCTCACCCAGTGGGGCATCAAGGAGTAGCTCCCGCCCCGGGAACCGAAGGACCGCCAAAGCCGTTGAAGCGGGGGGCGGTCCTCCGGGCCGTATAATCGCAAGCTGTGAACGCGACGACTCTCAACCGAATTCTGATGGTGCTGGCATTCGGCGGCATCTTTGTCGCCGGGATGCTCAGTCTCGCGCATGTCCTCAACGCCACCGTGCCGTGCGGTGCGAACTCGCAAGGGTGTGAGACGGTCGCCCAACACCCGTCTTCGGCGTGGGCGGGCATCCCCGTCGCGTTCTTTGGGCTCGGGGCCTACTTCTTCTTAGCCGCCTTGGCGTTCCTTCGGACCGTCGTGGACGGCAGCCAAGTCGCTCTGCTCACCAAGATCGGGGCGCTCGTCTCGGGAGTCGGCACGGCCCTCAGCCTGTACCTCACGTACATCGCTCTGAACGAGATCCACGCCACGTGCATCTGGTGTCTCGCGTCGGCGGCGATCATGTCGGTCACGTTCCTGATCAACGCCTGGCTCGCCCAGAAGGAGCCGAACACGACCCTCGGCGCCAAGTTCGACAAGCTGGCGTTCGTCGGCTTGTTCGTGGTCGCGTTGGGCGGCTTGGGCGTCTATAGCCAAGAGCTGAACCGCAAGGGCGCGGAAACGGGAGTCGCCCGCGAGACGCTCGACTCGCTCACCATCGAGAACTACGCGACGGCGAACCCCGACACCAACACGTCGTTGCACGTGTATGGCGATATGGACTCGCCGGTCACTATCGTCGAGTTCGCCGACATCTTCTGCGATCACTGCCGCACGCATTATCCCAACGTCAAGAATCTGGCCACGGCAAACCCCGGCAAGGTGCGCGTCGTGTTCCGCCACCTGCCCCTGTACATGCTGGAGGGGCACGACCTGAGCCTGCCCGCTTCCATCCTCGCCGAGTACGCGGGGGAAGAAGGCAAGTTCTGGGACTTCATGGATGCGGTGATGATGAGCGACAAGGAGCAGGTCAAGTCCGCTTCCGGGTTGCTCAAGGTGATCCAGACCATCGGCATGGACCCGGACAAGGCGCGCCGCGTGATGAGCGACACCGAGAGCAAGTACTTCAGCACGGTTTATCGCGACATCGAACTGGCGAACAGCGCCGGCGTGAGCCGCACGCCCACCTACCTGGTGTTCGCGCCGGGTCACAAGACCGAAGCCGCCACACCGAACAACATCGCGGGCATCGTCGAGACGCTCGTCAAGAAGTTGAATGGCTAACCGCCGCACACGCGGCCCCGTCCTCGTAGCCATGTCGGGCGGGGTGGACAGCAGCGTCGCGGCCGCGCTCATGGTCAAGCGTGGCTACGACGTCGTCGGTGTGACCCTCCAGATTTGGCAAGAGAGCCAGACCGACCCGCGCCATGCGGGATGTTGCTCGCTGGGTGCGGTCGAGGACGCACGCCGCGTGGCCAAGAAGCTCGGCATCCCCCATTACGTGTTCAACTTCAAGGACGCGTTCCGCCAGAGCGTCATCGACAACTTCGTCGAGGAATACGAGCGCGGCAGGACCCCGAACCCTTGCGTCCAGTGCAACAAGCACGTCAAGTTCGACCTGCTGGTGCAGAAGATGCGCGAGTTGGGGTGCGAACTGCTGGTGACGGGACACTACGCCCGCATCCGCCGAGCCGCCGATGGCCGTTACCGGTTGCTCCGAGCGCGTGCGGCTTCCAAGGACCAGAGCTATGTGCTGTACATGCTCGACCAGGCGCAGCTGGGTTGCGTCTACTTCCCGCTGGGCGAGCTTTCGGGCAAGAGCGAGGCGCGGCAGATCGCGCGCGACTTCGGCCTATCGGTTGCCGACAAGCCCGAGTCGCAGGACATTTGTTTTGTGAGCGAGGCGGGCGGCTACCGCGAGTTCTTGCGCTCCAAGCGGCCCGAGATGTTTCAGGGCGGCGACATCGTGGATGCCGAGGGCCGGCGGATCGGCGAGCACGAGGGGCTACCCGACTTCACGATCGGCCAGCGGCGCGGACTCGGTGTCTCTTCGGATCGTCCGCTCTACGTGCTTCGCCTCGATGCGGCCAACCGCCGCGTGGTCGTCGGCGAGAAGGATGCGCTGGCCACGCGCGAAGTCGCCGTCGGCGAGGTGGTCTGGGGCGTCCAGCCCTTTGGTCCGATGCGCGTCGACGCCAAGATCCGCTACAACATGCCCGCCAAGCGCGCGACGCTTCTGCCCGACGGCGAGCGTTCGCGATTGCTGTTCGACGAGCCGGTCTCGGCCGTCACGCCGGGGCAGATCGCCGTGGCGTACGTCGGCCAGACCCTTGCAATGGGCGGGACCATCGAGCCTGTGGCCACCGTGTGATACAACAGCACCATGAGCGAGAACCACTCCGTCGAACCCATCAGCGTCTACACCATGGTCACGGCGATGGTCGAGCAGATGGCCTCCGTGGCCTGGCAGAAAATGGGCCTGCAACCCGACTTCCTGACCGGCAAGATCCACAAGGACCTCGCCGAAGCCAAAGTCGCCATCGACCTGACGACGCACCTCGCATCGTTCATCGAGCCCCACCTGGACGACGACGACAAGCGCCAGATCCACAACCTCATCCGCGACCTGCGCATCAACTACGTGAACCAGACCAAGGGCGAATGAGGGCCACCGGTACACTCACCGCTCACGCTCGATGAAGCCCGTCCTCTTCCACATCGGTCAGTTTCCGGTCCACAGCTACGGTGTGGCGATCATGGTCGCGTTTCTCGCGGGCATGGCGCTGGCTCGGGCGCGGGCCATCAAGGCGGGCATCGACGTCGGCAAGGTGCTCGACATCGGGATCTGGACGCTGATGGCAGGCATCCTGGGCGCGCGGGTCACCTACATCGTCCAAGACCTCGATTACTACCTGAAGCACACGGACGAGTTGTTTTCGCCCCAATTCCAGGGGCTGACCAGTTTTGGCGGGCTGATCTTCGGCATCCCGGTGTTCATCTGGCTGACCAAGCGGGCTGGCATCGAGGTGCGCACCATGCTCGATGTGGCCGCGCCCTCGTTTCTGCTGGGTCACGCGATCGGGCGAATCGGCTGTTTGCTCAACGGGTGCTGTCACGGGGGGCCGTGCGACCTTCCCTGGGGCGTGCCGCTCGCCAATCGCGCGGGCCTTTACCACCCCGCTCAGGTGTACGATTCGTTCCTGAATCTAGGGGCGCTGGCGTTGCTTCTGGTCATGGAGCGACGTTGGACGGGGACGGGCAAGACGTTCGCCATGATGCTGGTGCTGCACGGGTTGACGCGGTTCGCCTACGAGTTCTGGCGGGCGGGGTCGAGCTCGACCTACTGGGGCTCGCTTCCCGTGACCGAGGCCCAAGTCGCGGCCTTGGTCGTGAGCCTGATCGGCGGCATCCTGTTCTGGCGGTTCGGCCGGGCGGTCGCAACCACGCCCGGGACCCCCTGAAGATTTTCTGAAAATTCTTGTGCACAGAGACCAAATCTGTGTTATCTTACGAAGTGGTTGTGGCGCTGCGGCGCCTTGGTTTGATTGGAAGACCTGCGTTAGACGGGTCTCCGAGGAGGATACGTGAATTCTGCAAAACGGCGTCTAAGCGCCTGTCTCGGCTTCGCTTGGTGCGGGGTCGCGGTTCAGGCATCTCCCGTTCTCTTGGCGGGCACCGGCGATGTGCTCGCTTCCGGACTCTCGCATCAACTTGCCTTTGCGCGTCCCAGCGCCGCGCCAGCGATCTTCAGCGCACTCGGCCAGCCGAACGCCAGCACGTTGGCTTCGGGTGGTCAGCCTCCTGTCGAGGTTTCGCCCCCCATCGAGGCCTTGCCACCCGATGCGGCGGAATCGGCGTGGGCGACGGAAGCACAGGAGTCGCTGATGTCCCGCGTCGGGTTGGATCCGAGTGCCGTGATGGCAGTGGCCTTGGGGTTGGCCACGCTGAGCCGCAAACGAAAACGGTGACGTCCTAGGGTTTTCTTCGGACCTTCATCCTCCCTCAAACCAGAGGTCGAACCTTCGACCGAATTCCCCCGGTGTCGGCATATGGACACCGGGGGCTCTTTTCCCGAGATCGCTTTCTAGCGCTCGGCGAAGAGCTTGCGGAGCGCTTCGGAGTTGTCGCGCGGCACGAGGGCGACGACGGTGTCTCCAGGGGTCAGGATTGTATCGCCTTGCACCATCAGCCCTTGGCTGTCGCGCAATAACCAAACCAGATTCGTTTGCGGTGGCAGAACCAAGTCACGCACGCGTTGACCTGCGGCCAGCGAGCGATTGCTGAGTTTCACTTCCACCACCTCGATCTGTCCGCGCGCCAAAGCGCCGACGGGCAGCATGACATCGGGAGTCACCTGCTGTTCGAGCAAACTGAAGATGATGCCGGTCGCCGAGACCGTGTTGTCGATGCCCACCTGAGCGAACAGCGGTTCGTGGTCTGGGTCGTTCACGCGGGCCAAGACTCGGTCCACATCCCAAACCACCTTGGCCATCTGGCACACGACGAGGTTGTCTTCGTCTTCGCCCGTGACGGCGATAACCACGTCTGCGCGCCCGAAACCCGCACGCTTCTGGACGGCCATCTCGCAGCCGTCGCCCGCCATGACGTTCTCGGCGCCCAGCATCGAGGAAAGGCGACCGACCGAACCGCCGTCTTTCTCGAGAAGCAACACCTCGTCGCCACGCTGGAGCAGGCGCTTGGCCAACTGGATGCCGACATTTCCACCACCGACGACGATCGCGTACATAGGCTTAGATTTTGAGAGCGTCCGGCAAGACGTTGTAGGCGTCGATGGGCTGGCTGGGCTCGCCGAGGAGCCAGTCGCGCATCAGGCCGGCGGTCAACAAGCTGGGGGTGATGCACACGTAGCCGAGCCGCCGATAGGCTTCGGCGCGCAACGGGTCGGCACACTTGATGCAGATGCGGGGGACCTGAAACCGGAAACGGGCCACCTGAGCGGCCATCAAGTTGCTGTTGTCGCCGCGAGTGGCGGCAAAGAACACATCGGCCTCGCGGATGCCCGCCCGCTCCAACGTGTCTTCTTCAAGGCCGCTGCCCAACACCACGTTGCACCCGTGGTTCTCGCCGAGGCGAATCAGGGCGCTGGGGTTCTGTTCGATGAGGGTGACTTCGTGCCCTCGACGGACGAGTTCGAGCGCCAGCGTTGACCCGGTGCGGCCGCACCCAAAGATGAGTACCTTCATGGAAGGGGAGTCCGGATGATACCCGGCTCGAACACGGCCCGAACTTCCTCGGGATGGACCGGGTCGCCGTTGAGTTTGGCGATGTAGAAGGCCGCCGCGCCGCGACCGGCCCATTGTCCCACGCGCGCCGCCAGAATGTCCCACCCTTGCTGGGTGATCAGGCGCGTGAACCGATAGGCCATGCCCCGTCCACGGGGCGTCTGCAGCTCCAAGATGCCGGGAACGCCCGGCACAAAGCGGTACGAGAACAGCCTCTGTCCCCGATCGGGGTCTTTCCCACGCTTGCGTAGAACCTCCTCGACCGACGTCTCGCCCGCCACCACCGCCCGGATCGTCTTGGCCAACTGCCGCGCCGTCGCATCCGGAACGGGCCGGTCGCCAAAGCTGATGTGAAACGTGTCGATGGCGATCGGCGGGTCCGACTTCGTGGTGCTGGCGCGGATCGAATGCACGCGCAAGTCGTACGCGTACACCACACCCAAAATCGAGCTGAGCAGCCCGCGCCGGTCCGGGGTGCAGACGGTCAGTTCGTTGCCGCTGAGTTGCTCGTCCCGCGTCAGGTCCACGGTGCTCTGCCCCTCCATCGCCTTCTTCATCAAGCCGATGTGGAGCTTCACCGTCTGCAACGGCTGGCTCATCACGTAAAGGGGCGGCATCGCGTCGAGGAACGTGCTGATTTCCTCCTCGGCGAGTTCTTGACGCGCCAGGTCGCGCACCAGCCGCCGCCTGTAGGGGTCGGGCGTCGGTTCCGGCACGTTCTGCTCTTGGAGGATGAGCGACGTCCGGGCGTGCAGTTCGCGGGTGAACGTCTCCAGCACGGGCGTCCAAGACTCGCTGCTCACCGAACTGATGTCCGCCCACGTGAGCAACGTTAGCAGGTCGAGCCGGTCTTGCGTCTCGACGACTTGGGCGAACTCGCGAGCGGTGAACGGGTTCATCACGTCGCGCATCCGCACGATCTGCGGCATGCTGAGGTGGTAGCGAACCAGCCAGACCACCCGCTCGGCCAAGTCCTCCCGAACGCCCCAGCGATCCAGCACGTCGGCGGCGATCTCGGCCCCCGTCTCCTCGTGCGGGCGACCGGGCACGAACTTGCCGAGGTCGTGCATCAAGGCGGCGAGGTAAAGGGGCGCGAGATCCTGAAGCCCTTCCTTGAGTTCGCCGAGGAACGTCCCCGGCTGGATGGCGTCAATGAACTCCACGACGCGCAGCGTGTGCTCGAAGACTGTGAACGTGTGCACCGAATCCTGCGGCATCAGGGCTCGGCACCGGGTCAGTTCGGGCAACAGCATGGTCAGCACGCCGCATCGGTCCAAGTTTCGCAACACGGCCGCTCCCGAGCAGAGCGTGTGGACGGCTTCTGGACCCTCGATGCCCGTCATCGGCGGGGCTTCCAGGCTCAGCACCCGCAAGCCCAGACGCGTGGCGAACGAAACGCCGACGGCGGCGCGGCTCAGACGCGTCCTGCCGAAGAAACGCACCTCGCCCCGCGACGCGATCACGCCCTCGCTGAGCGTGAAGCGAGTCTCGTGGAGGCGCTCCAGTGCGGCATGGTACTCGCGGTGCAAATCGCGCATGGCGAGCACCAAGTCGCTCATCGCGGCCATCGGCTCCCTCCCGAGCATGTCGGCCAGTTCGCCTTGGCGCGTACGGCTGAGCAGGTCGAGCTTCCGTCCCGCCAGGGCGTGCAACACGTTCCGCTCGCGCAGCACGCGGTCGTACGATCGCGAAGGACGCGTCGGCCGCCCGCCCACGGCCATGTCGAGCCAGTTGGAACAATGCCAACACCTCAACCCGCCCGCGCCCTCCTTGAGGTGCGGTTCGACGATCAGGGGCGTGTCGTGGTGCTTCGCGAACATCCGCTTGCGCTCCTCGATCTTCTCCAGAAGGAACTCGCCGACGGGCAGGCTATCCCAGAACGCCTCCATCAGCCGCTCGAAGGGCTCGTGGCTTCCGGCCACCAAGCGGGCGTCAAGCAACCCGGTGCGCGACTTGGGGTCGAGCCCCGACATGTCGCCGACCAGGCGATATGCGTAGCCCACTTCAATGCCCATCGTCCGGTCAAACGTGGCGAGCAACGTCCGATAGATGGTGCGCACGGCGGCATCCAACGCAGGGTGGGACTCGTCCAGCGGGACGATGGCGATGTCAACGTCGGAATAGGGCGCGAGTTCCGATCGCCCGTAGCCGCCCGTTGCCACGATGGAAATGGGCGGGACGTCGGGGTGGATGCGGTGGACCTCCTCGACCACCAGGCGCATGGCTTCGTCGGCGATGGCCGTCTGCTCGCGGCACCACTCCAGGCCCGAAGGCTGGGTCCGCAGACGCTCGATGCCTTGGCGGCGCAGTTCGGCCAACCTCTCGATGCGCTCGCGGAACTCGGACGTGTGTTCGTTCATGGCAAGGTGAACAGGAGCGAGCGGCCCTCTTGCGCCACTGGGACGAATCGGCCCGAAGCCACCGCCTCGGCCAGCAACCGCTTCCACTTGGTGCGGAGGTCGGCGTCGAGTCCCGTGGCCTCCTCGGGCGAGAAGCCCGCTCCGCCGGGGCGCATCGCCTCCAGCCACCGGTCGCGGAACGCGGGGTCTTGGAACGCGAGGTTCAGATACACGTGGGTGAATCCCATGCCCTTCAGATGGTCGGCCAACGCCGCGCCGGTATCCAGCGTCGCATAGGGGATTTCCGTGCTGTGGCCGGGGTTCGCCCAAAAGTACGGCACGTCGAGCCAATACCCGAACACCTCGTCATACAGGGCCACCTTACCGCCCAGCGCTTCACGGTTGATCGTCTGCGCGCGCGAGAAGAACGTGCCGGCCCGGTAGGCGTCGGGTTCGACGCGCCCCAACACCACAGGGAGTTGCCCATCGGTGACCGTTGTCTTGACCAATCCCAACGTGTACACGGACTGCAGCGCCGCGACCACGGCCAACACGGACCCCGAGCGTGGCCAAGCCACCGCACCACCCAGCAATACCGCCAAGGGCACCCCGAAGTTGGCGGCGTATCGGCTTTGCTGGCTGAGGGCGAACCACAAGACGAAACTGGCAAGCAACCCGCCCAAGGCGGCCGATTCCATGCGTCGCAACCGTCCCGAGGCCAGCCAGCACACCGCTGCGGCGAACACGGCGACGCCCAACGCTTGGACGGGATGGCCCATGCCTTGGGTGGGCGCGGGGTTCGTGTAGCGTCCGGGTTGGTAGGCCATGCCGAACACGGCGTGCGGGAACTGCGACCAATCGCGACCGCCGCCCTCTTTGCGCCCGACACCGAACGTCTGCTGCTCGTCGCGGTAGATGTCCGCCGAGAACTGATCCCAGTGCTTGCCCCCGAGTTGTTCGTAGAAGAAGGGGAACACGGGGTTGCCCACTAGCATGGCGTTCCGGACGTACCAGGGCGAGGCGATGGCTGCGGCCAACCCGATGGTCAAAGCGGCCGGCTTCCATCCCGTCCGAAGGACGACGGCGGCGACGCCCAAGACCAACGCGCAGACGGCGATTGTCTGCAGCCCCGTGTACTTGCTGCCCGCCGCGAACCCGAGAAACACGGCGGCCAGGACGGCGTCCTCGCGCTTCCACGTTTCGATCAGCCGTGCGCATTGCAGCAAGCCGAGCCCCGCGAACAGTCCGTGCGCCACGTCCACGTAACCCGTGCCCGCTTCCCAAGCGACCACCGGCATGCCGACGAACGCCAGCGCCGACCACCACCCCGCGAAGCCGCCCCAACGCTCGCGGGCAAACCCGTAAATCGCCAAGCCGCCGAACAGGGCGAACATCCACGAGAACCCCTTTGCCCCGGATTCGCCGCCCCACTGCAAGCCCCAAACGTAGAGGTTGTCCACGACGAACGGGAAGTTCGAGTGGTGGATGAAGGACACCGAGTACGCCTGCCCCGCTTGAATCCACAGTTTGGGCACGGCGAAGTGGTAGGCCAAACTGTCCCAGTCCATCATCGTGCTCGGAGCGAGAACCCCGACCAGTGCGAAGAGCCCGGTCAGCAGATACGCGCCGACGAACGCCCACTCGGCACCGACGGGTTTGCGCCCGGTACGCAACATCGCGGCCAACTCCTTCCAGCCGAGCGCCAAGCCTACGAAGACCAGCGCGATGGGCAGCCCGAGGCCCCACTTGACGCCGCCAGGAAACGAGAGCACGACCAAGCTCGCCAAGCCTAACGCGCCCAGCCCCACCAACCCTACTGCCCCGAGCCGGAAGCAGACGTCCCGCTCGGAGCCGAGCCGCTTCAACACCGCTATCCCCAGTCCCGACAGCGCGACCGAAACGGCGACGGTGATGAGGAATCCGAGCATCCGTGCGAGTATATCGGCTCGCCCGCCGTCTAGCCCTTCCTGGCTTCAGACTCGGGGCTGTGAGACTCGGGTCGCCGCTACCGCAGTCCGCCGGAAGCCAACAAGCCCCCGACCACCGCAAGAAAAATCACCGGCGCCGCCGGATATTGGCAACTCGGTCACCCCGGGTTTGTGCGTTGCATCAAAGCGACCCAGCCGACTCCGGCCGCGCCGCCGATCACGACACCCAGAAGAGCTTTGAGCGGGACGATCATGTCCTGATTCTATCGCTTCCGCCTACGGATCGTCTCACCCATCTGTTCGAATCTCCAAGCCCGCCGACGCCAACGCCTCCAACGCCCGGCTCGAATCGGCGCGCTTGATCAAGACCACGTCGGAAGCGTAGGTCGAAACCGCGAAGATGGGCACCTCTGCCTGGGCCAACGGTGCAAGCAGCCGCAGCAGCACGCCCACTTGGTCGAACGGAATCGGGCCCTCAATCTCCAGCGCCATCCAGCCTGGCTCGACCTGGGCGTTGGCGGGCTCTTTGCCTTCGGTAACGATCACCGTCGTTTCGCTAGGCGTGCGGATGGCGGCGTTGAACGGGCCTTCAAGCCTTTCGCTCCAGCCAGGCGGGAGACTGCACACGCTCAAGCGCCAATCGTGGACCCGTACCTTCATCGTTCGAACAGCCTCTCGTCTTTGTCGAAGCATGCGACGGCACGGACGACGGCTTTGGAGTTCTCGAGGGTCAGCGGCGACTCGGCCGTGTAGTTGCGCATACGGCAACCGAACAGCGAAACGGTCAAGGGGTCGGCGCCCCGGATCAGCATGAAGTCGCGGCTCTTGTCCAGCGTGGTCAGCGCTCCGTTCGGTCCGGAGAACGCTTCCACGTTCGAGACCGCGAGGTGGCCCTTGCCCTCGACGATAAACGGATGCACCTCGTCCACCGATCGCCCCGTGTTGGCGATGATCGAGCCTTGGGACACTTGCCAGTTTCGGTTGAACGTGTTGTCGCCCGACTTGTGAATGCCCACCGTGACGCAGTCGAAGTTGAAGCCGGTCAACTGCCCATAGGTGGCGGGGCCGAGCCAAGCGCCACCGAAGGTGCCGAACGTGAACACGTCCATCAGCACGGCGTTGTCGGTGGTGTCGATCGCGAACGCGAACGTCCCGCGCGCAACCACCGAATCCACCACCGACTTGGAGAAGCCGCCCTTGAAGTTCCTCATGTTGGCGGGATTGACGTGGGTGTGAAGGATGCGCGGGATGTCGTAGCACTTGGAGATCGCCACGAACGTGCCACCCAGCGGGTACCCGTAACAGTGTTCGACGAGGATCTGCTCGCATGGCGGCCCTCCGGCGCGAAAGTCCATCGCGAAGAACTCGCCGTAGAACGTCAGGCATGAAAGCGTGACGCCTTGCGCCGGCACGGTTTGCGAGACTTTGATGGTGGGCGGATAGGCGATCACTTTGGCGGGATCGTCGAGGGTTTGCTCGGGGTACCAGAACTGGAGCCCGCGCACTTGCGTGGCGGATTCGACGGTCAGGAACGGCCGCTCGCGGTCGCGGATGGCGAACACCGAGCCCACGGGGTGACGCCCGCCGGGGTTGACCGTCCCCCGGCCCACCGGCCCGTGCGGTCCGAGCAGCGACACGTTGGCCTTGAGGACGATGCCCCCATCCACTTCGTAGGGCTTGTCCGAAGGTTCGAGGTAGAGGGCCTGGCCGCGAGGGGCCGCCCAATCAATGGCGGCTTGCAGCTTGGCCGAGTTCTCGGAAGCGGTGTTGGCGGCGGAGACGCCGAAATCGGAGAGGTTGCGCGGCGAGGAAGCCAGAACGGCTGCGCAAAGGAAAGAGAGCATTGCACCAGCTTATCTGGCGCGCGATCCGAGGAGTTCAGAAAAAAAGATTGGGATGGACTCTCTCAAATCCATCCCGAAACTCTTCTCAGACATGTATGGAGTAGGTGTTCAGGAAGTGAACAGGACGATTAAGCTGTGTTGCGTCGGCGTCGGGCCAGAAGGCCGAGAGCGCCGGCGCCAAGGGCGATCATGGTGCCCGGCTCGGGAACGGCTGTGCCTTCGAGCACGAACGGGGCCTCGTAGTTGAGGAACGAGCCAGTGGCCGTACCGTTGTTCGTAATCGCGCTTTGGAACTGGCCGAACGAGCCGAAGTTGCTCGAGATCATCGCGTTGGCGATGCCTTGATCGGAAGGGGTGACCGGGGGCATCCAGGGGCCGGTGAGCGCCGTGCTGCCGGTGAAGCCCCAACTGATCCAGTAGGTGCCTTCGGTGAGGACCAACGGGGTGCCCTGTGCGGCATCCACCTGCATGATGGGCCGGTTGTTGGCGAACGCCCCGCCGCTGGCGATACGATAGATGCCGGTGAACGAGGTGCCGGTCATGCGGTTCGTCGTAAAGTCGCCGAACATGCTCGCATCATCGGGATCGCCGGGTTGCGAGGACCAAATCTTGAAGTAGACGCCGGTGAGCGTCGAGGTCGTGCCGCTGCTGGTCTGGTATCCGAAGAATCGGAAGTTCGTGATGTTCCAGATCATGCCGACGGGCACGGTGAAATCGTCAGCGACATGCTGCGGGTTCGAGCCGGAAACGGCTTCGTTGCGCACCGCAGTGCCGAGAAGGCTGTTCGTCGCGCCGCCAGCGGCAGTACCGATGGACTCCGCCATGCTGACGTTGTTGCCGGAAAGCGTTCCAGTCTGCAATGGTCCGTTGTCCCAAAGCGTTTGGGCGGACAAGGGGAGAGTTGCGCCGAGGGCGCACGCCAATAGGGCAAGTCGCTTCATTCCTGTCTTCCTTCCTGAGCGTCCACTCGGTCACCTTTCGGTGCCGCGCCTCTTACGGGCGGAGACGTCTCGTGAGGAATGATAGCAGACCATGCCCGATTTGACAAGGGGCTTTCGGACTTTTTTTGAAAATTGTCAGGAAGCGCCTGCGAGCGACCTCAGCCGCTCCTTCCTTTCGGGTTCGTGGTCGAGGTTTCCGGACTCGCCAAGCAGAGCCCAGGCCTTCTGCAGGTGCGGCAGCGCCTGTTCGTCCTTGGCCTGCGCGAGCAGGCACTCGCCCAGTTCCTCGTGGACAAAACCGTCGGCTTCGCCCAATTCGGTCGCCGCCAAGGCGTTGAGGATCGCCAGCGCCTCGTCCAACCGGTTCAGGGCGCGCAGCGTCCGCGCCACGCACCACTTGGCGATGTGCAACGAACGAGGCGAACCGTGTTGCTCGCGAACGATCTGGGCGCGAGCGAACTGCGCCAAAGCGGCCTGGTGCTCGCCCCGCTCGAAGTAAGTCCAGCCCAGATTGTTGTGCAAAGGTCCCAACATTGCCTTGGCGCGAGTCATGCCGCTTTGTTCGGCCAGCCGGATTCCCCGCAAGCCCCATTGGATGGCTTCGGCCTCCGGAACGACGATGGCGATCATGTGGGCGGCATCGGTGGCGATGTCGTCTTCACCCGCCGCGGCCGAGAGGTTGAACGCCTCGGTGAAATCGGGCAGGCCCATCGAGGCATCGCCCGAGGATCGTGCGATGCGACCCAGCTCGAGCTTCGCTGCAGCGCGAACCCGAGCGTCGGGGGCGGCGTCCAGGGCCGATTGCGCCACCTCGCGCGCCTCGTCGTACCGCCGCGCAAGGCCAAGCGCGCGCGCCAATTGAGTCCGCGCCTCCTGTCGCGCGGCATCGTCGGTGGCCGAACCCGCATACAGAGCGAAACGCTCGGCGCTCGCCAGGGGGTCGTCGTAATCCCAAAGACTGTAGAGGTCGTCCATCGAAGCCTCACCCATCATACGCGCAACCATACCCGCCTGATCACCGGGCGCCCCTCACGTTGCGGAGCAGCACGGCCCCCAAGAGAAAGCACCCGCCCGCGAAGGCGAACAGCGAGGCGTACCCGTTCCACGAATAGACCTCGACGTTCTCCCCTCCCGATGCCGACGCGACCGCATAGCCGAACGACGTTAGGATGAGCCCTGCGAGCGGCGCACCGATCGTCTGCGGCGCCGTCATCGAGATGTGCCAAATGGCCATGTCCTTGGCCGCATCGTGCTTGTTGGGCAGCACGTCGGTTCCTAGGGCCCAGTCCACGCTGATGTACGCACCATAGGCCAAGCCGAACACCACGCCCACCAGCAACACGTGCTCCAGCGACCGGCAGAACGGAAACGCGAACGCCATCACGGCGATCAGCCCGTTGGCCACGTAGATGACGGGCTTGCGGCCGACGCGTTCCGAAATCGCGCCGCCCCAGACTCCGGTCAACGAGCTGAACAAGAGGATCACGGCCATGACCTTGGGCACCTCGGCAGCCGGGTCCGCCACCTGGACGACATCGCGCAGGTAGTTCTGGAGGAACGGCAAGGGCGCGTAGAAGCCCAACATGACCAAAGCCCTCGTGATCCATACCCACGCGAAGTCGGGGTGCTTTCGCGGGTCGATCCAGAGGCTTCGCACGTAGGAACGGACGTCCCATCGGGGCACCGGCCCTTCCAGAGGGATCTCCTTGAGGCCGAAGACCGTCGCCAACCCCGTGAGAGCGAGGGCGAAGCCGATCACGGCATACCCGACCATGAACTGGCGGGCATCGAACAGCAAGCCCGACGCCACCCCACCGCATAGCGTGCCGAACTGGGACATCACGCCCATCCACCCGCTGGCCACACCCCGCTGGTCGTCCGGCACCAAGTCGGGGATGATCCCGCTGTAGGGCCCCGTGGCCACGTTGTTGCCCAGCTGAACCACCAAGTACGAGATCGCGAAGCCAAACAGGTTTTGAACCTGGGAGGCCCAGGCCATCATCGCCAGGCCGACCAGATTGACGGCGACCCCAAGCACGATGTAGGGTCGCCTCCTTCCCCACCGCGACGTGCACCGGTCGCTCAAGGGCCCGGCGATCAATGGCACGATCATCGGCACGATCGCGCCGGCGCCCACCAGCAGGCCCGTGATCATCGCGTGGCCGCCGGGTGCGAGCCGGGGCACCTCGGCCGGGATCACGACGACGAGCAGCGCGCCCCAAAGGAAGTTGGTCCCGAACCAAAACGAACTCAGGGCGAAGTGGATCCACACCGAGAGGCGCGATCCGGAGTATGGGCTGGGCGGTGGAACGATCATGGACGGCCCTGCACGATGCGCTCCGCGTAGCGAAAGTCGTCCAGATAGTCGAGGTCGAACGCCAACTCTGCGGCGGCATCGCGGACGGCCCGAGCCTTGCACCCCAAGATCTGGCTGGCTTTGCTTTCGACGTCTTCGACGGTCAACGTCTTCGTCAGCAACTTCCAGACGAACGCGGGGCCGAGCAACCGCGCCATCGCAACTTTGCTCTTGCGCCGCTCGAAGATCGCCTCCATGTGTGGACGCGCGCGCTCCAGAGCTTCGGCATCCACAAGGTACGCACACCCCGTGGTGACCAACCCTTCGCGCACGGGAACAAACGTCGCGGGCGCGCCGGGGTAGGCGCCCTCGAACGTGTTGCGGCCGATCAACGGCACGGAGAACGCGACACCGGGATCGCAACGGGAAACGAGCGTCTTCAGGGACTCCGGGGTGAGAAACGGCAGATCGCTGGTGACGACCAGCACCTTGCCCAGCGGGCCATCGGTGGTGCGGCGCAGCCAATCCAAGCCCAGAAGGATGTTGGCGGGACCCGAGTCGGCCTCGGGCAGGGCCATCGAGACCTGCTCGGCGATGTGGTGCCGGACGCTCTCGGGCCCGACCACCACGATTCGGCCCCCAGGGAATGCGGTCTTGATCGCGGCGACCGTGCGTTCAAGCACCGTCTGGTCGCCAAATCGAATCAGGGGTTTGTGATGGACGCCGACCGCAGAGGCGAACGCCTCGTCCAACGAGCCTCCGGCGGGCACGATTGCGTCGAGGACATTCACGGCCCAGTATGGTCAATTCCCGGACGCGGGCGGCAAGATTTCGCTCGCATCGCGCGACCGCTTGACGGTCAGCGACATGCGGGTGACGCGCCTTTGCGCCATGTTCTCCACCCGCAAGGTGCCGATATCGAGTTCGACGACATCCCCGAGTTTGGGGACGTTCTCCAGCCGCTCGCCCAGGATTTCCGCCATGGTCTCCGTTTCGTAGGGGCCGGGCTCGGGGTCGAGCTGGAGAAACTCGAGAACCTCGTCGTACCGCACGTCCGAGCGGAACGAGATGCGGAAGGGACCGACCTTCTCAATCCGTGCGCGCTCGCTCTCCAAGAGGTCCTCGAACTCGCCAAAGACCTCCTCGACGACGTCTTCCAACGTGATGAGGCCAGCCGTGCCGCCGTACTCGTCGCTGATGAGAAGCATCTGGGTCTTGCGCTCGCGCATGAGCCGGGTGGCTTGGTCGAGCGTGATGGTTTCGGGCACCACCTCCATGGGTCTGGCGAGTTCTTCGAGACTGAAATCGGGTTGATCCCAATGCGAGACCACGTCGTTCAACAGCACCAGTCCCACGACGTCGTCAATGTCGCCCCGGCACACCGGGATGCGCGTATGACGGATTTCGGCAAGGCGATAGGGGAGTTCCTCGCGCGGGGTAGAGACGTCCAGCCACTGGATGTCCATGCGGTGGATCATGATGTCTTGGACCTTCAGGGTGTCCAGCCGCATCGCCTTGGCGACCATTCTTGCGTGCGTCTGGTCGAGCACGCCTTCGCTTTGCGCGGCTCGAAGGGCCAAGAGGAGTTCGTCTCGCGAGAGGCTCTCGTCTTGCTCCTTGGCCAGCGTCACGCCCATGAGCTTGAGGATGAAGCGCCCGCTCGTCTGGACCAGCCACACGAACGGCGCCAAGAGGCGCACCAGAAACCGGAGCGGCTTGGCCTGCACCAAGGCGACTTGCTCGGAAAACTGCAGCGTCAGGTATTTCGGTACGAGTTCGCCGATCACGACCAGAGCGAACGTGACGAAGAACAGGGAGAGGACGCCCGACGCCGGCCCGACCCACTGGCCGATCGCGTCGCCGATGTACTTCTCGATGAGGGGCTCGGTGACTTTGCCCATGCCGATGCCGAACATGGAGATGGCGACTTGGATGCCCGCCACATAGAGGGCGAGCTTGCCCAGCGAGTCCAAAACCACCTTCGCCGACCCATGTCCTTTGCGTGCCGCAGCCTCGATTCGGCTCCGCCGCGCACCGATCAGGCTGTATTCGGCGGCCACAAAGAACGCGTTGCCGAGCAGGAACGCCACGCTCCATGCCCATGCCTGTGCCTCGTTCATCTCGCTATAGGTTATCAGGAATGCGCCCGCCGCGGAAGGAGATTCCGTTCGGGCGGCGAACATGACGCGCACCATGAAGTCTCCCGTCTCGCGTTGGCGCTTGGCCGCAGTGGCTTTGATTCTTTGCGTTTCCGTCGCCGGATCCGCTCAGAAGAAGCCCCTCGACCACACCGTTTACGACGGCTGGAAGTCCATCGGCGCGAGTGCGCTCTCGAACGATGGCCGTTGGCTGCTGTACACGGTCTCGCCTCAGGAAGGCGACGGCACACTGCTCGTCGTTTCGGCACGCGGTTCTGGAAGGCATGAAATCGAGCGAGGCACTTCGGCGCGGTTCACCGACAATGGCAAGTTCGTGGTGGCCACCGTCGTCCCCGCCAAGGCAGACGTGGACAAGGCGCGCAAGGAGAAGAAGAAGCCGGAGGAAATGCCTAAGAACAGCCTGGTGATCCTCAACCTAGCCGATGGCTCGAAGCGGACCACCGAGAACGTGCAAACTTGGTCGAACCCCACCGAATTCGCCGGATGGATCACGCTGCGCCTTCACCCCGAGCCCAAGAAGCCCGAGCCCGCCAAGCCTGCCGAAGAGGCGAAGCCCGCCGAGGGCCAACCCGCCAAGAAGAAGGAGCACCGCCCCGGCACCGAGTTGCTCGTGATGAACATCGCCAGCGGCGAGACGGCCAAGGTCGAGTTCGTGGATCAGTTCCTCTTCAGCCGGGACGGAAAGACCTTGGTCTATTCGGTGTCCTCGCCGGACGGAGCGCGCGACGGCATCTATGCCCGCGACCTGGCCTCGGGGTCCGAGCGAACTCTGGTCCAAGGCATTGCCAACTACCGCCAGCTGACGCTGAACGACGATGGCAAGAAGCTGGCCTACTATTCCGACATCGAGGACTACAAGGCCAAGAAGCCCGCATTCGCCTTGTACACCTTGAACGTCGGGGACAAGCCGACGCTGATCGCGAAGCCCGGTTCGTCGGGACTGCTGGAGGGCATGGTGCCCGTCGAGCGCGTACGGCCGAGGTTCTCGGAAGACGGTCGCCGCGTGTTCTTCGCGACCGCCCCGCCCGCCGAGGAAGCCCCACCGGCAGCGGATGACGCGGAAGAAAAGCCCGTGTTCGATCTGTGGCACTGGAAGGACCCGCTCATCCAGCCCATGCAGTTGCGGCAGGTCGCCGGCGAGCGGAACCGCACTTACGAAGCGATGGCCGATCTGGGCTCCAAGCGCATTACGGCTTTGGCTACTCCCGAGCTGCGCAGCGTCACCGTCGCCGACCGAGGCAACGGCAACCTGGGCGTCGGCACGGACGAGCGGCCGTACCAACTGGAGAGTTCGTGGAACCTTGGCGCCAACGACGTGTATCTCGTGGACGTTCGCACCGGTACGCGCACGAAGGTGCTCGAGCGTGTCCGGGGCGGCTTCGCGCTCTCACCCACGGGCAAGTACGCCACGTGGTGGGATGGAGACCAGCGGAAGTGGTTCGCCATGGAAACGGCCAACCGGAAGGTCGTAGACATCGGCGCCAAGGTGCCTCACCCGCTCCAAAACGAGCAGCACGACACACCCAACGACCCTGGTTCGTATGGTCAAGGCGGCTGGACCAATGGCGAGGAGTGGTTCATCGTCTACGACCGCTTCGACGCGTGGGCTCTCGATCCGACCGGGCGGAAAAACCCGATCAACGTCACCAACGGAGTCGGCCGCGCCATCTCGACGCAGTTCCGGATTCGGCGCTTCGACCCCGACGAGCGAACCATCCCCACCGACAAGACGCTGTTCCTGACGGCCACGAACCTGGAAACCTACGCGACCGGCTTCTGGACGGACACGTTTGAGGGAACTCCGCAACGGCTGACGATGGAGGACTACGAGTTCGGCAACCCCAGCAAAGCCAAGGACGCCGACGTCTACGTGCTCACCCGTCAGACGTTCGAGCAGTTCCCCGACCTCTACACGACCACCGACTTCAAGTCCTTCGACCGCAAGAGCGACGCCAACCCGCAACAGGCCGACTACCTTTGGGGCAAGGCCGAACTCGTGTCGTACACCTCGATGGACGGCGTCCCGCTTAAGGGCGTGGTCATCAAGCCGGGAGGCTACGATCCCGCCAAGACGTATCCAATGATCGTGTACTTCTACGAGCGGCTCTCGGACACGCTCCACCAATACCGCTCACCTTCCCCGGGAAGCTCGTCCATCAACCCCTCGTTCTACGCGAGCCGCGGCTACGTGGTGTTCCTGCCTGACATCCCTTACCGCGAGGGCTATCCGGGCGAGAGTTGCTACTCGGCCCTGATCCCCGGCGTTCAAGCCGTGGTGAACCAAGGCTACGTGGACCCGAAGCGCATCGGCATCCAAGGCCACTCGTGGGGCGGCTATCAAGCGCTGTACCTCGTGACCAAGACGAACATGTTCGCTGCCGCCGAGGGCGGGGCCCCGGTGTCGAACATGATCAGCGCCTATGGCGGCATTCGATACGGCACGGGCATGAGCCGCATGTTCCAGTACGAGAACACGCAGAGCCGCATCGGCGGCAGCCTGTGGGAGTACCCCATCCGGTTCATCGAGAACTCGCCGATCTTCTTCGCCGACAAGGTGCAAACACCGCTGCTGATGCTGCACAACGACCAGGACGGCGCCGTGCCGTGGACCGAGGGCATCCAGATGTTCGTCGCCATGCGGCGGCTGGGCAAGCCGGCTTGGCTGATCAACTACAACGGCGAGGATCACGGCATCGGCAAGCGGGTCAACCGGAAGGACTGGACGATCCGCCTGGCGCAGTTCTTCGACCACTACCTGAAGGGCGAGCCCATGCCGGTGTGGATGTCGGAGGGCATTCCTGCGGTGCAGAAGGGCAAGACGCTGGGGCTGGATTCGGCTAAGGGCGGCTGAGCCCTATCGTTGGCCAACCTTGGTGGAGGGGCTCCGTAGCGCCCGCCTCACACTCAGAGTTGTGGGGGAGGCGGCGGTTTGCGGGAGGCAAGGGCATCGTCCATGCTCTTGCGCAGTGCTGCGGCCTGCTTCTCCCATTCGCGCATGCGGTCGACGGGCAGGTCGTCCCATGACATTTGGGGTTGCCGAAAGTCGCCCTGGAAGAGCGTCATGAACGCTCCGTGGTTCATGGGGTGGCGGGCGGCCTCGGCGAACTCGACGAGTACGTGACGGAGCGTTCCGAGGCGAAAGGTCGTGTACGTGTAGTGGTTATCGGGAAGGCCCTTGGTGGCGAGCATCTCGATCAGGACCCGCTCTTCGCTTGCGGAAGCATCGGGCAGTCCTTCGTGTCCGCAAAGGACGCCTGCTGCTGTGGCGGTGGCGACTGATAACGTCGCAGTTGGGCGAAGGGGCAGAGGGTATCGCATGCAAGCCAGATTCTCGACCGACTCGAGGAACCCGTGGTAGCTCCGCCGGTGGCGCACGAACAGCAGGTCGGCCCGGGCGAGGAGGTCGGCAGAGCTTCCGATCGGCACCTCGAACTTGCCATCCGAGGTTGCCCATCGGTTGTCCCCAAGAGAGCCCAGCAGCCCCAGAATGGTCCAATCCCCGACGGTCACAGCCCCGCTGCCGCCAGCAGACAGAGCGTTTGCCGCAATCATGACGATTGGATCAGCCTGAGGAGTGCCGCTGGCACGGGCGTAGGCGGCCAGCGATTCGGGTTTGACCGAACCCGTCTGGTCGAACTCGCTCAACAGCGAGGCTAGCCGACCACGGTTCACGCGCGTCGAACGGGCCAGCGCCGGGAACACAGGCGTGATGTCGATCTGCGAGTCGCCAGTCTCGACTTTGCACCCTTTGTTGGTAAGGGCTTCGAAGAGGGCTTCAGCGGTCGGCCGTTCGGACTTGGCCCAGATCGGCAGCACGCCCGCCGATTCGTCTGGCAACAGGGCGAACAAGTCCTTGTCGAGCGCCTCGGCTGCCGCGATCAAGGCGACCCCGACGGCGAGGGACAGAGGGTCGTGAACTTGGGGCTGAAGTACCTGGTCTCGCAAGCCCGGTCGCTTCCGAAGGGGCGATTCAGTGTTGCCGAGCGTGAGAAGCCGACCCATCATGCGCGCGTCCTCGTCCAATCGCAGGAGGGTTTGGTGCGCGTTTTCGTGCGGCCTTTCGTTGGTATCCCAATACACCTTCACCGGCACACCCAACCAGAGGTTGGCCCTCGCTGCAACTTGGCCTTCGTCGTCGGCGAGCAACAATTCATGCTGCACGGAGGCTCCGTCCTCGGACCGCCGCACCAACAGATACGGGTTGACGGAGGCGAGGGGCGCCGCCAAGAATCTCGGGTCGGTTTCGATGTGTTTCCCGGTAGGTTGAGCGGTTCCGGCGACGCGGTTCCACAGGCGCCAGTCGGATAGGCAGTCGGCTACTGCGCCTCGAACCTGCTCGGGCAGCTTGAGTTGCCTTCTGTTGGGTGCGAAGGTATACACGCGGCCCTCTCCCCGAGGAATCTCCTCCAAGACCTTGTGCCCCAACACCTCGAGGATTCTTAGGAGAAGCCTGTCGATCGGTCCCCTGCGAGCGATCGCACGACTGCGTTCTGCCCAACCACTTTCAGGATGGGATTGGGCAAGCAAGTGGAGTTCGCGGGACATTCCTTCGAACTCTGCTGCCGTGGGTGGCCGATCGGGATCGCCGAGTTTGCGGTGCCTGGCCAGTTCCGTGTCGTAGACGCGTGCCACGGTCTCCCGCTCGGCCACCGCTTCCTTGCGAAGGGCTTCGCGCGATCGCACCAGGCGGAGGATCTCGCCTTCACGCTCCCACTCCCCAGCCAAACGTTCGGCGAGTTCGGCGCGGATGGCCTCGAGCGGCTTGTCGCGCCAGCGGACGGCCACGATGTCGCGTTCGAAGTCGGCCACGGCCTCCAGTTTTGTACCGCTCACCCGGGCGAGGTCTTCGACCACGCGGCGCGCCGAAGCCCCCGCGTTCTCGTAGTTCAATCCGCCCGCCAAGGCGACCCAAGCGACCAAGCTTCCCAGCATCGCCTTCCATGGTACGCCATCGGTGTCACAATGGAGCCATGCTCGCTCCCGGAACACCCGCCCCCGATTTCACCCTCAAGACGAAGACCCCGAGCGGACTGCAAGACGTCTCGCTCGGTTCCTTCCGTGGCCGCAAGGTCGTGCTGCTGTTCTTCCCGGCCGCGTTCACCGGCGTCTGCACGACCGAACTGTGCGGCGCGAGCCAGTTCGAGGGCTTCGACCCCGAAACCACCACGGTGCTCGGCATTTCGGCCGACTCCCCGTTCGCGCAGGAAGCCTGGGCCAAGGCCAACGGCATCACGGTGACCCTGCTCAGCGACTACAAGCGCGAAGTCATCGCGGCTTACGACGTGGTTTGGCCCGACTTGGCCGGACTCGGACCGAGCGCCGCGCGCGCTTCGTTCGTGATTGACCGCGAAGGCGTCATCCGCTACGCGGACCAGACGCCGACTCCCGGCGACGCGCCCGATTTCAACGCCATCCGCGCCGCGCTGGACGCATTGGCCTGATGATCGGCGGGCTGCCCCCGCTGCGCGACCTGCTGGACCCCCAACCCGAGGGGTCGCCGTTCGTCGCGGGGGCCGTCCGCATCCCGTTCGATCAGATCGAAACCCGCCCGAACGAGTTGGGTCCGCGCCGGGCCGAGGTGCGGGTTGCCGACATCGAGCCCTATGCCAGCCGAGCGGGCGAGGTCCTCGACCGCATGGGCCGCCGCTGGTCCTTGGCCTCCGCCCAACCAGCAAGCCACCCAGAACCGGGGCGGTTGTGGTCCCCCAACGCCTGGCTCGAAGCGTGGCTCTTCAGCGCTCCAACAGTTGGTATGGCGCTCGACGTCGCTTGCGGATCGGGCCGCGAAGCGGTCGCCATGGCCGCGAGCGGCTGGCGCGTGACGGGTGTGGACCACGAACCCCGGGCCCTCGAACTCGGGGCCGACTTGCAGCGGCACTACGCTCCGAGCAGCCGGCCGATCGAGTGGATCGCGGGCGACGCCGTCCGCTTGGAAGACCTCGTCCCGGACAGAACTTACGACCTGATCACGATCTTTCGCTACCTGGACCGAGACCTGCTCGGCACGGTCGGAAACTGGTTGTCGCCTGGCGGCGCGTTGGTCGTAGAGACGTTCACCGAAGCCCATCGCGAGCGGTTCGGCAAGCCCAAGAGCCCCAAACACTTGCTGCGCTCCGGCGAGCTTCCCACGCTGCTTGGCAGCGATCTGGAAGTCGCCCGCTACGAGGAGAACGAAGACGAGAACTCGTGTACGGCCAGAGTAATTGCGCTCAAATCGCGCAGATAGACCTACGGCTCGGCGCAAGCAGGTGTAAAGTAACGCGTCATACCATGGCCGTTGCAGAAATCAGGAACCTGACCGTCCGATACGGCAACTTCACCGCGCTGGACGACTTCTCGGCGACGATCCCCGAGGGGTGCGTCGGCTTGCTGGGCCCCAACGGCGCGGGGAAGACCACTCTCATCAAGACGCTGCTCGGCTTCGTCGCTCCGGCGGATGGAGGCGGATCGGTGTTGGGGCACGACATCCGCACCGAGGGCCGCTACATCCGGCAGAAGATCGGCCTGATGCCCGAGCAGGATTGCCACATCCCTGGGATGAGCGCTGTCATGTTCGTGGCGTTCGCCGGCGAATTGGCGGGCATGCCCAAGGAGAACGCCGTCAGTCGCGCCCACGAGGTGCTCGAGTACTGCGGGCTGGGCGAGGCCCGTTACCGAAACGTCGAGACGTACTCGACGGGCATGAAGCAGCGCATCAAGCTGGCGCAGGCGTTGGTCCACGGGCCGAAGTTGCTGCTGCTCGACGAGCCGACCAACGGCCTGGACCCCCAAGGCCGCGAGGAGATGCTCGAACTCATCCGTTCGATTTCGCACGGCAAAGGCGTGAACGTCTTGGTGAGCAGCCATCTGCTCAAGGACATCGAACGCACGTGCGACGAGGTGGTCGTTGTGGCCAAGGGCCAGTTGCGCGCCAGCGGGGCGATCAAGGACCTCAAAGAGTTGCACGAGACGCCTCTCGACGTCGAGTTGCTGGAACCGTCCCCGGCGTTCGAGGCCGCGGTGGCGGGCCAGGGCGGCCGGGTCGTCTCGGTCGAGTCGTACCATTACCGCGTGGTGATGCCGGGCAGCGACTCGGCGGAGATGACGGGGCGCGTGTTCCAAGCCGCCGTCTCATCGAAGGTCCAAGTCCGTGCCGTGGTGTTGGCCCAGCGTTCGCTCGAGGACGCGTTCATGGAGGTTGTGCATGAGTGAGATTCCCACCCAAACCCCCGCTCAGGGACCGATCGCGGACCTGACATACCGCACTTACACGGGGCCGCTATCGCCCCCCGTGTTTCGCTGGTGGGCCATCGCCAAGATGACCATGCGCCTCGCCGTCAAGAAGAAGGCGTTCTGGGGCTGGGGCATCACGAGTTGCTGGAACTACATCCTCATGTTGGGCGTGCTCACGCTGTTCGAGCAGCGGGCTGGCGACGGACCCGAATCCGAGATGCTCAAGCGGTTTTTCGAGAACGTGCAATGGAACACCCTGTTCCTGGACGGCTACCTCGCCTCATTGTTTATGCTGTTCCTGTGTACGCTGACCATCGCGTCGGGCAACATCGCGGCGGACAACAAGGCGAATGCGCTGCTGGTGTATCTGAGCAAGCCGGCCACCAAGTCGGACTATCTGCTGGGCAAGTGGACCGGCTTCTTCTTGCTGTTGCTGGGCGTTTGCGGCGTGCCGATGCTCTTGGTGTATGGGTATGGGCTGCTTTCCTTCCGCCAGTACGGGTTTCTGACTCAGGACCCGTGGATGTTGCCCAAGCTTCTGGTGCTGATGAGCGTGGCGCCGGCGCTGCTCTCGAGCGTGGCGGTCGGTATTTCGAGTCAGTTCAACCAGCCTAGGATCGCCACGGCGGCGTTTGCGGGCGCGTACTTTCTGCCGATGGTGGTCTCCTACGTGATGTTCGCCATCATCCGGAGCCACGATGCGGGCGATTCAGGGGCTTTATTCTCGCTCTACTACGCCCATTTGGCCGGTTTGGAGGAGGGCATCGCCAAGTCGCTTCTCAACACATCCGGCGGGTTTGCCAACCTGCTCTTCGGAGGGGGCCGCGTACGGGACACCGACGCCATCGGGCCACCCACGGCCTGGATCGTGTGGCTCTCGGCGCTCGGGTTGATCGCCGCGTGTTGGTTCCTCGCGTGGCGACGCGTCCGCGCCGTGGAGGTGATCGGCTCGTGATCGAAATACGAAGGGCTTCGCGATGGTACGGCCAAGTCATCGGCCTGAACGACGTGAGCTGTTCGCTCGGCCCCGGCATCACCGCTCTGTTGGGCGAGAACGGGGCGGGCAAGACCACGATCATCAAGATGATCACGGGCCAGATCAAGCCCACGACAGGCACGATCGAGGTGATGGGCTACAAGCCGTTCGCCAACCCCGAGGTCTACAAGCGCCTGGGCTACTGCCCCGAGATCGACGCCATGCCCGAGCATATGTCTGGGCGCGGGTTCGTGTACACCATGGCCCGAATGCTCGGCATGAACGACAAGCAGGCCAAGCTCCGCACCGAGGATGTGCTGGAGACCGTGAAGATGGCCGACCGCGCCGACCGCAAGATCGGCGGCTACAGCAAGGGTATGCGGCAACGCATCAAGTTGGCCCAGGCCATGCTCAACGACCCCGACGTCATCCTGTTGGACGAGCCGCTCAACGGTCTCGACCCCGGCGGAAGACGCGAGTACATGGGCGTGGTGGACGGCTTGGCCAAGCGGGGCAAGTGCGTCGTGATTTCCAGCCACATCCTGTACGAGGTCGAGCAGATCACGCGAAACATCCTCTTGTTGCACCGGGGACGCCTGATGGCCACTGGCGATGTGCGCGTCATCCGGGGCCTCATCGACAAGCACCCGCACCGCATCCGCATCGAGACCTCGGAACCGAGGCGCTTGGCGGGTCTGCTGGTCGAGCGACCCTACGTCATGAGCGTCAAGGTCGAACCCGGCGATCGCTCGATCGAGATCGAATCGAGAGAGCCGGACCGCTTCTACGACGAGTTTCCGTCGCTGGCGCTGGAGCACCGCATCCCCGTGCATGCGTTCTCCAGCCCCGACAACAACCTTGAATCCGTGTTCCGGTATCTGGTGGGCAAATGAGCGCTGTCTTCGTCTTTCAACACACGCTGCAGGAATTGGCCCGTCCCAGGCGTTTGATCGTTTGGCTGGCCATCATCGCGGGCATCGGGCTGTTGGCGGCCAACCTCACGACGATGGCGCGTCAAGTCACGTCGCTCGACGCGTACATCCAGATTTCGGGCGGCATGGTGTTCAAGGTGCTCGCCTTGAGTTCGGCCATTCTGACGGCGGCCGTCGTGGCCCAGGAAGTCGAGCAGAAGACCATCGTTTACATGCTGACGCGGCCGATCCCGCGTCCGGCGATGCTGTTGGCCCGCTTCTTCGCGTCGGCGGTGGTGGCGATGGCCTTGGCGCTGGTGGCTGCTGTCGTGGTCACTTGCGCGGTGTACGGTTCGCAGGCGTTCTCCAACGAGATCTTCTTCCGCGACCTTCGGGCCCTGGCGATCGGGGCGTTCGCGTACGGCGCAGTGTTCCTCGTGGTGACGCTCTTGATCAACCGCTCGATGCCCGTGTGCCTATTGTTCGCGTTCGGGTGGGAGAGCATCGCCCCGAACTTGCCGGGCGACACGCAGTACGTGACCATCTTCGGCCACCTGATGGCCCTCGCCCAGCACCCGCAGTTGGACAACAGCGCCGGACCTCTGGGCGCGTTGGCGGGCCAGATGGGGACAAACGTGATCCCGGAGAACGTGGCTTGGGCGGCCATGTTCGGCCTGATCGCCGTTTGTCTGACGTTCGCCTGCATCCTGTTCGCGTCGTTCGAGTACGTGCCTCGCGAAGACACGGACTAAGGCGCTGCTGGGGCACGGGTGATCGTGCCGGCCACGACGACACGCGCTTCGAGGGCGATCTTGCGCTCCGAGGGGTCGTTGAGGGCGTCTTCGAGCCTCCCGACTTCCTCGGGAGTCAGGAGTCTGGGCGCTTCGATCGTCGCTCTGCAGCGGATCGGTTGTTGGCCAAAGTCGAAGGTCACCTCGGTTACTGTCGCCCCCGGCAAGAACCCAAGCGATTGGCGCAAGTTGCTCGTGGCAACTTGTCGCAAGAACGCTTCCGCTGGGGTCAGCCTGGGCCCATCGGTCTCGAACAGGAAGGTCTGGTGGTCGGCGACGCGGGCGATCACCGAGCGGACCACGAGAGAGACTTGTGAGCCCGTTGCCTGAGCCACGCGGTCTTGCAGTGCGGCGACCACCTGCGGGCCGAGAGGCTCGGGGGCGCTGACTGTTGCGTGAAGCACGTCTCCCAAAACGCCGTCCGCTCTTCGCAGGTCTTCCAGCGTCGCACCCGGGACATCGGCGAGCCCCTGGCGAAGGGCGGCGGACGCATTCTCGAAGAACCGGGCCAATTCGGTCGACGACTTGCTCTTGGAGAGTTCGTCTTGGCTCAGGAACACGGCTCCGTCTCGGTCGGCGTCCTTCGAAGAGACCGACCGCACCACGAGGGAGACATTGCCCACTCGGTCGCCGAGCGTGCGTTCGAGTTGCGCGACGCGCGTGGAATCGAACGGGGTGGGCGTCAGGACGACGGCCACGACGCGCGGGCCTTCGGAGGTCCGTTCGATGCGAACCGTGTCCAACTGCGCGCCGAGCGATTGCCGCATGGCCTCGGCCAGTGTCTGGCGCACCGCGCTCTCGAACTGCCGCTGCGAGACCGATTCCGCCAGCGTTCGCGTCATGAAGACGCCCATCAGGATCAGCAGCAAGGCGCTCCAGCCGAAGCGGCGGAAGACGGTGTTGCCATCGATATGGAACTGGAACCCGCCTCCGGACCAGGCATGGAACGCGAACACGGCGGCCGCGGCCAGTTCGATCGCCAGGAAGTTCGCCGCGAAAAGCAGGAAGGCCCCGAATCCCTGAGCGGCGAGCCCGGCCGCAAAGCACAGACCGGATGCAGCGAGCGGCGGGACCAGGGCCGTGGCGATGGCCACCCCGGCGATGGACGCCTCGATGCGCTTGTTAAGCTGGGCGTACGCGCCTGCCGCACCCGAGGCCAGAGCCACGATGATGTCGTACACCGTGGGAGACGTTCGGGCCATGATTTCCGAGCCGAAGTCGGGTCGCAACGGCACCAGGCCGATCAGGAACGCGGTGCCCAGCACCACCAATACGCCGGTGGCCTCGGCCACGGTGGCATCGAACACCAGGCGTCGGTCGCCCCGCACCAGGGCCAACGCGATCCCGAAGATCGGACCCATGAGCGGGGCGACGAGCATCGCGCCGATCACCACCGCTGTGCTGTTGGCCAGGAGGCCGTAGGCGGCGATGGTCGTCGAGAGCACCGCAAGGGCGTAGAACCCCCTCGTTGGGCAACTCGAGGCGGCGACTTTCTCCCGAAGCTCGTCGGGCGACTTGAGGGCGTTGGCGTTCATGAGAGCGACTCCAACGGGTAGCGGAGACGTCCCATAATGTACTTCGTCTGCGTTTGTCTCGGTCGCAACCAGTGGTCCGAGGCGAACCCGCCGGAAGAAGAACGCCATGCGACGGTGGGTTGCCAGATATGGGCTCGGGGCGGCACTTTGGTTGCCGGTCTTGGGGCTTGCCCTTTGGGGCGGCTCGTACGCGCTCACGCTCGCCAGCACGTTGACGGCCTCCGGGACTCCGATGAAGGCATCGCTGGCGACCGAGGAAGGCCCGCTCGAAATCGCTGCCCGGTCTCTCACGTTCGATGTGCGCCAAGGCGTCGCCGTCGTTTCAGGCCTAATGGTCCGCGACAACCGTGGCGTGTTGCTCGTTTCCGCAGATCGCGTTTATGCCGAGCTCCCGTTTCCTGGATCGCGGACCTACGGTCGCGTGCGGGTGAACGAGGCGTTCGCGTTGGTCGAGCGGCTGGAAGACGGCACGTTCCTCGTCGAGCGGTTCTTCCCCAAGCGCGACACGGGCGAGGCGCCTGTCGCGTTTCAAGTCGAAGCCGCCGATTCGTGGGTCCGGTACGTGGATCGAACCGCGTCCCCGGCCGTGGTCGCCGACGTTCGCGTTCCCTGGTCGCGGGTGGACAACGAGGGCGAGACCACTTTTATCGTGATGGAGCGCGCCTCGTTGGAGGGCGTCGAAGGCACGTCGTCCGGGCGACTGGCGATCTTGCCTACGGGCGTCGAGTGGTCCGGCGGGCTGAACGGCGTGGACGTTGCCAAGGCTTGGAAATCGGCTCGCCGCGTTCGGGAACTGAAGGACCTTCTGGACGAGCGCCGCTACGATGCCGACCGAATGCTCGTGGACGGCGCCTTGGTGGCCCGATTGCCTTGGAACGCGTACGGCCAGTTCCGCGCCGACATCGTTGCTCGAGGCGAGCGGCTGCTCGCGGATGGCGAACGTGTTTCCAACGTGCGGTATCAGGGCTACCTGTCGGATGTTTCTGCCCAAGGCGTTCTCGAGGCCGGGTTGCCTGGGGCGCGGGTGGCGTTCGATGGGTCGGCTCGCTGGGATCGCATGCTGCTCGTCAACGGCAGGGTCGAAGCCGAGGTGGCACGTCCGGAAGCGCTTCCCGCCACGTTCCGCAAGGCGCTGCCGGAGGGTGTGACGTTCGAGGGTTCGCGGGCGAAGGGCGTTCTGAGCGTGACCGGGGATCGCGTGGACGGGCGGTGGACGGTGTCTGCCCAGCGGGTCGTCGCCCAGGGTCAGATGATGAACCGCCCGATGGGCGAGGTGGTCCTCGCCGGCCAGCAGGTGGCCGTCCAACTGACCCAATCCGATTGGGACGGCGTGGCGCTGGCGGGCCGGTTCGATGCGGACTTGGCAACGGGTCGCCTTGCCGGAACATTCCAGCGGGTCGAGGTCGACCTGAAGGAGCTGGGCACCCGGTTCGGGGTCGCAGGCTTGGCCGGTCGCGGTGCGGTGACGGCGGCCGTCTCGGGCACGTTGGAGCAGCCCGAAGTCCGTGTCGAGGCGACCGGCTCGGGACTCTACTCCTCGCCCGAGTTCGCACGCCCGCTGGAAGGCGAGTGGTCGTTTTCGGGGGCGTGGAAGGGCGGATTGCTGACGCTGGACCGGGCCGTGGTCGCCGGACCCTTTGGCGCCCTCGCAGCCTCGGGCACTCTCCCGACGGACGGGCCCGATTCGGACGATTGGTCGGCACGATTCGCGGGCGCGGCGCTCGACGTGCAGGGTTGGGACCTCGATCCGGAAGTCGTGCGGGCATGGAGCGAGACGGGGTTGGGCGGCCGGGGGTACCTCAACGGCACCATCGCCACCGACCGCGGACGAGCCATTGCCCAGGGTCGCATCGAGGGATACGGCTTGGCGGCGGGCGACATCAGCGTCCCGTTCGTAGCGGCGGAGTGGCGATTGGACGGGCTGCGCCTCGACATGCCCGCGATCCACGCCATCACGCCCTTGGGGTCGGCCGAGGGTCTGTTGCAGGCCGATCTAGCGACCCAGGCCATTGAGGGCTTCCTGACCACCTCGGTCGTTCAGGTCGACCGCTATCGCGACGACATCGTCGGCGATGCTTGGCTGGAATCGGCGCAGATCATGGGGACGCTCGATTCGCCTATCGTGTTGGGCATGGCGCGCGGCTCGGGTCTGCGCTACGGTGGTGCCGTGATCGAGTCGGCGGTGGCGCCGTTCCTTTGGCAGGGCGGCATGCTGTTCGTTCAGGCGGCGACCGCAAAGGTAGCCGATGGCCGATTGGACATCAACGGGGGGTTTGATCCTGCCACCCAGAGCGGCCAGTTCGACCTCTCGATGGAGGGGGTGGACCTCAGGGCGTTTGCGGGTGGCGCATCGAACCTCGACCTGAGCGCTCGCTTGTCGGGCATCGTGTCCGCGAGCTTCGACGACGGCAAGTTGAGTCAAGCGACGGGGCAGGGATTGATTTCGGACACCCTGTTTGGCGCGTCGGCGATGCCCAACGGCAGTTGGTGGCTGAGGCATGGACCGGGCGGCCTTGACGGTTCGCTGGAGATTCCCGGCGATCAGCGACTGGCGATTCGCCTGGACGATTTAGACCTGAACGCCAAGCAGGGGTCGCTGACCCTCGATGTCGGGAACTTCGACCTCGCGACTTTGGCGACCGTGTTCGAGCCGTGGGCTCCCGAGGCTCAGCGTCCCCTGATGCGGACGGTCAAGGAATTCGGTGGCAGGATCTCGGTTCAGGCGAACGCCAATGGCGCGTTGGACACTCCGGCGGTCGCCCTGGATTCGCTGTCGGTCCAGAACATGACGTATCGCGATCAGGCCATTGGCGCTCTCGTCGCGCAAGGCGCCAGATCTGGGGAGGGCGTGTGGACGCTCGACCAGTTCCGCTGGGACCGGGGACTCGACGACCTCGGCCAGCCGCTGCCTGGACTGGTCCTGCTGAGCGGCATCGCCGAAGAGCGCGGCCCGATCGTCATTGACGGAGAAGTGTCCAATCTTGACTTGGAATGGTTGCACCGATTGGTTCCCAATCTGCCCGCGCTGAAAGGCCGCGCAGACCTCTCGGTAGCCGTAGGAGGCACGATGGACGATCCGGTGGCCCGTGCCAGCCTACGCACCGAAAACCTTGCGCTACGCCCGGGAGCCGACCAACCCGACGTGTCCTTCGGTCTGAATGTGGACACCATCGAGTACCGCAACCGGTGGCTTCACGCCGAGCAGGGGCGGTTCGTCTACAACGGCGCATCGGGGTTCCTTGAGTCGTTCGACACCGATCTGAGCCGCGGCTTCGATCTCGATGGGCGCGAGACCCTGAAATTCGTCCTCGACGTGCCCGAGCAGGGCTTGGACCAGTTTGCTTCGGCCCTTGGGGCTCAGAGGGTGCAGACCATTGGGGCGCGAGGGTCGGCGCGCCTCGAGGTCGAGCGCAACCTGGGCCAGTGGGGTGTGCTGGGCAAGGCTCGACTTGCCAGCGACCGCATCACGGCCCTCGACGGCCGGGTGGACACGCAACAAGCGGAACTGCGGGTGGACCTGGTCAAAAAGGAGAACTCCTCGTTGGTGACCGATGTCGCGTTCGAGGCACGTCGAGGCAAGCAGGCGGGCGTCTTCAATGCGATGTTGGCGGTTCCGTTCGACGCCCTGCTCGAGAATCTCGTCCGCGGAACTTCCACGTTCGACGAGCTGCCGGTGGTGGGAAGCTATTCCGCCCAACCCATCGAGGTCGAGTTCACCGATCCTGGCTTGGGCGTTTTCGGCACGATCCTCGACGGGAGCGGCCTGATTTCCGGGCGGTTGCGAACGCCCCACATCTCGGGCAACCTGACGTTGCGCAACACGTTCTACCGAGCTCCGGATGCGTTCCCCGAGTCGGCGGCTGCTGCGCCGTTCCCCGTCAACCCCACCTTCGACATCGCGCTGGAGACGCTGGGCTCGCTCGGCGTGCGCGCGGCGGGCGCGCAAGTGTTGCTCGATGGCGCGGGCACGCTGACCGGGTCTCTCCAGCGCCCGCGCTTCGATTCGACCCTCAACGTGGTGGATGGATTTGTGCAACTTCCGACCGGAAGAATCACACTCGAAAAAGACACTGGCACGATCGACCTGCGGTACGACGGCTCGCAAGCCGAGCCGTTGCCTGAGTTGATACTCCGCGATGTGCAGGCCTTCACCTATGTGACAGCGCCGTTCGGGCCGGAGGAAATCCTCCGGTATCGGGTCATGCTGGAGATTGACGGCGACCTGCTGGCCTCGGACGATTGGACGTCCATCGTGCGCACCAGCAGCGATCCGGACGGACTCTCCAGGGCTCAGGTCATGTCGCTCCTCGGGCAAAGTGATTTCTTCAACAACCTGCAGGTGCGCGGCGTCGACCAGCGGTTCATCAGCGACGCTCTGACGCGGTTCGCGCTGCCTTCGTTCCTCGATCCGATCACTGACAAGCTCGGTCGTTCGATTGGATTAGACTATCTTTCCGTTGATTACCATAACATTTTGGGCACATCGGCGACCCTTGCGAAATCATTCGGGAACGGGTTGATCCTTCAGGCGCGTAGACAACTCACGGACCCGATCGACGGCGTGCGCCGCTACGATGTCCGGCTGAGCTACCGCATCCCCGTGCGGACGCGATGGCAAGACCGTGTGACCTTGAGCGTTGGCTTCGACCATCTTCGCCCGTGGAAGGTATCGCTCCAGGTTTCGAAACGTCTGTAGTGCGGTGCGAATTCGGCTTTCGGGCCATAATGACGGTCAAGTCGCGGTTGAAGCGCACAGAACAGGCATGACGTATTCCCCACGATTCTCGCTCGTCGCCCGGTGGGGCGTGTTGCTCGCTGTGCTGTGGGTCGCCGGAGCCGCTTGGGCTCAGGACGCCCTCGTCAAGCAGGTCACCATCCGCGGCAATTCGGCCGTGCGCGAAGACGCCATCACGGCGATCATGCGCACCCGAGTGGACCGGCCCTACCAGCAGGCGACCCTCGATGCCGACAAGCGCTCCATCGAGGATATGGGCTTCTTCAAGGCCGTTGACATCCGGGGCCGCGCCATCAACGATCGCGAGTGGGAGGTTCTGGTCGACGTCGTGGAGTTCGACAAGATCCTCGAGATCCGTGTGGTCGGCAACGACGACAAAGCGGTCAAGCAGGAAGAGATTCTGGCGGCGATGAGCCTGAAGGTGGGCAACATTTACAACCTCAAGATGGCTTCCGCCGACGGGCGATCCATCGAGGAGATGTTCGCCAAGAAGGGCTTCTTCGCCCAGGTGGCCGATGTGGGGCCGCTTGAGGATTCGCCCAACACGCTCAACGTGGCCATCATCATCTTGACGGTCAATTCGATCACGGTCACGGGCAACACGAAGACCAGCGACGCCATCATGCGCCGGCTGATCAAAACGCGCCCCGGCGACACGTTTTCGATTCCGAAGTGGCAACGCGACCTGCGCCGCATCTACGGCACGCAGTGGTTCGAGAGCATCGAGCCCGGTCAGGCAGAGCCCGAGATCGGCAAACTCGACCTCAACTTGGCCGTCAAGGAGACGCGCACGGGCAACGTGGACTTCGGCGTTCAGGTGGACCCGCGCAGCCGATTCGCCGGTCTGGTGAGGTTCCGCGACAGCAACTTCCGAGGCACGGGCCAGTCGTTGGGCGTCGAGTTCATTCAGGCCACCACGGGTCGAGGACTCAGCGTAGGCGTAGACTACACCCACCCGTTCCTCGATTCCAAGGACACGTCGCTCAGCGTCAGCGTCTACAGCCGCGAGTCGTACCGCTTCTCGGGCAACTACTTTGGCGGAGGCGGCAACGCCTCGGACTCGCCGACGGGCCAGGACTATTCCGAGCGGCGGACGGGTGCAACCGTCGGCGTCGGGCGTCCATTCAACGATGCGTTGGTGGGCACGGTGCAGGCGCGCATGGAGACGATCAAGACGCTGGGCTCCGACGAGGCGCGCAGTTCAGGCTTCATCCAGCAGGATGGCGATCTGGCTTCGCTCCAGTTCGGTCTGACGTGGAACCGGCGCGACGTGGACATCGACCCCTCGCGCGGCGATTGGTTCCGCGTGGCGGTCGAGCCCGGCTACAGCAACATCAAGTCGGTCGGCGGCCTGGTTCCCGACACCTCGGTGCTGGGCAACAAGTCGTTCATCCGGTCGTACGTGGAGTACCGTCGTTACTGGTCGGACCAGCCGGTTCGCGAGAAGTTCGACGACCCTCGGCGCGTGCTCGCTCTGAGACTTCGCTACGGCATCATCTCGGGCGACGTGCCGTTCTTCGAGCAGTTCTTCGCAGGCGGCTCGAACACGTTGCGCGGCTACTCGGACGACAGGTTCTGGGGCAAAGAGACCGCCACGGCCACGCTCGAGTACCGCTACCCGATCCAGAAGTCGTTCAACGTCGTGGCCCACGTGGACTACGGCGGCGCCTGGAACGGCTACGTCGGCGTCAACGACTTCAAGCAGTACAAACGTCCCAAGATGCTCATGGGCTATGGCTTGGGCCTCAGCTTCAAAACGCCGCTCGGGCCGATCCGATTGGACTTTTCGTTCAATGAGAACGGCGGCAACCGTACCCACTTCATCATCGGGTCGTCTTTCTAACAGATGGGACGATCATCCTCGCCTATGAACAAGAACACAGTGCTCGCCTCGGGCTGGCTGGTCGCCGCCCTCTTTGCCGGAATGATGCTTGGTGGCGGCTTCACGCCGCAAGCCGAGAAGACCGGCGTCGTCGATCTCGCCGATGTCGTGGCCCGCAGCCAGTTCGGCAAGGGAAGCGAAGAGCGATTCCGAGCCATGCGTGTGCAGCGCGAGGGCCTTTTGGAGTTCATGAACACCTACCGGATCATGACCGTCGAGCAGGCCACTAAACTTCGCGACCTCTCGCTCAAAGAGACCTCTGCCGCCGAAAAAGCGGAGCTCGACAAGCTCAAAGAGGACATCAAGAAGACCGACGCCAAGAACACCGAACTCAGTACGAAGACCACCCAGTTGACGGCTGAGGAGCGTGCGTTGATGCAGCAATACGGCACTCAAGCTCAACAGATCGGCGATCTGGCCCAGCGGTGGGCGCAGGAGTTCACCAACGATTTGGAAGGATGGGTCCGCAAGCAGGACGAGGAGACCGTCAAGCGTGTGCGCGACGCCGTCAACGAAGTCGCCCGAGCCCAAGGCTACAGCGTCGTGTTCGATGCCCGAGTCGCTCCCTATGGCGCCAACAACCTCACCGAAAACGTGGTCAAGGCGATGGACGCCAAGAGCTAGCGTCCTCGCTTTAGCGATCGCCTTGTGGTCGGCGGGCTGCGGTACGGGCAGCCCGTTGATCTATGTGGACTTGGACGCCGTGCCCAGGGCGACCATCGAGGCACCCACCCCACGCTCGGTATCCGTGCCGCCCTTCCCTTCTCGGGCCGAGGTCGCTCTGCCTCCGGTTGACGCGCTTGATGCGGAGTTCCTGGACGTTCGAGAGGCGATGCAAGGGCGCATCGAAGCCTATCTGGGCGAGATTCGTGACGCCGAAAGCGAGCGCCGACGAGAGATGGTGCGGATCGCCACGACCGAGCGCATGGCCGCCGAACGCCGCGCAGCGGTCCGAGCCTACGAGGCGTTCGCCGTCGATTCGTTTGCCTCCGCTATGGATCGGTTACGCGAGCGACTGGTCGCCTATGGCGAGGAGGTCGGTCCCCTGCTGGTCCAGACGGTCAACGTGGGCTATCACCCGGAACCCGAGGTCTGGGGCGAAGCCCCTGCGAACCCCGTCGCCAAGGAGCGCTACGAGACCGCTCGCCGCCTTTGGGGCGAGATCCGCGAGGCGCGACGCCGCTACGACCGGGACGCCGACGCGATCATCGCTCTGCACTACGAAGAATCGGATGCGTTTCTGACCGAACGTCTCGCAGAGATCGAGAGTCGGCGCGAACTTCAAGACCGGCAGGTGGACCTTATGGGAGACCTCGCCACGGCCGAGACGATTCGAGGCCGCGCCGACGCGCTGGGCGCGGCACCGCCACCCAACCGGGCGACACGGCCCGCGCCTGCCGTTGCGACGCCTCCCCCGCCAGGAACCCGCGCCACCCCCCGCGACGAGGATTGGACGCAAACGCGAGAGCGGCTTCGCGAGGAAGCCGCCCTCTTTGCCAAGTTGCGAGGCGGTCGGCTCTCCGATCGCCCTGCGGGTGCTCAGGATTTGACCGAGGCGTTCGTGGCTTGGCGCTCGGGGCGCGAGTGAGCGACGCTGCTCACAGGGCCCGGATCGAGCGAAGCACCTCCTCGAGCGCAAAGGCGAACTGATTGCCGTAGGCCGTCGCAGTAGACAAACCGACGATGTAGACCCGGCTCTTGGCCGCAAAGACCACGGCCGCGTGGCGTGTCGGGGTGCCGTTGATCGTCCCTTCGCCTACCCGGAGCAACGCGGGTGTGCCGTCGTCCAGCTTCTCTTTTGAAGCGTGGAACACGTTGAGCCCGAGTTCTTTGAAGTAGGCCTCAGCCAACTCCTCGGGCTGGTGGTCGGCCGTCTCCGAGTAGATGGTGAGGTAAAGGTCGGGCAGCGAGCCGACGAGCGCGATGGATCGCTCGTCCACCGGCATCTCGCGGAAGCCGCGCGGGATATCGGTCACGAACCGGAGGTTCGTGTTGGTGGTCTGCGATGAAAGGTTGGCTTTGCCCTTGTTGAGCGTGCCGATCGTGGTGCGGGACTTCATCGAGTGGGTGCCCCACATGTTGATGTCCCACTTGTGTTCGAGGGTCTTGCCACCCGATACCGTCTGGACGATCGCCTTCGCGCCGTAGTCCTCGACCTGGTACATGCAGTTGAGCAACACACCCGGTCCGATGACTCCGTCGAGCGATTCTCCGCTGCGGTCCACCTTGTTGCCCCCGTTTTTCCAGTGGATCAGGGAGAATCGCGTGTTGGTGCCGTCGTCGTAGATCACGATCGGACCGGCGGGTGTCGCTACGGCCGAGAAGCTCCGGAACGTGGGAACACTCCGGGACACTTCGCGCCGCCAAACCGCATTGATGTTGTCCGAGGAAACGCTCAACCGCTTCTGCGCCGCTTCGTAGGTCACGGTGTACGAGCTGTTCTTGTGGCGGATCACCAACGTTTGGGTGTGCGCCGCAACTCCCACAGCGAGCATCGCGCCGATCAACGCGATTCGTAGGGTGTTTGATCTGGCCGTCATTTCAGTCTCCGAGCGTCTGAGTCGTGCGGCCGGGGTGCAGACGCTCGCCCCTGCCGTGGGGCAGAGCGGGAACGAGGTTCGTGTTCAGCGCCAATCCACCTGACCTTCGGTGGCAATCGCTCGCACCCGTCGTCTGCCCCAAGCTCAGTGTGGAGCCGAAACGTGCCGGGGAATCAACGTAAAGGAGTCGGGTTTGGTTTTCGGGACCTTAGCCCCGGGACGGACACAGCGACCCTTCGCCGGTACACTCGCCCGCAATGGTGCTCCGAGCCGCCGTCGCGCAGATCGCTCCCGACAAGGGGCAAACCGACTTCAATCTGAACCGCATCGCGTCCATCATCCGGCAGGCGGCGGACGAGGGCGCCGGCCTGATTTGCTTCCCCGAGACGTGCACCACGGGCTACTTCCTCGAGGGAGGCGTGCTCGAACACGCCATGACCGCTGACGCCTTGGCCGAGGCGGTGGGGCGCCGCTTGACCGGGTCAGGGGCGATCGACGTGGTCCTTGGCTTCTATGAGAAGGCGGAAGCGACGCTCTACAACTCGGCGGCCGTGTTGCGCTGGGACGGGTCGGCGTGCCACGTGGCGTCGGTCTACCGCAAGTTCTTCTTGCCCACTTACGGAGTGTTCGACGAAGAGCGGTTCGTTTCGGCGGGCCGCGAACTGGGCGTCTTCCAGGGGTCTTGGGGTCTCGGCGGGCTGCTCATCTGCGAGGATATCTGGCACTCGATTTTGGGAACGTTGCTCGCGGTATATGGCGCGCAGGTCGTGGTGGTGCCCTCGGCCTCGCCGGCTCGTGGCTTCGATGGGCCGACCATTGGCAACTTGGACCGCTACTCGCGGATGGTGCGCGCTGTGAGCGAAGAGCACGGCGTGTTCACCCTCAACCCCATGCTGGTGGGGTTCGAAGGAGGCAAGGGGTTCGTCGGCGGTTCGCGCATCGTGGACCCGATGGGCCAGGTGCTCGCCGAGGCGCCCGTCGGCGAAGAAGCGCTGATCGTGGCGGACCTAGACCTGGACCTGGTGGCAGTCGCGCGCACACAAGCGCCGCTGCTCGCCGACCTCAAGACGGCGTGGTCGAGCCTGCGCTCGTTCGTTGAGAACGCCCCGGCCTAGGCCATGGCAGCCTTACTTCTCTTTCGCGCCCTGCGCGATCCAGTCCGAGATCATCTGAATCTCGTTGGCCGGCAGCGGCTTGGCCATCATCGGCATCTGCGGCTTCTTCTTGCCGTTGACATAGAGCAACAGGTCGCTCTCGGCGGGCTTGCCGGCCTTGAACAGTTTGCCCTGCTTGCTCTTCACGATCGCCTCGTAGGAGTCGAGCCGAACGCCATCCTGCTGTTTCTTGGCGCCGTGGCAGTTGATGCAGGACCGGTCGAGGATCGGCTTGATCTCCTTATACGTGACGGTCTTGCTTTGCGAAATCGCAGGCGAGGCAACGAAGGCGGCAGTGACGACGAGCGCCGAGGCGGCGAACAGGAAGAACGACTTGGGTCGCATGGGCAAGGATTCCGACGCCCGAACCCCCGGATTGGTCACGCTCAGACGATCGCCTTGCGCACCCGGTCCGCCGAGGATCGCTGGCTCACCGGCCGCACGGAAGCCACGTTGTCCGGTTCGTAGTCGAGCAACTTCAGCCAATCCTCTTGGGTGTCCGACTTGGGGAAGATCTCGTTCTCGCGGTACTCGGCCTCGAGCGCGGCAAGCAGGTCCTGTTGCGAGATGCCGTGGCGGGCATTGGGCTCGGCGATGGATCGTTCGATGGCGTAGTCCTTCGCACGCTCGACCACCGATCGGAGCAGCGCGCCGCTGACGAGATCCGACCAGTGCAGCGTCTCGGTCGAGCCATTCTTCAAGTGCACTTGCAGGAAGCGATGCTCCTTGCTGGGCGTCCACAACGCCTCGATCGTCCGGCGCGCCAAGGCCTGCCTTGCGCAGTCCACTTCGCCGCCAAACTCTTCGAGGATGCCCGGATCGAGCGGCATGTCGGCGTGCAGGTAGATGCCGATGATTTGTTCGGATGCCGAACGGTCGGGACGGTTGACCTTGACCTTGCGGTCGATTCGCTCCGGGCGAAGCACGGCCGGATCAATGTAGTCGGGTCGGTTCGACGTGAGCATGAGCACCACGTTGTCGAGCGACACCAGACCATCCAACTCGGCGCAGAACTGGGGCACCACCGTGTTGCTGATGTTCAGCCACCGGCCCGAGGAACGCGTGCGAAGCACGCTTTCGGCCTCGTCCATGAAGATGAACACCAGCCTCCCCTCTTTGGCCTTCTCGCGGGCGATGCGGAACACTTCGCGCACCATGCGCTCGGTCTCTCCCAACCACATGTTGAGGATTTTCGGACCACTGATGGCCATAAAGTACTCCTTCACGGGCTTGCCGACGCGCTTCGAATACTCTTGCGTGAGGTTGTAGGCCGTCGCCTTGCCGATGAGGGTCTTGCCGCAACCGGGAGGGCCATGGAGCAGGATGCCTTTCACGGGCTTCTTCTCGAACTTCCGGAAGATCTCGGGATGCAGCAGCGGCTTTTCGATCGTGTCGCGGATCAGACGGATCGCCTCGCTCTGCCCGCCGACCTTCTCCCAGGGAATCTCGGGGACGTCCTCGTAGAAGAAGTCGCGGTTTTCCTTGGTTTCGAACCACTCGACGGCCACGCGCCCGGTCGGCTCGATGCGGACCGTGTCGCCGGGGTGGAGGGTCTGCTCGGCGAGCGCTGCGGAACGCAGCACGACTCGGCCACCGTCGGTGGTCGGCGCTTCGCCCCCGACTCGCAACCGACCGTCGTCGTAGACCTCGGAGACCTTGGCCATCGCGCCTCCGGGATGCGGTGGCAGCCTGCCGACGATCGCGTACGCGTCGTTGACCAGCACGCGGTCGCCTACGGTCGGGGTTTCGTCCAGCGTGGGGTCCAACTGGGCCAAGAACTCCGAATCTCCCACCGCGATGAGCGCCAGTCCGCCTTCTTGGTCCACCAGATAGACGCCGGTTCGGTTGGCCGGGGCCGTGAGTTTGGCGTAGGCCTCCTCATACTCGGCCAGCAGCTTCTCGCGCTCCTCGGATCGTTCGGCATCCTTACGAATGTCGTCGCGCAAGGCGGACAGGTAAGTGCGCGCGCGAGGGTCGTCGCCCGCACCCGCGATCAGACGATCCACGATCTCAAGGCTCGAGGGTTGATCCGAAGGCATCTCACCACATCATACGTCGCTTGAGCCCTTCCAGTGCCGTCGCGGGCTACAGTGTCGCCCACCGAACCGGCAGTTCGGCGAACCACATGGCCGAGCCATCCTCCCACGTCGCTCCCGCCATCTCGACCGGCAGCCCGGCATACGAGGCGACTCGGGCCTCGATCGACCCGTAGCCGTCGCTGGTCGTGTTCGCCTTCAGCATCGCTTTCTTACCGTCGCCCTTGAGCGTCAGTTCCATCACGGTGCGCTTGCCTTTGCGGTAAGCCGTGGATTCGCCATCGTCGGCCACGTAGGTCAGGCGCGTCTCGCCCTTCCAGCCCTTGGGCGCGAAGACGTGGAACTCGGCCTTCCGCAGGTCCTTGCGATTCGTCGTCGGCCAGCCAGCGCACGCGGGCAGAATCGCGCCCGCTCGAATGTACAGGGGCGTGCGGTCGCGCGTGACCGGGACCACGACCTCGCCCGGCTCGACCCACTCGCCAGCGGCGACGTCGAACCATGGCTGGTCGCCCGGCAACACGACCGTGCGCTCCTTTTGGCCGTCCGTGAGGAATGGCGCCTGCATGATGAAGGGGCCGATGAGGAACTGGTCGCACACGGTGTCCAAGTCCTTGCCTTCGAAATCGTACGAAAGCGGCCTCAGGATGGCCTCCCCCTTGGCTTCTTGCTCGGCGAAGAGCGTGTACAGGTAGGGCAACAGCCGGTAGCGAAGCTGGATCAGGTGCCGGAGCGTGCCCAGCGCACGGCGGGAGTACGCCCAGGGCTCCTGCCGCCGCGCCTCCTTCATCGTGTGGTTCCTGAGGAACGGGAAGAGGAACGTCGCCTTGGCCCAATCCACCATCAGCCCTTCGGGCGTGTCGCCACCAAAGCCGCCCAGGTCGGGCCCGTTGAAGGGGATGCCGCTCAACGCCAAGTTCAACGACGTGGGGATGGCCATGCGGAGGTAGTGGTGGTTGGCCACGTTGTCGCCCGTCCAAACGGCGCTGTATCGGCTGGTTCCGATGAACGCCGAGCGCGAGAGGACGAACGGCCGCGAACGTGGCTTGGCCCGCCTCAGGCCGTCGAACGTGGCCATCTGCATGCCGAGGGCGTATTGGTTGCGGTGCAGAGCGTGGTCGTCCTTGCCGTTGCGGAAGCGCATCCCGGAGGGGTCCACGGGGCCGGTCGCTGGGTCGTTCATGTCCACCCAGTAGCCCGCGAATCCAAGCTCCGTCCAATCGCGAACATGGTTCGACCACCACTTGCGGCCTTTGGGCTGCGTGAAGTCGGGAAACACCGTCTCGCCGGGCCAAACAAGGCCGACATACGGATGGCCCTCCGGCCCTTGGCAGAACACGCCCTTGGCCAAGCCGTCGTCATAGGCGGCATAGCCGGGGTCTCGCTTGACCCCGGGGTCGAGGATCGGCACGACGCGTCGGCGAGAGCGCCACAGCTTCCACACCGTGTTCTGGACACCCTCGGGGAAGTTGGCGGGATCCAGGGTGAAGACGCGGTAGCCGTCCATGTACTCGATGTCCAGCCAAAGGGCGTCGCACGGGATCTTGGTCTTGCGGAACTTCTCGTCGAGTTCGAGGAGTTGCTCGCTGGTCGCGTAGCCCCATCGGGACTGGTGGTAGCCGAGCGACCAGAGCGGGGGGAGGGGCGTCTTGCCGACCAGCGCCTGCAATTTGCGGGTGAGGTCGGCGAGCGAATCGCCCACGAGGAACCACACGTCGGGTTGACCGCACTCGCTGCCCACGATCAGGTGGTCGCCCGTCTTCTGCCAATCCACGAAGTACCTCTTCTCGCCTGTTCCGGGAGGGGTCTCCATGAACACGGGGCCGGGGTTGTGGACGAGAATGCCCACCCAAGCACCCTTGAGCCGCACGATGACGTAGGGGACCGAAGCGTACGAAGGGTCGGCGTAGTCCTCCATCCACTGGCCCGAATGGAAGTCGCTCCACACGTCAGTGTTCCAGAACTTCGTGCGGAGCCCGCTGAGTTCGAGGCGGCCCAGGTTCTTCTCGCCCATGCCGAAGTACTTGGCGTCGGCGGGCACTTCGAACTGGAGCATCCACGATTCGCCCATCACGCCAAAGCCCTCGCCCTTACACGTCTTCAGCACGGTCTTACCGTTGAACTGGAGCGCAAGGGAGCCGTCCGACTCCACCTTGAGGCCACCTTTGGCGGGAGCAGGGGGCGTCAGCGGGTCGATGGAGACATTCTCTTGCCAACGGTTCTTCTTGCTCACTCGGAACCGGTGGACGTCGCCTTCGAACGACTCGGCCCGAGCATCAAACGTCTCCTTGCCGATGTGGAGTCCGGCGGCGTCGGCTCGTTGGGCGAATGCGAAGTTGGCGCGATGCGGATACTTGGTGAAGAACATGGCGGCAGTCGGAATTGTGACTCAGGCGGGTGGGTTCCGGGTGCGACCGGCCCATCCGATTCGTGCTCAAGCAAGCTGGACCTTAGTCCGGCCGCTTGGCCCAGGGGTCTTCGGCTTTGCTCGTCTGGTCGTCGAGCCGCAAGAGGGCGTCGGCCAAGCGGAGCCCCAGATTGCGAGCCAGATTGGCGATCACGATGATGCCCAAATCCTTTTCGTCCCAAATCAGCCGACGCAGGGGCTTCACCGGAACACGGGCGACACGCGTAAACCCGTCGGAATAGGCCGCACGGCATCGGGGCTCGTTGTCCACTAGGGCGAGCTCGCCCAACACACCTGGAGGGCGGACGACTTCGCTGGGTTCGCCGTCGCTTCGGTACACCGTGATGTGCCCTTCGAGCACCACGAAGAGGTCGGCGTTCTTTTCGTTGAGCGTGAAAATGGGGTCACCGGACGCAAGGATTTCCTCCGTCGCGAGGTCGGCGACTTTGGCGACCTGGTGATCGTTCAGACCGAACACCAGATAGTTCCTTCGAAAAGGATCCAAGCTGGCGAGTTTGTGCTCCACGATTTCTGAATGATATCTTAACACAAGGCCATGCGCGCGCGGCAGCCGAGTGTCCTACGGTCTATTCCAAGTTCAGGCCGGCTTCGCGCGTCGCGGCCAGGACGCGTTCCCGAAGGGTCTCCGAGAAGGCTTCGGCGTCCTGCTTCGCGTCGCCGCGTCCCGCGGTCTCGGCGAACGTGAACGGGTGCCCAAAACACACGACCGTGCGCCCGAACACGCGGTTCGTGCCGCACAATCCCACCGGCAGCACGTTCGCCCCGGTGCGCTTGGCCAGCATGGCGACGCCTCGGTTGATGGGCCGCATGGTCTTGCCGTCGTTGCGCGTCCCCTCAGGGAACACCAGCACGGCATGGCCTTGTTCGAGTTCGGCGATGGCCCTGCGGATGGCCTCGGTATCGCTGGAGCCGCGGCGCACGGGGAACGAGCCCAGACTGCGGATCAGGGCCGCGAACGGCTTGAACCGAAACAGTTCTTCCTTCGCCATGAACCGCAACCCCCGAGGCAACGCGGTCCCCACCGAGGGCGGATCGAGGAGGCTGAGGTGCACGGGTGCGACGATCAGCGGGCCTTCGAGCGGCACCCGCTCCACCCCAAGAACCTTGAACCCGCCCAGCGGCGTGAAGAAGAACCACCGCAAGACAAAGCGGGCGATGCGGTACCAGAGGGACCAAGACTTGCCCACGGCCGTCTACCGGGGGAGTGCGGGGAACATCTCGCGGTTGATCCCGCGCACGTCCACCTTCCACTCGCCGTTCTGCTTCTGGAGGGGGATTTCGAACTTCTCCTCGAACGTTCCCGAACTCATCGCGTTGCGGAACACCATGACGACGACGCCGGTGTTTTCTTCGGTCGCGTCCTTTTCGGAGACCATCTTCCACGCGAAGCGGTAGTGTTTGGCGGCCTCCATCGTCTTGTCCCACGAGGCGCGGATCTCCTCGCGCGACTTGTCCGGCCAGTAGGTCAGGTCGGTCAGTTTTTCGCGGTCGTCTTTGGCCAAGGCGACCAAGAAGTCGTTTGCGGTCTTGGCGGCGGATTTGTTGGGGATCAACAAGACAATGAATCCGCCCACTATCGCCAGAACGGCGAACACGATGATCCAGTGGGTCTTGCCTGCGCGCTTCGTCGAACTCATGCTTTTCACCTAAACTTTGGCTGCCATGGGTTGGGTTCCAGCGTCACTCGTCTTCGTCCACGGGGACGCTCGGCCGCTTGGACGCGGTCGAGTCGCGGCGCTTCACCTGACCGTACACGTTGCCTTGAGCGTCGCGGAACACGCGGTCTTGCGCGGGGGCCGTGTCGACGGCCGTCGCCACCTGCCGCTGTTGCACCAGCTCGGCTCTCGCGTGGCCCACCAGCGTGTCGGCCTCGCCCCTGCGCTTCAACGCCAACTTATCCCACAGATAGAGCACGGGCGACGCGTTGAAGATGGAGGAGTACGTTCCCACGAGGATGCCGATGAGCATCACCGCGTTGAAGAACGACAGGTCAATCGTCGTGGCGCCGACCGTCAACAGCAGCACGAGCGCGATGATGACCGTGAACGACGTGTTGATGGATCGTGCGACCGACTGCGTGATCGAGATGTTGATGATGGACTCAAGGTCGCGGTTGGCCTTGTTGCCGCGAAGGTTCTCGCGGATTCGGTCGAAAATGACGATCGTGTCGTGCGTGGAGAAGCCCGCCACCGTGAGCATCGACGTGATGAACAAGGCGCTGATCTGCCAGTTGAACAGGTAGCCCATGATGCCGGCGAAGCCGACGACCACGACGACGTCGTGCACCAACGCGGCGACGGAAGACATGCCGAACCGGAAACCGACGCGGAAGCCGCCCATGCCCAAGCCGAACCGAACGGCCAGATAGATCACGATGAGCAAGGTGCTGAAGACGACGCCGTTGATCGCGTTGCGCACCGTCTCGTCGCGTACGGTGGGGCCGATCTTGCTCAGCCCGGCGCTGCCCAGCGACGTCACGCCGGAGGCTTGAAGGATCTTGGCATCGGCTTCGGCATCGTCGAGGCGCACGTTGTCGCTTTCGGGAAGCGTGATCGCGACGACCTTCTCGCCCGCCACGGGCGCACCGCTGATGGTGACCACGCCGCCCGGCATCCCGGCCGCTTCGAGCTTGTCGCCGATCTCGTGCGCCGACACGGCGTCCGTGTCCTTGATGCGGTATTCGGCGCGGATGCCGCCCGTGAACTCGACGTTGGGCTTGATGCCGCCCATCGCCACAAAGATCAGGCCGATGGCCATCACCGCGCCCGAGACGATGAAGTACAGCTTGGACTTCTGGAGCACCTTGAGGGGCTTGTCCTCAGCGTGGGCTTCCAAGCTCTCGCCGAACCAGTTGCGGTTGAGTGCGTAGTACTTCGGATTGCGGCCGACCGGCGTTGCGCTGAACACGAACAGCAGCGAACGCGTGACCGTCACGGCCGTGAACAGCGAGATGGCGACACCGATGATGAGCGTCGTGGCGAAGCCCTTGACGGGCCCATCGCCGAAGTTGTAGAGCACGAGCGACGTGAGAATCGTACAGGCGTTCGAGTCCACGATGGCCGAGAGCGCCCTCTTGAAGCCAAGGTCGATGCCCTTGTTCAACGCGCGCCCGCGCCGCATTTCTTCCTTGAGTCGCTCGAAGACCAAGACGTTGGCGTCCACGGCCATGCCGACCGACAGGATGAAGCCCGCGATCGAAGCCAGACTGAACGTCGCGCCCAGCAGTTTGAGCGCCGTCAACGTGAACAGCCCGTAGAGGACCAGGGCGATCAAGGCGACAAAGCCGGGGAAGGCATAGTACAAGATCAAGAAGGCCGCGATGGCCGCGAACGCGATCTGACCCGCGAACAGGATCTTGTTGAGCGCGCCACGACCGATGGTGGGATCGACGGTGGAACTGCTCAGCTCTTCCAGACCGATCGGCAGCGCTCCCGCGTTGAGCAGTTCGACGAGGTTGCTGACGTAGGTGGCCTCGAATTGCCCGTCAATGAACGCTTGGTCGCTGAGGATCGCGCCTTCTTTGAGGGGAGCGATGCTGAGCACGATGCCGTCCAACACGAACGCGATGTGCTCGCCGTCGTTGCGGTAGCGCGTGGTCCACGTGCGCAGCTTTTCGGCACCGCTGGGCGCGAAGTACATCTCGGGCTGGTAGTTGTTGCCCTGCTGACGCGTGCTGGCCCGCTCCAGGTCGCCGCCCTGCAAGATGGGCTCGCCCCACCCTTCGATCATGCGCGCGTATTCCGTGCTGCCCGGCTCGACCGACGTGCCGTCGCGGCGGGTGAACTTGATCTCGGGTCGCCCGTCCACCATCCCCCGGTCGTCGCCGATCGAATACGGACGCGCCGTCTTCTTGGCCGTGACCACGTTCCGAGCGTGGTACATGCGGATGCTGGCCGTGGAGCTGAGGACCTCCTTCGCTTGGCCCGTGTCCTTGAAGCCGGGCAGTTCGACGATGAACTGATCGGGCATCTTGGCCACGACGTTGCCCTCGACGACGCCCAGATTCTTGGAGACGCGCGCCACGAGGATCTTCTGCAGGTTCGCTCGAACGACGTCGATGTTCTGGCGTTGCTCCGGCGTGAGTTCCTCGGTCTTCATGCGGTAGACGACGCGCACGCCGCCTTCGATATCCAAGCCCATCTGATACGGAAACTTGGTGTACAGCCATCCCGAGAGAGCCGTCAGGCCGATGACGATGAGGAGAAAGTGGATGTTTTTCACTTGGATACGGCGCGTCGCAGCGGACGCATCACTCCGATAGTCCACGCAGTATACCGACCACGGCTTTTCGGCTTGGCCCGATCCTTGACGGGCGACATCGAAGGCAGGCTGGCCTTTCGGGTCGGACGGGCCGATTCAGGATGCGAAATCGAGTACGATAGTAACTATGTCGTTGAGTCTGTGCCAAGGGACGTGGGCGGAGGCGTTGGCCTGCCTGTATCTGCCGGGTGCGCCGCGGGTGTGGGATCCCAAGCCCAGCCGCTGGCCCATGATCGTCGGTGCCCTGCGTCAGGCTGCGGTGTGCGATCCGGCTGCGTGCGTTGCAGCGCTCAAGCGCGCAGGCATGCCCTCCGAGGCGTGCGAACTCGATCGCCCCGAACTGTGGAGGTGGGCCAAGACGCGCATCGCCTACGGGAGGGTTCTCACGGCAGTTTGTCCCGCCTATCCCGTCCGATGGATCGAATCCTTGGGCTCTGCGGCCCCGCCCGTCGTCTCGGTCGAGGGCGATGTTGGGCCCTTGGCGGCCCCGGCGGTGTCGGTGGTCGGCGTTCGCGATGCCGATCGCGAAGTGCTGGAGCGGGCCGAGCGGTTGGGCGAGATGGTGGCGTCTTCCGGCAGGGCCCTGTGTTCGGGCGGTGCGCCGGGGGTGGATCTGGCCGCCGAGCGTGCCGCCTTGCGATTTGGTGGCACGGTCGTCGAGGTCCTGCCTTGCGGCTTGGAGTGGTCGGAGGGTCGCTTCGGCATGGGCGCTTGGCCGTCCGGAAGGTTGCTTCGCGTCTCGCCTTGGCATCCCCATCAGCCCTTCGGCGGCGATCTCGCCATGCGGCGCAACGCATTGATCTATGCCTTGGGGGATCGTGCCGTGGTCGTCCGCGCGCGGTTCCGCGAGGGCGGCACGTGGAACGGCGCCGTGGCCGCCTTGCGCCGCAAGTCCAACCGCATCCTCGTGTTCGATGAGGGCGATCCCGCGTCGCGCGCTTTGATCGCCTTGGGTGCCTTGGGTTGCCGATCCGAAGAAGAAGCCCTCGGCCCGTTGCCCGAGCCATTCGGGCTGCGGCTGTTCAGCGCCATCGGGTGAGCCTAGCCAGAGAACCTGGTGCCGGGAGCGGGACTCGAACCCGCACGGAGTCGCCTCCAACGGTTTTTGAGACCGCCGCGTCTACCATTCCGCCACCCCGGCGCGAGCCGCCAGCATACCCGCTGGTACCCTTGAGCCGTGGTCACCGAACGGCTCTCGCTCGAAGGGCACCTGCTCGACGAGCATACGCTTGTGCAGGCCCTTACCCTGTTGGAGCGCATGGGAGTCCAGTACGACGTCCGGCGCTTCCGCGTGGGTGGCGGTTCGCACGAGCCGTCGCTCATCGAACTGCAGTTGCGGACGGAAGACCCGCCCGCCATGGACCGCGCCTTGGAAGCCTTGCGTCCCTATGGCGCGATCTATCTGGAAGAAGACGCCCGCTTGGCCGAAGCCGACATGGACGGTGTGCTGCCCGAGGACTTTTACTCGACGACCAATTTCTCCACCTTGGTGCGACTGGATGGCCAGTGGATTCCCGTCGAGGGTCCCGAGATGGACGTCGGCATCCGCTGCTGGCAGGAAGACGGACGCTGGCGAGCGGCGGGGGCGCCGATGCACTGGGTGCGTCGCGGCGACCGGTTCGTCGTGGGCTTTGCTGGGGTCAAGGTGCTGCCGATGGACACCGAGCGGCAGGACGAAGAGGAGTTTCGCTTCATGTCCAACGAAGTGAGCAGCGAGCGCCCCAAGTCGCGGATGATCGCCCACTGCGCCGATGCGATCCGGCACACCAAGCAGGAGGGCAAGAAGGTGCTGCTGGTGGGAGGCCCGGCCATCGTTCACAGCGGCAGCGCGCCGGTGCTGGCTCAGTTGATTCGCGACGGGTGGATCGACGTGCTGTTCGCCGGCAATGCGCTCGCCGCCCACGACATCGAGGCCGCGATGATGGGCACTTCGTTGGGCGTGGACCTCGCGGGCGGACGATCGGTGCCCCACGGCCACACGCACCACCTGCGCGCCATCAACCGCGTGCGCCGGCTGGGCGGGATCGCCGAAGCCGTTCGGATCGGGTTGATCGGAACAGGGGTGATGCACGCGTGCGTCACCAAGCCGATCCCGTTCGTTCTGGCCGGTTCGATCCGCGACGACGGCCCGTTGCCCGAGGTGATCACCGACAACGTGCAGGCCCAAGATGCCATGCGGCGGCTCGTCCCCGGCGTCGGAGTGGCCCTGATGGTCGCGACGACCCTTCACAGCGTCGCCACCGGCAACTGTCTGCCTGCTTCGGTCAAGACCTATTGCGTGGATTCGGACGCCGACACCGTGATCAAACTCACCGATCGCGGCACCCATCAAGCCGTCGGCCTGGTCACCGACTGCGAGTTCTTCCTGAAGGAACTCGCGGCCCAGTTGGCGGGCCCTCCGCAGGTACTCTAGCGCCCGTGTTGACCCGAATCAGCTTTGCCGTCTTCGGTGCCGGCGCCATCCTTGCCTGTTCCCATGTGACGTCCCCGGCTCCGGCATCTGCCGCCTCGAACCCCGTGCCTGAGGCGAGTTCCGGCGAGTCGTTCGATCTGGCGATTCGACAGCCCGGCAAGAACGTCGCCCAAACGTGGGCAGACAACTGCGCCAAGTGCCACGGCGCCAACGGCGAAGGCGCGGGCGCTGCCTCCCTCTTGACGGCCGAGAAGTTCGACCAGAAGTACGACCGAGTCTTCTTCGACGCCATCAAGAAGGGCCTGCCCGACATGGGGATGGAGGCGTTCGGCGAGACGATGGGCGACGCCGAAATCTGGGGTCAGGTGGTTCACATCCGCGAGTTGCAGGCCAGGGCGCTGCGCGCCGAGAAGGGCTCGCCCAAGGCGACGAACGGCGTGTACGCCTCGCAACGGCACAAGTTCCGCATCGAAACGGTCGTCGAGGACGGTCAGGGCCTCAAAACACCGTGGGGCATCGACTGGCTGCCCGATGGCACGATGCTCGTGACCAACCGCCCCGGCTTCGTGGTGTTGGTCTCCAAGGATGGCAAGGTGGGACCGCAACTCGCCGGGTTCCCGCCGTCCATCGAATTCGGCCAAGGCGGCCTGATGGAAGTGGCCGTCCACCCCGACTACGCCAAGAACGGCTGGATCTACTTCGGCCTCAACGACCCCAAGAAAGACGGCTCCCGCGCCGGTTTCACCAAGATCATCCGCGGCAAGTTGCAACGATCCGGCGATCAGGCCACCCTGGTGGACCAGCAGTCGATCTTCGAAGTCGACCAGCGGTTCTACAACGGTTCCGGCGTCCACTTCGGCAATCGGATCGCGTTCGACGGCAAAGGCCACGTGTTCTTCGCCATCGGCGAGCGAGGCGCGGGCGAGAATGCTCAGGACACCAAGCGCCCCAATGGCAAGGTCTATCGCCTGAATGAGGACGGCACGGTGCCTTCCGACAACCCGTTCGGTTCGTCGAGCGACCCGATCGAGAAGGCCGTTTGGAGCTATGGACACCGCAACCCGCAAGGCCTGGTGTTCGATCTCGAAGGCAATCTTTGGGACACCGAGCACGGCCCGCGCGGCGGCGACGAGGTCAACCTCATCCAGAAGGGCCACAACTACGGCTGGCCCAACATCGCGTTCTCGATCAACTACAACGGCTCTCCTTACCGGGTGCCGTGGCCCTCGGCCGACCAGAAGTACACGCTTCCGGCGTTTCGTTGGCTCCCATCGATCGGCGCCTGCGGCCTGGATGTCGCCAAGGGTCCCGCCTTCCCCAACTGGAAGGGCGATCTGCTGGCGGGCGGTCTCTCGGGCGCTAACGTGGATCGGTTGCGGTTCAAGAACGGCGTGCTCGTCGAACGCGAGGAACTGATCCACGGCCTGGGCCGGGTCCGCGAAGTCGCCGTCGGCCCGGATGGGTCGGTCTACGTGGCTCTCAACCAGCCGGACAAAATCATTCGATTGGTGGCGGCGGACTAGACCCCGCTATACTGGACGCACATGGCAAACTCGGGCTCGCTGCCCGAGGCCTGACTCATTGCGGTGAGACGGACCATGCGCGCTCCATCCCAAGACGAACTCCGGTTTTCCACATCCCGACGAGCCCTAAGGCTCGCCGGGCTCACGATCGTCCTCCTCCTTGGAGCCGGCGGGTTCGCTGGCTTGCGCTGGAACCAGACCCAGCGGTCATACGAAGCAGGCCGCAAAGTGCCTCCGGGCAGCCGGCTGTCGGAGTTGGATCAACTCTATCCAGCGGACCTCCGCCGAGAGGGACGAGTCGTCCAGTGGTTGCCAATCGGACCCAACGCCATCGCAACCGCCGACCGGTACACAACGGAGGAGAAATCGTTTCTGGAGTCAAGAGGGTTGACACCGTTTGGATCACGAATCGACAACGACTTTGGTGTCTTCGAAGCCTGGTATCTGGGCACCTACGCGGATTGGACTGCTTCGCAAGAAGAACGCGACTCTTTCACGGGCGAGATCAGCTTCTTCCGACACGGCTGGCGGCCCGATGTGAACACCTTGATCTACGTGAAGGGTCGTCTAGTAAAGACCGAATATGGCTTCCTACCTGGCTAAGCCATGAAGATCACCAGGGAAGAGGAAGAGGGACAGTGGAAGATGGAGAATCACTCAGGCAAATGCCTTAGGACCTTCTTCCCTCTTCCCTACCGAATATTGAAGTACTTCGCCTCGGGGTGGTGGACGATGATCGCGCTGGTGGATTGTTCCGGCACCAGCATGAACTCCTCGGAAAGCTCAATGCCGATGTCTTGCGGCTGGAGCAGGTCCATCAGGAGCGCTTGATCCTCAAGGTTTGGGCAAGCGGGGTAGCCGAACGAGTAGCGCGAACCCTGGTACTTGGCACCAAAGAGCTGCTTCATGTCCTCCGGATCATTGGCTCCGATGCCCATTTCGGCTCGAATCTGCTTGTGCCAGTATTCGGCTAGCGCCTCGGCGGTCTCGACGCCCATGCCGTGCGTATAGAGGTACTCCTCGTAGTCTCCCCTGGCGAACAGCGCCCGCTCGTGCTCGGAAACGGCGTGCCCGACGGTGACCACATGGAAGCCGACCACGTCCATCTCGCCCGAATCCACCGAGCGGAAGAAGTCGCTTAGACACAGACGCCGGTCCACAGACTGTCGCGGAAACCGGAACCGAGCGCGTTCGGTCTTGGCGTCTTCGTGATACACGATCAAGTCGTTGCCGTCGCTTTGGCACCAGAAATAGCCCCATTTGACGCGAGGTTCGAGCACGGTTGCCAAATCGCGACACTTGCGCTCGAAGATGGGACGGGCATTGGCTTCGAGCCAAGCGTTGAACGTGGGATTGTCCATGCCGTCCTGCCGTTTGAACTGCCACTGCCCACGAAACAGGCTGACGGGATTGATGTAGCGGTAAAGCTCGAAGATATCGAATCGTGAGAACTTCTTCGCCCCATAGAACGGTAGCTTCGGCACCGGAACGTCTGTGCGGACGTCGCTTCGCACGCCGTCAAACACGTAAAGATCCGGCTGTTGGTCAGGCAATCGGTGCGATGCGATGCGTGGCTCGGCGAGCGGTGCCGGCTCCGTCCATTCGCCCTTCTCCAAGCGCTCCATCAGGGCCAGCCCTTCAAAGGCGTCTTGGGCGTAGTGGACTCGTCCAGCGTAGATGCCGGCCAGATCTTGCTCCACATAGGCTCGCGTCAGAGCCGCACCACCGAGGACGACCGGGAAGTTGTGAAGTCCACGGGCATTGAGTTCCAAGAGGTTGTCCCGCATGACCAACGTGCTCTTGACGAGCAGTCCGCTCATACCGATCACTTGGCAGTTGTGCTCCTGCGCCTTTTCGATGATCGCGTTGATGGGTTGCTTGATGCCGATGTTGACCACTCGGTAGCCGTTGTTGGTGAGGATGATGTCCACGAGGTTCTTGCCGATATCGTGAACGTCGCCCGCCACCGTGGCGATCAGCATGGACCCGCGTTCGCCGCCCTCCAGCTTCTCCATCAGGGGCTCCAGGTGCCGCACGGCCGCTTTCATGACTTCGGCGCTCTGAAGCACGAACGGCAGTTGCATCTTGCCCGCACCGAACAGCTCGCCGACGGTCTTCATGCCATCGAGCAGGATGTCGTTGATGATCGCCAGCGGAGGGTACGTCTCCAGCGCCGCGTCGAGGTGGGCTTCGAGGTTGCGCTTGATGCCCTCGACGATGTGCTTCTTGAGCGTCTCCTCGACCGACAGCCCGGCAAACGGGTCTTTGGACGTGTCGCTCACGCGCACGTTCTCGAACCGCTTCATGAGTTCGATCAGGGGGTCGTAGATCACCTCGCCCACGTTCGGCGGGTTTTGAGTCGGGTCTGCGATGGGGCCAGTTTACTTGACCGGGCCGACCCCCCAAAGGAAAGTGGCTCCGTCCTCGAGGGAGAAGGAGCGGAGCCGGGGAGGGTGGTCTATACAGACTCTTGGGTTGTTACCGCGACTCCCCACCCGTTGGTTCCCGGCGTTCGCAAGATTCAGAGCCGAATTCGGACGAGCGTCGCCACGGCATGCGCGGAGATGCCTTCGCCTCGGCCCATCGCCCCGATGCCCTCGTGCGTGGTGGCCTTGATCCCCACGCGGTCGGGCTCGATGCCGAGCGCTGCCGCGATTCCCGCCCGAATGGCCTCACGCTTGGGTCCGATCTTGGGCGACTCGGCAATCAATGTCGCATCCACGTTTGTCACGCGCCAGCCCTCGCTACTCACCAAAGAGGCGGCACGGGCGACGAAGTCGAGCGAGGGCCGATCCTTCCATTCGGGGTCGGTGTTCGGGAAGTGGTGGCCGATGTCGGGCAACCCCGCCGCCCCGAGCACGGCATCCGCGATCGCATGCAACAACACGTCGGCGTCGCTGTGGCCGGCCAAAGCGCGATGCCCCTCGAAGGCCACACCGCCCAGCATCAGGACCCGCCCGGGATCGTCCGAAAACGCATGCACGTCGTAGCCGAAGCCGACGCGGGTCTCGGTGCCGAACCGGGCCAGAGCCTTCTCCAAATCGCCAGGGTGCGTGATCTTCATGTTGCCTTCATCGCCTTCGACCAGCGCAGGTCGCACGCCGATCGCTTCCATCGCGGAAAGTTCATCCGTGCACGTTCGGCCCTCTGCGCGGGCCGCCTCGAATGCTTGAAGCAAGAGGTCCCGGCGCGCGCCTTGGGGGGTCTGAACCGTTCGCAACGCCTGCCGGTCAAGCGTGCGCCAGGCGTCGCCGTCGCGTTGCTTCACCGTGTCGGTCATCGGCAGAGATGGCGCGGCCGCACCCGCCTCGCGCACGCCTTCGAGCACCCGCGAAACGAGCCCCGTCGAGGCGAACGGGCGGGCGGCATCGTGAACCAACACGATTTCGGCCTGAGTTGCTTGGACGCCCAACTCGGAACTCTCTTGACGCGATGCGCCTCCCGCGACGACGAACGCCGCCTCGGGAGCGGCGATCCGATACGCCTCGACGTGCTCCGCCGCACACACCAAGCCAACTTCATCGACCTCGGGGTGGGCGAGGAACGCCTCGAAAGACCAGCGCCAGACGGGCTTGCCACCCAGCGACAGGTTCACTTTGTCCGCGCCGAAGCGCTCGCCCCTTCCGGCGGCGAGGACGATGGCGGCGACGCGAGGCTTCACGGGTTCGATGGCTCGAAGTGTATCACTCGCCAAGCGCCCTCAACTTGGTCGAAAGCTCGCGGATGAGTTCGCCGTACTTGCCGAAGTCGCCCGCCTTCAGGGCTTCCTGGGCTTGATCGAGCAATTTGGCGGCATCGCGCACTTGAGCCTTGGGGATGAACGCATCGCTCTCTTGGGCGGGCTGCGCCGCGTCGCTCGGCGCGGCCGGTGCAGGCGTTGCTCCCGTCTTGCGCGGGTCGCGCCCGAAGAGTTTCTGAAGCGCCTCGGCGTAGGTGTCCGCCACCACGACTTGGTCGCTCAACCCCAAGATGACCTTCTTGAGCTCCGGAATCGCTTGGATGCCCTGCGAACGCGAGCGGAGGAAGAGCGGCTTGACATAGAGCACGCTCCGCCCGATCGGCACGACCAGCAGGTTGCCCGGCACGATCTGGCTTTGGTCGTTGTTGAGTTGCCGGTTGATGTCGGCGATCTCGCGGTCCTGGTCGAAGATGGACTCCATCTGGGCGGGACCTTGGATGACGCTTCCCTTCGGGAACTTGTACAGAACCAATCGTCCGTACTGGCCCGGGTCGCAATGCGCCGCGAGCCATCCGCTCATGTTGGGTTTCTCGCGAGGCGTAAAGGGCAAGATGAGCATGAAGCCCTCGTCCGCTTCGTCGGGCAGCCGCATCTGCACCCAGTAGGCCTTCATGCGCTCGCCGCTGCCGCTCTGCCCGCGCTCGACCGGGACCTCCCAAGCGTCTTCGTTGTTGAGGAACTGCGTCGGCTCCGTCACATGGTACTGAGTGAGTTGATGGCTCTGGAGCATAAACAAATCTTCCGGATACCGGAAGTGCCGATCCAAGCCCTCGGGGACTTCGGCAGCGGGCCGGATCAGGCCGGGATAGACCCGTTGCCACGCGGCTAAGAGGGGCTCCTCCGGCTCGACCGCATAGGCTGTGCACTCGCCCGAATAGGCATCCACCACGGCTTTCACCGAGTTGCGGATGTAGTTGAGCCCCTTCGCGCCCCGTATCCGCGCCGAATACGGCACTCGGTCGGTCGTTGTGTAGCCGTCCAGAATCCACAGGAACCGCCCGCCGAAAGCGACCAGGTAGGGATCGCGATCGAACTGCAAGAACGGATAGACCAGGGACGCCCGCTCGATCACGTTGCGCCGATAGAGGATGCGCGACTTGCCCGTCACGTTGGGCGATATGAGCAAGTTTTGATCGCTGAACAGCGTCGCATAAGCGAACTTGGCCAGGGGTGCACCCAGCGGGACGCCACGGTTCGCGGTCCAGCGGTAGGTCTTCACCTCGCGTTCCGAAGGCATGTCGAACTCGTCTTCCTTGGTGTCGACGACGGCATAGTCGTCGCGCAGATTCCCGTATTCGTCGCGGATGTCGCTGAAGTAGAGCCGGGGCTGCTCGATGCTCAACCCCTCCGGAGTCTTGACGGGCAGGTCCTTGACCAAGAACTTGGGTCGGCCGCTTGGCTCGGCCTCGTTGACGGGCGAGAGGGCCATGCCAATGCCGTGCGTGTATTGCAGGCGCTGGTTCACCCAGTTGCGGGCGTTGCGGTCCAAGCCGTCGATGTCGATGTCGCGCGGACTGAGCATGACGACGCGCTGCTTGCCGTCGATCGTGTAGCGGTCAATGTCCACGTCGTAGAACGCGTAGTAGCGGCGCAAGCCTTGCAAGCCCTCGAACGACTGGCGCAACACGTCGGGGTCCCACAGCCGCATGTTGTCGAGCGTGTTGCGCGAGGCGTCCACCTCGACAGGCGTCGGCCGCACCTGCACGTCGAAGTCTTTCACTTCGATGTTGTCGATCCCGTAGGCGAATCGCGTCATCTCGATGGCGTTCTTGGCGAACGGCCCCTCGACGTCCAAGTAGTTCGGGCCGACGTACGCCCGCTGGACGACCGACGGAACCAGCCCCAGGCCGACAAAGAACACGAGCACACAGGCCACCACGGCCATGACGGTCGCGCGGAACGGTTTGCCTTTCCAGCCGTTGACCAGCGTCACCAGAGCGGCCAAGGCGATGACGCCCGCCAACACCGTTTGCATCTTGAGCTGCACGCTGCCCGCGAACCCCGCTCCCGTGAACTGGCCGGCATCGGCGAGGCCATAGCCGTATCGGCCCAACCACGTGCGCCATGCCAAAGCGGCCAGCGTCAGCGCCCCCAAAAGGGCCAGGTGCTTGCGGATGGTCGGACGACCCAGTTCGATGCGCGCCAGCGAGGCCAGGGCCTGCAAGCCGGCATACAGCGCGACCGATAGCACCAAGGCCGTGAGAAACACCCCGAACACATAGGCCGCGAGCGCGGAAAGCCACGGCCACACGAACACGAACCAACCCACTTCCATCCCGAACAGGGGATCGGTTCGGCCAAACGGTTGCGCGTTCTGGGCAAGCGCCATCGCCCGCCATTGGGCGGAAAAGCCGAACGCTTCGATCCCTGCAAAGGCTGTCGCGAGCAACGCGGCCGCAAGACCCGACCGCTTTTCGGCCCACGAGAGGGCGTTTGCCACCAGCCGTTCGCCGATGCTGTCGGGCGTTCGCGAGAACACCTGGGCCGTCCTCAGAGGGCGGCGCACCGCATCGAACACCAACAGCCACGCTGGCACGAATGCGATCGCGAACAGCATCAGCCGGTTTCGCCAAGCCGTCAGGAACACCTCGGGCTGGCCCGCATCGTGGCGGTACCACAGCCAATCGGTGTACGGGCGCACCAACGCGTTCACGAGCGAGAACAGCACGAGAAAGCCCAGAATGGCGATGGCCGCCTTGGGCGTCCCCGGCTTCTTCGTGCTCGTCCCGATGACCCTGGCGAATTGAACGTCTTGGTCCATCGCCTAAGCATACGGGTTTTTGACCCCGCGCGTTTTGAGTCGGCGAGCGCCGAGGCTACTTCTTCACGGGAAACTTCCAGATCGTGACGCTGTAGGGGGGCAGAACCAGCTTGCCGGCGGGCGCCTGGTCGCCTTGCTCGCGGATCACGATCTTGGGCGGACTGCCGGGATCGTTGTACGCCATGGGGTCGGCATCGGCCATGCGCCATCGCGTGCCCATGTCGGCCAGGTTCACGCCGCTCAGGTCGAGCCGGACTTCCTGAGCCTCGCCCAAAGGGTTGACCGCCGCGATGGTGAACGCATTGCCGCCATCGGCCCACGCCGCCGCAAGGTCCACGGGCCGCGTGTCGCCGGAGACTTCCACCGGCACGTCGCCGAACCACTTGCGATACATCATCAGCACCAAGCCCGTGGTCTCGAAGGCGGCAGCGGTGGGCGTGGTCTTGATCGCGCCGATCACGTTCACCGTCTGCGCGTATTGGGCCATGCCGATCACGTCGGTCGAACGTGCGAACTCGTGAACGCCCGCTGCGATGCCGAGGCCGTCTTTGAGGAAGTACCGCGTGCCCAGTTCGCCGAACACGTGGGGCCCGTACCAGTAGTTCCACTCATCCATCGCCACCTTGATGTCCAACTTGGCGATCTCGGGGTGCTGGGCGCGGAAGGCCCGATGCCACTCGGCCTTGCGGCGGATGGCGTCGGGGATCTGGGCCACGTGCGATGCCACGCCGGGCTTTTCTTGGCAATAGAAGTGCTCGCTGAGCAGCGTCATGGCGTGGGCGCTCTGGCGGAGCATCCCGTCCGACCACGTGGGGGCGTCGCCCACCGCGATGATCTTGATATCGGGGTCCACCTGCCGCATGCGCTTGGCGAAGTCGTTGTGCTTGATCACGTATTGGTTCAGCGCCATGTGGCCCAACTGCCAGTCGCCGTACATCTCGTTGCCGATGCCCCACCAGACGACCTTCCACGGCTCCTTGCGACCGTTCTTGGCGCGCCATTGGCCCATCGTCGAATCGGCGGGGCCGTTCATGTACTCGACCCATTGGGCCGCCGAGTACGAGTCGCCGAAGCCCGCGTTCACCACGATGTGCGGCTCGGTGCCGATGAGTTCGCAGAACCGCATGAACTCGTGCACGCCGAAGTCGTTGTGCTCGACGCCGAGCCAAGCCGGGTTCTTGCGCGGCGGGCGCCGGTCGGGGTCGCCCAACCCATCGCGCCATTCGTAGCCGCTGACGAAGTTGCCGCCCGGCCATCGGTAGAGCGGCGCGTTCAGTTGCTTGAGCAACTCCAGCGTGTCGGCCCGCATCCCCTCCACGTTGTCGGCGGGCATCAAGGAGACCGTTCCCACGCGGAAGGGCTTGTCCGAGGTGAGGGCAAGGGCCGCATTCGTCGAACTCGACGAGGCTCGGAACGCGAACTCGAACTTTGCGTACCCGCTGCCGACGTCCAAGGTCTGGCTGTGGTCGCCGAGGCTCACCTGCACCCTGGCTGGGCCAGCGAGCCAAGCCCGGCCCACGTAGCGCTTACCCGCCACGAGATGCAGTCCTTCCTGCCGGATGCCGCCCAGGCCCTGTGGCGTGACGTGGGGCGAGTGGTCGCCCACGAACGCGTCCTTGGTCTCCATCGCCACCGTCGCGCTTGCCGCTTGCCAGGGCGAGTCGCGATGGCCCAGTGGGTGATAGAACTTGCGGTCCTCCAGCATCTCCGCCCAAATGCCGCCGTAGATGCAGCGACCGAGGTGCTCGATGAACTGGCTGTAGATGTATGGCGACATCGGCTCGCGGCGTCGGTCGGCGTGAATGGTCGCGCGGTAATCGGGGGTGGTGGTGCTCATGAGTCGTAGAGTGATGTCGTCGTACCAAGCGGTGCCCGTGGACGTGCCATGGAATCCGAGAATGCAGTTGAGTTGGATGGTGTCGTCCGCGCCGGAGTCGAACTCGATGGCCACTTGGGTCCAATCGCGGGTGCCGACGACGGCATTCGAGTGTTCGGGTCGTGAGTGGAGGTTCAGGAGGGCTCCCCGACCCGTGCCGGCGGCGACGTTCTCGGTCTTGATCCACGCCTCGAGGCGGTATCGGCTAAAGGGCTTGACCGGAATGTTGGCCTGCCACCCGCCGTCGGTGGGCTGGTTGCCCACGACTTTGGCGGCTCGGCCCCCGTTTCGTCCTTCGGGCACGATCTGAACAACGGGCTGGCCACGCCAAACGGCGCGCCTCCAACCGGCGTCTCCCCGTTCGAAGTCTCCGTTGGCGACGGGCAGGACCTGAACGGCCGCAAAAGCAACGGCGACGAGGCAGACGAGCGTCATGTGCAAAGTTTGCTCCAAAAGTGCCTACGAATGGGAGAGCTTCGGGGCCTGCTCATCCGTACAATGGATTAGGTCACGCGTCATGGAAGCCGTCACTGTCGCCGGTATGTTGGTCGCGCTCGCCTATGCGACTTTGTTGCTGGGCGGCTACATCTTTGGCATGTTCATGCTGTGGAAGGCCGTGGGTTCGCGCAGCTTCTGCAAGTTCAACCGGCTCGTCGTGGTCCGCGCCATTTGGGCGGGCGCGGCGTTTCTGGGTTCGCTGGCCGTGCTGCTGCCCCTCGAGCCGACGCTGCGGCTGACGACGGCGCTGATCGTGTTCATCCTGCACGGCACGCCCGCCTACACGGGCTTTTCGGTCGGTGTGGCGACGTTCGACGAGGGCGATCGCCTTCGGCGCGAGCAACGGACGGTGCAATGGCTGCTGGAGTGGGAGGACGAACGCGCCGCCCGCACCGCTCGTGACGACGAGGCGTGACGGTCCGTGGGCGATGACCCCAGCGTCCCCGGGGTATACCTTCGGCGATGTTTGAGCCGGTCGGGTACGAAGTTGCAGGAAGGCGAGTGTTGCAGGCTCGGCCCTCTCGCGGCCGCGTCAACCTGATCGCAGGTTCCTGCTACCGCGCGGGTCTCAAGACGCCCCAAATCCGCGCCATTCTGTTGCGAAGCGCGCTCGGAGACCGGATTCACCCATCCATAGTAGAAGCGTCCGGAGACGCCTCCGCCGACTACGCTCTGGTTTACAGCAATCCATCGTTGCGCCAATGGATCGCCAACCACCACGATAAATGTTGGGAAGACGCCAAAGTCGCCGACCCGCTGGACTTGCTTGAGGGCAACAACTGGGATTGGCCATCCCTGACGTCGCCGCTCCTGGGGATGGACGCAATCCTCCAACGGCTTGACAAGACCCATGAGTGCCACAATTTTGCGCAGGCAACCATTCGGTTCGAAGACGAGCACGGCAGATTTCCTGTGAGACAAGATGTCACGCTGTTCCATGCTCTAAGCCTACTAGTGCAAGGTCAACCATTGGACTACTACCGACTGCGGATTCCAATCACTCATCAAGAACGCAAGTTCTTTCTTGATGTAGAATCCGCTTACTCGGGCAATCACTATCCCTGGACGCTCACCCTGTACTCCCGCGATGAGGATATGGCGCACGCGCCGACCTGCCTATTGCTGACCGCAACCGATTTTGCGCTGTCTCAACTCCAGACATTCAATGACGATGGGACGACACTCGACTCATCGGCCGATCGCCCATACATCGTGTTCGACCACGACGATGACGAAGATGAACAGGTGGAAGAATATCTCTCTGCCGACTATGACGAATTCGACCAAGAAGCGTTGCTCTTTCTCAACGAATACGAGGAGCGATGCCCTTCAGTAAAGCAACTCGTTGACGAAGTGCTTCGCAACCCACTGTTTCCGTATCCCGTGGTGCTCGTCGCTGACAGACGATCTCCAGCCTTTGCGTTCGAGAGCGATATTCACCACCGCTTGGTCGGCGCGGTGAATACCGAGGTCATGTCGGTTGCGACCGTATTCAGACTTCCCGTGAGAGCACAATCGGCGCTGCTCGAGCGCTGTGGAATGGACATCCCGGCCTTCGACGGCAAGGTCCTGCTTTGGAATCCGGGAGGATCGGTCAAGCCAGTGGCGACGTTTAGCGGAGACGAATCCACGATTCCCTCTGTTGCGGCCAGCGTGCGAGCTGCGATTCTCGACTTGGTCGCAACAAAAAAACTGGGTTGCTGGACGGAACAGGAGGGCGTCTATCGCGCCATCGCCGAGCGACCCAGTGAATACGAAGTGGACTACCGCCGTCTGCTGGCTGCCGAGGAGGCCAGAAAGGCACAAGCGAGGGTTTCTCATCCAGCCGACCATCCCAAGCTGAAGCGGGATAAGTTGACCTTGGGCCTTCTCATGATGTTTCTCAAATCCAGGCTCTTCGAGGTCAGCAAGGAGGCCCTCAAATCGGCTCACTCCCACCCCCACGGTGACGCCCTCATCTCCTTAAAAGCACTGAGGACTATCGAGGATATCCTAATTGACGAAAACTGGCAGTGGTTCGCGAGTTCTCAAACTGGTGAGGGTTGGAAGTACAGTCCGAGAGAGTCTGAGGCGACCTTGAACAAGCATGGAGAGCACCGGCCGATCCATCAAGGAAAACCCATGCAGAAGCACCTAACGATCGGTAGGAACTCCTCCGACCGTTGCGTTCAAATCTACTTCGAAGTAGATCCATCCAAACGAAAGATCATCATCGGCTATTGTGGTCGCCATTTGCCGACTTCATCCGGATGGTAGCTTGACAAATTGCGCGCGTCTTTTCTTGACATCCCCGCGGAGAGCCCCTAGCGGATTCGCATCCACAGGCGCTACCGACCCACGTAGAAGACCTGCAGCGTCCCCACCTGGGAGTAGCCCAACTGCGGGTAGAGGAGCGAACCCACCTTGCTCGCCGCAAGCACCGACCACCGGATGCCGAGCGACGCGTCCTCGGCAAGCATCGTCCGCATCAGCGCGCCGCCGAGCCCCTGACGCCGATGGGACTCGTGAACCCACAAATCGGCCACCCACGAGCGGTCCGCCGCCGTCGGCACGCTGCGCACCCAGCCCACGACCTCGTCGCCATCCCGCGCCAAGTAGAGCCGCATCTGCTCCTGGGCAAAGTGCTCGTCGGTCATCTTGCGAGTTCCAGCGGCGGCGCGCATGGCCTGCAGGTCGGCGGTGGTCCTCGCTCGAGCCACCCTCGGATCGTAGAACGCCTCGTCGCCCAACTCCTTGACAAAGAACGCCTCGCGGACGATGAGCCGGTATCCGAGGTCGCGGTAGCGCCGGTACACCGCCGGGTCGCCTTCGGGGTCGGGGTCGAGCGCGCAAACAAACGTCCTGCCGGGTACGTCCCGCATCAGTCGGTGCACTTCGTCGGGTGGGACGCACGGGGCCAACAGCTCGTTCTTCCTTGGCCCACGACTCTTGCGCGTACCCGGCACATCGCGGAGCAACCAGCACGGCCCCAGCGGCACGGCCTCGTAAGGCGTGGGCAGCGACTTGCACTTGCTGAACGCCTTGGCGAACACCTCGATGGCGTCGGGCAGGCTCAGCACCGCGCTAGACCCCCTCGATGCCGAAGTGCTCCGCATAGCGCCGGAACAAGTTTTGGGCGGCGGGATAGCACGAATGCGGCGACACGAAGTGGGGGAATTCGAACGTGATGATCTTCTCGGCCACGCGCGAAGCCGCCTCGATCTTGAACCGCAGGTACCGCCAATCGGCGGGCGGGAACTTGATCGGCATGTCGCGGTCGAACGTCTCCAGGTTGGACCAGATGGTCACCCCGTGCCGCTTGCCCAACTCGCCGATGCCCTCGATGAACGCGGGCAGTTCCTGGTAGTGCACCTGCCCATCCTGGAACGCGCAGATGTCGAACGCGCCCTTGGTCTCTTCGAAGATGCGGTTCCAGTGGTCGAATGACTCGTCCAGCGTGAAGCCCGCCTCGCCCAACTGTTTCGCCCCCTGTGGGTAGGGCGAGATGAGGACGGGGAGGTCCTTGAGCGACTTGCAGAACCGACCGATGTGGTTGAACAACTCGACGATGTGCATGTCGTTCTTGCCCGTCTCGTGGCACAGATACCAGCCCTTGAACGACGGGTGGTGGCCGTAGCGCTCGACGACCTCTTCCAGGAACGGCTTGTTGACCTCGACCTCCTTCCACCACGTGCGGCGCACCCAGTGGCGACCCGAATCGTAGGTGCCGAAGTAGAGGTTCAGCCCATGCTGGTCGGCGAGATCGAAGAACGTCTCGGCGAGGTCTTCATACACCGGGAGCAGGTCGGGGATCGTCTTGGAAGGGACGATGCACTTGTTGCGGTAGCCGGCCCGGATGATGATGACGGTGTCCAGCCCGATCTTCTTGTAGAGGGCGAACTCGCGGTCCCATTCGGCGCGACCCCAGTTTTGCGAGGGGATGTCGTGGGTGATTTCGTCGAGGAACGTACCGGTGATCCGCAGGGACTGCATGAATGGGGAATGTTACCGGAGCCCGGTCACACGTCCTGGTTCAGTTCCTTCTCGGCTTCGCGGAGCGTCCTGAGTTCGCCCAAGGCGGCGTCGAGCGCGATGTCGGAATCCATGCGCCCAGCCAAGCTCGGTTTGACGTCTTGGGTGGACCTCTCGACCTCGGCCGCGACTTGCACGAGCTTCTCGGCCAACTGGCGGGCGCGTTCCATCTCGGGGGTCCACTCGGTCGGCGCGGGGTGAATGGCTTGTGCGACGTCGTCCACAAGGTCCTGCAGCGCGTTCGTCGTCGGCACCGGCCTCACCGAAGCCGCCGCGATCAGGCAGAGATCTTCCATCGCGGTGTCCATCGCTTGAGACAGGTGGCCGCTCAGGCTGCTCCAGTGGCCACCGGATTGCGCGTTCCAAAGCGGGGATTCGAGGCGCTGCTTGGCGTCGCGATAGGCGCGAGCGCCACTCTCGAGCACTTCCATCAAGGCGGGTTCGAGCGCCCGATGGAGCTTGCGGTCGAGAAGCAATTGGTGCAGGTGTTCGAGGGCGTCCCGCCGCAGGGCGGCCTCGCGCTGGTCGCGCATTTTGGCCAGTTCGGGGTAGGCGTACAGCCCCAAAATGCCGAGGAGGATCAGCAGGATGGCGACCTGCGGCAAGCGCAGCACCATGAGCAACGCGCCCCCGGCGATCATCGGCACGCCGAAACGCAGACCCACCCAGCGGTGCCCGCGCAACGTGGAGGCCCGCCGAGCCTCGACCCGCGACGCCACGTACTCGCTGAAGTAGGGCATCTGCTTCGCGCGGCCACCGTAGAACATGGGATTCGCCTCCATTATGGGCGTGCGGCAGACGAGTCGCTTGAAAGGCCTATTCGGCCGTGTCCAAGACGAACCCGGATTCGGCTGGAAACAGGAGCCACGCGTCCGCGATCGGGCTGTCGTCGGCTATGTCCTCGAACCGCAGCGGGCGGCCGTCGGCGTAGCGCACGATGCCGCCCAGTTCCGTGACAAAAAGGGCGACTGCGGCGATGTCGTACAGTTTCTCGCGCATGCCCACCAGGCCGCGCAAGCGACCCGAGGCCACAAAACACCCGTCCACGCATACCGCTCCACCGCAGCGCAGCTTGCCCGGCCAAGGCTGTCTGGGGTGGCGCTTCATCGGCGAGTCGCTGACGCTCACGGGCGAGCCCGAATCAATGGGGCCGGACGCCAACGGCAGCAACGTGCGCCCGTCGAGGTCCACGCCGCCCCCCGCAATGCACGAGTACGTCTCGCCGAGGTCTGGAAGGGCGACCGCTCCGGCCAGCACTTCGCCGGCATGGTAGAACGCGATGCTCACCCCCCACAACGGCGAACCGAGCGAGAAGTTGGTCGTGCCGTCCACGGGGTCCACAAGCCAGACGCCGCCCGGGCCGTCCTCGGCGAAACCGAGCTCTTCACCCCACACGGCGCTGCCCGGTTGGAGTTGCGCGAGCCGCTCGCGGAGAAACACCTCGACCTCGCGATCCGCATTGGTGACCACCGAGCCATCGGGCTTGATCTCGCGAACCAGCGAGCGGCGAGCTGCTTGAGCCAGCCGGCCCGCTTCGCGGGCGAGGTCGGCGAGCGCTTCACGCTCGAACTGCAGGTTCATGGCCCGATTATAGGGCCTGAAGCCCCCAAATGGGGCGGTTCACCTGAATATAGGGATGGGTTGGGGCACCGGGCGTTTCTGCGGTGCCCCCTTTCTTCGGCCCTGGGATGAGTCGAACCCGGCCCGACCACGCTGTACGAACCGGATTCTGTGCCGCGCGCCCGGCTTAGAGTGCGACCGGACGACGCGAACGCCGCGATGAGAGCGCTGCCCGAGCCGCTTCCCGGACATCATCGTCCAATTGGCGGAGGCTCTGGGACAAACGCGTCATGCGCGTCGCCGCGTCTGGGTCGACTCCATAGTCGGGACGAGCGAGCGAAACGCCGAGGGATGCAATCTGGCGGGTGACGTGCCGCCGCAGGCGCAAGATGGCCTTGGCCTTCTGGATGGGCTCCAGACGCGAGGCCTGGATTTCAAGCAAACGGGCGCGAACGTCGTGTTCGGTCAATCAAACCTCCTCCGAACCTCTCGGTTCGGTTCCTGAATCGGCCTACGAAGTTAGCTGTCGGGCTAGGGCCAAGAACCACCCTTCCGGAAAGCTTCCGGATTAGCCCCGTGATCGGGTTCCCCGTTGCCGCGGTCGCGGCATTCGGCCTCGGTTGTCAACGGCCCGCAAAGGCAAGCCGTTCCAAACAGTATAACACGGCCCACCCGAATCCGTGGGCCGATTTTTTGCAGTCGGCGCCCGGTCAGGGCTCCTGCAGGAACGGGTAGCGGTAGTCGGTCGGCGGAACGAACGTCTCCTTGATCGTGCGAGCGCTGAGCCAGCGGTACAGGTTCAACCGCGAGCCAGCCTTGTCGTTCGTGCCGCTGCCACGCGCGCCGCCGAAAGGCTGCTGCCCCACGACCGCGCCCGTGGGCTTGTCGTTGATGTAGAAGTTGCCCGCCGCATCGGCCAACCGACGCGTGGCCCGCTCCACCACGGCTCGGTCTTGCGCGATCACGGCGCCCGTCAGGGCGTAGGGCGACGTCCCATCCACCAAGTCCATCGTCTCCTCGAATTTCGCATCGTCGTAGACGAAGAGCGTGAGGACCGGCCCGAAGATCTCCTCGCACATCGTGGTGGACTTCGGATTGACGGTCTCGATCACCGTCGGCCTGATGAAGTAGCCCACCGATTTATCACACTGGCCACCCACCAAGATGGACGTATCCGGCGAAGCCTTGGCCCCCTCAATGTAAGCCTGGATAGAATCGAAGCTCTTTTCGTCAATGACGGCGTTCACGAAGTTCGAGAAGTCCTCGACCGTGCCCATCTTCATGCTCTCGATCCCGGCCACCAAGCGATCGCGCACGGCCGAGGCCATGCTGGCTGGCACATAGGCGCGGGAGGCCGCCGAACACTTCTGCCCCTGGTATTCGAACGCGCCTCGCAGCAGGGCCGTGGCCACCACGTCGGGGTCGGCGCTGGCGTGGGCCAGCACGAAGTCCTTGCCGCCCGTCTCGCCGACGATGCGTGGATAGGACCGGTATCGGGCGATGTTCTCGCCGATGGTCTTCCACATGGTTTGGAACACGCCCGTCGAGCCCGTGAAGTGGACGCCCGCGAAATCACGGTGGCGGAAGCACACCTCGCCGACGGTCGGGCCGCTGGCGTACACGAGGTTGATGACCCCATCGGGCAGGCCCGCCTCGCGCAAGACGTGCATGATGGCCTGTGCGCTGTAGATCTGTGTGTTGGCAGGCTTCCAAACCACGACATTGCCGCACATGGCCGCCGAGGTGGGCAGGTTGCCCGCGATTGCCGTGAAGTTGAACGGGGTCACGGCGAGCACGAAGCCCTCCAGCGGGCGGTATTCCATGCGGTTGTGCATCTGCGGGCCGCTGATGGGTTGTTCCCGGTAAATGTCGGCCAAAAAGTGTACGTTGAATCGCAAAAAGTCAACGATTTCGCACGCCGAGTCAATCTCGGCTTGGAACGCGTTCTTGCTCTGGCCGAGCATGGTGGTCGCGTTCATCAGTGGGCGATACTTGCTCGCGATGAGGTCGGCGGCGCGCAGGAAGATGTTGGCTCGGTTCTCGAAGCTCAGGTTGGCCCAATCGGCCTTGGCTTTCAGAGCGGCTCCGATCGCTTGCTCGACGTGCTCGGCCCCGCCTTGGTGATAGCGGCCCAAGAGGTGGCCGTGCTCGTGGGGCGGGCGAAGGTCGCCCAGACGGCCCGTCTCAACGTTCTTTCCGCCGATCACCATGGGCACCTCGGCGACTTCGCTCTTCAGCCGGGCGAGTTCCGCCTTCAGTCGGGAGCGTTCGGGAGTGCCAGGGGCGTACGATAGAACGGGTTCGTTGATCGGGTGCGGATAACCAAAAGTGCCGTGGTGCATTCGTTGCCTCTCGGCAAGAGAGTATGGCAGGAGGCCAGAAAGTTGCGGGCGATTGGGACTTTGGGTGTCGTTCCGCCTCCCTTGTCAGTAGAATGACCTTCACCCCGGACGGCGATGCCGCACGGACACGCGAGGACGCCTTGGGCGATTGGTACTACGTCGGACACTACGGACAGCTTGGGCCGTTGACCTTCGAACAGGTTGACGAGCTGATCGAAGCGGGCGTCATCATGCGCGAGACTTATGTGTGGCGCTCGGGCATGGCGAACTGGCTTCCCGCTCAGACCGTGGTCGAACTCCAACCGGTATTCGCCAAGCACGCATCGGTGGCTCCACCCGATCCTCCCCCCATCCCCCAGCAGCAGGTCCAGCCTGCCGCGCCGGTGGTGGTCACGCCACCCCCTGCTCCCGTCGCGATGGTTCCCGCCAACCCGACGTACTCGCCCGCCATGGTCCAGACGGGCTGGATGGCCAACCAAGAGGTGGTGAGCGACCGGAGCCGCCTTGCCGCTGGCATCCTGCAGTTGTTCCTCCCCGGAGTGGGGCGGATGATGCTCGGCTACGGCGCGTTGGGCGTGATGCAACTCGTCCTCGCCATCTGCTCGGGCGGCGTCCTTTGCATTTGGTCGTTCATCGACGGGCTGCTCATCCTCACGGGCAACGTGAAGTACGACGGGTACGGACGCCGGCTCAAGGACTGAAGCCTGTGTCATCGCGCTGCGGCGCACGTCTAAGGATGTGTCCGTGGCCCGTGTTCTGCCGCTCCTGATCCTGCTGTTTGTGGTCGCCTTGGCGCCCGGCCAACCGTTGCGGCCGCCCAAGGGTCAAACCTGGTTGACGGTCGAGATCGAGAACCGAGGCACCATCGCCATTCAGCTTCACACCAAGGAAGCACCCAAGACCACCGCCCACATCCTTGGCTTGGCCGCACGGAGGTTCTACGACGAGCAACGGGTCCATCGCGTCGAGAAGTCGCCCCGTCCGTATATCGTCCAGTTGGGCGATCCCCTTTCCAAGTCGAGTTTGGACGACGCACGCATCGGTTCCGGCGGCAGCGGCACGCGCATTCCCTTTGAAGATTCCGGGTTCCCCAACGTCGCGGGCGCGGTGGGCTTGGCTGCGCTCCCCGAGCAGAAGGACACGGGCGACAGCCAGTTCTACATCCTGCTTGCCGATGCTCGGCTCCTGGATGGCAAGTACACCGTGTTCGGCCAAGTCGTGCGCGGCATGGACGTGCTCCAGAGAGTGGAGCGCGGAGACCGTGTGCTGTCGGTGCGGTCGGTTGTCGGCCAGTGACCGGGGTATGGTGCGCTTCATGCGCGCGTTTGGTGTGGCCGTGGCTCTGTTGCTCGTCGGTGCGGCGTCGGCCGATCGCCTGATCTTCATTCCCACGGGACGCAAGACCCCGCTTGGCACGATCCGGGGCGAGTGGATCGCCAAGGCGCACGACACATCCCATAGCGCGTTGTCGCTTGGTTACGGCCTGACCAAGGCCATCGAAATCGAAGCCGTGCGGGATGCCCTGACCACGGGCCGGGGTCGCGATACGTTGAACCTATCGTACAGCTTCCTGGACCCAGTGGTCGGATTCTTGCCGGGGTTGACCGTCGGCGTGCTCGACGCGGCGGACCGCACGCCCCAGCGCCGCTCGTTCTTCGTGGCGACCACGATGCGGCTCGGCTTGGATGGCGACTACAACAGCGACACGCCCGCCGAACTCACCGTGGGTGGTGGCACGGAACGGTTTCGCGGGCTGTTCGTCGGTTTGTCGCTGCCGCTGACCAACCGCTTCCGCATCCTGGCCGAGCACGACAGCCGGTCGGTCCGGGCGGGGGTGGAGTGGTGGGTGACGCGCCAGGTGGCCGTTCGGAACATCCAGGAGGACGGCGCATCCTACTGGAGCGCCGCGTTCACAAGGAAACTGTAGGCCAGCATTACGGAACCGTGAAGGTTCTGTCAAGGCAAGGTTAGGGCTCCGAGACAGGTCTCAGAATCGCCAATGCACGGTTCATCGCCGTCTGGAGCCCGCCCCATGAAGAAAGCCTTCACACTCATCGAATTGCTCGTGGTGATCGCCATCATCGCGATCCTCGCAGCCATGCTGTTCCCCGTCTATGCGCAGGCGAAGTCCGCCGCCAAGAAGTCAGTGGATCTGTCCAACACCAAGCAGATCGGACTGGCAACCATGATCTATGTCAGCGACTACGACGACACGTATCCGCAAGGGTACTGGTACAAGAACGACCAGGGAGAAGTCAACGGCTACGTGGACATCTCGGCCATGCTGATGCCCTACATGAAGAGCGTCGAGATGTGGGTCAGCCCTGGCGACCCGAACAAGGGCCTCGAGCCGCGCTGGCCCAGCTGCCAGAACCTGAGCGACTTCTCGCCCTCGCCGGAGGGCAGCGCGTGCGACAGCCAGGTCCCGCGCAAGAGCTATACGGCTAACGCCGCGCTGATCCCCCGCAAGCGCCGCACAATCGACCCCGCCAACACAGTCGGCGTCACGGCCGTGGATGGGCCAGCCCAAACGATCATCTTCACGCCCTACTCTCAGTACGCCTCGTGCGTGTACGACTCGTCGTTCCAGCAGAACAACAACGTCGTGAACAAGTCGCACCGACCCACCAACGCGGTGATGACCCAAGCGGGCGGCAAGTGGGCCGGCGAGCGCCCCGAGGAGTACGCCGTGGACGTCTATGCGGTGACGCTCGAGGTGGCGAACAGCGCATTCGACGTGTGCCGCACGCAGGAGTCGGGCGCACTGCCACACATCAAGTACATCAACCCGATGATGTTCGGCAATGGCTCGAACTACACGTTCGCCGATGGTCACGCGAAGTTCCAGCAGTTCGCGACTACGATCAACCCGGACAAGTTCATGTGGGGCAAGGCGTTCTACAGCGCCGGAGGAAAGGCCATTCTCGACCAGAATGGCGTTCCCGTTCGATGAGCCTCCCTTGCGTCCCCGGCCCCCTCTGCGGGGCTGGGGCGTCAGACGTGCGAAGGGCCGAGGTCAACGCCTCGGCCCTTCGCTCTTGGTGCCTCCCGGTCTACGATTCCGCGCCCGAGGGAACTAGCCCACGCTGCCTTCCAGGCTGACGGCCAAAAGCTTCTGCGCCTCGACGGCGAACTCCATCGGCAGTTCGCGGAACACTTCCTTGCAGAAGCCGCTCACGATCATGTTCACGGCGTCCTCCGTCGGGATGCCCCGCTGATTGCAGTAGAAGATCTGGTCCTCGCCGATCTTGGACGTGGACGCTTCGTGCTCCACGGTGGCCGTGGGGTTCTTCACTTCGATGTAAGGGAACGTGTGCGCGCCGCACCGGTCGCCCATGAGCATCGAATCGCACTGGGAGTAGTTGCGCGCGCCTTCGGCGCCGGGGTTCACGCGCACCAGGCCTCGGTAGGTGTTCTGCCCGTTCATGGCCGAGATGCCCTTGGCCACGATGGTCGAGCGCGTGCGCTTGCCGATGTGGATCATCTTCGTGCCCGTGTCCGCCTGTTGCTTGCCCGAGGTGAGCGCCACCGAGTAGAACTCGCCGATCGCATCGTCGCCCTGAAGGATGACGCTGGGGTACTTCCACGTGATGCTCGAGCCCGTCTCGACCTGCGTCCACGTGATCTTGGCGCGGCGCATGGCCTTGCCGCGCTTGGTAACGAAGTTGTAGATGCCGCCCTTGCCGTCCTTGTCGCC
>DDSP01000037.1 GCA_002343445.1 Chthonomonas sp. UBA2387
CATGCAGGTGCCCACGGGCCAGCGCTACACGCAGCAGTACGACGCCGACAGTCGGCGGACGACGTTGCTGCTGGGCCTCGGAAGCAAGAGACGGTACGAGTACGATTCCGTCGGGCGGATCACCACGCAGATCGAACTGAATTCGAGCAACCAGCGCATCTACACGATGGTGGACAGCTACGACGCCGTGGGGAACCGGACCTCTTCGGCCTGCCCATCCCCGATGAGGCCGCGCTACCGCCCGAGGACGACATCCTCAGCCTGCGCCGCCGCATCGGCCAGACCGGGCAAGAAAGCCGGGACATGGGGTTTGGTGCGATGGTCGCGGGGCGGTACGAAGAGGCCGTCGAGCACTTCAAACGGGCGGTGGAGCAAGACGGGCCGGACTCGGCCGAAGCCAAGATCTCGCTGGGCGAGGCGCTCGAAGCCATGGGCCACGCCCCGCAAGCGCTGCGGCAGTTCCTTGAGGCGCAGCGGGCGCACGCGTCGGACCGAAACCCGTACCTCGCTCTCGCCGACCTCTATCGCCGCCACGGGAGGTTCAAGCAGTCCATCGAGAACCTCCACCGAGCGGTCGAAGCCACCCCGGACGACGCCTACTGCCACTTCAAACTGGCCGAAGCGCTCGACCAAAGCGGCCACCCCTCGCACGCGCTAGCGGCGATCCAAGGGGCCATCGCCGTCGAACCGACCGACGCCTTCTACCACTTCTGGATGGGCAACCTGCTCATCAGACTGCGCCGATACGAAGACGCCCTCGGCCCGCTTCAGGCGGCCATCGAGCTCTCGCCCGGCGACGACCACTTCTTTTTGAGGGCTGCGGTCGCCTTTTGGGGAGCGGGCAAGCGCGCCGAGGCGATTCGGGCTCTGCGACTGGCGACCGATCTGGCCTCGGACAACGCCGCGCACCAAGCGGCGTTGGCGTTGCTGCTCGAACGAGACGGGCAGTTGGTCGAAGCATCCGAGGCTCGGGCAACCGTCGGCGAACTCGACCGCTACGACCAAGATGCGGTTTCTCGGCTAGAGATCGAACTCGACGAAGCAGAATCGGCCAAACCATAGGGCATACTGCGCGGAAGCAGCGAGGCCCCATGGCTGAAACGACCCCTACGGAAAACACGTCCACGATTTGGAAGGTGATCGGCGCCAGTTCGGCGGGCACGCTCATCGAGTGGTACGACTTCTACATCTTCGGCAGTCTGGCCACCACGCTCGCGCCGGCGTTCTATCCCAAGGGCAACGACACGTTGGCGCTCATCAGCACGCTGGCGACCTTCGCCACGGGCTTCATCGTCCGCCCCTTCGGCGCGATCTTGTTCGGTCGGTTGGGCGACTTGGTCGGTCGGAAGACGACGTTCCTGCTCACCCTCCTATTGATGGGCGGGGCCACGTTCGCCATCGGCCTCCTGCCCACCTACGCCCAGATCGGCTACGCGGCCCCAGCGCTGCTGCTGCTGCTCCGCTTGATTCAAGGCTTGGCCCTCGGCGGCGAGTACGGGGGCGCGGCCACCTATGTCGCGGAACACGCGCCGCTGGGCAAGCGCGGCTTCTACACGTCGTTCATCCAAACGACGGCCACGCTCGGGTTGTTCGTGTCGCTGGGAGTCATCCTGGCCGTAAGCCAATCCATGAGCAAGGATTCGTTCGCCGATTGGGGCTGGCGCATCCCGTTCCTCATCTCGATCGTGCTGATCGCCGTCAGCTACCAGATTCGGACACGGATGTCGGAGTCCCCCCTCTTCGCCAAGCTGAAGGCTGCAGGCAAGACGTCCACCAACCCACTACGCGAGTCGTTCGCGAACCCCGAGAACCGCCGCATGGTGCTCATTGCCCTCTTCGGCGCAACGATGGGCCAAGGCGTCGTTTGGTACACGGGCCAGTTCTACGCGCTGTACTTCCTGCAGACCACGCTGCTCATCGACAAGGTCGTGGCAACGCAGATCATCGCCATCGCGCTCCTGTTGGGCACGCCGTTCTTCATCGTGTTCGGCGCCCTCTCGGACAAGATCGGGCGCAAGGGCATCATGATCGCCGGAATGGTGCTGGCCGTGGCCCTGTACTACCCGATCTACATGGCGATGACAAAGGCGGCGGGCTGGAACGGCACGGCGTCGGTGAATCCGAATGTCGTGTTGCTCAGCCTGCTCGTGTTCGTCCAGGTGCTGTTCGTCACGATGGTCTACGGCCCGATCGCAGCGTTTTTGGTCGAGCTCTTCCCGACGCGCATCCGCTACACCTCGATGTCGGTGCCCTATCACATCGGCAACGGCGTGCTCGGCGGTTTGGTGCCCATGATCGGCACTGCTGCGGTGAGCGCGACAGGCAACATCTACGCCGGGCTCTGGTACCCGATGGTCATCGCCACGGTCACGGCCATCATCGGCGGGCTGTTCATTCGCGAGCGGACCGTGACGGAAGCCTGAGTTTCGCGGTGCGTTCGGCCTTCGCCATTCGTCATTACGGTAAGCCGCGCCGTGTCCGGATGCGGTTTCCATCAGGACCCAAGATGAAACGACTCGCTCTGCTCCTTGGTGTGGCGGCGCTCACCGTCCCCGCTCTCGCTCAAGACGTCAAGCCTCTCGGCATGTCCGTCAAGGGCGGCCTCTTCTTCCCCAGCAAGAAATCCGCGCGCGACCAGGGCGCGAACTGGTTCACGCTGGGCATCGACTACAAGCTCAAGGACCTCAAGTTCGGCGATGGACCCGACGGCATGAACACGTCGCTCGTGCTCTCCGCCGACTACGTGTCGAAGGGCGACTTCCGGCACACGCCGGTCATGGCGAACTACGTTGTGCGACGCAACGAGGTGTACTACTTCGCAGGCGCTGGCTTCGGATTCGTCAAGACCCCGTCGGAAGGCAACCAGACCCGATTCGCCTACCAAATCGGGGTCGGCAAGGACTTCCAGCGCGGCGGCAACCCTCTGTTCGTCGAAGGCCGTTGGATCGGCAACGCCAAGGACGAAGTCAGCGGCTTTGCAATCTCCGTCGGCATTCGCCTGTAAGGCCAATTGGAACCCAATCGAGGCGCGGGACCCGACCAAGGACCCGCGCCTTGATTCTGTCTGACAGACCGGGGTGAACAATCGGGATCGTGAGGCGTTGTGCCATGCTGGTTATGGCTGCAGCGTCCCTGTCTGTGACGACCATGAGATCGCTCGATCGAGCCGACGAACTCGCGCTGATTGAACGCGCGCGACGGCGTGACTTCGATGCGTTCGGTCGCTTGGTGGACGCTTACCAACACCGTGTGTTCGGCTTTGCCAAGCGGTTCGTGAAGGACCGGGAGGAAGCGGCGGACATCACTCAAGAGGTCTTTGTCCGGGCGTTCCAGAACTTTGATCGCTTCGACGCTCGGGCTCCGCTTCGCACGTGGCTGTTCCGCATCGCCTACAACCTGTGTGTGGACAAGGCGCGTCGGCATGAGCGTCAACCCATCGAGTACCGCATCGACGGCAACGTCGAAGGCGAAGAGCCGATCGATGTCATGGACGATCGGTGGAACCCGGAGACCATGGTTCTCGACGACGAGTTGCTGCAATTGGTCGAGACCGGCATTGCCAACATGAGCGAGAAGTTGCGGTCTGTGTTGTTGCTCCACGACCGAGAAGATTTGCAGTACGACGAGATCGCCGAAGTGCTCAACGTCCCGATCGGGACCGTCAAGAGCCGGCTGTTTTTGGCCAGAGCGCATCTCAAACAAGTGCTCTCCGAGTACCTGGAGGCAAAGCGATGATGAATCAGAGGGACCTCGACAAACAGATTCTGGCTGCGGCTTGGGACGATTCGCCCCTCGCGCCGGATGCCGAACGGATGCTGGACGCGCGCCTTGGCGCCGACGATCTGCGGCTCGTGTCGCATGCCGTCGCCCAGTTGGAGCAAGACGAACTCAGCCTTGCTTGGCGAAGCGCGCTCAACGAACGCTTGCTTGAACTCCAACCCGTGAAGCGAAAGAGTTGGTGGGCCGTCGCGTGGCGTCCCGCGTTGGCGACGGGGCTGGCCGCATCGGTGCTGACCGTCGCGCTGTTCCGAAGCGGGCCCGCACCGTCGTCTCACGCCGAGAGTCTGGAGAACGAGCTGATTCGGATTCACCTCGATTCCGCCGCCGCCTTGGATCTGGCCGGAACGGGTTTGGTCCCCCACGAGGTGGCTTCGGCCCGACCGGCTCCCGTCGAGGAGGAGCTTGATTGGTCCAGCGTCGATCTCGATCTGTTGTGATGTCTCGCACCGTAGCCACCATCGCCGCTCTGGCAGGCTTGGGAGCGCTTGCGCTTGCGCAAGACGCGCCCGGCCGAGCCTTTGAGTTGCTCAAGCGCGTCGTGGACGGGAGCAGTTCTGTCGACTACAGCGGCAAGCGGGTCATCGAGTTCAAGGTTGGGCCGGACATGAAGGCGCACACGGAACTGGTCCTGCGCTCGCAGGGTCGCACTCGCATCGATTTTCCGCAAGGATCGTCTCTGTCGGGCCAGGTGATCGTCGAAGTCCCCGACCGTCGGGAGCACTACTTCCCGGACAGCAACGAGATCCGAATCCTTCCTCCCAGGCGGCAGGATGCCGTTGATCGCCTGAGGTTTTTCGTGGAAGAGAAGTCCCGGTTCAAGTTCGACGTCGCCAATGGTGGCCGGGTGGCGGGACGAAACACCCAGATGATCACGGTTTCTGACTCCAAGGGCAACAAACTCCAACAGCTTTGGATTGATGACCAAAAGCCACTGGTGCTCAAGCGAACCATGTTCGATCCTGTGGGCACGCTGGTCGGTCAGTTCGAGTTCGTGACGATCGACTTCGAGCCGCGCATCCCCCGTGACGCCTTCCGAATCAGACGGCGCGGCGCGACCTATGTGACCGTGGAGCAACACGCCGAGAGGCTCGCGAAGGAGAAGGGATTCGCCCCAGTTCTGCTGAAAGACAGCCAAGCCAAGCTTGAATTCGCGGAAATGAGGCAGTTCATGGGCAAGGACGTGTTTGTCCAGGTCTACGAGTTCGACGGCAAGCGGCTGACGCTCTTTCAGGTCGAGAGAGACTTGGATACGTCGCGCCTCGGACGCATGGGGAGGAACGTCAAAGTCCACACGTGGACTTCGTCCGGACGGTCTTTCGCATTGCTTGGCGAGCTGTCCAAAGCCAAGCTGGAAGAGCTCGCGAAGAAGGTTTCTGAACGGCGCTCTGAATCGTAACCCGGGCGACCGACGTTATACTCTACTGTAGTGGCAACCGCCAAGGCCGCATCCGGCCGCAAACCGAACGTCAAGCAGAGGCGCTTCCGCGCCCTGAAGCTTGTCGTCGCCTATGGGTGCCTCCTGGGTTTGGTCGCGGCGACGGCGGGCGGCGTGTACTTCGCGGGCAAGCTTCGCGAGGCCAACGCCATGATCCCAACGCTGCCGGCGGTGATGGAGGAACTGAGCCTCCAGCCTTCGGTGATCGTGGCCGCGGACGGCACCGAACTCTACCGAGTCACCAACGAGTACCGAAAACCAGTCGAGTACGACAACATCCCCCAGTTGGTCATCGACGCGACGCTCGCCGCCGAGGACAAGCGCTTCTTCCAACACTCCGGTATCGACTACATGTCGCTGGCTGGCATGCTGATGGAGTCGGCGGGCGAAGGACGCGTGACGCGGGGCGCCAGCACGCTGACGATGCAGATCGCCAAGCGCGTGTACACCAGCCCGGTCAAGTCCATGGACCGAAAGGTGCAGGACATGGCGCTCGCCGTCGTCATCGAACGGCAGTTGGCGAAGTGGCAGATTCTGGAGCTCTACCTGAACCAGGTCTACTACGGCGAGGGTGCCTATGGCATCCAAGCGGCGGCGGACGTGTACTTTGGCAAAGCGCTCGATGAACTCACGCTGGGCGAGGCCGCTCTGCTGGCTCGTTGCGTCAGGCGGCCGAGTCGCGAGAATCCGTTCGTCAACGAAGACAAGGCCCGCGAGAACCGAGACTTGGTCTTGGCGATCATGCTCGACGAGCAGATGATCACCCGCGACGAGTACGAAGCGGCACTCCGCGAGACGATCACGTTGCGGAAGCGGGCGTTTGGCTCCGGCGCGCGACGTCTTGCCGCGCCCTACTTCGTGGACGCAGTCTTGGACGAACTATCGAAGGAAGGCATCGACATCTCGGAGGGCGGCTACCGCGTCGAAACCGCACTCAACCCCAAAATGCAGGCCCTTGCCGAGAAGCAGGTGGTCGAGACGGTGAAGGCCAACAAGAACCTGCGGGTTGCGACCGGCGCGTTTCTCGTGATCAATCGGCGCGGCGAAATCTTGGCGATGGTCGGGGGCGTGGACTACGATCGCAACCAGTACAACATGACGACGCAAGGCCGTCGCCAGCCGGGTTCGTCGTTCAAACCGTTCGTCTACGCCACGGCCTTTGAGACGGGTGCTTGGTCGCCCACCAAAGGCGTCTCCAACGCACGGCTGACTTATCCGCCCGCGTTCCCGGGGGCGAAGCCTTGGACCGTTCACAACTCGAGCGAGAAGTACGGCGGCCACGTTTCGATCCGAACGGCGTTCGCCTTCAGCTACAACGTCTGCGCGGTACGCGTGATGGAAGCCACAGGCGCTTCCCGCGTCGCGAGCTTTGCGGCCACCAACTTCGGATTCGAGAGCAAGCTCGACCCCGTGCTTCCTCTGGCTCTGGGTGCTACGGCCGTGTCGCCACTCGAGATGGCGCGTGGGTACAGCGTGTTCATGCTGGGCGGCGATCGCGTCGAGCCCCGGCTGATCACGCGCGTCATCGGCCCCGACAAAGAGGTGCTGCGGAGCTTCCAGCCCGAGTACACGAGAAACGTCCTGAGTGCTGGCGTGGCCGAGCAGATGGACTATCTGATGCGGTCGGTCGTCACCAGTGGTACCGGGACGGCCGCGAAGAGCGTCGCCAACGCCCGAGGCAAAACGGGAACGACCTCGGACAACCGGGACGCGTGGTTCTGCGGCTACACCGACGAACTGCTCGGCATCGGATGGGTGGCGAACGAACAGCGGGAAGGGGACCGCTGGCTGTATCCTCCCATGCACCCGAGGGCGTTCGGTGGCACGGTCACGGTCAAGATGTGGGCGCCGATCATGGCCGGTTGTCAAAAGATCCTTGGCGAGGAGTCCCGCGAATTCGAAACGCCTCGATGGTCGGGAGGTTGGGACGACGAACCTGCCGATGTGAGACCTCCCGAGAACGACGTGATCGAGCCCCCCGACGAAGAACCTCCCGTACGCGAAGAGGACCTGATCCAACCCCCGGTGACGCCGCCGCTGACGCCTCCGGCCACGGGTGAAACCCGACCTGCAACCGAGCCGCGCAACGAGAGCGAATACGTCTACGTCGAGGTCTGCGCCGAATCGGGCCGCCAAGCAGGCTTCTACTGCTCGCCGACGCTGCGCAAGAGGTTCTTGGCCTCCGAAGCGCCCACGACGGTGTGCCGCTTGCACGGGCCAGGGCGTTCGGGAGGGTGATGCGTTGATCCACGCGCAGCGCAAGCCCGATCTCACGATCCGCGAGCTGGCGGTGCCCCTGGTGCTGTTGGCCGGTCTGCTCGTCATCGTGTTGCGGCTGTGGTATTTGCAGGTGGTGATCGCCGATGTCCTCGTCGAGCGGGCGAGCCACACGTACATGAAGATCAGCAGCCCTGCTCCAAGAGGACTGGTCTATGACAAGGAGGGCACGTTGCTGGCCGGGGTCAGAAGCGAGCTGGTTGTTACGGTGCGGCCCATTGCCGTCAAGGAGGAACCGACGCTTCTCGACCGCTTGGCGGCGATTCTTGGGGTGGAAAGAGCCCAACTCGAAGAAAAGGTCAACGCTGAGGCTTGGCGTCCCTATGTTCCGGCCCCGGTCTATCGAGGCGTGTCGCTCGACGTGGCCAGCCGCATCGTTGAGTTGCGGTCCGACCTACCCGGCGTGGACGTGACTCCCACCCCGATGCGCTTCTATCCCGATTCGAGCACGTTGGCCCACATTCTGGGATATGTTTGGTCCGCCAACGAATCCGATGTCGCCCGTCTGAGGAAGCTGGGCGTAGCGGCGCCCAAGTTCGTTGGAAAGCTGGGTGTCGAGTACTCGCACGAGACGCTGCTCATGGGCACCATCGGCCAGGAACGGATCGAGGTGGATGCGAAGGGTCGTCCCTTGCGCCTTGTGGGCCGAGACAGCGCGCTACCCGGTGCCCAGGTGCGGCTCAGTGTGAATCTGGCCCTGCAGCGCTACGCCATGACCGCTCTGGGTGGACGCAAAGGTGCGGTGGTCGCCTTGGACCCGCGCACGGGCGAGGTCTTGGCGATGGTCAGCGCACCGACCTACGATGCGGGTCTCTTCGAAGGGGGCATCTCTCAGGCGGCCTACCAAGCGCTCTCCAACGATCCGGACAAGCCCTTCGTGAACCGGGCGATCCGGGGCCTCTACAGCCCGGGCTCGACGTTCAAGATCGTCACCACGTTGGCTGCGGTGCGGGCGGGCGTTTTCGACGTGTCGCGCCCCAACACATGTCCGGGCTACTACCAGGTGGGCAACCGCCGAGTGCGTTGTATGGGCGTCCACGGGAGCATCAGCTTCGTCCGGGCGTTCGAGCGGTCGTGCAACACCTACTTCATCGACTTGGCCATGCGCGCCGGAATCGAGAACTTGCGCGCCACGGCATTCGAAGTCGGTCTGGGCCACCCCACTGGCATTGACCTGGTCGGCGAATCGGGTGGGATTTTCCCCACGGATGAGTGGGTCAAGAAGTGGCGACCCGACGGCAAGTGGTACCCGGGCGATACGGCCAACGTAGCAATCGGCCAGGGAGAAGTGTCGGCCACGCCCCTGCAAATGGCGTGCGTGGCGGCTCTGGTCGCCAATGGGGGCAGAAGCTTCAGGCCCCACTTCGTCCACTCGTTCACCGATCCTGCGACGCACAAGGACCATGAAACCAAGCCCGAGGTGCTGGCCGACATTGCTGCGCCGGGCGTCGTTTGGTCGTCCTTGCGGCAAGCGATGGGCCAGGTGATCTCGTCTGGGACGGCGCGTTCGGCGGCGATTTCAGGTTTGTCCTGGGGCGGAAAGACGGGTTCCACCGAGACGCGCCGCGACCGCAAGACGCATAGCTGGTTCGTGGGGTTCGCGCCCCTGAACGACCCTCAGATCGCCGTCGCAGTGCTCGTGGAGGATGCGGGCCACGGAGGCGAGATCGCCGCCCCGATCGCGCGGGACGTCGTGCGGGCCTATCTTCAGGGGATACCCGAGGTCGTGTTGCCCACCGACCCGCCTGCCGACGCTCCCGTCAACTCTGCCCTGACGGCTGCCAGGTCAGCCGCCTTGGTCCGCCAGTCTTCCGCCGAGCCGAGGTCGTAGTCCGCTAGCAGGTTGGCGATGGCGATGCCCTCGGTCAGGGTGGCCTCCGCCTTGTCCCGGCCGATGCCTGCGAATTGCTGTTCGCCCGCCTTGAGGGCCCGGATCACCAAGGGACACGTCGTGCTTGCGAACGCCAGGTAGCCCGGCAAGGCGGCCTTGAGTTCTCCCAGACGCTCGTCGCCTTCGGTCCGTTGGGCCAGCCAGTACCGGGCTCGATAGGTTTCCATCGGGATCACCTCGGGGAGCGAACGCACTTGGAAGTAGGGCGTGCTTTCGACGGCGATCATCCTGCGTGCCATCTCGGTGGCTTTGTCGTAGGCTTCCAGCGCGACGTAGAGGTCCCGCAGTTGCTCCATCGTCGTCAAGTCGTTCGGGTCGCGGACCAGGGCTAGATTCATGGCGGCCTCGGCTCCCGAACGATCGCCTGCGGCGATGCGGGACCGAGCGAGGGCGCGAAGGTGCCGGCCCGTGGGCGCGAGCGCGGCGGCCTGCTCGAGGTCGGCCAGGGCTTTCGAAGGCTCCGCCACAGCCGAGCGCAGGTACCAGTACTCGCCGTGCCATCCCGCCGAACCCTCCAAAGAGGTGGCAAGACCGCGTGCGGTCGCTGCGTCGCCTGCGGCGATGGCGTACCGGAACCGAACCTTCTGCATTTCGACCGAGGCGAGGTGGACCATGAGCAACGCGACGACGCCCGCAACGGCGGCGAATCCCCAGCGCTGGCCTTTGGGGGTGAACTCGGGGCTCGGTCCGTCCACGGCCATGTTCAGGCCCACGCCCAGCAAGAGGAAAACGAGGAACCCCAGCCCGAAGTAGTACAGGTCGCTATCCACCATGTTGTGCGCTCCGCTGGCGGCGATGGCGGCGACCAGCCCTGCGCGGGGCCAGTGGTGGCCGGACCAGGCGCTTCGAGAGTGGCGGAGCACGCGGATCAGAGCGAAAAGCACGATGGCGATCACGGCCAGAGGTGCCAGTATCCCCGCCTCGACTCCAAGTTGGAGGAACGAGTTGTGGGCCATCACCGTCTTCGTCGTCAGTCCTGAGCGGGCGGACTCTTGCGGGTAGGTGCCGATACCGAACCCCATCGGACGTTCCTTAATCAGCGCGACCGCGCCCTTCCAAAGGTTGGATCGGAACTCGCCCGATTGCTCGGCTGTGGCCTGAGCGTTCGACAGTCTTCCAAAGACTCCGGACGACGCGGTTCCGGTTGGAGCCGGCTGCGCCCGCATCGCGAACGCCAAGACGGCGACGGCCACCAAAGGAACAGCCACCGCCAGCCCGCGCTTGAGCGATCCGCCCGCGGGCTTGGTGAACAACGCGACTGCGACGAGCGCGACGAGTCCGACCCCTGCGGCCAGATAGGCGCCCTTGGATTGCGTGAGCAGCATCGCGAACCAGATGACGACGGCCGCCGCCCCAGCCGCCCACGCACCCATGCGGTCCAAAGTCGCCGTGAGCGAGAGAGCCAGGAAACCTCCGATCAGCAACAAACCCGCCAGGGCATTTGGGTTCATCCAAGACGAGAAGATGCGCCACGTCGGGTCGTGGGCTTTCATCCCGACGTATTCCTGCACGCCCATCGCTGCGACCCAAGCAGTGCCCGCCACGACGGCACCCAAAATCAGAATGGGGCCGCGTCGACGTCCGCAGAGGACCATTCCCGCTGCCATCGCGCTCAGGTAAGCCATCCACTCGACTAGGACCAGCAGGCTGGAACTCTTGAAGCTCGACTGCATCAGCGAGGTCACGAGCGAGATGGCCAGCACGGCGCAAGCGACGGCCAGCGGTAGCGGGGGCGTAGGGGTGACCGAGCGCTGCGCCCAAGCCAAGGCCAGTCCCAAAAGTGCGGGCAAGGCGATCAGGGCATGGGCCATCGCGGCCCCCTCGGGCGCGTTGAGCAGGGCCAACACACCGGGATACTCCGGGGAAGACGGCATCGCGTCGACCGACACGTATCCGCCCAGCACAGGCGCCAAGACTGCCGACAGGAGCAGCAGGAAGAAGGGAAGCGCGCTACGCACCGTCATCGTTTGAGGCGACTTCTCCATCGTTGAGCGTAATTCTTGGCGATGAACACGCTGGCGCGGGCCGTGAGGGCCGCACCGGCGAAAGCCAGCGCCGCAGGGCGTGCCAGAAGCGGCATGTCGGGCACCATGTTCTTGCGGAAGAACTGGAACATGGATTTGTGGAAACGATACACCATGCGGTTCGGTACCTTGTCGGTGCTGCCGCCGATGTGGTGGGTGACGACGGCGGTCGGCTCGTAAGCCACCTGGAACCCCTCGCGCCAGGCCCGGAAGCACCAGTCCACGTCCTCGCAGAACATGAAGAACTCGGGGTCCATCAAGCCGACCTTGGCGATCATCTCGTCGGTGGCCAGCATGGCGGCTCCGCTTACCCAGTCCACGGTGGCTTCCTTCGAGTGGTCGAAATCGGTCATCAGGTACTCGCGCAGGTACCGGTTGTTCGGGAACCAGCGCCCGAGCAGCGTGTTGCGGAACAGTGCGGCCACAGGGTTGGGGAAGCGCCGGCAGCTGTATTGGAGCGACCCGTCGGGGTTGAGCAGTTTGGGACCGATCACGCCGTACTCGGGGTGGGCGGCGGCGCATTCGAGCAGGGTCTTCAGGCAGCCTGGGTGGACGTACGCATCGCTGTTGAGCAAGAACACATGCCTGCCCTGGCGCTCGCGCATGGCCAGATTGTGTCCGCCCGTGAATCCGAGGTTGCGCGTCTGTCGCAGGAGCCGGACCCAGGGGAACTCGCGCTCCACCATGTCGCCCGAGTCGTCCTCCGAGTTGTTCTCGACGACGATCACCTCGAAGCTCGCCGACCCGCGCTCGACCTCCAACGCAGCAAGACACGCGCGCAGATGGTCGCGCGTGTTCCAAGAGCAGATCGTGACGCTAAGGTCGAAAGCCGGCATGGACGCCTCGGGCTCGGATCAGGGCCGCCAGATAGATTAGCAGAGCGAGCCCCCGATAACCCGCGTTCGCAAGGGGATGAGGCGCATGTTTGGTCAAGTAGCGCACCAAACTGCGGTGGGACTCCCAGATCATGGCCTTTCGAACCTGTCGCGTGCTCGCGCCATGGTGGTGCAACACGCGCACGTCCGGGTCGTACCAGCCGGGCCATCCCGCCTCGTCCAGCCGCTTCAGCAAGTCCACCTCGTTAAAGAAAATGGGGAACGCCTCGTCGAACGGCGCATTGGGGGAGCCTACGGCTTCCAATGCCTCGCGCCGGAAGAGCAGGAACGTGCCCATGGGCTGGGGAGCGGCTTGGGGCGCGTCGTAGTCGAATCGGGTCAATCGGTACGAGTCGAGCGGCCCCGCCATGCGCGCACCGAGGCCGGTCCAATCGCCGAGCAACCCGAGGAAGGTGGGAAAGCCGCGCACGCTGGCCTGTGTGGAGCCATCGGGCGAGATCAGCTTCGCCCCCAGATACCCGTGCGACGGGCGACCCTTCAGCGCTGCGACCGCAAGCGCCAGCGTTCCCTCGAACACTTGCGTGTCCGGATTGAGCGTGAGCAGGTAGGGCGAATCGGCTGCGGCGAAGGCCAGATTGTTGCCCCGGGCGTAGCCCGTGTTCGCGCCTGGCTCGATCAGAACGGCCTCTGGAAACTCCTTTCGCACCATGTCGGCGCTTCCATCGGTCGAGGCGTTGTCCACCACGATGATGCAGTCGTCGGCATACGGGTGCTGGCGCAGGGAAGCCAGGCACGCCCGCAACAGGTCGCGCGTGTTCCAGTTGACGATCAGGATGGAGAGTTCAGCCACCAAACAACGCTTGGGTCAACAGCCGATGAAAGTGGTGGGTTCCCGTTTCGCGCGCGACCGAGTACCTCCCCCGATCGTAGATTCGGGATCGCAAGCCCTTCTGGACGGCCTCGACGATCGCTTCGTCCTCCCGCTCCACGCGATCCACATCGCCGCCCGCGCCGGTTCCCAAGCGCGAGGGGTCCCATACGTAGCGGATGAACGAAACCTTCGTCCGCGACGGCCCAAGCGGACGCACGACGTTCACCGAGAGGCCCCACGGGTAGAAGTTGAACATCAGGTTCGGGAAAACCCAGAAGTAATACGCCGCGATGGACTGGCCGTAATCGGGGGATGACTCGGGCAAAGCGAAGACGTCGCCGCCCGAATCGGTGTAGGCGACCTGGACGCTGCAGTGATCGTGCAACTCGACCGCGTACCGTCCGTAGTCGATGACCGAATTCAGCGAGGCGTGGACGAACGGGATGTGGAAGCCCTCCAAGTAGTTCTCGACGTAGAGCGCCCAGTTCGCGTTGACCATGTAATCCCGCGATTGGGTCGGCTCGTGGACGGCCTGGTCGAGGGGCATCCAGCCCACACGGTCGAGCATCGGCCGCAGCACGTCCTCCGCCGAGTGGCTGGGTCGAATCGAAGCGAAGAGGAGTTTGGACCACTCGAACCGGGGAATGGGCGCCAGGTGGTCCTTCTCGCACGGGAAGCCCTCGACGCCTTCGAACTCGGGCATGTGCTGGAAGCGCCCGTCCATGCCGAATCGCCGCCCGTGGTAGCGGCACCGGAGAAACCGCTCGTTGCACGCCCCTTCGACCACGAGCATCCCACGGTGGGTGCAGACGTTGGAAACCAAGTGGATCTGGTCGTTCGCGTCCCGGGTCAGCACCACAGGCTCGTCGAGGCACCCTTCGAGGATCGTGAAGGGTGTCGCCTGTCCTGGCACCTTGGCGGCGTCCAGATCCCCCAGAAACTGCCAACTGGGTGCGAACACACGCTCCTTGGCGGCTTCGTAAGCGGTCTCGTCGGTGTAAAACGCACCGGGCGGGGTCCATGCCTTGGCGATGTCCTCGTGGATGTCGAACGGCTGGAAGGGCATGGATGATGGTAGCACTTGGCCACGTTCGCGGCGCGGCGACGTAGAATAGGCTCATGCCCCACGCTCCCGGCGACCGGATCTTCGGTGTCGAAACAGAGTTCGGTTGCCTCGTTTCGGACGAGTCCTTCGGCACCCCCGAAGGCGCCGTTGAGTTGGTCAAGGACAGCCTGTTCTTCGACCTCCACATCGGGGCGATCGACCTTCACGCGCGGGACGAGGTGTTCGAGCCGGCGGCCAACGGCGGCTTTCTGGTCAACGGCGGGCGCATGTACATCGACGCCGTCGGCACGCACTTGGAGTACGCCACCGCCGAGTGCCGCGACCTTCGCAACCTGGTCGCCAACGACCGGGCTGGGCAGCGTCTCATCGTTCAGGCGCTGAAAGAACTGGGGTTGGAAGACGCTGTCGCGTTCTACAACAACTCCGTGGACCACTTCGGCGGCCACACGTTCGGATGCCACGAGAACTATCTGGTGCGAGCCAACGACGAGTTCCTTAGTTTCGCGCCGCCGCTGCTCTACCCGTTCTTGGTCACTCGGCAGATCTTCGCGGGCGTAGGGCGGGTCGGGGGCCACTTGCTGACCACCAACTATGCCCAGCCGACGTACGAGGAGGTCGTCAACAACCCGATCGACTACATCTGGGTGTCGAACGTGTACGGAGTGGTGCCCGATCACGACGTGCCGTTCCAACTCAGTCAGCGTGCAGACCACATCATCAAGACCATAGCGGGCCGCGTGCGCTTCAACCGAGCCCTCATCAACCCCAAGTGGGAGCACTTCTACAGCCACGACGGTATGCAACGACTGCATCTGCTGTTTGGCGAATCGAACCAGAACGAATACGCTTATGCCCTCAAGGTCGGGACGACGCACCTTGTGCTGCGACTGCTGGAGGAGCATCGCGTCCCGGAATCGCTGCAACTGGCCGAGCCGCTCATCGCCTTGCGGCAGGTCAGCCGAGACCAAGACTTTCGCTGGCTCGTCGAGCGGGCCGATGGAGGGACGATCGGCGCGGTGGACCTCCAACGCGAGTATCTGGCGTTGGCTCAAACGTACCGAGGGACAAACGACGACACCGATTGGACGCTGGACGCCTGGGAGTCCGTGCTCGACGGGCTGGCCGCCGACCCGATGACGCTCGCCGACCGTGTTGATTGGGTGGCCAAGCGTCAGATCGTCGAGCAGTACATGGCCGAGGAAGGCCTCGACTGGTCGTCGGACGCCCTGCACTCGGTGGACTTGGAGTACCACAACATCAACCCCGAGCAAAGCCTGTTCCACGCCATGCAGGGGATGGGTCAGACGCAACGTATGGCTTCAGATCTGGACATCCTGGATGCGATGACCTCGCCGCCGCAGAACACGCGGGCGAAGGCGCGGGCGGCTTGCGTCAAGCACGTTTTGGACCGCAAGTCGCGCCGGTACTACGCGTTCGACTGGAACGCCGCAGCGGTGGACAAGCAGACGTTCTTCGAATTCGACGACCCGTTCGACACCTACGAAGACGTTCGTCCGTGACGCCTTACCGCTAGGGGCAGTAACATCTACAGTGTGAAACGATGGTTTGCGTTGTTGGCGGCGGTCTGCATCCTGGCCGGGTGCGAGCCGAGCGGCAAGGGCCAGGTGCCCATCATCCGCAACGGCGACACCTACGCGCGGGTTCTGAACGAAGCCGAGACGCTCAACCGCGACATCCTGGAGCGCTACGACCGGGACGATGAACTGACGAAGGAGGATCTCGAGGCGTTGGAGGAGTCCAAGCTCAAACTGCTCGGCCTCATCGGGTTCAAGCCCGACGCGTTCCCGCTCCACTTCGCGCACGCCAAGGTCGAGCAGGGCCTCGGCAACCACGCTTCGGCGCTGGACTCGTTCCGCCAGTGCATTGCCCTTTCGCCCGCCGACCCGACGGACCCTGCCATTCGGGCGACGGTGGCCGAAGCCCACGGGCAGATGGCGCGCAGCCAGATCTTCCTCAACGCCTACAGCGACGCGGCCGAGTCGGCCAAGCTCGCGATCGAATTCGGCCCGGACAACCCCGATTACCGCTACTACCTCGCCTCGGCGGCGAACGAACTGGGTGACCCGAAGACGGCGCTGGACCTGCTTGGCGAAGCGCTCGAACTCGTGCCAGACCATGCCCGGAGCTTGCGGCTGAAGCGGCTGATCGAGTCCTCCCAAAACGAAGAACCCCGACCCTGACGGGCCGGGGCTTCGCGTGATGAGGGTGGTGCCGTAACTTGGAAGCTTATTGTTGCAGGAGCCGCAGGACGTTCTGAGGTTGCTGGTTGGCCTGGCCGAGCATTGCCATGCCGCTCTGCTGGAGGATCTGGAGCCGAGTCAACTCGGTCATCTCCTCAGCGATGTTGGCATCGCGGATGTAGCTCTCGGCTGCCGTCAGGTTCTCCTTCTGAACCTCAAGAGACCGGACGTTGGACTCGAGGAAGTTCTTGGTGAAGGACCCCAGATTCCCGCGAACCTGAGCGAGCTGGCTGATGGCCGCCTCGATCATCTGGATCGCTTCCTGAGCGCCAGCGGCGGTCGTCACATCGATGTTCTCGATGGACTTGCCGGAGACGACGCCCGTGCCGAGCCGGCTGGCGATCACGTTGGGCAACGAGTAGTTGATGGACTGGTCGCTGTCCGAACCGATCTGGAATCGTACGGAACCCGCCGAAACGTAGCCGACCTCGGTGGGAGCGGCGATCGTGGCGTTGCCCACCTCGGTGAGAAGGATGCGGTTGCCCGTACCGTCGCTGAGCATCAGACCGGAGTCTCCAGGAGCTCGGCCGCCCGTGAAGGAGACCGTCTCGGCGCCAGCCGACGTGGTCACGGTGACATCGAACACGGCGTCAACGCCGGCGGCGGAAGCGCTGCCAGACGTGTGAAGCACGTTGCTCGGGTCGAAGAACTGGATTTGGTGCTGCGAGCCGTAGGTGTTCTGCGTGAGGACGATGGATGTGTTGCCGCCGCTGGTGACGGCTTGGGCCTGAACGCCCGTCTGCGAGGACTTCTCGTTGATCTTGGCCACGACGGATTCGACCGTCTCGGTTCCAGTGGATTGGAACGTGTAGCCGTTGATCACGAAGCTGCCCACCGTGGTGACGGTCGCGGTCGAGCTTGCGAAGGTGTTGCCCAGCGAGATCGAGGCGCGGGTCGCAGCGGTCGTCTGGTCGATCGTGACCGGCCCGTTGACCACGGCATTGCCGTTGAACGTACCGTTGAAGTCAACGACGCTGACGTCGTTGGCATTCGTCACGCTGGCGAACGTGCCGGCGCTGCCGTTGAGCAACTGCTTGTTGCCGAATCGGGTGGACTCGGCGATGCGGTTGATCGAATCGAGCGCGGACCGAATCTCGTTCTGGTTGGCCTGAACCGTCGGACCGTCCACGACTGCCGTGTTGGCGGAGTGTACGGCGAGGGCTCGCATACCGGACAGGAGACGGGCGACTTCGCTCAGCGCGCCTTCGGCCGTCTTGGCCATGTTGACCGCGTCCTGGGTGTTGCGGATGGCCGCCTCGATGCCCTTGACGTGGGAGCGGACGTTTTCGACGAAGACCAAGCCGGCCGGATCGTCCGCTGCATCGTTGATGCGCATTCCGGTGCTCAGCCGGTTCATTGTCTTGGCCAACGCAGCGTCCGTCTGCTGGACGCTCCGAAGGGCCGACATACCGGGGATGTTCGAGTTGATTCTCAGACTCATTGACTAGCTCCGTTTGCAACCCTCATCAGACAGGGCTGCCAAAACCTGGCAAAGTTTCCGTGTGAAATCCTTGGAAGGATGTGGAAGAAATTTAGGTTTCGCGGCAAAAAACCTGAACGGCGGCTTCAGGTTCCGGTTCGACGAACCTGAACAAGCCGCTTCAGGACCCCGTGCGATTCCGCCACCACTCCTCGATGGCGTTCTCCCAGGACCCCTTGAAGAACTCTCTGACGTAGGCGTCGTTCACGGAAACCCGGCGTGCGGCGAAGTCGTGGAGCGACTTCGCGCCCCCGGCCGTAAGAACCTCGCGAATCATGGACTCCCAGCGGTCGAGAGCCTCCTCGACCAGGGCCATGCCCTCTTCGGCGGAGGCCAATCGGGGCGATTCGCCCAGCACGGCCGTCTCTGCCGCATCACCTTCGGCCAGTCGGCCCAGGCGCACAAGGTCAGGACGTAAGGCCATCAACTGGGACGTTTCGTACCGAGCCGCGTGATCCAGCAGTTCGTCGCGCTCCAGCACCTCCAAAGGGGTGGCGGCAAAGACGGCGAGCGGCGGGTCTTCGGTCATGGCGGCGATGGCAAGCGATTGAAGCTCGACCATGTGTCCTTGGGCGTAGTGGCCAGACACCACGCAGAGGGCACGGGCGGAGAGTTTTTGGGCCATGCCGATGAGATCGCTCCAAACGGCGATCGCCGTCTCCGTCCGGACCTGAAGCGACACAGGGTGGGGAAGCGTGGTCATCGGAAGCCAAAGCGAGGGCATGACGACGCCGCCGACGCGTTCGGCCAAACGCTCGACGAATCTCTCGGCGACGATGCCGTCCAAGCCCAGTGGCAAGTGGTCGCCATGCCATTCCAGGGCGCCCAGAGCGACGTACAAAACGGGACATCGCGCCAATTCGGCTGCGAGCGTGTCGGGAAACGCCTCGGCGTAGCGGATCAAACGGCGGACGCTCCCCGAGCCAGGCGGTCGACGTCCGCCGAGACCATGCGCTCGACCAGCGACTCGAACGTGGTCGTGGCCGACCAGTCCAGCACGGACTTGGCGCGGGAGGCATCGCCGATCAGGTGATGGACATCGTTCGGGCGGGAGAACCGTGGATCGGTGACGATCAGCTTCCGGCCCGAGGCGCGATCTCGACCACACTCGCCTGCTTCGTCGGAATCCCAGGCCAAGTCGTAACCAGCGCAGCGCGCCGCGAGGGTGGCGAACTCGCGGACCGAGTGGCAGACTCCCGTCGCCAGGACAAAAGTCTCTGGTTGCGGGTGGTTGACCATGCGCCACATCCCTTCGACGAAGTCCGGCGCGTAGCCCCAGTCCCGCTTGGCATCCAGGTTGCCGAGCGCCAGTGGTTCTTCTCGTCCAGCTCGGATCTGCGCGAGCGTGTGCGTGATCTTGCGCGTGACGAACTCGCGCCCCCGCAAAGGGGATTCATGGTTGAAGAGGATGCCGCTCGCGGCGTGCAGGCCGTACGCTTCGCGGTAATTGACGGTCATCCAGTGGGCGTAGAGCTTCGACACGGCGTAGGGGCTGCGCGGGTGGAAGGGGGTGTCCTCGTTTTGCGCTCCAACGTGGCCGTGGCCGAACATCTCGGAGGTTGACGCCTGATAAAACCTGGTTTCGGGACAACACTCTCGAATGGCCTCCAACAGGTGCGCCACCGCGATGGCGTTGACGTGGGTCGTGTAGACCGGCTGTTCGAACGATGCTCCGACAAAGCTCTGCGCCGCCAGGTTGAACACGACGTCCGGCCGCAGACCCCTCAAAACGGCCCGGATGTTGCTGGCCTCCAGCAGTTCGCAGCCAATCAGCTCGACGCGATGGGCGATCCCCAGTTCCTCGAGCCTGCCCACCTGGGGGCTCGACGACCGTCGGACCGCACCCACGACGCGGATGCCATGTTCGAGTAGGAGGTTGGCGAGGTACGCGCCGTCTTGTCCCGTGATTCCAGTGACGAATGCGGTCTTCATAGGTTTGCCGTCTTCAGCAGATGGGCTTCGAGTCGGTCGATCGAAGCTTCGAGGCTCCATAGACTTCGCGCCATGCGTTGCCCCTCCTCTCCCATGGCTCGGCGCATTGGGTCATCGTTGAGCAACTCCGCCACGGCGGCACCGAAACGCTCCGGGTCCGAGGGGGCGAGTCGCCCATTCACTTGATCCACGACCGTCTCGCGAACGCCCCCTTCGGCGACTGCCACCACGGGCGTGCCGCACGCATTGGCCTCGATCGGGGCATACCCAAACGGCTCGAGCCGCGGCGCGTAAACCATCAAGGCCGCGCGGCTCAGGGTCTCCACGAGTTCCGCGTCGGTGACGCCCACACGCGGCTCGAACTGCACGCCGCCTTGTTCGGCCAGTTGGACCAAATCCTGCAAGTGCTCAGGGTTCGCCATGTTGCCGATCCAACGCAGAGGAGGCCGAACCGAAGCGGATAGGGTGGCCAGCGCCTCGATGACGAAGGCGATCCGCTTGGCTGGCACGAACGCTCCCGTGCCCACGACCCATCGCTCGCGGGGCAGGTCCAAGCACTTGAACCGGTCGGTGTCCACGCCGAGATAGCAGACTTGACTCTCGACACCGTACGCAGCGAGCAAACACTCCCGGGAGAACGCCGAGTTGACCAAGATTTGCTTGAACGCTCTGGCGTTCTCGACCTCTTCGCGGCCCATGCGCCGAGTCCGGCGGATTGTCGCGGCATCCACAAGCCTCTCCTTCAGTCCCAGCTTCGACTTTGGTGCGAGCCAGGGCAACTCGGGTAGAGCCTGATAGAGCGGTCGGTTGGTCTCTTGCAGATAGAGCACAGAAGGCACGTGGGCGAATCGGCCCAAGAACGGTGCGTGGAAGTGGAGGTCGGTGTTGGCGAACACTAGGTCGAACCGGTTTCCGATCTCCTCGGCGACCCGCTTGGCGTGGTCGGCATGCGCTTTGGCGAGTCGGTCGGCGCCCGTGAATGACTGCCTCCAATGCGACCATCGTGTGGAGGCGGGAATCCCCAAGTCGAGCGGCACGGTGTGGCACCGGCCGAACGCTTCGAACGGCAGGAAGCTAGGGTCCGGGTGGGGCGGCGACCAGATCTCGACGGTGTGCCCTCGCTCCGTCAATCCTCTCAGGTGATCGTTGAGGGCGCGTTTGCCGCCGCCGCTCGGAAGGTTGTGCCAGACGGCGATCCGCATCTCAGAACTCTGACGTGGAGATTCGGAACAGTTCTCTCTGCTCGTTCCCAAGGAGCAGGGTCCGATCGTCGAGCCAAGCGAGCGACTCGGCTTGCTTCGCGTTTCTGAGCAGAAGCCGTTTGGACTCCCCGCTCAGCCAACGGTCCCCGCTCTTGGGCTTCGTGAACAGCCAAATCGAAGCCTGCGGCGCCTGGCAGAGGACGGCAAGCGTTTTGCCATCGGGGGACATGTCGGCGGCCGTGACCCAGCCTCCCAGGTCCTTGGCGGCATCCACCTTCTTCAACACGTTCACCTGGTCGGGCTTCGGGTTGTCCAAGCGGTACAGGTTCGTGCCCGTTTCGGGAACGGCGATCTGTCCCGGAGCACGGTGCTTGGTCAGGAACCAGAGCTTTCCAGCGTGGCCGAACACGGCTTCGCAATCGAAATGCCACCGCACAACGCCCGGATACTCGGTCTGATCTGGGTAGGCGATCGTGTAGTGCGCGATCGGGCGGGTCTTGTCGATGGCCGCCGGATTGGGCTCCAAGACCTCGTAGACGCCCAGATCGCGCCGCGCGTTGCCGTTGTTGCCCACGTCCGCCAGAATCAAGCGGTCTCCAATCCGGGCGATGTCTTCCCAGTCGAAGTTTACGGCATTGCCGACGCGGACGCCGGGGTAGGGCTCCTTGCCATCCTCCTTCTTGGCGGAGAATCGGTCGGCGAGGAAGTCGGGCACGATGACCGTTCCGTTGGTCCGCATGCCCCAGAAGCGGGCTTCGTCCCCGCTGTCGTTGTGGACCCAAACCACACCCGGATACCGCTTGCTGGCCACCATGCCGCTGTTTTCGGCCACGAGGGGGTGGGCGATGACGGCGTCCGGCGTCAAGGCCTTGGTCTTGGGCTGAAGGGACTGAGTGGCTGCAAGGGCAAGAAGGACGGCCAGGGTCATTGGGCCGAATGTACCCTCCGGCGGTTAAGGTTGCCTTGCCTGGTGGCGGGCGGGTATATTCGGTCGGCTTCGGGCTCATAGCTCAGTTGGTTA
>DDSP01000062.1 GCA_002343445.1 Chthonomonas sp. UBA2387
GGAGATCAGCGCCGTGAAGAAGGTGTTCCAAGAAAACGCCTTGGCGCTTCCCAGCGAGCTGAGGGAGTGAAACGGATGATGGCGGACCGTGTGAAGGTGGTGCCGCGCGTGCTGGATCATGGGTGTCTCGACGGCCGAGCCGTACCGCGCGCCCTCGGCGGACAAGGACGGGCCTGTGCGCGAGGCTCTTCACGAGGTCTGGCGGCCGAACATGGGCTACCGGATGGCGTGGGCNNTTGAACCTCAAGCGGGTGCACCGGGTGTGCCGCGAGCTGCGCCTCTCGCGCGTGAAGCGGCACCGCAAGAAACGCACCGGGACCCGGTTCCGCTGCGCGTGGAGGCTCCGAACCAGGTGTGGTGAGTGGAATTCATCCACGATTCTTGCCTTAACGGGACAAAGCTGAAGATCCTGTCGGTGGTGGACGAGTTCACGCGGGTGCTTGGCCCTGGAACTGGACACCTTGTTGAACGCCGCCCGGGTTCGGGACGTTCTGGCTCCGAGGATCGAAGGCCCCGGCCTGCTCCCTATCGTAGCAGCCCCCTATGATCCATAAAGGGGCACTCCCAAGGGGCACGCCACTCAATAGCGAGAAGTTCACCCGCGCCGTCAACACCGACATAACCCCTTGACAGGTAGCCCGACAACGTTTATGATTCGAGTATCCGCTATGAATCTAAGTTAGCTCGATGTAGCGCATTGTTTCGGTACACATTCAGTACGATGACTGGTAGCGCAACCGTGCGCCATATTGAGCTATGGCGGGTGTCAAGATGCAAAAACAAGTTAACATTCTGGTCGTCGAAGACAGTGACCACGAGTTCGAGGGTTTCGAGCTCGTGAGACACTCACTATTCGTTGAGTGTCCCTGGGCGATCAAAGTCCAGAGGGCCCAGACCCTTGAGGAGGCCGTGTCCGCGATGAACTGGGCCGATGCCGTGATCACGAACGCGCTCGTGCGCTCGAGCTCGGCAGAACCCCAGAGCGTCGTGGCGAAAGAGCTCGTCACCTCGGCGCTAACGACGAACAAGCCTCTCATACTGGTTGCCGACTGCGACCCTAGTGCGGATCGAGAGTCGGAGCTCTGCCGATTCTGGTTCAATGCGGTGAGCCTTGGGCTCCCGACGCTCGGTGGGGGAGGGGTTCGCTGTCGGTACGCGGTTCAGTGGGGGTACGCCCTCATGGGATGCATCGTCCTCTTGGAGGCTCAGTCAATGAACACCTTGCGGATTAGGCCCGACGGTGTTTGGTACCGAGACTTCGTAGAGGACGGCCAGCCGGAGGATTGGGAGCGCGCACTGCGCGACCCATTCGTAAACGCCGGCGTGAACTTCCTGGAAAGGAAACACATCAACGTCGTCACTGCCTTGAAGGGGGAAGGATTCGTCCCGATCCATATCAAGGACTTGGAAAACTTGAGGTGACCGCTCCGCTCGCCCCAGCTTGCTGGGGCGATGCCCGTCTATAGGGGATTATGTACCCCTTCGCATTGGCCTGCGTATTGAAAGATCGGACCGCCGCTGGCTCTGGTAGGCGCAACGGGGCGAACGTGCTCGCAACAACCAATCGCCATGGCCCGCCCTAGGCTTGGAACTCTTCTCACGCCCCTGTAGTAGAATGGCAGACCACGTGGGACAGGCTGCTGGGGGGTCCTTGAGCCGCTCTGGGAGACAGCAATCATTGACTCTTCCGCAATTGCTCGCCGCTTTAAGCGTCGGACTGACCCAATATCCGAGGCATCACTTGACTTTGTATGATGTGCCCCTCAACTGTAGTCGGGGACTGGGCGCTGTCAAGCCACTCTCATTGCTACCACGGAACTGACCCCTCGGGCCATTTGCCAGAGTACGAACAACATCCCATGCAGCCCGCATCTCGGGACTGTCGAGCGTGAAAGACGCCTTCCCAACCCGTTGTGGAGGGCCTTTCGGTGGTTCGATCGAAGCGAGGGTTGCGAGGAGCGGGTGGACTGTCACACGGACAGTTCCAGACTCCAGGACGGCTTCGCTCGACACCGCTTCGGCGATGGCGCGCTTGTGTTCGGGGGTCTCGGCGGCGAATCGTTGCGAAGCCGAGACGCAGAACCGTGCCGCCTGTCCAATGGCTTTGACGTTCGCCGCGATTCGGCTTCGGTACTCGTCCACATCCCGCTCCAGCTTGACGATCTTGTTCTGGACTTCCACCTTTCGCCGGACGAACTCCTCGGGTGTGATCTCGCCGCCGGTCCGCATCTCGAAGAGGGCGTCCAGTCGGGCGTTCAAGTCGCGTAGGGCTTGGCTCTGCGTTTGGGGTACGGCGTCCGTGTCTCCTCCCGTGCGCCACCGGGTCAGAAACGACTCGACCAAGTCGGCCACTCTCGGGTCGAGACGGCAACGCGCCAGAGCGTCTGCAAAGGCTTGTTCGACCTTCGCTTCGTTGACGCTTGCTTTCGTGCAACCACGGTTTCCCGTGCAGTGGTAGTAGACGTAGGTGTGGCGACCCTTGAATTTTCGTTCGGCGGTGATTCCACAGCCGCAAGCGCCGCACTTGAGCAAACCTGCGAACGCGAACGTGTGTTTCTGCGGCCGCATCGAGCAGCCGCCCTCCAACCTGGCTCTCGCCTCGCGGTAGAGTCCCTCGGTGATCATCGGCTCGTGCCGACCCCGGATGAGTTCCCCTTTGTAGCGGATCCAACCGCAGTAGAAGGGATTCTCGAGAAGTCGGTACAAACTCGATCTCGAAATGGGCCTCGGCGAACGGCCACGCGAGGGCCGGTTCGTGTAGCCCCACGATTCCAGACTAGCGAGGATTCTGGGGACGGAGCTGCCGGCGGCGGCCATCTCCCAAGCCTTGCGGATCAGCGGAAACCGCTTGGGATCGGGGAGGATGATCGAGACCGGCACGCCGTCCCTGGTGCGCACCGCGTTGCGGTAGCCGTGCGGGGCCACGTGGGGCCACCATCCACGGGCCGCCTTCTCGGTCAGACCCCGGGACACGTTCTTCGAGAGGCGCAGGATGTAGTCGTTGGCCACCCCGGATTCCAGCGAGAGCAGCAGCGCGCTGTCCTCGGCCCGGTACTCGCGGTCGAACGTGCGGATCGCTTTGAGGGCGCCGCGCTGGAGCATCCAGGCGATCGTCCCCGCGTCCACGGGGTTGCGAGTCAGGCGGTCGATGGCCCAGCACAGGATCGCGTCGGCTTCGCCGCCCTCGATGCGCCGGAGCATCTCGTCGAAGACGGGTCGCCGACCGGGGGCCTTGGCCGACCGGGCTTCCTCGACCCTGTCCACGACGTCGAGCCCGCACCGGGATGCGAGTTCGTCGAGGAGCTTGTGCTGATCTTCCAGACTCTGGATCTGGCGGTCGGCTCCCTCGCTAGACTTTCGGGCATAGAGGATGTATCTCATAGTTTGTGGCGTAATAGACGGCGACGAGCCTGACCGCCAGGTCGCGCGCCTCTTCCGGATCGCATCGTATCAAGAACTCCGTCGAAAGCAAGTCCCGCAGCTCTTCCACCAAACGCTCGTCGGGTACGGGCAGCAGCGGCGGCACCGGGCCTAGCGCCATCGTCGGAGCAGGTCCGACACCGATTCGGGATTCGGAGTCGACAACTTTTTGTCTCGTTTTTCTTTGGTCGCCTCCGAATTCCGGAGTCGGGTCTCCCAACCGCGTGCGAGAGCGTAGTAGACGCGCCGCGCCTTGCGCCGGGCTCCGCTGGTGGTCAAGCCACACCCCAGCGCGTCGGTGGCCTCGACCAGACCCGACCGGACCAGAGCGTCCACCGCCAGACTGACCGCGCCTCCGGAGCGCCCCGTTCTCTTGCGGAGTTGGCTGTGCGAGAGCCAGTCGCGACGCTTGCGGCCTCCGGCCGGATCGCTCCAGCCGAGCGTTTGTCGCACCACGACGCAGAGCACCCTCCATTCGGTGTCCGTCAGATGTGGCATGGCGCCATCGATAAGCCCAACCGGGAAGGGAACTTTGGGTTCTTCCCTCATAGGCTCCCTATAAGGCTGCTGCCGCTGCTGCCGTCCATCAACTCGGCGGGCGCCTCGAAATCGCGCTCGATGGCCGCCACGATCAACGCCGCCGGCTTTTTGGCCCTTCTGTAAGGGAGCCAATCGAGTTGCTTGCGGATGAGTTCCAACGGCCGCTCGGAAACCAGCTTGGCGATCTGATCGGGAGCGACGCCGCATTCGGCCAATCGAACCCGGATCGACTCCACTTCCTGGGCGGGAGTGGGCGGAAAAACCCCGTTCAAAGTGCACCTCCCCAGAAATAGTCAACTTTGGCGGGCTTCATTTTCTAGCGGGTTTCCCGTCCGGATACTTATCTTGCAGCGATTCGAAGAAAAGGTCGTCCACAACCAAGCGGCTCGGAAAGGGAGAGAGCGGGTCTCGGCGCACGCCGATGCGCGACGCGACGAGCATCCGTGCAAGACCGCCTCCGCCGATCAACGCCACCGGCAGGCCGACTCTCGCGCCTGCGGCGCGCTTCGCCTCTTTTGAGAAGCGCCTGGTGGTGAACACGATGCCCGAACCGCAATCCTCGCGCAGCAGGACGCCTCGAAGCTCGTCCACGAACCTTCGCTGAACCGGTCCATACGCCTTCACTTGCACAAGGACCGATCCTTCGTCCACGAGCGTTCGGTATCTGCAAGCGAGGTCGGCGCCGCCCATCTGTCCTCGACCGCGCCAGGACTTGCGTCCGACGATCCGAACGTCGCGGTATCCGCGGGTGCGCAGAAGGATCGCGACGAGCTTGACCAGGGCGTGTTGGCCCAGCCAGCTAGTCCGTTCGAGGACCTGACGGCGAAGTTCCCGATCGTCGGCGAGGCCCATGCGTACCGGGCTCATTCGAGTTCCTCCACTTCGCGCCACAGCGCGCTCTCGCGTTCGAGCGTGTCGCCGGTCCAAAGTCCGGGTTGCCAGTTCTCGTACTCGGGCTTGAGCTCGCCTTTGGAGTCGTAGGCGAATTCGGGCATGCAACCCTTGCAGCCGCACAGGGTGCAGACGAACCGGGTCGGATACTCTCCGTCCTCCGAGATCAGCTCTCCTGGGTCGATTCGACGTCCGAGTCGCGCTCCGACTGCACTCGACACCTTTATCAGGGTTCGAACCGTCGGAGTGCAGTCGCCCCTCAAGAGTCTGCTGAGTGCGGCCTTCGATACGCCCGAGTCTTCGGCGAGCCGGCTCAACCGTCGGAACGCGTATCTCGGCGTGTGCGCGACTACGGCGGCCACTCGGTTGCGCCTCTTCCTTCGCTTCCCCTCGTCCTTTGTCATCGAATCCAGCGTCTCCGATGCCTCGCGAACGCGCAAAAAAACGTTGCGAGCGAGCAACCGGACAAAGTCACAACCAAACGGTTTCGTGCAACACGACCATCGGGCACAGCCCAGCCCAGGAAGGGTAGGATGGGTTCTACGGTCGAAGGGCAGGGACATTCCACCCTAGCGAAGGACAGCAATGAACGGTCGGGGGCATCCAATTCTGGATGAGTGTCACCATCTTGAGGAATGGCTGAGAGCCAGATTCCGTCTGCAACGCGAAGTCGCCGAGGACTTGGCGCAGGACGTTGTCGTCACCATGCTCTCCAAGCCGTCTACGTCTTCAGGAGGCGACCTGCGCAAGTTGATGCGAACGATCGGTGCCTACCATGCCCTCAACCACCTGAGACGTTCCCAAACGAAACTGGAACGGACCGGCCTCCCCACAGAACGCTCCGATCGCTCGACGGTTGCTGCCTTCGACAGTGTCGAACTTCGCGTCGCGTTGCGGAGCCACATAAGGACTTCAACCACAACATGCGAGCACGAAGATTTGATCGCACTCGTGCTTCTCGGCGAAGTTGGCATCGAAGAGGCTGCTTTGGCGACAGGGATCGGCGTGGATGCCATGCGCAAGCGACTCCGTAGGTTGTGCATGCGCTTGTGTGGACCCTTTTCCGACCTCTGCGAGCGAAGGCGTCAGAAAAGTTGTCCAGATTCGGCGCAGCTCCAACACTTGATTCTTGATGAAGAGTAATAGAACGATCTTTGGATTGACGCTGATCGCGTTGGGATTGGCCACGTGCCCGGTTCAGGCGCAAGTAGGGCTGACGAAAGACCAGCGCAAAGCAGTGTTCTCCCGCGACACACTTGTTGGGTCGCACCTTGGGGACGCTCTGCTCGTCGTCGTTCGGATGGATCTGCCGGAGCCCGTCGTTGAAACCATGCAATCAGGCGGATTGTTGGCGAAGGCCCGATCGCATCTCGTGTCACGGCTCGCCGGTACAGCCTCGATCAGAGCCTACATGCATCGGCCAATCGTGCTCAGGGTCGTCACCGATTCGGCAAGCCACGTCATCTTGAAATTCCCTAAGCATTCCGACCCACTCACTCCTGTGCCCTTGAAACTTGAGGGCGGTGGCTCCGACCCGAGGCTTCATCTGACGCCCGACACGATCCTTGCATCGCCGCGAGACCCAAAAGCGACGTACGAGGTGACCATGGGCCAAGGAACAGGTTTCCGCCAGGTCACCTTGAACGTGCTCGAGCCGGACCCCGTGGACTTCAGTTCGTCGTTCGGAGCTTTTGCGGTGGCGAGCCCGGGCTCCCGCCCCGCTTTTGGAATCCGTAAGCCGACATTCTCGCTCGGCCGCTCGTCGAGGCTCACCATCGACCTCGTGACACTCTTTGCGGGTGGCGAAGACCTTGCCTTGGGCTCCGCATTGAGCTACACCATGCAGATGGGCAGCGGCTATGAATCCAGCAGGGGCATCTTCGGATTCCCAATGCGGGCGACCTTCACGTTGGGCTTCGCAGGCCTTGACGCCAAGCGGCCAGACCGGTCTGGTCGCATGTTCTTCGGCTTCGGCTTTGAAATCCCCACCGGCTCAGGTGGATAGGATTCCCATAGGAGAGACCTCAGAATGCCCATCCTTTTCGTCCACGGTTACAGCGCCGAAGGAAACTCGGCCAGCCCGCAGGCCATTCGGAGCATTTACAAGAAGCTGCCTGCACTGCTGCAGAATCGACTCCAGGTCGAAGTCCAGGAACTAAACCTGAGCCGGTACATCTCGCTCGACGACTCCATCACTTTGGACGACGTGTCGAACGCGATGCAGCGGGCGCTCGAGCGGAACTTTCCAACGTTTCTAACCGGTCGCTTCGACATTGTGACCCATTCGACCGGGGCGATTGTCGTCAGGAACTGGTTGCTCAAGCACTGGGATCCTGAGACTCCATGCCCTGCAAGGAACATCGTTCACTTGGCTGGCGCGCACTTTGGGAGTCCGTGGGCACATATCGGCAGGTCCCAGATAGCGAAGTGGGCCAGGCTGATCTTGTTCGGTACGGGACGAGGCCAGCAAATCCTCGACCGTCTCGAGCTGGGTTCGAACGCCACGATCGAGCTGCATCGCAGATTGAACCTCAAGAAACGGGCACACGCTGCAAGGGCGCCCCGAGAGTTCTGCATCGTCGGAAGCCAGTACGCGGACAGCTTTGCGCCGATTCCAGTCAAGTACGCGAACGAGGAGGGATCGGACGGGGTTGTGCGCGTCGCCGCTTCAAGTCCCAACTTTGTCTACGGGCGGTTCGTTCCGAGCGAGCAGGCTTTGCAGGCCCTCCAAACATCCGACCTGTTTTCGCTGGAGGCGTTGAGGTCGCCCACCTCCGTGCGCTCCCTGAGAAAACCACGACCGGAGCTAGACAATCTATATCGTTTCGACTCGGATGCAGAAGCCAGATTCGACGATGTTCCGCTGGCTGTCGTCTCCGATACTTCCCACTCTTCCATCCTTGATCCAGAGCCGACTCCCGCGGCGAGTGGTGGCGACGTACTCGGACTGATCGGAGCCGCTATCGGCTTGGGCGACTCGGCACTTGTCGGTGAGATTCAAGCCGTTTCGAATCTGTTTGAAGATGCCACACGAACCGCACGGATGGCCATTGCACAAAGGAGGAAACGTCGTGTCGCGCTCGTTGCCGAAGTTGACCCTAGAGAGCAGTTCAACCGGTATGCTCAAGTGGTGATCCGGGTCTTCGATCAAGACTCCAACCCGGTCAAACACTTCAACGCCTACTTCAACCCGTTTCCTGGAGAGGCGCCTAGCCGATTCATCAACGATCTCTTCGCCGACGGTCACCCAAACGAGGTGTCGAGCAACACGATCACCTTCTACATCAAGGTGTTCGATTGGGACGAATCGGCGAGGGATTGGGTGCACGCGGTCGCCCAGGTCAAAGGCTGCACTCTCGAGATCGATGCGCTTGCCCACGACTCGGAGCACATCCGGTACCTGCCGTTTAGGAAGGCGTTCTCTCAGGGAACCTTGGCAAACTGGCTCGTGCCTGATCGAACGACCGTCATCGACGTTCATGTTCAGCGCGTTGCCTCGGATCAAGTATTCAGAATAGTGCCCTTCGCGCTGTGATGGCTGCGCGATCGCTTAGGTGACCCTTCCCGCGCTAAGCACCCTTCAAATCGGCAAGTCCATCGTCGAGTGCAGGTCGCAGGCGGTTCGTTGCTTCGAAGATGGGATTCGTTGACGGGACTGCATCCTCCATCCACGCTGGAGAATCATTGCCTCCCGACGAGGCTCTGGTGATCCAATGAAGCCCACATGCACCTATCAAGAGGTCGTCGAGCGAACGCTCGCGACCGCCTCGCAGTCCTGGGACAAGATCGTTCCCGCGACCGACATCCGGCTGTCGAACGGCATGGTCGTTCTACACTCGACCAATGGAGATCGCCGAGAACTCTCGGCCACAACTTGGGCCGAGGGTCAACTCTGCGCCAAGCTCGGCATCCCCGCCCAGTACTTCAGGCGTTGCCCGCCCGAACTCCAAGACGCCCAGTTCGCGTACTGGATGGACCGGCTTTGCGAGACCAAGCCCAAGCCGATCCTCCTGCGCGGCTGCGGCGAAACCGTGCGCGGCATCCTCAGCTCGAGGTACGCGCGCATCGACAACGTCCAGTTGGTCGAAGCGGCGAGACCGCTCGCGGAACAAGGGCTCGTCCCCGTGTGGTTCGAGGAGTCGGACGCGAGCTTTCATCTACGCGTTGTGGACCCGAGCCCCATCGGAGAGGCGAAGCCCGGCGACCCCCTGTTTCGCGGCGTCCACATCGCCAACAGCGAAGTCGGCAAGCGCACGCTCTCGGTCGATGCGATCGTGTACCGGCAAGTCTGCGCCAATGGCCTGGTCCGGCTGGTCAAGAACCGGAGCGTCCTCGCGCGAAGGCACGTCGGCACGATTCTGAACCTTGGACCGACGGTTCTCGCCGCCGCCGAGCAGGCACTTGCGCTGGGCGCCGAGACCGCGCACGCTCTTGCCGAATCCCGCACCAAACCCGTCGCGGACCCCGAGGGCGAGGTCGAGCGGCTCGGCGCGGCATGGGACCTGTCGGAGGACGTCCAAGAGAGCATCGTCCGGCAACTGTCCTACGAGCCCGAACCCGAGACCGCCTTCGGTCTGATCAACGCGATCACGGCCGCCGCGCAACGCCAAGAGCCCGACAACCGATTCCGTCTGGAGTCGCTCGCCGGATCGTTGCTATAGGTCCCTCAATCCAACATCCGCCTCCCGCTTATCTGCGGGAGGATTTCTCTTAAGTGCGCATTGTGCCAAAATCAATCAAATGAATGCACCTCAAGACACCTACCGATGCTCGAAATGTGGAAAACGCACACAGGTGCCAGCTGGGACCCCTCCGCCTGACAAGTCCAGAGATCTTCCCTGCAAAAAGGCGGACGGCACATTCGACCCAACAGGGCACAGTTGGAAAAAGCAGTAGCCCGGCTCCGTCGAAGGCTTGCCTGCGCTTCGGACCTTCGAAGTTGCCTCTCTCTCACGTCGGGACTCCAATCAGTCCTGGCTTTGTCCTGTGAATCTTCTTCGTTCACAACAATCTGCAAAGGAAACCCGGGTCCGCATTGCGAAATCAGTCCAGATCACTCGGAGATTCCTCAGAAATGGCATCCAAGGGCAAGAACATCCTCTCGGCGTACATGGTCCACGACGACCACTGGTACCTCGCCGAGTCGGCGAAGTCGTTCGCGATCGCGGGGCCGGTCGCCGTCTTCGTGTCGCGCAAGCCGTGGAACGGAGCGGAAGGCGACTGGGAGCGGTCGGTCCGCGTCGCGGAAGCCGCGGAAGCCGAAGTCGTTCTCGGAGATTGGACCTCTGAAGAAGACCATCGGCGCGCGGTTCTATCCTGGGCCGCGAAACGAACCCAGACCCTACTCGTGCCGGATTCGGACGAGATCGTCGAGCCCGAACTTCTCGACAAGCTCGTTCGCGCGGCGGGTGCGGGCATCGCGCAGCGAATGTTTTGCGAGATGGACACGTACTGGAAGAGTCCCGAGTACGTGATCCGACCCAGAGAACGGCTTCTCGCGACCATCGCGGTCGATCCGCGCGTCTGCGAGGTTGTGAGGCGACGGGAATACTCGGGCGGGGCCGGGCTCGTGCTCGGCGCGGAACACGGCGTCCTCCACCACCTCTCGTACGCCGGCCCCGAAGATCGGATCAGGCGCAAGATCGAGACATGGAGCCATGCGAACGAGGTCGTCCCTGATTGGGAGCGGCGGGTATGGACGGCTTGGGACGACGATCGCACCATGCGCGATCTGCATCCGACCCATCCCGAAGCGTACGGGTTCGCCGAACGGATCAAGCCGCCCAAGGTCCTCCAACCCGCTTGGGCCCGGTACGTCGAGGCTTGCGGCGGCGAAGACCCGCTCCATCCGGCGGAAGCCGCTCCGCGCAAGGTCGAGCCCTGGCCGAGCGTCTCCGTCGTGATCCCCCTGTACGGCGGACCGAACGAGATCGAGACCTGTTTGGCCACGCTCGCGGATTCGGCGGACCTGCTGAGCGAGGTGGTCGTCGTGGACGACCGTTCGCCCGACGAGGCGCCCGAGGTCGTGAAGGACTTCGCGATCGCAAAGTTGATCCGCAACGAGAAGAACCTCGGGTTCGGCCAAACCTGCAACCGGGGCATCGAGGCGACCACGGGCGAAATCGTCTTGCTTCTCAACAGCGACGCGTACCCGACGCGGCCGGCGATCTTGCGGCTGATCGAGTCGATCTCGAACTCGGGCAGCGTCGCGGCGGCGGGACCGTATTCGGACAACGTCGGCCACCTGCAGCGAACGCCCGTAACGTTCACCGACCCCCAGAGAGCGAGGCTGTTCGCCGAGGACTTCGCCCTGCGTCCCGACGAGGACGAGGAATGCGACATGCTGGTCGGCTTCTGCCTGGCCGTCCGCAGAAGGGCGCTGGACGACGCCGGCCTCTTCGATCCCGCCTTCGGCACGGGTCTGTTCGAGGACAACGACCTCTGTCACAGGCTTCGCCGGGCAGGGTATCGGCTGGTGCTCTCCAAACGCTCCTTCGTCCGGCACGTCGGGCACGCCAGCTTGAACCGGAAAGCGAAAGAAGAAGGAGTCGTCGGCGCGGAACGGTTCGCAACGAACGAAGCCCTGTACCGCGCCAAATGGCGCAGAGACGTCGAGTCCGGCTTCGCCAGCCACCTGTGCGGCACGTCATCGGAGCGCGTCCGCTTCGACGAGTCGCGCAAGCCCGAGCGTCTGGAGCGCGAGATCGCCGCGCTGCGAAAGAAGGCCGACGTCTCGCTGTGCATGATCGTCAAGAACGAGGAGCGGGTGCTCGCCGATTGCTTGACGTCGGCCAAGCCTTTCTTCCGACAGATCGTGGTGGTGGACACCGGCTCGACGGACCGCACGATCGAGATCGCCGAGCGGCACGGCGCGGAAGTGGTCCGGATCGAATGGCCCGACAGCTTCGCCCAGGCGCGCAACGAATCGCTGGCCAGAGCCAAGGGCAGGTGGATCTTCTGGATGGACGCGGACGACACGCTCCCCTGGGCCTCCGGAGAGACAATCCTTCGCGCGGCGGTTTCGGCGGCCCCGGAGATCGCGGGCTTCGTCGTCCCCGTGCGCTTCGTCACCGACGACCCCCTCTATGGAACGCGGGTGGATCACGTCAAGCTCTTCCGCAACCGCAAGAACGTCCGCTTCGAAGGCCGCATCCACGAGCAGATCCTCCCCTCGCTCAGGGCTTCCGGGGGCGAGATCGCGCGCCTCGACTGCGAGGTTCTGCATTCGGGATACGACACCTCGGACGAGGGCCAGAAGCGCAAACGCGAGCGCGACTACCGCCTGCTCGAACTCGATCTTGCCGACGCGCCCGAGCACCCGTTCAAGCGCTTCAACCTGGGCATGACGCTCCACTACGACCAACGTCACGAAGAGGCGTTGGAGCAATTGGCCCGTTCCATCGCCAACGCGCATCCGAACGAGTCGCACGTCCGCAAGGCGCGGGCGCTGCAAACGGTCTCGCTCAAGGCCCTGGGACGCGTCGAAGAGGCCAAGGAGACCATCGAGCGAGGGCTGGACGCCGCGCCGGGCGATCCGGAACTCCTCTTCCACCGCGCGGGCATCGCCTGGGACGAGGGAAGGCTCGAAGACGCCGTCGCCGACTACTTCGCCGTGCTCGGCAGCGACATCTCCGGCAACTTCTCCAGCGTGGACCTGGGCATCCTCGGGTTCAAGAGCCACCTCAACATCGCGGGCGTCCACATGCAGGCGGGGCGGTACCTAGCGGCCAGAGACCACTTCCGCCGCGCGATCGAACTCCATCCGGGCCACGGCGACGGCATCGCGGGCTTCTTCCGCGCCGCGCTCTCGGCGGGGGACCTCTCGGCGGCGGAGGACTGTCTGCGCCGCTTGGCGGCGGCCGAAGGAACGAGCGTCCGATGGGCGGAACTGCTGGGCGAAGCCGCGCGGGCATCGGGCGGTCCCGGTCTGGAACTCGACCGGTTGCGCGCCGCGGCGGCCGCCTATCCCCATTCGTTCGGGCCGGGGCTGGTGCTGGCCCGCAGGCTCTCGCAGGAAGGCTTCCACGCCGAGGCGCTCCCGCTCCTGCTGCGCTTGGAAAGCCAGGATGTGGCGGAGGCCGCGTTCTTCCTGGGCGTCCACGCCCAGAGGTCGGGGCGGTTCGAGGAGGCGCTGGGCTGGATGGAGCGCGCCCTCGCCCTCAACCCCGGCCACGACCAGACCCTGCGCCAAGTCGAAGGGCTGCGGAGGGCGCTCGGCAGGTGAAGGTCTCGATCCTGGTCGTCTCCTACAACTCCGAACCCACGCTCGGGGACTGTCTCCTGCGGGCGCTCGCCACGTCCCAACCGCAAGACGAGATCGTCGTGGTGGACAACGCCTCGGCGGATTCGAGCGCCGACGTCGTCCGCGCCGTCGCCCGCGATTGCCCCCGCGTGAGCCTCGCCGCCAACGGAACCAACCGCTTCTACGCAAAGGCCGCCAACCAGGCCGCGTCGCTGGCACAGGGCGAGGGCTTCCTCTTCCTGAACCCCGACGCGCGGCTGTACCCCGGCTGGCGGGAGCGGTTCGAGAGTCTTATCCTCGACCCGCCGACGCGCCGTCCGGTGGGAGCGGTGGGGCCGGTGTCCGACGGTTCGATGGGCCGCCAGTTCGTCGGGCTGCAGCTCCCGCCCGGCTTGCGTCCGCCAGACGCCGACCACGCCGCCGAGGCCGTGGCCCGGTTCAACTCGGGCACCTACGAATGCGTCAAGCTGCTGGTGGGGTTCTGCCTGTTCGTCCCCCGCAGCGTGTGGGAGTCGGCGCCCGCCGCGTACGGTTCGCTAGGCCCGCCCCGGACTCCCCACCTGCATCAAACCGAAAACCAGCCGAACCCCACCGGACAATACCGAACTTCACCGAACCCTACCGAACAAGCCCCCTTCGGCTTTCACCCCGACCTCGAACTGGGCTGCGACGACCTGGAGTTCTCGTGGCGTCTGCGGCGGAGCGGGTTCGAACTGCTGATCGCAAGAGACGTGTTCGCCTCGCACGCGTGCCGGGTCAGCTTCTCGCGCGCCGACTTCGAAACCGCCAAGAAGGTCGCGGAAGCCGACGCAGCAATGCAACGCATCCTTGGAGAGGCGCATGGCGGATCGGTGGACAGGGTTGACCTTTTCGGCTTCGACCCGTTCGGGTGAAGGGGCCTGCCGCGCCAACCTACGGCAGTCTCCGGAATTCCCCACCATTGGAGGGGTGGCCGCAGGCCGGGGTGGTTCAGTTTCGGCACCCCGCGTCACCTTGAGGTTCGGCCCGCGGCTGCCGGGCGCGTTCCGTCGTCCCAGACTCGAGGGCCGAAGTCTCGAAAGCAAAAGCGAGGCCTGAGCGGAGTGTCCACCTCGTCGTAAAGGGTCGTGAATCTGCCGCCGCTGGGGTCCACCATCAGCGTGCGCTTGCCGTTCTGGTCGTATTCGTAC
>DDSP01000024.1 GCA_002343445.1 Chthonomonas sp. UBA2387
GACAAGTCCGAGATCGGCGCACTTGAACTGTGAATGCCGCCACGAACGCTCCAACTTCCGTCTTCCTTCTTCCATTTTCCCAAAGTCTGGGGGGGATGTGAATGTGAATCGTGAATCGTGAACGCGGCCGCCCAATCCGCGTCCTCCGTCTTCCTTCTTCCACTTTCCCAAAGTCTGGGGGGAAGTGAATGTGAATCGTGAATCGTGAACGAAACAGCAAGGCGTGAGCAGGTTGTCGTCAGGTTGTCGCAGGTTGGATCGTGCGCCTCCCGGGCCACTTGCCGGCCACCTGCCGACGACCCCAAAAAACTACCAGCCAGCAGGGATACCGGGATTCCGGACACCCGGTAATGCTGACAGATTGAGCCGTTTCCGCCAGGCCAATGTGAGAGCCAGCGGGCAGCACGGAAGCTCCGCGTGAGAGGGACCAAGTGGTCCAGGCAGCGCCCCGCAGAACCCCGGTCACCGGACCGGACACGGAGGAAACATGTCGTTTCGTATCAACACGAACATTTCAGCAATGGGCGCTCTGCGCAACCTGAACTCGACGAACATCGAGGCCAACCGCTCGATCACTCGGCTCTCGACCGGTCTCCGCATCAACTCTGGCGCGGACGATCCTGCGGGTCTGATCATCTCGGAGACCTTCCGGGCCCAGATCGCCGGCATCGACCAGGCCGTTCGCAACAACCAAGACGCGATGAACTTCGCGAAGACCGCGGAAGGCGCGCTCAACGAGATCGGCACCCTGCTCAAGGATGCCCGAGCGTTGGCCGTCGCCGGTGCGAACAGCGCGACGTTGAGCGAATCTCAGGTTCAAGCGAACCAGAGCCAGCTCAACTCGATCGCCGAGTCCATCAGCCGCATCGCGCAGCAGACGCAGTTTGGCGGCAAGAAACTGATCGACGGTAGCGCCGGCGTTGTGGCGTCTTCGATCAGTGCGGCCAACGTCAGCTACATCAACTTCGGAGGCACGTTCAACGGTCAGGCCATCACGGCGGATTCGCTCGTGACGGTCAACGTGACCACGGACGCCGAGCGTGCGAGCCTCACCGGCTCCCGCACGTTCGCACTGGCCACCACGACCATGACAGCGGGCTCGTTCTCGCTCAACGGCAAGACGTTCACCACGTCGAGCTCCGACACCATCAGCGACGTCGTCGCCAAGATCAACGAGTCCTCGGAAGTCACGGGCGTTACCGCTTCGTGGACGGCCGGTGCCGGTGTGGTCCTGACGAGCAAGGCTTATGGCGCCAACGCGGAAGTCAACCTGAACGACGCGAGCGGCGTGCTGCTCTCGGCGGCGGGCGCGACGTCCGATGCGGGTGTCAACGCGGTCGCCAGCGTCTCCGTCACGGTCGGCGGCTCGGCAGCCACGGTCACGTTCGACCAGGGCTCGGGCCTCAACCTGCGAGACAGCTATGGCAACACGATCACCATGACTGAGAACGGCAACCTGTTGGCAGCGGCGACTTCGGTCGGCCAGCTCAACGTGGGCACCACTCAGTTCCAGATCGGCGCGAACGCGGGTCAGACGGCGGGTCTGTCGCTCGGCAACTTCGCTTCCAGCCAGCTCGGCTCGGGCGTGGTCTCCGGCCTCAACCTGTCGAACCTCGACATCACGAGCGGCGCGGCGGCAACCCAGGCGATGCAAGTCATCGACAAGGCCATCGAAGAGGTTTCCGGATCGCGAGGCGCGATCGGCAACTTCATGCGCAACACGCTTGAGTCGCAGGTCCGAAACCTCGGCGTCGCCAAGGAGAACCTGGCAGCGTCCGAATCGGCCATCCGCGACGCGGACGTCGCCGAGGAGATGACGAAGTTCACGAAGCTTCAGATCCTCCAGCAGTCCGGTCTGGCGATGCTGGCGCAAGCCAACAGCGCTCCGCAATCGGTTCTCTCCCTGCTCCGGTAACGGCAACGCAAAACGACAAGGTAAATGCTCAACCCCTGGGTTTCGGCCCAGGGGCCTTGTTTTGTTTGGCGGGCCAAATCGTCCACACTGGAGGGTCTATGGCCTTCGACCCCGCCCTGTTCCAAGAGAACGAGCGCCTCGACCCCACCGCCAAGCGAGTCCTCCTCGCCGATGTCGGTCCACTCGATTGCGAGGCGGGCGGTCACCTGCCCAGCGTCGTCGTCGCCTACGAGACGTGGGGCGAACTGAACGCCGACCGATCGAACGCCGTCGTCATCTGCCATGCGCTGTCGGGCGACTCTCACGCCATCGGCTGGTGGGATCGCATGGTCGGGCCGGGAAAGGCCTTCGACACCGAGAGGTACTTCGTGATCGGGACCAACGCTCTGGGCGGCTGCCAAGGCACCACCGGCCCCGCTTCGCCGCACCCCGACGGCACGCCCTGGCGGACGCGCTTTCCCATCGTCACCGTGGGCGACATGGTCGAAGTGCAATACCGCCTTCTCGACCACCTGGGCATCGAGCAGGCCCTGTGCGTCGCAGGCGGCAGCATGGGCGGCATGCAGGCGTTGGAATGGACGCTGCGCCGGCCGGGCCGGGTTCGCAAGGCGTTTATCACGGCTTCAGCCCGCGCGCACAACGCCATGCAGATCGGGTTCAACGAGGCCGCTCGACAGGCCGTGATGCGCGACCCCAAGTGGGCGGAAGGACTTTACGCCGAAGGCGAGGGCCCCGATCAGGGCCTGGCCGTCGCGCGCATCGTGGGACACCTCAGCTACCTGAGCGAGGCCGCCTTCGATCAGAAGTTCGGGAGACGCCTTCAGGATAAGGATGGCTTCGACTTCCGGCTGGGCGTGGAGTTTCAGGTCGAGAGCTACCTGAGCTATCAGGGCGACAAGTTCACCCGGCGGTTCGACGCCAACAGCCTTCTGTACCTGACTCGGGCCATCGACTACTACGAGCGCACGAGCCTGGTTGGGTCGGAATCCGAGTACCTGTTCACCAGCTTCACCAGCGACTGGATCTACCCGCCGCACCAGAGCGAGGAACTTCACCAGATGGCACTCGCGGCGGGCCGACCCTCGGCCTGGCACAACATCGCGTTGCCGATGGGCCACGACGCGTTCCTGCTGGACGGGGTGCACCAGGGCGATCTCGTGCGAGCATTCCTCGAACGGTGAGGAGCGATGTATGATGGAGCCGTGACGCCGCGCGAAGACCCCCAGTGGCCCCGAGCCTCCCACTGGCTCGCCCAGGGGCGAAAAGGCTCGCCGGTGACCGTGCTCGGCGTGCCGATCAACCGTTCGGTGACGCCCGGGCGCTACGATCTCGGGCCGCAAGCCATCCGGCAGTCGCTGGCGCGCTACTCGCTTTGGCCCGGAGACGGCTTGCCCCTCACTGAGTGTTGGGATGCGGGCGACGTCGTCTTGCCCGAGGATGACGCCGATGGGGAAGTCGCCGCGATCGAAGAGGCCGTCGCCTCTCTGGGCGTTGGCGAGCGGCTGGTGTTGTTCGGCGGCGACAACGGCCTGACTCGGGGCGCGGTGCGTGGACTGGCTCGGGCCCGACGCGTCGCTCTCGAACGCGTTGGAGTCATCACGTTGGACGCCCATTTCGACTTGCGCTCGACCGAAGGCGGGCCGATGAACGGCAACCCGATTCGGGGCCTGCTGGAAGACGGCCTGCCGGGCCGGAACGTCGTGCAGGTGGGCATCCAGCCGTTCGCCAACTCGCCCGCCTACGCTGCGGTCGCCAAGGATTCGGGCATCCACGTCGTCCGAGCCGAAGACATGAGTCTGGCCGAGGGGGTCGTTCGGGGCCTCGCGTCGCTGGCGGCGCGGGTGGATTGGATCTACGCGGACATTGACCTCGACGTGATGGATCGAGCGTTTGCGCCCGGATGCCCGGGCAGCCGACCCGGCGGGGCAAGCCCTCGCGAGTTGTTGCAGGCCGTCGCGCACCTGAAGAGGCATCCGCAGGTGGTCGCGTTGGACCTCGTCGAGTTGGACCCCTCGAAGGACATCAACGACGCGACGGCGTTGGCTGCGGCGCGGGTCTTCTTGGAGATCGTGTCGCCGTGAGGCCGTTGGTCGTCGGGAACTGCTCCCAAATCGTGACGATGCAGGGGCCGCAACGCGCCCGAGTGGGTCCCGAGATGAGCGAGATCGGCCTGATCCACGATGCGGCGATGGTCGTTCGGGACGGCAAGGTGGAAGCGGTCGGTCCACGCGACGAGATCGAGTGGCTCGCACCCTCCGATGCCGAGTACCACGATGCCGGGGGGCGGCTGGTTACGCCCGGTCTGGTGGACGCCCACACCCACTTGGTGTTTGGCGGCGACCGTCTGGACGACTTCGAGGCGCGAAGCCAAGGGAAGACCTACGCCGAGATCGCGACCGCCGGTGGGGGCATTTGGCGGACCGTGGCGGCGACCCGTCCTCTGTCTACCGAAGACCTTGCGAGCCAAGCTGCGAAACACTTCGATCTTCTTAGGCGGCACGGCACGACGGTAGCCGAATCAAAAACGGGTTACGCCTTGGACAGGGATGGCGAACTGCGCAGTCTGCGGGCCTTGCAGACTTTGCGTCCTCGGGTTGTGCCGACGTTGCTCGCTGCCCATGCCTACCCCAAGGACCAAGACCCCCAAGCCTATCTCGACATGGTTTGCGACGAACTCGTGCCCTTGGCGGCGCGCGCGGGGCTCGCGCGGGACGTGGACATCTTCGTCGAAGAAGGCTACTTTTCGCACGAGGACGCCGAGCGCTTGGCCATGGCGGCGCGGGCGCACGGGCTCGGGCTGCGGATGCACGTGGACCAACTGGCGGATTCGGGCGGGGCGGGCTTGGCGGCACGCCTGGGTGCCCGGACGGCGGACCACTTGGAGCACACGGGCGCAGACGGCATCGCCGCTCTCGCCGAAGCGGGCGTGACGCCGGTGTTGCTGCCCGGTTCGGTTTGGGGGCTGGGCCTATCCCGCTACCCGTTGGGCCGGGAGATGGTGGACGCGGGGCTGCCCGTCGTGCTGGCGACCGATTTCAACCCGGGTTCGTCGCCCGTGCCTTCTCTGCTGTTCTGCATGGCGCTCGCGTGCCGCCTCATGCGGATGACTCCCGCCGAGTGCCTGACGGCGGTTACCGTGAACGCAGCGGCTACATTGGGCTTGGAAACGTCGCATGGCGCGCTCATGCCCGGTATGGCGGCGGACTTCGTGGTCTGGGAGGCGGAGGACTATCGAGAGTTGGCGTTTTGGCCGGATGTTGCCCGACCGGCCAACAATCCGATCGTTGCCAACGAGTCGTGTCCTTCAGAGCCTTGACAGAATTGGCGACAGCACGGTACAATCACACCAGTATGAAGTTGCTAAAGTTTCGCTCGCTTGGTTCATGCCAAGATCTAGATCGCGCTAAGGCGATTCTTGAATCTGGGATGTTTTGGTTTTCAAGATATTGGGAGTTGAATGATCCCATGGAGGGTGTTTACCGGTTCAAGAAGGATAGCCTATCGCTTGAAGCCATCAGGGGGATTTACGATCAGAAAGCAGTCCTTTACCTATGTTCATTCTCGAATATAGATGCTCTCAAAGAGGTTCTACTTTGGGGCCATTATGCAAACGGTTTTAAAGGTATTGCCATAGAAGTTGAGCTAGGGGATGATTGGATATCCGGTAATGCAAGCCAATGCGTAGATCGCGAATGCAGGCCGGTAGAATACATGGACAATGTGCCATGTTTCGGCGGAGGCGCTGAAAACGCTGAAGGTGATCCTAAGTTATTGGCGCGCCGTATCTTGACTTCAAAGCTAAAGCCGTGGAGTTACGAGCAGGAATACCGCTTGTTCGTGAATGGTGGTGTTGAGGCAGACTGCACTGGTCGGCTTGAGAATGTCGGCAAGGTTGTTAAGGTATATTGCGGAAATCCATATGCAGATACCGTTAATGCGAAGTCTGTGGAAGGTCATGAACCCCTCCGTGGCTTCCGGTGTAGGGTGGAGTCGATAAGGAAGGTGTGTGAGGCGAATGGGATTGGGTTTGAGTTTGTGCGAGTGAACGGAGCATTGGTCACACCTGACCCACAAGGAAACAATTGATCCTAGTGCATGTTCGACAGCCTTGATTTCGGTTCACGTTGCCTCCGAAAGGCTTCTATGGCATCATATGTGGAGTTCCATGGTTTGGCGGAGAACTTTTGAGATGTGAGGTGGCCATTGTGCGCCATTCTGGTGAATCCGACACGAATCGGGGTAAAACCGCGTTGTGAACAAAGGTGTTTGGACGATGGCGGCAGCCGCGCTTGCGGCCCTGATGGTGTTTGGCTGTCAGCAGGGCGGCGGAGCGGCCGAGGGCAAAGAAACCTCGGACAATAAGCTGCGCATCGCCGTGATCCCCAAGGGCTCGACCCACGAGTTCTGGAAGTCCGTGCAAGCCGGGGCCAGCGAAGCGGGTTCGGAACTCGGCGTGGAGGTCATCTGGAAGGGCCCCATGAAGGAGGACGATCGCGAGGACCAGATCAAGGTCGTCGAGGACTTCGTGGCGCAGGGCGTGGACGGCATCGTGCTGGCGCCGCTCGACGACACGGCCCTTCGCATCCCCGTCACCCAGGCGCAAGGCGCGAACATCCCCGTCCTGATCATCGACTCGGGACTCAAGGACGTGGACACCGTCAGCTTCGTGGCCACGGACAACTTTGAGGCCGGGAAGAGCGCCGGGCAGAAGATGCTCGACCTGTTGCCCAACGGCGGCCGGCTGCTGGTGCTGCGCTACCAAGAGGGTTCGGCCAGCACCCACGAACGCGAAGAGGGCTTCCTGTCGGTCGTCAAGGGCGTCTCCAAGGTCGCGATCGTCAGCGACAACCAGTACGCGGGGGCGACCACCGAAACCGCGCAGGCGGCCAGCGAGCGCCTGATCGAGCGGTTCCGCGAAGGCTCGGGCGTGGGCTTCGATGCCGTGTATTGCCCCAACGAGAGCAGCACGTTCGGCATGCTCCGTGCGTTGCAGGACGCGGGGCTGGCGGGCAAGGTGCGCTTCGTAGGCTTCGATTCGTCCACCAAGCTGGTTGAGGGGCTGGAAAAGGGCGAAATTGATGCGCTCGTGGTCCAGAACCCGTTCCTGATGGGCAAGATCGGCGTGGAGACGATGGTCAAGCACCTGAAGAAGGAGTCGGTCGAGAAGCGAGTGGATACGGGTGCGAAGGTGGTTGACAAGGCCAACATGACCGACCCCGAGATCGCGCGGCTGATCGGTCGCTAGCCGACCCGTTCGCCTGCCCTGGAGGGACCCGCTCCGTCGGGTCCCAGAATGGGGTCACAACGGCGTGTGACCCTCCAGGTCCGGCTTACACCACGTCTTCGAGGATGCCTGGGAAGCGGCCGATGCGCGGGTCCTCGAACACGTTGTCGTTCACGTCGTCGTTCTGGGTCGAAACCTCGCCGATGATGCACTCGTCGGACTCGGGCCAGAACGCGTGGACCACGCCCGGAACCAGCGTCACCCTTTCCCCGGCTTCAAGAACAAAGGGCTGATCGGGTTCCACAACCGTCTGTGACCCGTTGCGCCGCAACGCGACCGCACCACCTCCAGCCGCGTGGCACCGAATGGCCAGACGTCCCCATCGGCAAACGATGTCTTCCTTCTTTCGTCGATGGTGATGCGCTGGGGTGACCATGCCGCGCTGGGCGTACATCAGCTTCTCGCAGTACTCGGGCTCCTCGGCCAGGTTCACCAGCACAAGTCCCTCCCTGCGCCAGTCGCCGAGGCCGAAGTCGGTGACGTCCCATTTGGGATCGGGCGGAAGCGTCCATCCGTGGGCTTCGAAACAGGCGGCAGCCGATCGCTTGAGCGCATTGATCTCCGATCGTCTCATTGCCGGGCCGGGGGCTTCGACCGGTTCCTGGGCAACATAGCCCATCGGGTGGGCTTGGTGCCAGCGCCAGGCATCGGCGACTAGCTGTTCTAGGTCGGAGCGCGTCGGAATCCAACCCAGAATCTCTCGCGCCCGCGTATCCGAGGCGACGAGTGTGGCCGGATCGCCGGGTCGTCGCGCGGCTTCGCGGCAAGGAATCGGGTGGCCGGTGACCTGGCGACACGTTTCGATGACCTCGCGCACCGAGTAGCCGGTCCCCGTACCGAGGTTGAATGCACCCGTCACCCCCCGCGTCAGGGCGTCCAGGGCGAGCAGGTGGGCCTCGGCGAGGTCGGCGACGTGGACGTAGTCGCGCACGCATGTGCCGTCCGGCGTCGGGTAGTCGCTCCCGAAAATCGCCACGCTCTCCCTCTGTCCGAGCGCCGCCTGAAGCACGATGGGGATCAGGTGCGTCTCGGGGTTATGGGCCTCGCCGAGGTCACCCTCGGGCGAAGCGCCCGAGGCGTTGAAGTACCGGAGCCGGATCGCGCGAAGCCCATAGGCGGCCTCGCTGGATTCGATGAGGGTTTCAACCGCGTGCTTGGTGAAGCCGTAGGGACTCGACGGGCGCTTTGGGTGGTCTTCCGGGATCGGCGTTGTGTCCGGGTTGCCGTAGACGGCTGCCGTTGAACTGAATACGAGATCACGCACCTCCGCCCGCCTCATGGCTTGCAGAAGGCTGATCGTGCCGCCGATGTTGTTCTGGGCGTACGCGAGCGGGTCGGCCACGCTCTCGCCCACCTCGATACTGGCCGCGAAATGCACCACCGCTCGGACTTGGTGCGCCAGCAAGACGTCCGTCAACAGGTCGGTGTCGTGCAGGTCTCCGCAGACCAAGGGCGTGCCCGGGAGCGATTCGACGTGGCCCTTGCTTAGGTTGTCGTACGCAATGTGGGGAAGCCCGCGTTCGCGCAACAGGCGACACATATGGGAGCCGATGTATCCGGCGCCCCCGGTGACCAGGATCATGCCTTTAGCGTACCGGCATCACTTGCCGACGCGCAGAGGCTCGACCATCGGGGTGATCAGGATGACGGTCTCGGTCTTCCGCTTCGTTTCGATTCGCTGGCTGAACAGCTCGCCGATGATCGGGATTTGGCCGAGGATCGGGATACTGACCTTGCGTCGCGACTCGGTTTCCTGCAGCAAACCGCCGATCGCGATCGTTTCGCCACTGCGGACCCTGACGTGGGTCTTGGCTCTGCGGATGTTGAGCGTCGGGTTGCCGTTGTCGGCGGCGATGGAGTCGCTGACTTCGGGCTCGATGGTGAGCGTCACCCAGCCATCGTCTCCAACCAGTGCGGTGAACTTGATCCGAACGCCGGAGTCGACCTTTTGGATCTGCGCCGTGGGAAAGTTCACGTTGCCCGTGATGATCGAGTAGTAGGTCTCTTGGCCGACGAAGAACTCGGACTCGCGACCTTCGAAGGCGGCTAGGCGCGGGTTGGCCCGCAGCTTGGCTTTCTGGTTCGAGACAAGCGCCTTCATGTTGGCGACGTCTTGAAAAGTCGCCTTGGAATACTGCACGTTGAGATTGTTGTCGACGGCGAAGTTCTTCCAACTCCAGCTGAAGCCGGTCTCGAGACCGCTGGTTGCGTCCAGCTCGGTGACCAGCGCCTCGACCACGAGTTGGCGGGCGGGCGTATCAAGCTGTACGATCTGCTTCATGATCGTGTCCAGCAACGCCTTGGGAGCGGTCACGGCCAGCATATTGACCAAAGGCCGCACCGAAACGTACTCCTGAACTTGCTTCGAGAGCAGGCCATGCACGTCTTCGGCACGCTCGTTCTTGGTGCGGTAGAGCGCCGTCTCGGCGTATTGGTGGAAGAGGGGCGAATCCTTCTTGAGGAGCGTCAGGAGGTAGGTCATCGAATCGACCTGGATGACGTCCGCGCCTCCGGCTGCCAACGCGAGCTTCTTGATCGCGCTGAGAATGGGCTCGTTGTCGACGGCGAGCGAGACCACCAGTTCCTTGTCGAAAGAGGTATCCACCAAGAGCGAGAAGCCCGGGAATTCGCCGGTCACTTGGAGAGACAGTTGGTTCGCGATCTCGCCGGGGCTCTCCGTGCCACTGTAAATGACCCGCGCCTGCGACAAGTCGCGCACCTGGCCGGGATCTTGGGTGCCTGTGACGGGCTGGCCCGTGGGAACTCCCGTTGGGGTGCCAGTCGCAGGGGGATTGGCTTTGGGATCGGCGGACTTGGGCGGGGGAGCCGACGACTTGGCTCCGCGCCAGATGGCGACGGCGTCCTGAGCGTTGATCGAGGGCGACCCGGCCAAGAGCAACAAGCCGACGCCGAAAACCGCCAGAGACCTCATCATATTCATCCGTGACCACGCCCAGCCAAGGGGCTCGAAGAGACGCGACCCTGCATTACCAGACGGCCAAAGACTATCATATCCGGCCCCGGCAATGCAACTGGGCGATACACTCGAAGGCCCATTAAAGCGGCTGCTTCCTGCGATTCGCATATACCCTTCCATCCATCGGTTCGATGCACCTGCAACAAGCTCACGGGTGCGTCTGCCAATGTTATTTCGGCACGATTTCCCAGAACCTTCAGTAGAACCTAGCCAGCCTTGGCGCCGCCACCCGGCTTGGGAGCCGGTTTCTTGGGTTCAGGGATCACCACGGGGACGCGAAGGGTCTTCGCCAGTTCCTGACCGTACTGGAAGATGATCTCGACGTTGTACGTGCCGGGCTTGAGGTCGGGCGGGAGCATGACTTGGTTCGGGATCGTGGCCCCGGGAAGGAACCCACCGTCGCCCTTGACGGGCACTTCGAGTTCCGCGGCTCGGCGTACGCCGTCCAGCACGAAGCATCGCGCCTGCGGCTTGAGTGCTTGGTTGCCATCGTTCAAAGCTGTGAACTTGATGACGACCGGCTTTCCGTCCGAGTCCTTGACGATTTCCGTCGTCGCAAGCGTCATGTTGGCCGAGAGCGTGCCCTTGACGGGCAGCTGCGTCACCATGAGTTCGCTCAAACCATTCGGGTCCTGCCTGTCCTTGACTTCGACCCCGAACCAATACTCGCCCTTGGCGGCACGGTCGAGGCGCGCGATGATGGTCACCACGCCGGTCTGTCCCGGTGCCAAGGTCAGCTGGTTAGGGCGAGTCTCGACGACCAAGCCCGGCGGAATCGGCGTGTCCGCGACGCCGATGCTTCCCGAAGCGGATTGCTCGAGCGGCTTCGTGGCGACATCCAGGCTCATCGGCTTGTTGGACTGGTTGATGACCTTGATGCTCTGGGCGCGCACGCCTCCGGCTTGCGTCTCGGGGAACGGCTTGGCGGCGGGGTCGATGACCACGGGAATCTGTTTGGCGAGAATCTCGGGTGTGGCGCGTTGCGGAACACCCCTCTGGATCACGTACTCGGTTTCCATCGCCGGGATGCGGCGTCGGCCGAGGTCGGCGCGGACACTCAAGCGATAGCGGCCGTCTGGAATGCTCGGGAGCATCACCGAGAGGTGTCGTCGAGTTCCGGGCAGGATGTTGCGGTCCTCGATGGCTTGTTCCGTGACCACTCGGTTTCGGGTCAGGTCGCGAAGGGTCGCGAGCATGCCGATGACGGCAAAACTCGACCCATCGTTGATCATGCCCATCTTGGCCTGGAAGTTGCCGGGCGCGTTCGGCACGGCGGTGAGTTCGGGCGAGACGAGCGTGATTTCGGGCTTCGCCGCACGGCGGACCGTCATGATGACGGGGATTTCATAGATGACCGTGGCGCCTCGGTCGGAGCCGACCGGCCGGGGCTTGACTTGGATCATGGCCCAGTAGCAGCCGCTGGCATCGCGGGGGATTTCGTAATCGAGGCTGATGACTTCCTTGGCGCCCGGGTTCAGCGTTTGGTCCCATGCCCGCTTGGGGAACCACTTGGAGCAGTCGCGCGGGTGGTCCTGGCCGACGAGGGACTTGTACGTCCAGTCTTCGGGCATGAACGGGCGGACATCGATTTCGCCTCGAACGGCTCGGTTGAGCGCGATGGGCGGACATTCGATCTTGAGTTTGAGCGATCCGCGTCGGGGCGCCGAGCTAATGAACTCGCGGAAAATCGTGGGGGAGACCAACCAGCCGCCGATGGCCGAATTCAGGTCGTCGGGCCGCAATTGGGCCGTCTGCGCGTTCGCCGAGGGAAGGGTGGCGAACAGGCAGCCAATGGCGATAAGGGCTCGGGTGGTTCTTGTCATCGGTCTATCTCGAAGATTGGCGGGTGCTGTCCAAAGTTTAGACGTCCGGCGTCGCGGATCGTAGCCCCCCAAGGTAGGTCTGCAAAGTCGCTGGGGTCAAAAAGCGGAACATCCGCCCCGGTGAGGGGACGGATGTTCCTTCGGTTCGAACTTCGCTCGTCAGAGCCGGTACAGGACCAGGCTGGCGGACGGGTTCACGTAGATTCCAGGACCGTGGTCCGGGCTCACCGTGATCTTTCGCCAGACCTCGACGCTCGCCTTGCCGCCGCTGTACAGCGGAGCGAGGAAGCTGCTCGGGCTCCAAACGGTGTTGAAGAAGAAGCCGTTGCCGTAGGTCGGGTTGAAGGGCGAGCCACCACCACCAGCCATGGGCAGGTTGTTGATGTCCTTCACGACCGCACGGTACTGCATCGGGATGTTCAGGTTCGTCAGAGGGCCGGAGGGGCCGCTGCCGGGAACCTTCGTCAGATCGCCGAAGCCCTCGAAGTCGAGGCCGAGGATCTCGTTGTGGTAGAAGTTGATGGTCGTGAACATCTCGTCGGAGCCGCTGCCCCAACCGTCCACGTTCCACGTGACTTGCATGAAGCCGTTCACGTACAGGTACGGGTTCACGTACGCCGTCGTGGGCATCGGGAAGTAGATGATGTTGACGAGGCCATGGTAGTGGCCGGTGTAGTCGCTGTCGACGGTGTAGCTGAAGACGCGACCGCCGAGCGGTTGCGCCAGCGCCATGCCGGCGATGGTGGCGAGTCCGAGAGTGAGAGCGAGTTTGCGCATGATTCCGAGAACTCCTAAGGATTCTTCGTTCCTCCGCCCACGTTCGGTGGCCGAAGTTGCCTGTAGTGTTACGCAATCAATCTTACCAGGCAAGTCCCCAATGTGGGGGACATTTCTGGTGAATCCAGGGTGAGAATTCAGATTCAACCTGCCGATAATGCCCCGACCCCGTCGGCCGATCCGGTTGGCCGCCCCGAAAGTCCTATCTGGCGAACCTGGCGAGGGCGTCCGAGATCGCCTGGGCCGTCAGCGAGACCAGCGTGATCCCCGAGTCGTAGGCCATCCGCGTTGGGCCGATCAGGGCGATGGTCCCAGCCGGCGTCTCGCCCGCAAAGAACGTCCTTCGCACCATCGAGAGCGACCGCATCGGCTCGATCCGGTTCTCCCTCCCGATCTTCACCGTTGCCGAATCGTCCGTGGTTTCGCTGACGGCCTGGTAGATGGCCTCCTGATCCGCCAGCAGATCGAGCACCTCGCGCAACGTCTGAAAGTCCCGCCGGAACTCGGGCTGCGCGAGCAGAAACTCCTCGCCCTCCATCACCAACTGGCCTCGCGCGTAATCCGTGCCGATGTCCTTGAGCGCCGCCCACAACGTGCCCAGCAACTCGTCGATCGCGGGGCTCCACTGGCCGGGAGCCGACTTCAATCGGCCCAGGCCCGAAACCGTCGTGCCGGAGACATGTTTCGAAAGCGCCTCGTTGACCCGGCCGACGTCTTCCAGCGAGAGCCCCGGAGGTACCGTCAACATCCGGTTCTCGATGTGCCCGTTCGAGAAGATCGCGACAAGCAGTCCTTGGGTTGGACCGGTCGCGGTCAGGACGGCGTGCCGCAGAGTGACGTCTGTGCCGCGCAAAGTGGTGGCCACCGAGAGCAACTGGGTCATTCGGCTGAGTGCACGCGTCACGTCGCCCAACATCGCCTGAAGCGCTTCGCCCTCGTGGGTGGCGTCGCGTACCGTCTCCACAGCGTTGGACCCGGGCTCGTGCCGTTCGATCAGACGGTCCACATAGTATCGGTATCCCAAGTCGCTGGGGATGCGGCCTGCCGAGGTGTGGGGCTGCTCGAGCAACCCCAGGTCCGACATCTCTGCGAGTTCGTTGCGAACCGTGGCGGACTTGACGCCCAAGGGGTACTTTTCTGTGAGCGCTTGGCTGCCGATCGGCTCGGCGGTCAGGACGTATTCGACCACGACCGCGCGCAAGATGACCTGTTTGCGGTCGTCCAACTCGGACATGCGTCCATTCTACGCCTCGGACCCACCCGAACGTCTACACTTGAGGCAATGAGCCAACCCGCAGTCCGTACGGCCACTCGCGACGAACTGGAGACCATGCTCGGCTGGGCTCGAACCGAAGGTTGGAATCCGGGCTTGGATGACGCAGACCTCTTCTACGCCGCCGACCCGGGCGGTTTTCACGTGGCAACGCTTGGCGAGGTCGTTGTGGGGATGATGTCTCTGGTGCGGTACGGCAACGGGTGCGGCTTCCTGGGCCTCTACATCGTGCATCCCGAGTTCCGCGGCCGGGGATATGGGCGTGCCTTGTGGGATTTTGTGCTCGCAGCCCATTCGTTGCACTCGATCGGACTGGATGGTGTCGTCGCCCAGCAGGCCAACTACGCGGCCTCGGGGTTCGCGTTCTCTCACCGAAATTTGCGCTTCGCAGTCTCCGACTTGAAGTTCGAAGCCGAGCCGGAGGATGACGAGCCGGTCTCTGGCGAGATTCTCGACGCGCTCAAACTGTCTTTTCCCGCACCTCGCAACGGTTTCAACAAACTCTGGTGGGCGCACCCGCGTCATGTTCGAGCCGTGAAACGCCGCGACGGGCGGATCGCGGGTCTCGGTGTGGCTCGGCGCTGCACGGTTGGCTGGAAGATCGGCCCCTTGATCGCCCACGACGAGCTATCGGCCGACCATGTGTTCCGACGCCTTGCAGCAGCGGCGCAGGGCCAGCAAGTCGTCCTCGACGTGCCCGAACCCAACGCGGCGGCGATCCGACTCGCGGAACGTTATGGAATGAAGGTGGTGTTCGAGACGGCGCGGATGGTCCGTGGCACCTTCCCGCCCCACGATCTCGCTCCCTTGTACGGAGTGACGACGCTCGAGTTGGGATAGGCCCGTCCACGGACATCTCAGCCTAGGCAAAGGGCGGGGCCTCGGGTACAACCAGCTTGATGCCGAACCTCGTTTTGGTCCGCCACGGTCAATCGCTCTGGAACCTCGAGAACCGATTCACCGGTTGGGTGGATGTGCCTCTGACAGCGCAGGGAAGGGCCGAGGCCGCCCGCGCCGGGTCGCTCCTCAAGGGCATGCGCTTCGACGTGGCCTACACAAGCGCACTGCGCCGCGCGCAAGACACGCTCGCCATCATGCTCGCCGAGATGGGCGCGGACGTGCCCGTAATCCGCGACCAAGCCCTGAACGAGCGCCACTACGGCGACCTGCAGGGCTTGAACAAGGACGATATGCGGCGTCAGTTCGGCGACGAGCAGGTGAAGATTTGGCGCCGCAGCTACGACGTCCCACCCCCTGGAGGTGAGGCGCTAAAAGACACCGCCGCGCGGACCGTGCCGTTTTTCGAGCGTTGCATCTTGGGCGACATCCGGCAAGGGAAGGATGTGCTGGTGGTCGCGCACGGCAACTCGAACCGCTCGATCGTGATGAAGTTGGACGGGCTGAGCGAGGCCGAGGTGCTGGAACTGAACCTGGAGACGGGCGTGCCGCTGGTTTACGACCTGGCTCCGGACGCGACGATTCTAGGCAAATCGGTCCTGTCCTAAAGCCGCCCCTTGCCCTCGGCGTCGCCGAGACGCCATACTATCGTGCCCGCCGGCGTAGCTCAGTGGTAGAGCAGCTGTTTCGTAAACAGCAGGTCACCGGTTCGAATCCGGTCGCCGGCTCCAGACCCTTTGCGGACTACTCCCGCGCTGTCGGGGCGTCGAGCCGATACAGCCCCAAGTTGATCTCGAGATCGACCACGCCGCCCAAGGCCGAGCGGCGGGTGCCAGACCCCGTCAGCGAGCCGCCCGCGTTCGAGAAGCGGCCCGTACCACCCGCCACCGAGCCAGAGAACTGAAAGGCGGTGTCGCCGCCAGACTCCAATCGTGCCGTGCCAGAAAGCCGCAGAACCAGGGTCGAGCCGTCGGCCCAAGTGAACTTCTGGAACCCGCTCCATGTCCCCGAGCCGTTCACATAGTCCACCGCGCCCAAGAACTCCCCGTCTACGGCTTCGCCTTCGATGGTCGTCGCGCCGGTGAAGCGGTTCCAACCGACCGTCATCCCGCCATCCGCCTGAATCAGGTTGCGTTCGACCGAAGTCCAGCGGGTCGCCCATCGCAGAGGATCGCCGACAAGGTCGCCGTCGGAGCCGGAGCCGCCGCAGCCAAGAGCCAGGAGCAGGACGACGAGAGGAAACAGAGAGTGCAGCAGCTTCATTGGCCCTAGATTGTGCGCTAAGCTTGATCCCGCATGTTGCCTGTCATTCTTGCCTGTGCGCTGGCCCAACAAGGTCCCATCGTCCGCGACGGATACGGCGTCCCCCACATTCAAGCCTCGACGCTGACCCAGGCCTTCGAACACGCCGGTTACGCTGTCGCCCAGGATCGCCTGTGGCAGATGGAGAACAGCCGGCGCCTGGCGAGGGGGCGCATGGCCGAGGTGTTCGGCCCCAACTTCTTCGCTTCGGACCGCGAAGTCGCGCTCACGGGCTACACCGACGAGGAACTGCGCGCCCAACTCGACCTGCTGAGGCCCGAACTGCGCGAGGTCTATGCGGCCTATGCAAAGGGTGTGAACGCGTGGATCGCAGAAGCCAATGGGGCAGGAAAGTTGCCGGCAGGATACGCTGCGAACGGTTTCGAGCCGGAGCCTTGGTCCGAGGTGGACTCGGTCGCCATCGCGGTGCGGATGGCGCAACTGTTCGGCAGCGGCGGAGGCGGCGAATTGCGGAACCTGGCTGCGTTGCAGTACTTCCGCACGCGCCAACCCATCCGGGGCCGCGAGCTGGACGCTCTGGACGACTTGCTCCCGAACAACGATCCGCGCGCGATCACCACGGTCTCGCCCGAGGACGACCCCCTTGCTTCCAACCCTCCCAAGATGCCTTCCTGGTCCCGAGCGGACACCGAGAAGCAACTGGCCGCCATGCCCATGCCGTCGCTGCTGGAGTTGGTGCCAGCAGTGCGCTTACAGGCCTTCGAAGAAACGCAGTGGGCTGCACAAGAAACGGCCACACCCTACAAGTGGGGCAGCTACGCCATCGTGGTCGGCAAAGAGCGTAGCGCGACCGGCCGACCATGGCTCTTGTCGGGCCCTCAAATGGGGCACGCAGTGCCGTCCATCGTCCACGAGCTGTCCATTTCCACTCCCGATGTGAAGCTTGCCGGTATGGACGTGCCGGGCGTTCCGGCCGTGATCATCGGCCACACCGACAAACTCGCATGGGGTCTCACTACGGGTGTTGCCGACCTGCAAGATGTCTACTATTTCCAGGATTTGGGCTCGGACCGCTACCGCCTAGGCGATGCCGAACGCGAGGTAACCAAAGTAGAACGCAAAGTGCTGGTCAAGGGCGAGGAGCCCAGAACCGTGGTTCAACAACGGACCGATTGGGGACCCGTGCTGCTGCATAGCCGAGGCGCGAAAGTGTACTTTGCCCGTCGCACCAGCTACTGGAAGCGGGAGATGGAGAGTTGGGACGCCCACTTCGATCTTTACAAATCGGCGACTTCGCAGGATGTCGATCGCTTTGGTCGGCGGGTATCCGTGGCGTTCAACTTCTTCTATGCGACGACCCATGGCGAGATCGGCTGGCGGTATCTCGGCAGGTTCCCTCAGCGTAAGGATGGTTACGATGCGCGGCTTCCTCTCCCTGCGGAAGCTGCTTGGCAGGGCGACCTACCCTTCGAGCAGATGCCGCATGCGAGGAACCCCAAGTCCGGCCTGATCGCCAACTGGAACAACAAACCCGTAGCGTGGTGGCCCAACATGGACACCCCGGCATGGGGCAGGTTGTTCCGCAACGGGATCTTGGTGCGCGAGCTGACCGGTGACAAGCTCGGTCCCGCCGATCTTGAGCGAGCCGTGTGGACCGTCGCGCGCCGCAGTCAGGAGTGGGACGCGTTTGCACCGATCGTCCGCGAGGCCTTGGCCGGGCATCCGGGAACGCAGGTGTTGCTGGGCTACGATGGCTGGCGCCTCGATGGCTTGGTCGCGCCTCGGCTCTTCGAGTTGATGGTGGTCGAACTCCGCAAGCAACTCTTCGAGTCCAGCCTCGGCAACTTCTTGAACCCCGAGTTCTTCAATCAGGCCCTGCAACCCGGCCTGATGCTGGATGCACTGGAGGGGCGCGCGAAAGTGGACTACTTGAACGGCCGGTCGGCTTCGCAGGTGGTTCGGACGGCATTTGACGCGGCACTCGCGCGATGGACATCCGACGGGTCGGGCGTGTACGTTGGGCCGAGCTTCCGGGCGCCCACAGGGTCGGTGCCGTACCCCGAGCGGGGCACCTACATCCAGATCATCGAAGTGCGAGATCGACCGATGGGCAGGAACGTCCTGCCGCCCGGCGTCGCCGAATCGGGCCCGCACTCCGACGATCAGAGCGACTTGGCCCGCGCGTGGCTGTACAAGGCGATGGGTTATCGTGGCTGAGACAGAGAAGAGCCCGCCCCGGTGAACCGGGGCGGGCCGAGAGGAGCCGAATGGATGTTCTGCGCTTAGCTGGTTGCGGCGCGGTGGTCGATGGTGGCCGAAGGCATCACGAACTTGAAGCCATGACCCTTGACTCCCCGGAGCAGGTCTCGGAGACGAGCCGGCTCGCGGAACCAGTGGAAGTACATTCCAGCCCATCCGTCGCGGACCACCTTGTGGGCGCCGGCTCGGAGCACGAGGTCGGCGACATCCGACGGCGGCTGCTGGGCGAACCCGGTGATGTCCACGTAGCCGATGGTCTCAGGCAGGCGCTTCATGCCGAACACGTCGATCACAGGATACGGGATCTTCTGCTGCAGGTAGCGCAGGCTGCCATTCTGGTCGGTCGAGAAGTACAGGCCCCGACACAGGCTGTAGCCGAACTGGGATGAGAACGCCTGGAAGTTCACAGGCGAGGCCAGGTAGTGGGGCGTGACCCATCCGGTCGGCTGCCAGCCGCCAGCGTCCTTCAGCAGTTTCTTGCCCGTATTGACGCGGCCATTGGCCCAAGCCAGCGAGTCCTCGGGGACCGGGCCGACGAGTTGCTGCTCGCCGCGCTCGTTCAGAACGACGCGGAAGAACTCGAAGTCGGGGCCGCTCGTGCCGTCGTAGGGGTTCAGGACGCTGCCGTATTGGTGCGTCCAACCGTGCTGGATGATCTGGCCACCCTTGCTCACCATGTACTTGAGCGCATTGACGAAGGCCGTGTTCTTCTTGATCGGCGTCGCGACTGGCTGACCATTGTTGTAGGTGCCCAGGGGATCGCGGTACTCGGGGATCACGCAGACCACGAACGGGACGTTCTCGGCCTTGAACACGTCGGCCAAGGCGCGAAGGTTCGCCGGCGGCACGTTCGGGTGGACGTCCTCGACGCGGATGAACGCCTGGTACTTGGTCACGGCTCCCGAGTTCATCACGTCGTGGAACATGTCGTACACGGCCAGCGAGCGGTCCATGTTCGTGATCCACGAGACGTAGGTGAAGGGGTTGTCGGCGACGTACCACAGGTTCGCGCCCTTGGTGACGTAAGGGGCCGTTTGGCCGAGCTGATGCTTCAGGGTCGCCTTGACCGAAGCGAGCACCGGGTTCTGGATCTGCGTGACGCCGACCACGGGGTCGTAGGTCTCCTTTGCCAGGTTGACGCCCTTGTACTCGACCATCGTGTGGGCGACCGAGCCGTCCAGATTGAGGAATCGGAACCCGAACTTGTTCTCGAAGTCCGTGTTGTAGGCCGTCATGTCGGGCACCCAGGCGATCTGCCACAGGTTGTAGCCGAACCACATCATGGGCTTCTCGGTCTCCATGACGTCCGTCTTGAACGATTGGGGCAGCGGGTTGTTGTAGTAGATGCCGAAGTAATAGACTGCGTCGTAGGACTCCATCTCGTTCTCGACGTACTGCTCGACCGGCTTCAGCAGGCTGGTGCTGTTGAAGTGGGTCATCAGGTTGGTCAGGTGCTGACCGTACAGGCTGCCCATCCACCCGGCTTGGCCGGCGGAATCGTACAGGATCAGGGCCTTCTTGGCTTCTCCGGCAAGGGCGAACGGGTGGCTCATCTTCGGGCGATGCGCCTTGGCCTCGATGGCGCCGACCACATCGCGGTTCTCTTTGCTCACATCATGGGACTCGATGATGCCGGTGTCGCCGCCGCCCGCGTAGTACGGAACGGTCCGGGTCCAGGGCGTGACGATGGACATGCGGGGCTTGCCGTCTTGCGTCCGCTCGCCGACCGTTTGCTTCTTGCCGACCTGGAACTGCGCGACCTGGTCGGGGCAGAAGCGGCCGACGTCGTTCGGGCACGCCGAGACCGCTGCGGCGAGCGCGAGAACGAGAACGCTCGTCGCACCAGCCTTGACGGACCGAGTTTGGTTTTTGGGGTAGTTAGACATCCGTAGACTCCTTTCGATTTGCCCACCGGACAATGCCGGCGGGTTAATGAAAGGATGGCTGTCTGACCCCCCCAGGGGGAGTCCTCGTTTCTATGCCCGCCAGATCGCGAGCCTAGTCTGGGGGACGTCCGTCGGACGGACCTTGCAGTCCTATTCCTCCGATTCCGACTCGTCGTCGACGTCGGGATTCTCGCCGTCGTCCGCGTCGCGGATCAGCCGCGCGATCGAGGCCACCTTGTCGCCATCGGCCAGTTGGATCAGCTTGACCCCCTGCGCGATGCGGCCGACTTGGCGGATGTCCTTGACCTTCATGCGGATGCCCTTGCCCAGCGTGGTCATGACCAACAGGCGATCGTCGTCCGAGACCACCTCGGCGCCCACGATGGGGCCAGTCTTCTCAGTGACGTTCATGGTCAGGATGCCAGACCCGCCGCGTCCCTGCGGGCGGTACTCGCTCACAGCGGTGCGTTTGCCATAGCCGTGCTCGCCCACGACGAGAAGCTCTTCGTCGCCCGTCAGAGGCACTGCCGAAACGATATGGTCGCCCTCGTGCTTGAACGTGATGGCCTTCATGCCTCCAGCGGCACGCGACCTACCCCGGACCTGCTTCTCGGCGAAGCGGATCGAGAGTCCTTGGCGCGTCACGATCAGCACGTCGTCCTTGCCCGACGTGAGCAACACCCAGCCGAGTTCGTCGCCCTCTTCGATGTCGAACGCGATGAGGCCGTTGGCGCGCAGGTTGGCAAAGGCCGAAAGCTCGGTGCGCTTGATCTCGCCGTACTTCGTGATCATGCACAGGTAGCCATCGCCCGTGATGTTCTTCACGCTCAGAGTCGCCGTCACCCGCTCGCCCCCCTCGATGGCGATGTAGTTGATGACGGGCATACCCTTGGCGTACCGGCCGGATTCGGGGATATCGTAAGCCCGCAGGCGGTAAACGCGGCCGCGGTCGGTGAAGAAGAGGATGTAATGGTGCGTGTTGACCTGGAACAGGTGCGCAGGCTCGTCGTCCACCTTCATCACGCTCTTGACGCCCTTGCCGCCACGCTTCTGCTGGCGGTAGGCGTCAATGCTGACCCGCTTGATGTAGCCGTCTCGGCTGATCGAGATGATGGCATCCTCTTCGGGGATGAGGTCTTCGTCGGTGAACTCGCCGGCTTCGCGCGCGATGATCTTGGTCCGCCGCTCGTCGCCGTGCTTGTCGCGCATGGCGACGATCTCTTCGCGGAGCACTTTGTTCAAGCGCACCGTGCTCGTCAGGATGTCGGTCAAGTCGAGCGATCGGCGCAACGCTTCCATGTAGGCGCGTTGCAGTTCGCTCTGGTCCAAGATGGTCAGGCGCCGCAGCGGCATGTTGAGGATGGCGTTTGCCTGCAAGGGCGACATTCCGAACTCGCGAACCAGCCGAACGCGGGCGACGCCCGTGTCTTGGCTCGAGCGGATGAGCGCGATGATCTCGTCGAGGAAACGGCGGGCGATCTGGTAGCCCTCGTTGATGTGGACTTCCTCGATCGTCCTGTACAGCTCGTACTTGGTGCGCCGGATGATGACGTCTCGGCGATGCGCGATGTAGTGGTCCAGCAGCGGGAGCAACGCCGTCACGCGAGGCGCACCCTCGGCCAGCGACAGCATGATCACGCCGAACGTCTGGCGCAGGGCCGTGTGCTTGAGCAGGTAGTTGAGCGCCTTGTTGGGCTGGATGTCGCGGCGAACGTAGATCTCGACGCGCATGCCGCGCTTGTCCGAATAGTCTTCGACGCCCGTGATCCCGTCGAACTTCTTGTTGCGGGCGATGTCGGCAATGGCCTTCACCAGGTTGGTCTTGTTGACCTGATACGGCAACTCGGTGACGACGATGATGCTTCGGCCCCCGTCGCCGACCTCGATCATCGTCTTGGCCTGCATCACGATCGAGCCACGACCCGTGGTGTAGGCGTCCTTGATGCCCTTGACGCCCATGATCGTCCCGTAAGTGGGGAAGTCGGGCCCGGGGAGGTGCTCCATCGCGTCCTCCAACGTGCAGTCGGGGTTCTCCAAGCGGTGGAGGATCGCGTTGCACACCTCGGTGAGGTTGTGGGGCGGCATGTTGGTGGCCATGCCGACCGCGATGCCTTGCGAGCCGTTGCAGAGGAGGTTGGGAAACTTGGCCGGGAGGCAGACGGGCTCGAGCTGGGTCTGCAGGTAGTTGTCCACCCAGTCCACCGTCTCGCGGTCCAGGTCTTCCAGCATCTCCATGGCCAGGTGCGTCAGGCGGACTTCGGTGTATCGTTCGGCTGCGGGCGAGTCGCCGTCGATCGAGCCGAAGTTCCCCTGACCCTGGATCAGCGGATAGCGCATGCTGAACGGCTGAGCCATGCGGACCAAGGTCGGATAGATGACCTGGTTGCCGTGCGGGTGGAAGTTGCCACTGGTGTCGCCCGTGACCTTTGCCGACTTGGTGTAGGCGCTGTCGGGCGAGAGATTCAGGAGCCGCATCGCGTAAAGGATGCGCCGTTGAACGGGCTTGAGTCCGTCGCGCACGTCCGGCAGGGCGCGCGCGATGATGACGGACATCGCATAGTTGACATACGAACGCCCAAGTTCCTCTTCGACGTTGACAACAGAAATCGTGGGATCGAGTTCAGCCAAAGCTTTTACCTGGGGGCCACGCGCAGCGCGCCGTCTCTAATGGACGAATGGGCTGAACGAATTGTACCCGCTCGGGGGTCCAGCCGGGCTCAGGACCAAGCCGTTCGGACGGGATAACGGGCGATTTCAGCGTCGTTGGTGACCATGACGGCGCCCAGCGACAGGGCCTGGGCGACGAGCATTCGGTCGAAGGGGTCGCGATGGAGGAGTGGAAGCGTCTCGGATCGAGCGGCCGCCCGGAGGTCCAAGTCCAGCGCCCGGAGTTCCATCTCCTTGACGCAGGTGACAAAGAAACGCTCGGCGTTCGTGGGCAGATCCAGTTTGCCGAGCGACGCCTTCAAGCCGATTTCCCACAACGAGACGACCGACGCATAGACGTCGCCCGGATAAGTGCGGACGGTCTCGCGAGCCCGCAGAGGCACCCGTGGATCGTTGCACGCGAGCATGAGCAGCGCGGAGGTGTCAAGCAGCAGACTCATCGGGATCATCCTCCCAAACGGCTGCTTCTTCGGCGTGGAGAGGCTCGAAGAAGGCTTCCGACAGCTCGAAGGCGCCCGCAAACACACCCAGATTCCGCGGCGTTGACCGTGGAATCGGCCGCAACTCCGCCACCGGGACGTTCCGATTGCAGATGACGACGACTTGGCCGCTCGCGGCGATCTTCACGAATTTCGAGAGATTCGCCTTGGCATCCGCGATGCTGATACTCGGCTCATACATGATCCTATTATGACCATAATATCCAATCTGGTCAAGTCCCTTCGACCCATTTTCACCATCGTTTCGGGCTCTTGGCTCCGCAACGAGACTGCCCGACGCTTCAAGACCACTGAGACGAGCCAGAGGAGTGCCGTGTTTGACCACGGTCACAGGCTCGCCACGGATAGCATCTCGCAGGGTCTGGGCGAAGTTTGCCTTTAGATCGGCCACCGCTATGGTGCGGTCTTTCATGACCATAACAGGGATTATAGTCCCAATCGAAAGTACTCGATGGTCGCTCGCAGGCCATCCTCTAGCGAGGTGGTCGGCTTCCAGTCCAATCGTTCCAACGCGCGTGTGGTGTCCGGTCGCCGTTGCCGGGGATCGTCGGGCAACGGAGGAAGGTGGACGATCTCCGACTTGGAGCCCGTGAGTTGGATGACCAGCCGCGCGAAGTCAACAACGGTGAACTCCCACTGGCTGCCGATGTTGACGGGCTCGGTGCAATCCGAGTCTGCCAATCGGAGCACCCCCTCGATCGAGTCGTCTACGTACCCAAAGCTGCGCGTCTGGGTGCCTTCTCCATACACGGTGATGGGCTCGTTGCGAAGGGCCTGCATCACGAAATTGGGCACGACCCGTCCGTCGTCGGCCCTCATGCGCGGGCCATACGTGTTGAAAAACCGCACGATTCGCGTGTCCATCCCCTTGTGTCGGTGATAGGCCATGACGGCGGCTTCGGAGAACCGCTTGCCCTCGTCGTAAACCGCTCGCGGGCCGATGGGGTTGACCCTGCCCAGATAGGTTTCCGGCTGCGGACTGATCTCCGGGTCGCCATACACCTCGCTGGTCGAGGCCATGAAGAACTTCGCGCCGCGTTCGTTGGCGAATTCAAGGGCGTTCAGCGTGCCCACCGAGCCGACGCGCAACACGTCGAACGGCCGCCGCGTGAAGTCCACTGGACTGGCCGGACTGGCGAAATGGAACAGCCAGTCCACGTCCCCGTCCACGGGGATGCCCTCCGAGACATCGGCGTTGACGAACTCCAGCCGGCCCGACGCGCGCGCAGCGTCGAGGTTCCTCAGGTCGCCCGTGACCAGGTTGTCCACCACGACCACGTCCGCTCCGCGCTCGAGCCAGCGGTCGGTGAGGTGGGAGCCCAAGAACCCCGCGCCCCCGGTGATGAGGACCCTCACGAGAGGCTCCCGCCAAGCCGGTCGGTGCCAAGCGCAGCTTGAAGCACTGCGGGCACCTCGACCGTTCCATCGGGTTGCCAGTAGGTCTCCAACAAGACGGCGATAAGGCGGGGAAGGGCCACACCGCTTCCATTGAGCGTGTGGACGAACTCGACGGGCTCGCCCGGCTTGCGTCGGAACCTGATGTTCGCTCGCCTCGCCTGGAACGCCTCGAAGTTCGAGCAGGAAGAGACCTCCAAGTACTTCTGCATCGCTGGCGACCAGATTTCGAGGTCGTAGCACTTGGCGTTGCTGAAGCTCATCTCTGGGGCGCACAACAGGGTCACTCGGTGATGCAGCCCGAGCGCCTCCAAGATGCTGGCGGCGTCGGAGGTGAGGCTCTCAAGTTCGTCGTAGCTGCTTTCCGGGTCGGTGAGTTTGACGAGCTCGACCTTCTCGAACTGGTGCATGCGCTGCAGCCCTCGCGTGTCCTTGCCCGCCGCGCCGGCCTCCTTGCGGAAGCAACTGCTGAACGCGCAGCACCGCAGGGGCAGTTCGGCACCGTCGATGATCTCGTCGCGCCGGATGTTGGTCACGGGGACCTCGGCCGTGGGGATCAGGTACAGCCCGTCGGTGGTCTTGTACTGGTCGTCCTCGAACTTGGGCAGTTGGCCGGTCCCGGTCAGCGAGTCCGCATTGGCCACGTAGGGGGGAAAGATCTCGGTGTAGCCTCGTCGCCCATGGTGGTCGAGCATGAAGTTGATGAGGGCTCGCTGCAGCCTGGCACCCATGCCCGTGTACAGCATGAACCCGCTGCCCGCGATCTTGACGCCCCGGGCCGGGTCGATCAGGCCGAGCGCTTCGGCGATCTCCCAGTGGGGCGGCACGTCGGTGCGCTCGGGCTTCTCGCCCCACTCGCGTACCACGACGTTGTCGCTCTCGTCCTCGCCCCCGGGAACGGATTCGTGAGGCAGGTTCGGAATCTGGAACTCGAGTTCGGCCAGCTTCGCCTCGGTTGCCTTGGTCTGGACTTCCAAGCCTTCGATCTTGTCTTTGATGCTTCGGGTCGTGGCCTTGGCCTCTTCGGCTTCCTCGCGCTTGCCCTGACCCATCAACTGCCCGATGGCCTTGCTGGACGCGTTGAGTTCAGCCCGCAGCGACTCAAGCTGCACGAGAAGGTTGCGCCGCTCGGCGTCCATGGCGACGAGGGCATCGACGGGGGCTTCGATGTGTTTCTTGCGGGCACCCGCCTTGACGGCTTCGGGATTCTGGCGGATGGTCTGACGATCCAGCATGGCTAAGACCGTTGTACCCGCGCACCGGGAATCACGACTGTGGCTTGGGCAGAGGTTCGACGACCGCCGCGCCCGGAATCCCGAGCCGGATCATCTGGTCGTGCCAGTCGAGCAGTTCCAGCCGCCCGTCCCAGTGCTCGACGATGGCCGTCGCGTGCTCGACCCAATCGCCGCAGTTCGCATACGCGACGCCTTCGAGGTAGTAAAGGGAGGGAGTGTGGATGTGTCCGCACACCACGCCGTCCAGGCCTCGCTCGATGGTGCTCTCCAGCAGAGCGTTCTCAAAGCTGGTCTTTCGCTTGACCACCTTCTTCAGCTTCTTCTTGAGACCGGTGGAGAAGTCCACTTGCCGGCGCGAGATGCGGGCGAGCAGTTCGTTGCAGCGTTGGTTGAACCGGGTGATCTCGTCGTAGATGTTCGCCATCACCCAAGCCAGGCGCTTGTATTGGGTGGAAAGTCGGTCGAACTCGTCGCCATGCGTGACCAGGATGCGCTTGCCGTCGGCCGTTTCGTGAATGAACTCGCGATCGACCCGCAAATGTCCGAGGCTCGTCCCGTTCATCTGCTTGAGCGCTTCGTCATGGTTGCCGGGGGTGTAAAAGACCTTGACGCCCGCCTGCTCCTTGCCCAGGATCTGCCGAATGACCTCGGTGTGGCGGTGCGTCCACCGCTCGCCGTGGCGCAGCACCCATTGGTCGATCACGTCGCCCACCAGATACAGGTACTCCGACTCGGTGTTCTGGAGGAACTCGGCAACCTGCTCCGCGCGCGACCCTGTGGCCCCCAAGTGGAGGTCGCTCACAAAGATGCTGCGGTAACGGTTCGGCATTCGCGGTCCATCGTTTATACACGACTCGGCCGGTCAGTGCCCGCTATGGACCCAATGCACCGGCCGCGTCGCTTACGATCCGAGCCAAAGCCGGGGCAGAGCGAACCCGGCCCAGGCCATCGCGATTCCACCGAGCAGCGACAGCGCCACATAGAGCGCGGCGGGCCCGTAGCTTCGGGCGTTGAGTAATGCCAACGACTCGTAGGAGAACGCCGACATGGTGGTGAAGCCACCAAGACAGCCCGCCGCGAGAAACACGCGCCAGGAAGCGCTCCATTCCCCCGAGATCGCCAGACTCATCAGCAGTCCAATGAGGAACGATCCCGCCAAGTTCACGACCAACGTGCCCAAGGGAAATGCCGTTCCGAACCGCGACGCCATCGCGACACCCGCCCAGTAGCGGCCGTTTGCGCCGATCCCGGCACCGACGAAAACCAACACGCTTTGGCGCAACGCGTCCACTCGACCGAGGATACCGAGTCGGTGGATCGGGCAGAATGGAGCCATGCTGCTCGACATCGTGGTTGCAGGGGCTCTTGCCGCGCCGGTGCTCAACGGAATCGACGTCTTGATTCGCGACGACTTCAAGCCCTTGCAGGGCAAACGCGTCGGCCTGATCACCAACCACACGGGCCGCGACCTAAAGGGTCGCTCAACGGTGGACATTCTCGCCGAGGCCCCATCGGTGAACCTGGTCGCGCTGTTCGCACCAGAACACGGCATCCGAGGGGACAAGGACGAGCGCATCGCGGACGGCAAGGACGAGAAGACCGGCCTGCCCGTGTTCTCCCTTTACAATCCCGGCTCGGGCGCTCAACGCTACCGCCCCACTGCCGAACAACTCAAGGGCGTCGAGGCGTTGGTGTTCGACATCCAAGATGTGGGCGCACGTTTCTATACCTACATCGGGACGATGGGCTACGCCATGGAAGAGGCGGCCAAGCACGGCATCGAGGTGATCGTGCTCGACCGGCCCAACCCCATCACGGGCACACGGGTGGAGGGCCCCGTCTCGGTCCCGGCGCATCGCGGGCTGACGGCCTATCACGAAGTGCCCACGCGGCACGGAATGACCGTGGGTGAATTGGCGGGCCTGTTCAACGCGGAGCGAAAGATCGGCTGCAAGCTCACCGTGATCAAGATGGAGGGATGGCGGCGCGACATCTGGTTCGAGGAAACCGGCCAAGTTTGGATCAACCCTTCGCCCAACATGAGGTCGCCCACCCAGGCCCTGCTCTATCCCGGGATGTGTCTGGTCGAGGCCACCAACGTCTCGGTGGGGCGGGGAACCGACACCCCGTTCGAGTGGATCGGCGCACCGTGGATGGATGGCGTCGGCATCGCGGCGGCGATGAACGCGAAGAACCTGCCTGGCATCCGTTTCTATCCGCGCGCGATGACGCCGGTTTCGAGCAAGCATGCCAACGCTTTCTGCCCAGGAGTGGCGTTCATCGTCACTGACCGAGAGGCGTTCGATTCGGTGCGTGCGGGCGTCGAACTGTCCTACGAGATCAACAAGCGCCACCCGGAATGGGACGAGACCAAGTTGGTGAACCTGATGCACAACCCTGCGGCGGTCGAAGCAACGCTTTCGGGCGGATTTGCTGCGGCCTCGGCGGGCTGGGCGGGGGACCTGCGGGCCTTCATGGGCGTGCGGCAGCGGTACCTCTTGTACTGATGTCGTCAGGTGGTCTGTACGTTGCGGACCCGTGGTTGGCAGAATCGTAGCGTCGGGCTCGAGGCGCGGTCACGACTTGGCGTCTGATCCATCCTTGCGGTGCTCCTCTAGCTCGAATCAGACCTCGTCCACACTCAACGCATTCCCGGCTCGGATGTCTTCCACCTGCTGCATCAAGTCTTCGACCATGTCAGGGGTCTTGTTCAGGCAGCGAACCAGATCGGCGAGTCGCTGCCGGATTCTCTCGGGGGCGGTGTCGGGGACGACTATCTCCAGGCGCATGGTCCCTTCATTCTATCATCACTCCGGACGACCTCCGACTGGGACCCTTGCATTCTGAGAACGCATTCGGTACAATGCTCCCTTGGTCCATGACGGACCCGATGGGATGCGCCGGCTTCCAGTCTCAAGCGTGTCGCCCCGCACCGCGCCAGTCGCGGAATCACGCGGGCAACGACTTCCGAAACGCTGACGAGGCAATCGAAGCTGAACGCTGAAACACAACCCTGAGATACGTGCGGCTTGCGCGACCGCCCATGGGGGCGCGTGCTTGATCGTGCGACGGAGTAAACGAAACATTATGTTGCCAGCGATTCTGGGAACGAAAATCGGGATGACCCACCTCTTCAACGAGGATGGGAAGATGGTGCCTGTCACCGTCATCCAAGCGGGTCCTGTCTACGTCACGCAGATCAAGACTGCGGAGACGGACGGCTACTCGGCCGTGCAGGTCGGGTTCGGCGACGCCAAGGAGAAGAGCCTCACGTGGCCCAAGTTCGGCCACCTGAAGAAGTCCGGCGTCGGCAAGAACCTCCGCACGCTCAAGGAGATCCGGGTGGACGACACGAACGAGTTCGAACTCGGCCAGGAGATCACCGCCGACATCTTCGAGGAAGGCGAGAAGATCGTGGTCACGGGCACCAGCAAGGGCCGCGGGTTCGCGGGCGGTGTGAAGCGCTACCACTTCTCCGGCCAGCACATGACCCACGGCTACATGACCCACCGCCGACCGCTTTCGAACGGCGCGACGGGTCCGCAGCGCGTTTTCAAGGGTTCGCGAAGGCCCGGCCACATGGGCCACGAGACCGTCAGCCAAAAGGGTCTCAAGGTGGTCAAGGTGGATGCCGAGCGCAACCTCATTCTCGTCAGCGGGAGCGTCGCCGGTCCGAACGGTGGCCTCGTGATCATCAAGAAGGGCGGGAAGTGAGCGTCATGGCGAAGATCGAAGTCAAAGACAGCAAGGGCAAGAAGGTCGGCGAGCAAGAACTCAAGCTCGGCGACGTGAAGGCCGCATCGAGCGTCCTCCACCGGGCGCTGATCACCGAGGAAGCCAACTGGCGGCAAGGCACCCAGTCGGCCAAGACGCGCAGCGAAACCCGAGGCGGCGGCCGCAAGCCGTACAAGCAGAAGAAGACCGGCAACGCCCGACAGGGTTCCACGCGCTCGCCGCACTATGCTCACGGCTCCATGGCGCTCGCCGTCAAGCCGCGCAGCTACGAGAAGAAGCTCAACAAGAAGGAGCGACGCCTCGCCATCGTCGGCGCGCTCAACGCGCGGATCGAAGAAGGCGTGGTCACCGTAGTGGACGGCATCAACTTCGAGGCGCCCAAGACCAAGGACGCCGCCGCACTGCTCAAGAGCCTCGGCTCCGACTCGCGCCGCGTGCTCGTGATCCTTCCCGAGTACCACGACGCGACATACCGCAGCTTCCGCAACCTCCCGAACGTCGAGGTGCGAACGGCGCCCGCGAAGGCGGGCGACGACGGAACGACGGTCAAGACTCAGGCGTTTTCTGCGCGCGACCTGATGGTTGCGCACCAGATCGTGATCGCCAAGGATGCCCTTGCGCGGATCGAAGAGGTGTGGGCCTAATGAAAGACCCCTACAGCATCATTATCAAACCGCACATCACCGAGCGATCGGTGGCGTTGTCCTACGGCGATCCGCGCATCCGCGACGAGCGGCAGATCGTTCGCAAGTACACGTTCGTCGTGGCGACCAGCGCCAACAAGATCGAAATCCAGAAGGCCATCGAGACCATCTACAACGAGGGTAAGAAGGCCGACGACTGCATCAAGGTGGCCAGCGTCCGCACAATCAACGTGTCGGGCAAAACCAAGTCGCGCAACTTCCGCGCCGTCGGCAAGCGATCCGACTGGAAGAAGGCGATCGTGACCCTGGCCAAGGGTCAGCAACTGGAGGATTACGGAGTCTAACATGGCGACCCGACAGTACAAACCGACCTCGCCGGGACGACGGTTCATGATCGTCTCGGACTACAAGGAAGTCACGCGGTCCAAACCCGAGAAGTCCCTGACCAAGGGCAAATCGGCCACGGGTGGACGCAACCATACGGGTCGCATCACGTCGTTCCACCGGGGCGGCGGACGCAAGCGCTACCGCGTGGTGGATTTCAAGCGGAACAAGGATGGCGTCGTGGCACAGGTGGCCGCGATCGAATACGATCCGAACCGCACGAGCCGCATCGCCCTCCTCCACTACTTGGATGGCGAAAAGCGGTACATCATCGCGCCCAAGGGCATCAAGGTGGGTGACCGAGTGATGAGCGGCCAAGGCGCCGACATCCTCCCCGGCCACTGCCTCGAACTCAAGCAGATTCCCCTCGGTACGCTGGTCCACAACATCGAGTTGAACCCCGGGCGCGGCGGCCAGATGGTCCGTTCCGCCGGCATGTCCGCTCAGGTGATGGCGAAGGAAGGCTCCTACGTCACTGTCCGACTGCCTTCCGGCGAAATGCGCATGGTGCACAACACGTGCCGCGCGACCGTCGGCGAAGTCGGCAACAGCGACCACGAGAACGAGCAGATCGGCAAAGCCGGCAAGAACCGGGGCAAGGGCCGCAAGCCGCACGTCCGCGGCGTGGTCATGAGCCCGCGCGACCACCCACACGGTGGCGGCGAAGCGAAATCGCCCGTTGGCCGCAAGAAGGGTCCTGTGGACCGCTGGGGCAACAAGGCGCTCGGCACCAAGACGCGCTCCAACAAGCGCACCGACAAGTTTATCGTCCGACGGAGGAAGAGCTAACCGCAGGGTTGGCCAGAGGAACGGCGCACAGCTATGGCGAGAAGTCTCAAGAAAGGATTCTTCGTGGACGAGCACCTGATGAAGAAGGTGCTCGACATGAACGACAAAGGCGAAAAGCGGCTGATCAAGACGTGGTCGCGGCGATCGACGATCACGCCCGACATGGTCGGCCACACGTTCGCCGTGCACGACGGGAAGAAGCACATCCCCGTGTTCGTGACCGAGAACATGATCGGCCACAAACTCGGAGAATTCGCCCCGACGCGCACCTACCGAGGGCACGGCGGTTCGTTGCCCGAGCGGGGGGCGCGACTCCGGTAACGCCGGATTGAGTTCAACCATGGAAGTCAGAGCGGTTTTGAAGAACGTGCGGGTGCAGCCCCGAAAGGTGCGCATCGTCGCCGACGAGGTCAAGGGCAAATCGGCCACCCACGTCGCGAACGTGTTGGGCTATCACCCCAGCAAGGGCGCCCACTACCTGCGCAAGACGCTGATCAGCGCCATTGCGAACGCCCAGGAGAACTACGGCATCTCGGCCGACTCCTTGGTGATCGCCCGCATCAGCGTGGACCAGGGGCCGGTGTTCAAGCGCATTCAGGCACGCGCCATGGGTCGGGCGTTCCGCATCCAGAAGAAGACCAGCCACATCACGGTGGTCGTCGAGGATTCGCTGGAGCCCAAGGACACGTCGAAGTCGGGCGGCACCAAGGCCAAGCCGCGACCGACGTTCGCGTCCGCCAAGAAGAAGTCCGGCAAGGCCAAGGCGAGCGAGAAGCCCGTCGAAGCCGCTGCTGCTGAGCCGGTCGCCGAAGCCGCACCGGTCGAAGAAACCGTGGAAACCACCCCCGAAACCGCGCCCGAGACTCAGGAGGAACAGAACTAAGCATGGGTCAGAAAATCCATCCGGTAGGGTTCCGCGTCGGAGTGATCCGGGGCTGGGACAGTCACTGGTACGCCAACAAGAAGCAGTACGGCGAACTGTTGACTGCCGACGACCGAATCCGCAACATGGTCAAGCACCGGTTCGGCTTGGGCATCATCGCCCGGGTCGAAATCGAGCGCGCGGCCAACCACGTCAAGGTCAACATCTTCACCTCGCGTCCCGGTGCCGTCATCGGCCGACAGGGGCGAGGCATTGACGAACTGACGGGCATGCTGATGCGCATGGAGCGCCGCCGAGACCGAACCGCGCAGGTTCAGGTCAACGTGACCGAAGTCCGCCAACCCGAGTTGGATGCCCAACTCGTGGCCGAGAACATCGCCGCTCAGCTTGAAAAGCGTGTTTCGCACCGACGAGCCATGCGCCAGTCCATCACGCGATGCCTGCGCATGAACGGTCGCGGCATCAAGGTCATGGTGTCCGGTCGCTTGAACGGCGCCGAAATCGCCCGACGCGAGTCCGACATGCACGGCAAGGTGCCTCTGCACACGCTGCGCGCCGACATCGACTACGGCGTGGCGGCCGCCCTCACGATCTACGGAGCGGTGGGCGTCAAGGTGTGGATCTACCGAGGCGAAGTCTTGCCCGAGCGAAAGATTCAGCAGGAAGTCGCGCCGCGTCGCCGCGGCCGAGACCAAGCGGAAGCGCCGAAAGCGCAGGAGGGAACCCCTCATGTTGATGCCTAAACGCACCAAGTATCGCCGTCAACACCGTGGCCGCATGCGCGGCCAAGCCACGCGGGGCAACACGATCGCCTTTGGCGATTACGCCTTGGTGGCCATGGAGCCCGCATGGATCACGAACCGCCAAATCGAAGCGGCTCGTATCGCCATGACGCGCCACATCAAGCGCGGTGGAAAGGTCTGGATCCGCGTGTTCCCCGACAAGCCGATCACCAAGAAGCCGCTCGAAACCCGTATGGGCAAGGGCAAAGGCCCGCTCGATGCGTGGGTGGCCGTGGTCAAGCCGGGCAAGGTGCTGTTCGAAATGAACGGCGTCAGCGTCGAACTGGCCAAGGAAGCCATGCGGCTGGCGGCGCACAAGATGCCGATCGACTGCAAGTTCGCCATCCGCGAAGGCCACGTCGAGAAGACGGCCGAGGAGCTGGCCGCTGCCGCGAACACCGAAACCGTCGTCGTGACGACGGAGGCCGAGGAGACGGCCGAATAGCCATGAAGCAACTCAAGGCCACTGAATTGAAGAACAAGAGCGTCGCCGAACTTCAGGACATGCTGAAGCAGGAGCAGGCGGCGCTGTACAAGGCGCGTCGCGACCTGGTGTTCCGCCAGATCACGGACGTGTCGACCCTGAAGGCGCGGCGACACAACATCGCCCGCATCCTGACGATCATGACGCAGAAGCAAGGTGAACAGGCGTGAGCGAAACGAACCCTAGCGAGAATCGAGCGCAACGCAAGGTCCGAGAGGGCATCGTCGTCTCCAACAAAATGGAGAAGACCGTCGTCGTGCGTGTGGAGCGGCGCATCCAGCACCCGCTCTACGGCAAGGTCATGCGGCGCACCGAGCGCTTCAAGGCCCACGACTTGCTGAATTGCGACGAAGGAGACCGCGTCGAGATCATGGAGACCCGCCCGATGAGCAAGGACAAGCGCTGGCGAGTCGTTCAGATCCTCGAGAAGGTCAAGTAACAAGACAGAATTCTGCCAACCCCGCAGGACGCGAACGCGCCAAGGGGCTGTGGCAAGCGAGCAACGAACATGGTTCAACAGTTTTCGAGACTGAAAGTGGCGGACAACTCCGGCGCGCGCGAGGTCATGTGCATCCGCGTGCTGAAGGGCTCCCAACCGCGTTACGGCGGTGTGGGAGACGTCATCGTGGCCTCCGTCAAGGTCGCCACCCCCAACATGCCCGTCAAGAAGGGCGACGTCATCAAGGCCGTCGTGGTGCGCACCAAGCACGCCGTCCGGCGGGCCGATGGCTCGACCCTGCGGTTCGACGACAACGCCTGCGTGGTCATCAACCCCAACAACATGGAGCCCAGAGGCACCCGCATCTTTGGACCCGTTGCCCGCGAACTCCGCGACCACAACTTCATGAAGATCGTGTCGCTGGCCCCGGAGGTGCTCTAATCCCATGACGAAAGCCGAAATCAAGCGACTCTCCAACCTGCCCAAACTTAAAATCCGGCGAGGCGATCGCGTGCAGATCGTCGCCGGCAAGGACAAGGGAGAGGTTGGCTACGTGTACTCGGTGGACCCCAAGTCCAACCGAGCGATCGTCTTGAAGACGAACGATGAAGAGCCCGATCAGCCGTTGCCGCTGAACGCCGTCATCAAGCACCGCAAGGCGCGACGGCAGGGCGAGCGGTCCATGCGACTCCGCATTCCCGCGCCCATCGACATCAGCAACCTCATGCTCATCGACCCCAAGACCGGCGAGCCGACCCGAGTGGGACGCCGGCGCAACAGCGAGGGCAAACTGGAACGGTACGCCAAGAAGAGCGGCGAAACCATCCAGGACACGCCGCTGCCGCACGAATGACGCACTCGATTTGAACGACCATGGCTAAGAAGACGAAGGAAGAATCGCAGGACGCAACACCGGTCAAGATCCCGGCGCCGCGCCTGAAGAAGCATTACGCGGAGACGGTCAAGCCGAAGCTCATGCAGCAGTTCGGCTACTCGTCGCCCATGCAGGCGCCCAAGCTCGACAAGATCGTCATCAACATGGGCACCGGCAACAACGAGAAGGACCCCAAGAGCCTCGAGAACTCGTTGCGCGATCTGACTCTGATCACGGGTCAGAAGCCGATCACGACCACGGCTCGAAAGGCCATCTCCAACTTCCGCATTCGCGAGGGGATGAAGATCGGGTGCAAGGTCACGCTCCGCGGCGACCGTGCCTACCACTTCTTCGACAAGCTCGCGACGGTCGTGTTGCCCCGCATCCGCGACTTCCAGGGCCTTTCGCCCAACTCGTTCGACGGGCGTGGCAACTACTCCCTCGGCCTGAAGGAGCAGTTGGTGTTCCCTGAAATCCCGTACGACACGTTCGACAAGCTGCGGGGCATGGACATCACCATCTGCACCACGGCCAAGACCGATGAAGAGTCGCGCGTGTTCCTGAAGGAAATGGGCTTCCCGCTTCGCGAGAAGTAAGCTCGCCGGCTTCGTCGAGTCCTTTGGGCCGCCCATTCGGGCGGCCCAACTGCATTTCGAGGGGGCTACAAGTTCCCCAGCAGCTCGCCCACGGCGGGCAGGTGGTGCCGCGCGAGCAAACCCCGCGCTTCGTCGGCATACCACGATTCGCCCGTGACACGTGCCAAGGCGGCCAGCGCAGTCGCTTCGCCATGCCGGTCGCCAACGCGCCGAAAGTCCTCCAGCACGCCGCGAAGGCACGTCGTCGCCTCGCCGACTTCGCCCATGGCATGCAGGCACAGGGCTAGATCCCGGTCCACTTGGGCGTAGCCTCGCACATAGCCGAGTTGGCGCAGGATGCGGCCTGCTTCCGCAAGGCTGGCGACGGCGCCGGGCAGATCGCCTCGAGCCTTGCGGATGCTGGCCATCGTGGCGTTGCCGACTCCCATGTACGTGCTGTTCTGCGCCCGGAAAAGCTCGATCGCCTCGGCCACAAAGGCCTCCGCGCGCTCAAGGTGCCCCAATTCGGCGGCGAGCATGCCGCGGTTGTGCCGAGTCACGGCGTAGTTGCGCAAGTCGCCGATCTCTGTCCAGACCTGCTCGGCCTCAAGGTAGGCCGACTCGGCGTCTTCGTGACGGCCCAGATCGGCAGCCGTAAGTCCCCGCAAGTGCCAGGCAAACGCGAGATTTCGGTTGCGCGGTCCAACGACAAGCACGTCGAGAGCAGCTTGGACCTGACGGTCGGCATCCCCGCTTGCGCCCCGTTCGCGCAAGGCGAGAACGAGCGAGAGACGTGCCGCAGCCTGCACGAGTGGATCCGCTCGCTGGCCAGGGCCGTCGAGTAGGTCGAGGGTCCAACGCTCCATCTCGGCACCGGCGTTCCGGATGTACCAATGAGTCCACAGGGCGGCGACGATGCGTTGGCCAGCCTCGCGGTCGGCGGCGTCTCCGCTGTTGCGACAGAAATCAAGGGCTGCCATCAGGTTGTCGCGTTCCAGTTCCTGCAATCCCAGTCGGTAGGCGAATGGGCGGGGCTCGGGAGGAAGGTCGTCGGCCCGGTTCGCTTCGATCCAGTCGGCGAAGTAGCGCGCGTGGGCGCGCCGAGCGGCCTCGTTGTCCTGGAGCGCGAGTTCACGCAAGGGCTCGGGCATGCGAAACCTGACGGAGCCATCGTCAGCCTCATCGGGTTGGATGAGCGCCCAGCGCCGCAGCGTTTCGAGCGTGCTCAAGTCGGCGCCGGCAACGGCCTGTGCAGAGCCTGCATCGAACCCACCACGGAACGCCCCAAGCCTGCGGAAAGCCTCGGCTTCGGCCTCCGTCAGTTCGTCCAGGCTCTCCTGCAACACCGCCTGCAGCGACCGGTGGCGTGGCGGGATGCCGATTGCTTCGCCAAAGCCGGTCTCACCGATCCAGTTCAGACCGGCGATGCCGTCCACACTCTGAACGCCGATCCTGGCCGCTGCAAGTTCGATGGCGAGTGGCATGCCTCCGAGCCGCAAGGCAAGGCGCTGAAGGGCAGCCTCCGAAAGAGTGGCATTGGCGCGGACGCGCCGGGTCCGCTCCACGAAAAGGGAGATTGTCTCGTGCTCGGAGAGAGGAGTCAACGTGACCGCAGCTTCTCCGCGCAACTCAAGGGCCTTGCGCGAGGTCACGAGAAGAGTCAGCCCCCGGAGCTTGCTTAGCCACAAGGCCACCGTATTGAGCTCGGGGCCCAACAGATGTTCGGCGTTGTCGAGCACGAGAAGCAATGGGCGTCGGCGGTGCAATTCCTCGGCGATTTGGTCGAGGACATCCGCCCCTGGCGCGGGCGCGGGCAACCCCAACGCCGTACGCAGCGCATCGCGAATCTGCGTCGGATCGGATAGGTCGGTGAGCGACACCCATACGCTGTTCTTGTGGCCGGCGGCTACTTCGTGGGCCAATCGCGTCTTGCCGATCCCGCCGGGGCCAGTCAGGGTCACCATCGCGGACTCGCCCAAATGCCGCTGGATCAGGGCGAGTTCGCTCTGACGCCCGATGAGTCGAGGCAAGTGGGGCGTCTGCGCCTGCTCGGCCCGCACGTCGTCGAAGAGCAACTCGAGCCGGTGTTGCTCGCTGACGACCCAGTCGTCGTAGAAGCCCAGCAGAAGCGGGCCAACGTAGAGACGAGCCGCAGTTCTGCCGTCGCCGCGAGCGACCGCCGCCTCGAATTCGGCCACATCGGTGGTGAACCCGGTCGGGTCCAACCGCACGGTCAATCGTCCGGCCTCCAGCGGATGCTCTGGCCCGAGCAGAGTCCTCAGCCGTGAAAGGGCCAAGCGGAGCGAATGGCGTTGCGAGTCGAGATCGGCATTCGGCCAGAGTATTTCGGCGAGCACCTCTCGGGCGTGCGGGCGCTTCGGGAACAGGGCCAGGTAGGCCAGCAGCGATGCCGTCTGTCGGGTAGGAAACCGCCCAATCGTTCGGCCACCTTGCGAAACGCGTAGCCCGCCGAACAATTCGATGCGCCACGGTTCCACGACGCCCCAATTCTGCGACCTGGCCCGCGTCACCTTCTCGGGTCGCTCGGGTAGATTCGGTCCGAGCTGCGCCGATTGCCGGCTTCCCAACTCTATGGACAACCTTGTGATCCACGACGATCGGGTGCAGTTGGTGACCCCCGAGGGCGAGACCTTGGGATTCGCCTCCAAGCTCGACGCCCATCGCGGCGAAGGCATGCTCCATCGGGCCATCTCGGTTCTGTTGCGCAACGCGTCCGGAAGTGTGCTGCTTCAGCGGCGTGCGAGGGGCAAGTACCACTTTGGCGGACGCTGGGCCAACACGTGCTGCTCGCACCCCTACGGCGGCGAGACTCCTTCGCAGGCCGCCGCACGCGCGCTCGACGAGGAGATGGGCATCGAGTGCCCCGTGATCGAGATCGGCACGTTCGTGTATCGGGCGGCGGACCCCGCCACTGATCTGAGCGAGTGGGAGTACGACCACGTGTTCGTGGGCTCCCACCTTGGGGACGTGAATCCCAACCCAGAAGAAGTCGCCGAAGCCCGATGGTTCGCGCCGCACGAGGCGCTGGCGCTTTCACGCGATCCCGACCGAGCCGCCCCTTGGTTGGCTCACGTGTTGCGCGTCGCCGGCGTGGAATAATCAAGCCGACATGGGCGGCATGATCGAATTCCAGAGCAACGGGCATACGTTTCAGGGCTACCTCGCGAGCCCATCGCAACCAGGTCCCGGAGTGGTCGTCATTCAGGAGTGGTGGGGTCTGGTCGACCACATCAAGGACGTCTGCGACCGCTTCGCCAAAGCCGGGTTCAACGCGCTCGCGCCGGACATCTATCAGGGCGAATCCACCACGGAGCCCGAGGAAGCCGGCACCCTGATGATGGCCCTTCGGGTCCCAGAGGCCGCCGAAATCCTCACCAGTGCCGTGGACGCCCTTCTGGCCAACCCGATGACGCAAGGCGATCGGGTCGGCACGGTGGGTTTCTGCATGGGCGGTCAGCTCAGTTTGTTCGCCGCCACGCTAACCCCCAAGGTCGGGGCCTGCGTCAACTTCTACGGCATCCACCCGCACGTCCAACCTGAACTCGCCAACCTGCACTGCAAGGTGCTGGGCATCTTCGGCTCCCGCGACCACATGACGTCGCCCGAGGTCGTCGCGGATCTGTCGGCCAAGCTCGATGCGGCGGGCAAGGCGCACGAGTTCCACACCTACGACGCCGACCACGCGTTCTTCAACGATTCGCGGCCCGAGGTCTACAACGCCGAAGCGGCCGCAGACGCTTGGTCGCGGATGCTGGCCTTCTTCCGCAGCGAGTTGGCTTGATGGTGCTCGCGGCGTTGTTGGGCGCGGCGACGATCCCGACCCTGTGGGTGCGGCGCAACGAGGCGTCCATCGTGCCGCCCGAGCCCCTGCCTTTGGGGGGCTACACCGCGCGCGGCGACCACGTGTTCGAGCCTGGAGGAGACGACCTGAAGGCCCGCGTGGCCGTTCTGGAGCAGGGAAGTCTGCGCGTGGCCCTGGTGAGCGTCGAGATGCTGACGATTCCGGGCAGCCTCAGCCGCGCCGTGCGAGAGCGTCTGCCCGAGGACGTCGAACTCGTCCTATGCGCCACTCACACCCACTGCGCGCCCGACAGTCAAATGCTGAACGAGCGGATGACCGCTGCGATCCCGGGCATCGCAACGTTCAAACGCCGCTGGCTGGAGTGGTACGCCCAGGAGATCGCGCTCGCCGTCCGCGGGGCGCTCGTGGCCAAGCCATCGCCGTTCGCCCTGGACCTCCGGATCAGCGAGCCGACCCACGAAGGCGCCTGGCTGAACCGCCCCCGGCGCAAGCTCGGGCGGCCCGATTCAGCATTCTCCACATTGGGCGGAATGGCCACGCTCTACTCCGCCCATCCGACCTTGCTTGGGGACGACGAGCGGCGACTGCGGGGCGATTGGCCCGGTGAATTGGCTCGCCAGACCGGCCTTCTCCCGCTCGTCGGGGCCATTGGCGACCGATCCCCGACCCCCGTACCGGGCGGCCCCGAAGGCTACGTGCGTCGGTTGCTAGCGGCACCAGCCAAGCGGATCGCGGCCAACCCTGAACCAATCATGCGCTTGGCGCGGGAGCCGATCGCCCTGGCGCCCGCGACGCCGAGCCAGTCCTTCATGGAATCCAACAAGGTCCCCGAACCGTTGGCCAAACTGCTCGTCGGTCGGTTTGCCGAGCCCGAGGCCGAGGTGACGGTCTTGAGTCTCGACGGGGTGGCGCTGATCTTCGTGCCCGGCGAGCCGACCTCGGGGATCGCCACGCTGGTCGCCTCGCGCGCGGCGCAGGCATCGCTGTTTCCGCTGATGGTAGGTCTCGCGACGAACTGGATCGGCTACATCCTCACCCCCGAAGACTACGACGAGGGTGGCTACGAAGGCTCGCTGGCGTTCCATGGGCGCGAGACAGGGCTCCGCGTGGTCGAGGCGGCCAGCCGAGCGCTGGACCGCATCAGGGCTTCCAGAAGCGGTAGCGAAGCAGCGTCCAGAACGCCTCGGGCGCATCGGTCCACCGGATCTTCTTCCCGGCCTCTTTGGTCCGTGGCTCGTAGCGGATCGGCAGTTCGTGGATCCGTTCGCCCATCCGAAGCGCTTTGGCGGTGACTTCCGGGCAGAACTCGAACCGCGTGCACTGAAGCTCCATCTCGCGAAGCAACGACGTGCGGAACGCCTTGTAGCACGTGGCCTCGTCGGTGATCCGCCATCCGAACAACAGCCGCACGGCCCAGGCCAGCATCCAGTTCACCAGCTTGTTCGGCAACGCCATGCCCTTGGGCATCCCGTGGGCGAATCGCGTGCCGTACACCGCATTGGCCTCGCCCGACAGGATTGGCGAGACCACCTTGGGAATCTCCTCGGGGAAGTACTCGAGGTCGGCGTCCTGAATGATCGTGGCCGTACCGTAGGCGTAAGGCAACGCGGCGCGGATGGCGTTGCCCTTGCCCCCGGGGCGTTCGTGTCGCAACACCAGAATGGCGTCGCCATAGCGCTCCAGAATCTTGGGGGTGTCGTCGGTCGAGCCGTCGTCGATCACGATGACCTGCGTCCGCAACGGAACTTGAAGCAGACGGTCAACCACCTCGGCGATCGTGTCCTGCTCGTTGAGCGCAGGCACAAGGACGGTCAGCTGCGGCGAATCCTGACCGTCCTCGGGCATGGGGGATATGGTACTAGACCCCCGCCTCCCTTTGCTTCATGTACTGGTCGTACAACGCCTCGCCGAACCGCACCACGCCGCCGCCGGCACCGTTTCGGAAGACGAACACGGTCACCTTGTCGTCCAGGTTGCGGATGACGAAAGACGTGAACCCGTGGGTGCCGCCGCTGTGGTCCACGATGCGCTTGCCGTTGCGGACCTCCGGGAACCAGCCCATACCGTAAGGGATCTCCTTGCCGTCGTTCAGCTTGGAACGCGTCCACTGCTGTTGCTTGATCGCATCGCTGAGCAGGTCGGTGCGGTGGAGGGCGGCCTGCCACTTCGCGTAGTCGGTCACGCTGGTTATGATGCCGCCGCTCCCGTCGTACTGCTCCGGTCGCAGCGGCAACGCGTTGAGGTGCGTCCCGCTCTGCCACGAGTAGCCGTCCGCGCGGTGCGGCACAAGCGTCGAGAGCGTGTAGTACTGCGACTGGGTCATGCCGAGCGGCTTGAAGATGCGTTGGGCCACGAACTCCCGAAGGCTGGAGCCGCTGACTTTGCCGACGATCATGCCGAGCACCGAGTAGGCGAAGTTGTTGTACCGATAGGCAGTCCCGGGTTCGGCATCGAGCGGCAACCTCCAAAACAAGGCTAGGAATTGCGAGTCGCTGTACGCGCGCCCCATGTCGAACAGGTTGGAGTCTGGGATGCCGGAGGTGTGGGAGAGCAGGTGCTTCACGCGAACCGCCGACCACTGTTCGGGCGCGTCCGGCAGGACGTCCACCACCCGCGTTTCGAGCGTCAGCTTGCCCTCCTCGATGAGCTTGAGCGCCGACGCTGCACAGAACGCTTTGCTCATGCTGGCGATGCGGAAGACCGTTTTGTCCGTCACGGGGGTCATCGTTTCCAGGTTCGCGTAACCGTAGGTGCGGACGATCTTCAGGGTCTCGCCCTCCATGATGCCGATGGCCATGCCGGGGATGTGCTCGGCTTCCATGTTGGCGCGGGCCATATCGTCGATGGCGTCCGCGGTCGCCAGGGCCGAGGCAAAGGCTGCGAGAACGAGCCAGATGAGCTTGAGGCGCATGGATGGCAGGATATCCCATCGGGCGTGCCGCACCCACGCAACCTCTCGGCACTAGGGCCGGTATGTGGGGTGTGCGACCGTGGCTCGCTCTGTGGCCCTTGGCGCTCTGGGCGCTTGCGATCTTCATCGCGTCGTGCTTCGTGGTCGGTGTGCCGCAGTTCTTGGCCGCCGTGAATGCGGTGTTGCCCGATGACGAGTCCAAAGCCCGCTTCGCCGAGTTCTGGCGGCAGTATTGGTGGGTGGTCGTCAAGGGTTTCCACGCGTTCGAGTTCGCCGTGATCTTCTGGTTGGCCAACAGTTCGCTGCGTCGGTTCGATCGCGCCAAGACACCGCCGCGTGAACGCGCCAACCGCTGGTACTGGGTCGTGGCGTGGTTCATCGCGGTCGGCTACGGCGCCCTCGACGAGTGGCACCAGTCGTTCGTGCCCGAGCGGGGGGCGTTGATCCGGGACTTCTTGGTGGACACGGGAGGTGCAAGCGTGGCGCTGTTGGTCAGCGTGGCGCGCTCGCGCCGAAGGGGCTAGGACAGCATCTCGGTGACAGCCGCTTGGTACCGCGAACGGAACACCTCGGCATCGAACCGAGCCGCCTGAGCCTTCAGGACAGCGGCATCGAACGTCCGGCCCTGCAGGGCCAGCACGCCCGCCGCGAGCGCTTCGCCCGTCTGTTCGTGAATCTGGACCCCGCACTCGGGAGTCACGGTCTCGGACGAACCGCCGGCCCCCAAGGCCACCACCGGCAGGCCGGCCGCCAACGACTCCACGGGCACGATTCCGAAGTCCTCGTAAGCTGGGAAGAGCGTGCAGAGCGAGCGCTCCATGAGCGCCATCAGGTCGGGATCATCCAGACGTCCGTGGAACACGACGTGCTTCAACCCCTGCGCCTGTTGCTCCAAGGCGGCTCGCATGGGCCCGTTGCCGACGATGTTCAGCTTGATTCCCGTGGCCCGAGCCGCTTCGATCCCGAGGTCCACACGCTTGTAGGGGATCAGGCGGCCCCACATGAGCATGCCTTCGTCGTCGGATTTCCGGTGCACGACGGACCACTTGCGCGTATCGACCGGGGGGTAGACGACCGCGTGTGGCTCGCGACCGTAGAAGCGCCGGATGCGCTCGGCGGTCGTCTCCGAGTTAGCCAGAATCACGTCGGCGGTGCGGGAAGCGGCCAGATCGGCCGCACGCATCCGCCGCGCGAACAACGACTGCGGAAACCCGCTCATCCGCTTGTCCACCTCGGGCATCCACAGGCTGCGGATGGGCGTGTGGTAGTAGCAGAGCATCTTTGCGCCCGCCGGCTTGCGAACGTGGTGGGCGAACGAATGGCTGTCCACGAGCAGCGCATCGAACCCGCCGAAGTCCATCGAGCGGTAGGCACCGGGTGCGAATGGCGCGTAAACGTAGTGCTTGGTGTGCGCGAGCGGCATCCGATCGATCCACGTCGTCCGCACCTCGCGGCCCTTCAAGAACGGATAGGCGGCTGGGTTGAACTGGCTGGTGAAGATCGGGCCCTCGTACAACTCGCAGACGTGGCGGAACATCTCCTCCGCCCCGCCGAACACGGCCATCCAATCGTGGACCAGCGCGTACCGGTGTGCCATCACGCGGGAGCGGTCGTCTTGAACTGCTCCACGTACCGCAAGCAGCATGCCCGCACTCGGGCGCGGATGCGGTTGATGTAGGCCGCGCGCTGCTGCGCACTGACGGCGCCCCGAGCGTCGAGCAGGTTGAACACGTGCGAAGCCTTCAGTGCAAAGTCGTAGGCGGGATAAACGAGCGCCATCGGTCCTGCGTCAGCCGGCACGTCGGACTCGGTTGGCTCCGTGGTCAGGATGCCGAGGTCGCCGTTCCAGTAGACGGGGGTTTCGATGATGCGCTTGCTCTCGGCCTCGAACATGTCGAATAGCTGGCCGAGCATGGCCGTATCGGCGACTTCGAAGTTGTAGACGTTGTGCTGCATCTCCAACTGCCACTCGGCCTTGCGGTAGCTGGTCGCCTCGTTCCACATCAAGTCCTCCCAGAACGAGTGCTGGTTGTTGAGCATCAGGCCGAGCCGCTCGGGGCCATAAGTGATCTCGACGCAAACGGGGTCGCATTCGATGCCGCCCATCTGCTGGAAGAANNCGTCGAGCCAGACCTCCCAGCCGACGCCGCTCGCGCCGATGCTGGGCGACTCCCAGTCGTCCTCGACCAACCGCACGTCGTTCTTCTTGGTATCGAAGCCGAGCGCATTCAGCGAACCCATGTACAGGTCCACGATGTCGTCCGGACTCGGCTTCATGATGACCTGGTACTGGTAGTAGCGCTGGTTCCGCATGGGGTTGCGCGTGTAGCGGCCATCGGCGGGACGGCGCGAGGGCTGGACATAGGCCACGTTCCACGGCTCGGGTCCCAGACTTCGGAGCGACGTGGCAGGGTGCATCGTGCCTGCGCCAACCTCCATGTCGTACGGCTGCACGATCATGCAACCCTTCGACGCCCAATAGGCGTTGAGGCGTTCGACGAGGTCCTGGAGCGTGGTCACGCCACCATTGTACTTGGAGGTCCGATCCCGGCAATTCTCCTTGGAGGTCGCTCGCGTCTCGGGCCGATGATTCTGTTGAGGAACTGATCTTGACCCTCCCCTTCCGAAGACGTGGACGTATGGCGCCGCTCGACATGGCCGAAGCGGCCTGGGCGCGGGGCGATCTGGAACAGGCGGCCCATGGTTATGAAGTACATATTCGTCGAGCCGCCGCCTCGGACGACCTGGCTTACCCCCGGCGGCAAGCACTTCGTTGCCTGACGACCCTCGGCGAACGGGCGCTCGAAACTGGGGATCTCGGCGCGGCGGTGCGAGCATTCGTTCGCGCCGTAGCCATCGGCCCGACCTATCCCGATCTCAAGCGGAAGCTCGCCTCGGCGCTGGCGGCGAGTGGTCAGCTCAAAGAGGCCCGTCGGTTATTGGACTTGGCCATCGAGGCGAACCCGGGCTTCGCGTTCGCCCGAGTGGACCGTGCCGTCATGGACTTCGCCGCAGGGTACTGCGAAGAAGCCCTCCACGAGGTCGAAGAAGCGTGTCGGCTGGAACCCAAACTGCGACAGGAGCGGCTTCAGGCCGCCCGAGCGGCCTACTGCCGAGGGAACACTCCGGCGGCGCTGTTGAACCTCCGTCACGTGGTTCCCGCAGGCAGAAACCCCGCCGACTTCTTCACCGACGTGGGTGACGAACTGGTGTCGAGGGGCCGTCCAGAACTGGCCGTCTCCGAGTACCGGCGCGCGCTGGCGGCCGAGCCGTTGTACGTGGACACTCGCCTAAGGCTGGCTCGGGCGCTGTATGCCTGCGGTCAGACTCTGGAAGCTGCGATCGAAGCCCAGAAGTGCCTCGAAGCGAACCCCCGCTACGACGAGGCGCGGGCGCTGTTGGCCCAATGGTCGGACCCGTCTCGCCCCAAGGAGAGCGCGCTTCGTCCGCTGGCCGAGCCCATGCCTCGGGCAGGTTGACGGGATTCCTTACGGAACTCAAGAGCCATGGAGAGCGTCTCAGAATATGGCAGATTAGACATACATGGCGGATTCGAAGGACCTGGTGTGGCTCGGGTCTTCATTGGACGACCTCCGTGACTTCCCAGAGGGACCTCGCCGGGAGGTCGGGCACGCTCTGCGGGAAGCTCAGAGTGGTGGCAAGCATGCCCACGCCAAGCCGCTCAAAGGCTTAGGGGCGCGAGTGTGCTTGAGGTCGTCGAGGACTTCGACACCGACACCTACCGTGCGGTCTACACGGTGAAGTTTGAGGAGGCAATCTACGTCCTTCACTGCTTCCAGAAGAAGTCGAAGTCAGGGATCGCGACTCCAAAGCAAGATATGGAACTCATCGAACGACGCTTCAAGCTGGCCGAACAGGAGCATCAGAAATGGAAAAGAAACCAGGAACCCCGCAGTTCACTTCAAAGCCACTGGAAGGGCTCGACAAGGAGACGACGATGATGGACCGCGACGTTTCGGAGAGAATCACCCCCAGCAGCGGCAACGTGTTTGCGGATCTCGGGTTTGCCAATCCAGAGGAGGAACTCGCCAAATCCCAGCTGGTGAGCGCGGTGGCCGAGGTCATCCGAGAGCGGCGTCTCGCACAAACGAAAGTCGCCGAACTGATCGGAGTCGATCAGCCCACGGTTTCCAAGCTCTTGCGGGGTCGAACGGAGGGATTCACCTGCGACCGGCTGATGAGGTTGCTCAATCAACTCGGGCAGGATGTCGAGATCTCCGTCTCTCCGAAGCGGAGCGAAGAAGCGCGGGTCAGCGTGTCTCTCAAGCACACGCTCTGAGCGTTCCAAGGAAGTCGCCGCGAGCGATCACCCCTTGCTAGTCTCAAGGGCGGGCTTGAGACGGGCATGGCATCAGGGTCCCCTTGTGGAAAACTTGGGGGTAATGGGAGTTTCATCGAAAACGGGCTACTCGAAGAAAACGAGAGATTGTGAAAGGATGGAGAATCTGACCGAAGCTAGAGAATGTCCATATCGGCCCTTTGACGGCCCTTGACGACCAACGTCCAGATTCTTAACAATGGTTCAGGTTGCTGGGTGGCAACCGGATGGCCGTGCCGCATCAATCCGCTCTCGAATCTGTGGTCAGTCTCCAGAACCACGAAGCCGATGGGAACGCTTCGGTCCGTCTGTCGGACGTGCTGTTCCAGTCCAGCGTGAGCGGGTTTCAAGCCCTTGCGCCCCTTCCCAGCAATGTCGAGGCCATCGAAGCCGCCATGGCCTTTGCGGCGTGCCACCGCCCCCATGTGGCCATTTTTGGGCCGAGCGGATGGGGAAAGAGCCACTTGTTGCACGCCGCAAACGACCGCTTGCTGGCCCATGGTCTGCGCCCAAGACTCGTGGCCGCCGCCGAGTGGGTCGGCGACGCCGCACGCCACTCTTCGGACGAACCGCTCCTCCTCGACAACCTGCAGGATTGCCTCCGGCAACCACGGCTCAAGCAGGTGATGCGCTTAGAACTGGAGCGTCGCGTGCGCTCCGGTGGCCCGACGTTGGTGGCTGTGACGGCGCAGCGGGTCGACCGCGAATGCCGCTCGCTGCTCCCCCGATTGCGCGAATGGCTGGTCGAGATGATCCAACCGCCCACCGTCGAAGAGCGAGAACTCATTGTCCGCCAGATGGCGTTCGCCGAGAACCTCGTGCTCTCCGATGCCTTGGTCTCGGTCCTCGCTGCACGATTGGGCGGCGACGGTCGAACGCTTCTCGGCTCCCTGAAGCGGCTGCGCCTGGCTGGCGAGCACTGGTCCACCGGGGCGGCGACGCTCCGGGCGCTCGGGCTGCTCAATCCGTTTTTTGCCGATCAAAGCAGTTGGGACCTGCGCGAGCACATCCACCGGACCGTCTCGCGCGAAGCGGTGAGTTCGGACGTTGCGCCGCAGCCGATTTCGACGTACTTGATGATGAGGTACGCCCAACTCCCCGAAGATCAGATCGCCCTGTTCTATCGGCAGCGCCCTTCGGACGTCTACGCTTCCGTGGTCGCGTTGGAAGGCCGCCGCGAACAGGACCCGAAGCTCACCGCACAGGTCTCCCGACTGGCGATCCGCGTCGTCGAGTCGCTGCAGGACGAGAACTGAACGGACCCCGGTAGGAGAAACCTGTCAAGAGTGCCAGTTACGGTTTTTCAACCGGGTGCTGAATAGACAAGTACAGTGCATCCCGTCATTGATCTAGAACTGGTATATGCGTGTGTCACTCCGCGAGATCGCGTGAGGACGGCCCGCGAAACCATGCGGGACAAGGGCCTCAGGCGCATCGGCGTGGTCGAGGGCGATCGCCTGGTGGGCGTCATCGGACTGGACAACGTCGCCGAGGCGCCGGACGATTCGCCTGTGTTCCGCTACATGAACGGGGAGCCGACCACGATGCCGCCCGACACACCGGTACGCGAAGCCAGCCGGATGTTCATCGAGAAGAACCTCGATGCCATCCCCGTGGCTTCCGACGAGAAGTTCTACGGATTCGTCACCTCAGCACTCCTCTTGCAGGAAATGGGCCGGTCGTGGGACCCCCTGACCGAACTCAGTTGGAGCGACACGCTTCGTAGCTGGGGCGTCAGCCAACTCAAGCGGGGCCACGAGATCAGCATCGTATTCATCGACCTCGACGGTTTCGGCAAGTTCAACAAGAAGCTCGGTCACGTGACCGGCGACCGTGTGTTGAAGCGGGTGGCTCAGGAACTGCGAGACCTCATCAACCCAGAGCGCGACATCCTGGTTCGCTACGGCGGCGACGAGTTCGCCATTGGCACGCTGCGCAATCGAGACTTGGCGCTGGCGTTTGCCAAACACGTCGAGCGCTCCGTCGCCGACAGTCTGGCGGGCGAGTTTGACGAGCCGGTCACGATCAGCGTCGGCACGTGGGGTGGAAAGCGCTCGAAGGAACGCGACAACGTCCACTACGAGGCGACACTCGATGCCCTGATCAACTTGGCCTCCAAGCACTGCCAGTCGCTCAAGACGCAGAAGCAACTCAGCGTGGCGACCCACCTCACCGATGCCGAATCCACGACGACGGTCGAGGGCAACTCGATCGGCATCGTTGCGGTCTCGGTGGACGAAAGCGCTCCGTTCTCGCCTGCTGCGGTCCAACTGTGCGCTGTCTCGACCGGGGTTCACCGTCAAGGAGGACGCGTGAGCATCGAGTCGGTATGTCTGGCCACGCTCAAAGCCTTGGAAGGGCTGATGTCGGGCGTGCAATGCGTGCTGGACCGCATTTCGCTCGAAGGCGCACCAGGAGGCGAGTGGGTGGTCCGCGTGACGGGACTGCTCCGGTCGTTCGGCCGCGAGATCCCTGTGGAAGCCTCGGAAATCGTGGGGACGGACATGCCGATGGCCGCAGCGCGGGCGACGGTCGCCGCCTTTGCAGGCAAGGACGCCGCAAAGGTGATGGGCATGGAAGACTCCGCCGACGAGTTCGCCAACGGCGAGTACGCCGACGCCTGAGCTAAACTCCCCGCGTGCTGTCCACGCTGTTGGCCACTTGTCTCATGCCTCCCGACGCCATTGACGAGGCTGTCGCCCGCGTCATGGCGGAACGCCGCATCCAAGGGTTGGCGTTCGCCATCGTCCACGAGGGCAAGACCGTACGAACCGGATGCTATGGCCTCGCCAACATCGAGCACGGGGTCAAAGTGCATCCCGACACCGTGTTCGAAGTGGGCTCGGTCACCAAGCAGTTCACGGCTGCGTGCATCCTGCGTCTGGCCGAGGCAGGGAAGTTGAGCCTCGACGATTCGATCACCAAGTTCCTGCCCCGCGCACCCGCCACGTGGAAGCCCATCGCCATCAAGCACCTGCTTTCCCACACGTCGGGTATCCAGAACTACACGGGGCTAGACGGCTACGAAGCGACCAAGAAACTCACGCAGCAGCAGTTCATCGCCAAGGCCGCCGACCTCAAGCTCCAGTTCGAGCCGGGCGCCAAGTATGCCTACTCGAACACGGGATACAACCTGCTGGGCCACATCGTGGCGAACGCATCGGGCAAGCCGTTCTGGGAGTACCTCCGCGAGAACGTCTGGGTGCCCCTCGGCATGAGGCGGGCCGGTACCCGCGACCTCTTCGAGGTCATCCCGAATCGGGCCTCGGGCTACGAAGTGGAGGACGGCGTCCTCAAGAACCGTGACAGCGACCTCACCGACATCTTCTCTGCCGGGGCGATGACGGCCACCATCCTCGACATGGCGTCCTGGGCTGCGCAGTTAGGCCG
>DDSP01000023.1 GCA_002343445.1 Chthonomonas sp. UBA2387
CGTCTGGCGCCTCTGGCGGCGTCGGCTTCGTTGACGCGCGGCTCGTCCCCGATCGACGTTTCCACCCTGCGCTCCCTGACCCAGTGAGAGCGTCGGCAGGTTGTCCCCCTATTCCGTCGTTCTTCTTCCATCTTCCCAAACTTGGAGGGATGTGAATCGTGAACCGTGAACTCAGCCGACGCGAATCACCAGACTTCAAGGTCGGCCCGACTCAAGAAGGCAGAGCCAAGGAAGTCCTCGGGAGGCGGGGCGAAGAACACGACTCGTTCGCCGCTCGCGGGGTGGTCGAAGGCCAACAAGGCGGCGTGCAATTGCATGGGGCAACTCTGAAACTCGGGTGGCGCGTACAGGTGGTCGCCCAACACGGAATGCCCGATCCCGGCCAGATGCACGCGGATCTGATGGGTCCGGCCCGTTTCCAACCGGCACGCCACCACGGTGCCCGAGTCGCAGCGCCCGAGTCGCTTGACGTGGGTCACGGCAGGCTTGCCGTCCGCCACCACGGCCATCTTGATCGGGCTGTTCGGGCTGCGCCCGATCGGAGCGTCCACGGTGAGTCGTTCGCGTTGAAGGTCGCCGCGAACCACGGCCGCGTAGCGTCGCTCGGCCGTCTTGGAAGAGAACTGTTTGGCCAAGGCGAAGTGTGCCACGTCGTTCTTGGCCACCACCATCAGGCCCGTCGTGTCCTTGTCCAAGCGGTGCACGATGCCCGGACGCCACCCGCCCGCCGCGCGCGAAAGACCGTGGGGTCGCGCCAGCAGGCCGTTGACCAACGTCGGCGCCTTCTGAGAGGGCGCGGGGTGCACGGCCAGCCCGCGAGGCTTGTTCAGCACCAGAACGTCCTCGTCCTCGAACAGGACGTCCAACTCCATGGGGACGGGATCGTCGTCATGAGGTGGCGTTGTCGGAATCTCGCCGACTTCGACGACGTCGCCGGGCTGCAACTTGAAGGCAGGGAGGCGCGATGCGCCGTTCACCGTGGCTCCCTCCTCGTCCAGCAGCTTCTTGATCTTGGTTCGGCTGTGTTGGGGGAGCATGCGCGCCAAGAACTTGTCGAGACGCTCGATCGCGTCGGCCTCGAAGCGCATGACCGTATTGTATCTTGAGGTTCAATCCGACAATGAAGGCGATGTCGCGTTACCTTGCTCTTGGTTTGGCTCTGTTCGGTCTCTCGATCGGTCTCGTCGGTTGCGGCCAGGGCGGCGACGCCAAGCCCGAGACAGCCACGTCGGGCGAGAAGCCAACCGCCGAGGCCACCGAGCCGACGCCGGCGCCCAAGCCCGTCGAACCGCTCGCCGAGCCGCCCAAGCCGGTCGAAAAGACGCCAGACGCCATCAAGCCCGTCGGCACGATGGACGGCCTGGAGCTCAACGACTACCCCGGCGCGAAGGCCCAGGGCAAGGGCAACAAGGCTGTGACCGCCACCACCGAGGACTTCACGTTCAACTTCACAACCTCGGACCCGCCCGCAAAGGTCGTCGAGTTCTACAAGCCGCAGATCACGGTCGAAGACAGCTACGCCGACGAAGCCACGGGTTTCGTGTTCGGCAAGACCAAGTCGGGCTATGAGGCGACCGTGAACGCTGCCGTGATGGATGGTACGACCCAAATCACGATCGTCGTCGTGAAGCCCAAGGCCTGACGCGAAGGGCGAGTCGCCAAACCGTGGTTTCTACCAGCAACCGGCTGGAACATCTACCCCGATGATTGAACCGTACTCGCCCACCCCGGCTCCCACGGTCGGGGTAGGGCGGGCGCGCGGACCCGGAAATGGCTGGACTGCTCACTCCCAATCAGACCCTGAACCGACTCTCCGCCCGGCTGGGCGAGATCTTGGTCGCCGACGGCGTGCTCAACGAGAACCAATTGAGCCATGCGCTCGAAGTCCGAGAGAAGACCGGCACGTTCCTGGGAGAGGCGCTCGTCGCGCTGGGCTATGTGCCGTCCAGCACTTTGGGGCGCTACCTGCAACTGACGATGGGCTTTCCCTATGTGGAGCTCTCGGAGATCCAGGTGGATCTCGATCTTGCTCGACGAATCCCCGAGAAGACGGCGCGACAGAACCTCGCTTTGCCCTTCGAAGAGCGCGACGACGAGGTGCTCGTCGCCATGGCCGACCCGCTCAACCTGGCCACCGTGGACGAGATCTCGGGGATCATGGGTCGTCGCGTCGTGCCGTTCTTGGCGTTCTCCGCTGACCTGCTGGACGCGATCAACCGAACCTTCGATGTTCGACACAAGGCGCAGTCCGCTCTTGCGAACATCGATATGGGACCGGCCGGCGAGGCCGAGCCGACCATTGACGAGCTGATGGATCTGGGCGAAGAGGCCCCCATCGTTCGGCTGGTCAACAGCATCGTGCAGGGCGCGATCTCGAGCGGTGCGAGCGACATCCACATCGAGCCGCACGAGAACACGATCCGCGTGCGCTACCGCATGGACGGCATCATGGTGGACCAGACCACCCTGCCGCGCCACCACTTGGCCGCGATGTGCTCCCGCATCAAGATCATGGGGCACATGAACATCGCCGAGCGGCGACGCCCGCAGGACGGTCGCTTCTCGATCAAGGACGACTCGGGCCTCGAATACGACCTGCGCGTGAGCATCATGCCCACCATCTTCGGCGAGAAGATCGTCATGCGCGTCTTGGAGAAGACGGGCTCGATGGCCTCGCTGGAACGCGTCGGCTTCTATCCGCACCAGAAGGACGTCTTCGAGCGATTCATCAATCGTCCACACGGCATCGTGTTGGTCACGGGTCCCACGGGCTCGGGTAAGTCCACCACGCTCTACGGCGCACTGCAGACCATCAACGACTCGACGAAGAACATCAACACGATCGAGGACCCGGTCGAGTATCAACTCGACACGGTCAACCAGGTTCAAGTCAACGCCAAGATCGGCGTGACGTTTGCCGCCGGTCTGCGGACTCTGGTCCGACAAGACCCCGACGTTATCATGGTCGGCGAAATCCGCGACTACGAAACGGCCGAGATCGCCATTCAAGCCGCCCTCACGGGCCACTTGGTGCTGAGCACGCTGCACACGAACGATGCTCCCGGCGCGTTGGTCCGACTCCAGAACATGGGTGTCGAGCCCTTCCTCGTGAGTTCGGCGATCTTGGGCGTGGTCGGCCAGCGCCTGGTCCGAACGATCTGCCCCTTCTGCGTCGAGACCTACGAGCCCTCGGAGAAGGTCATCGAGACGCTCGGGCTCCCCATGGTGGATGGCAAGCCGCCGCAGCTTGCGCGAGGCAAGGGGTGCTCGCGGTGCGGGAACCGTGGACTCAAGGGTCGGACCGGTGTCTACGAGGTCATGCCCATCACGCAAAACCTGCGAGACATGGTGTTGGCGAAGGCTTCGGGTGCCGATCTTAAGAGACAGGCCATCGCCGACGGAATGCAGACCATGTACGACATCGGCGTGCAGAAGGTGATGGACCGCATCACGACGCCGGAAGAAGTCATCCGCGTGCTGATGACCGAAGACTGAATCTGATCGAGACACCCATGGCCATCTATCGCTACAACGCACGAGACAAGCAAGGCAAAGTTGCTTCGGGTATCCAGATCGCGGACTCGGTCTCCGAACTCCGCGAGGCCCTTCGCAACAGCGACCTGTATCTGACGAAGTACACGATCCAGGGCGGGACGTCTTCCGAGAGCAAGAAGCTCTCGGAGCTCCAGATCGGTCCGGCCAAGAAGCCCAAGCTCGGCGACATGGTGGTCATGTCTCGCCAGTTCGCGACCCTCGTCCGCGCCGGCCTCAACATCACCGAAGCCCTGCACACGATCGCCGCCCAGACGCCCCAGCCCATGCTGGCCGACGCCTTGCGTCAGGTTCGTGCGGACGTGGTGGCGGGTTCGTCGCTGGCCGAATCCATGCGCAAGCACCCCAAGGTGTTCAACGAGTTGTACGTTGCGCTCGTCGAAGCCGGCGAGGCGGGTGGAACGCTCGATCAGACGCTAGAAACCGCTGCCGACCAGTTCGACCGAGACGCGGAACTGCGCGAGCAGGTCAAGTCGGCGCTCACCTATCCGACTTTGGTCTTGGTCGCCTCGGCTGGGGTCGTCGCGTTCATGCTGGTGTTCATCGTGCCTTCGTTCAAGAAGGTCTACGATCAGTTCAACGCCAAGCTGCCGCCGATCACCCAAGTCCTCGTTTGGCTGAGCGACCTCATCGTGCACCGTAGCTGGATCGTCATCACGGTGATGGTGGCTGGGGGCTATGCTTTCAAAAAGTACATCGACACGCCAGCGGGCCGGTTGTTCTTCGATGGCATGAAGCTGAAGATCCCCATGTTTGGTCCGCTGATGCGAAAGATCGCCGTAGCGCGGTTCACGCAAACCTGGGCGGGCTTGCAGCGGGGCGGACTCCAGATCCTGCGCGCCTTGGACGTGTCGTCCAAGACCAGCGGCAACGTGGTCATCCGCAACTCGATCATGTCCGCCCAGGAGCAGATCAAGGAAGGCGCGAACCTTTCGGGCGTCATTGATTCGACGGGCCAGTTCCCGCCAATGGTCATTCAGATGGTCGCGGCCGGCGAGCAGTCGGGCAACTTGGACGAGATGCTTGAGGAGATCGCGCGCTTCTACCGCCGGGACATCGACTACTCGGTGCAGAAGATGACGCGCTTGATCGAGCCTTTGATGACCATGGTCGTCGGCGGCATCGTGCTGTTCATTCTGCTCGCTCTGTATATGCCGGTCTTCAACTTGACCAACGTCATGAGGAAGTAGGGTTACTCCGGCGAGTCGTCGAGGAAGCTGGCAATCCTATGAGGGTTTGACTAGCGACCAAGCAAGAATACCGGTTCCACTATCCGCGCATTGGGAACCTAGGAGAATTCTCAGTGCGGTCGTTGGCCGGTCTCTCCGAGAATTGTCCTACACCGCAACGTGTTTGGAGAACGATTCGCATGACTCGAACAGACGTCCCGCCCCGCGTTCATAACGGAGGTGCATTGATCCCCGCGCTTACCTTCGCAAGCGTCACGACCCTCGTGATCGCAGGGGTAGGCACGCTGATTCTGTCCCACTCGAACCGAGCGAGGGTCGAAGCGGCCCACTCGAAGGCCATCCACCTGGCCGAGGCGGGCATCAACTACGAAATCGACTGGGCCTCGCTCGACCCGAACAACGAGGATCAGCCCCATCACGTCGTGCCTTCACTTGGCCAATCGGGAATCAAGGCCGTGGCCGTCGGCAAAGGCAAGTTCGAGGTCGGGATCGTCGCCGAGGATGGCAGCCCATGGAAGGCTGGCAATCCCATGAAGGTGATCTCAACCGGCACCTACGGCGGCGTCAGCCGCACGATCGAAGCAGTCGGCCGTCCCCAGAGCGTCTTCGGCGGAATGTACTCGCAACACAACTTTGCAGTGTTCGGACTCAAGGAAGTCCGTATGAATGGCGCGACCAACAGGATCGAAGGCAATCTGGGAACGAACGGTTCGGTCGATTTCAACCCGAGCCGAAGTTCGATGGTCACCGGAGACATCGTGTTCTTTGGCTGCAACACAAACATCTCGGGTTCAAACGTATACAAGGAATCGAGCCCGAAGGCGCTGCCTACAGTTTCGGAACTGGCCGCACAGCGGTTCAGCGGAGGCTTGACCTACCTCAAGGCCAACAACGACAACGCCAACTTGAAGAAGTTCAACCCGAGCCTCCTGAACTACCTTCTCACCAACCTTGTGGGCGCAGGATTCACCAAGTCGACTTGGACCCTGACCAACAACAGCTTCAACACCCTTCTGCCGGATTTGCACGCAGGGGATAAGCCCAAGAAGAGCGGCGGCTACCGGTACAACACCGACTCGGACGGCCTTTACGGGAAGAAGGTCCTGATTATGCCGCCGGGCAATTACTACTTCGAGTCGGTGTCGGTGACATCGGGAACGGCGGCCATTCTCGTGGACAACTCCCAGGGGCCCGTGAACATCTGGATCGGCGGCAGCGGCACGACAGGGGACTCTCTCAACTGCACGGTCATTCTCACCGACCCCGACCCCAGCACCTTCCGCATCTACTATGGCAAGAAGGCGAATCTCTCGGTGAACGGCACGACTTGGCTGCCCGGCGTCATCTACGCCGTGGACGACAGCAAGACCAGCAGTGTGACGATGTCTGGCAATACCACCATCTACGGTTCCGTGTTTGCATGGTATGTGAGACTCAACGGCACAAACACGATCGAACATCCGGGCCCCGGCTCGTCGATCGGCTACCACGGCGACCCCGTCGTTGGCTACAGCTATGGCAGACAATGGCGCGAAGTGAACGCGCAAGGAGAATCGGTGTTTCCCGATGGCACGAAGTACTAGAACAAGATCCAATCGTCGGCGCGGCGCGACGATCATCGAGAACCTCATCGCCGCGGTTATCATGGGCATCGCCCTGGTTGGCGTGGTCTCGATGTATGGGTTCGTGACCACGACGACGCGGAACAACGACCGCATCGCCATGGCTTACAACCTGGGGCGGGGAGCCACCGAGGAGATTCGGCTGCAGGGCTTCGCCTACGCGCCAGAAGGGTCCTCGACGGCGTACTACAACGCCGACGGCGACCCCATCCCGCCTGCCGACCTTCAGACGGTCAAGCCTGCGTTCTCGGTCACTCGGCTGGTGACCACGACCAACGCCGTCTATCGCACGCACGTCCAATCGGGCCAACAGACCTTGATTGGCGGCACGCGAGAAGTCACGGTGACGGTCGAGTTCATGGACGCCGAGGGTGAAGACGACTTTGTCATCAAGACCCTGCTCACGGAGAGTGGATCGTGAAGAAACAACGTGGCACCACCATGATCGAGCTGCTGCTCGCAGCAATGATCTCGCTGATCATCGGCGCGGTGACGATGGTCGCTTTCACCGACAGCGTAACCATGCGGGACGTTTCCACTGGCCAGAACCGGGCCTTTGCCATGGCGCGAACGGCCGTGGACAGCCTGGCCGACCACCTGCGGAACGCGCAGTCGAACGCGGGCGACGGAGATACGGCCATCGGCGCCGCGACCAAGACGAGCGTCACCTACTATGGCCTGAACGGGGGCGCCCTTCACCCGGTCACTTACTTCCTCGAAGGGACGCAGCTCAAGAGGACGGACGCCGAGGGCACGAAGGTCGTCCTGAACCATGTTTCGTCCCTTGAGTTCTCGTACTTCAAGACCGATGATTACACTGCGCCGACATGGAGTCCGACCACCAACCCGCATGTTCCGACGAGTGCGGAACGCCCGCAACTGGCAGCGGTCGGAATCAAGGCGACCGTCACGGCCGACGGCTATCAGCGCAGCCTGAAGACATTCGTCAGGTTGCGAAACAGCCCCGCCCAGTGATCGGGTCGCCTCGCGGCGCGGTCGGTTCGCTATGAAGAGCCCGCGCAAGAGAGCGATTGCTGTTGAAATCGAAAACGACGAGCTTCGGTTTGCCGAAGTGGTCAAACGCGGTCGTGCCTCCGTGGTACGCCTCGGCGCCGCCGAGGCCCCCGGAGGCGCGGACGCGTTGGGCGTTCCGAGCGCCGATGCGATGGCTCAAGCGCTTCGCAATCTGACCTCCGAACTCAGGGCGGCCACGGCTCCGGTCATCATCGGTTTGCCGGATTCGGCGTTCTCCGCCCGGACTCTGAACCTACCCGACATTCCTTACGCCGAGATGCGCGAGGTGGTGCGTGGCGAACTCGAGCGGTTCCAGTTCGTTGACGAAGGCGGAGCGTTCTTCGACTTCAGGGTCTTGGCCAAGGGGGAGCCCGAGGTCCCCGTTCTGGTTGTGGCGGCCAAGACCGAGGTCGTCTCGCGGATCGAGGAGGCGGCATCCAAGGCGGGAGTGACCATCGCAGGCATCGAACCGGCTCCGCTGGCCATGATGCGTGCCGCGTTGCAGGGTCAGCCCATTCAGCGTCCGTGCGCCGTGGTCGCCGTTGGCCCCACCCGAACCGACATTGGCATCGCTTATGGCGGAGGGCTCCGCTACTACCGCAGGGTCAGCATCGGCACGAGCAGCCTGATTGTCGCCAACCAAGAAGATGCCAGCCGAAAGAAGTCGCGGGGTGCACCGGCGCCGATGGTCGACAACTACGAGGCGGTGGCAGACGAAGTCCCCATCGGCGACCAGTGGCTCAACAAAGCCGAAGGTCTCGCCCTCGCCACCGAAATCCAGCGCAGTTTGGAATACCACCGCCGCGAGAACCCGGCATTTGAGGGCATCGAGACGGTTTGGATCGCCATCGGCGAAGACCGGCTGCGCAAGGCTGCGGATTGGCTCGGTCAGACGCTCGGACTCGCCTACCAGGTGGCCGGACTCGAGTCGTTCGACCTCGCCGAGGAACTCTACGGCGAGACCGACCGACGCTTCCTGGCCTCGATCGGCTTGGCCCTTCCCGGAGACGACCCGTTCCCCCGGTTCGACCTCTATGCCAGCAAGCGACGCGTCGTCGAGCGGGCCTCATCGCAACTGACCGTTGGCATCGCCGCGTCTATCCTCATCCTTTTGCTGGGCACCGCCATCGCGGGCATGTTCGCCAAGCGAGCCGCGACCGCACAGGCTGCGGTGACCGCTTTGCGAAGTCAAGAGGCGAAGCTGAAGTCCGAAATCAAGCCGGAGGGACAAAACAGACAGCAGATCAAGACTCAGTTGTCTTCGTTGCGAAACCAGTCGGTGCCTTTCCCGCAGATCCTCGACCAAGTTTCCTCGGCCTTGGCGGGTGGGGTGGGCCTCTCGGAAGTCCAGATCGACGCCAACCGCAAGATGGTCTTGGTCGGCGAGGCCACGGGCACAGCCGCCGTCATCGAAAGCGCCGAGAACCTGCGCAAACTCAGCTTCCTCAGTTTGGTCAACGTGGACAGTATCGACACCACGGCCACCAATCTAGCGCCCGGATCGGTGCGATTCTTCCTGTCGGCCCAAGTGGGTTCGCCACCGCCGCCCAAGGCAACCCCCACCCCCGGAGGTGCAAAGTGAAAACCCGAATTCTCGTCATCGCCTTGCCGATCGCCTCCTTCATCGTCTCGGCCATCGTCGCCGGTATCCAGGTCAAGCGAACATTCGTCGCCGAAGGCGACCGAGCGCGCCTGCGTGCCTCGGTCGAGAAGCTGCGGATTCAAGTGGAACCGAAGGATGCGCCAGACGAGGTGCTCCAAGTACCGACCGTCGCCGCCAGCGAGAGCGAGCAGGCCGCCTTCCTCGACGAGTTGCGCTCCGCTGCTGCCACGGCCGGTATCCAACTGGTCAAGTGGAATTTCGTGGTCAAGCGCGGCGCCAAGAAGGGCGATGGCGTGACCCTCGAAGGCTCGACCCCGATCGAGTGCACCTTGGACGTCGCCGGCACGTACCCATCGCTGCGGGCCTTTCTGTACGACCTTTCCAAAGCCGAACGCTTTTACGCCATCGGAAACGTGTCCTGGAAGCGGGACCGCGACCGATATCCCAACACTACCTTGTCGTTTACCTTGACGCGGTTCGTTAACGAGACCGCAAACACCACCGTCGCTTCGACCCGTTCAGGCGACACTCCCGGAGCAACTGGATGAGAGCGACCGCGCTAACCCTTGTCTTGGCATCACTCGTTTTGAGCCCGATTTCATCGGCTCAGACCAAAACTCCTCGTCTGCAATTCTCGAACTCGGACGTGGCGACGGTCGTTCAGGCCATCAGCCTGCAATCCGGGGCGAACATCGTCTACGGCGGCCCAAGCGACACGAAGATCTCGCTGAACGTGAACTACACGAGCGCCGAGGAGGCACTCCGCTACGTGACGGCTGCGGCCGCGAACATCCTGGTCCGCAAAGTCGGCACCACGTTCGTTGTGGCAACGCCTGAAACCATGCGGCGAGCCCTCGAGCCGTTCGGCGATTCCGTGCGCCTTGAATTGACGGGGCTGACGCCCGCCGACGCCGCCAAGGTCGTCGAGGCGGCATACCCCTACGTCACGGTTCGCCCGTTTGGCTCCGACAAGATTCAGCTCATCGGCTCAAGCGAAGACTTGGCCAGCGCAGCCGAACTGGTTCGGCTGGAGGACACCAAGTCGACGCGCGAGCGGGCCCATCGCGAACTCGTGCCCCTCAAGGTCGCCAACGGCAAGCAGGTGGCCGACATGGTCGCCAACATGTACCCGGGTCTCAAGGCCGAATTCGTGGGCGACGAAAAGAAAACGGGCGGCGCGATCGGCCTCAGCGGTCCTGCCGATCTGATTCTGCAAGCGCGGCAGATGATCGAGACCGTCGACAACAAGTACCCGTTCCCCGAATTCGCCCCGAAGTACCAGGTCTACGACATCCGCTACAGCTCGGCGCCGCGGCTCAAGGAGTTCTTGAGCAGCGCGATGCCCGAAGTCGAAGTCTTCATCGGGCCCGAGGCGTATTCGCCCAAGCGGCCCACGTTCAATCCCTTGACGGGCGTCAACCTGGGCGGTTCCAGCGGCAACGAGTCGTCGGAGCGAGGCTCCGGAGGCGCGGGCTCGCCCGCTTCGGGCGGCAGCACGTCGAGCGCCAGCGGCCAATCCCCCGACATGCTGGGGACGGGTGAGCGCTCGAAGTACATCGTCTTGCGCGGCCCGAGCGAAGCCGTTGATCAAGCCGTGGCCTTGCTGGCCCAAGTAGACGTCAAGCCGCAGCAGGTCGTGGTCGAGGTCAAGGTGGTCGACACCTCGCCCGAACGCGCCGAAGAACTCGGCCTGAAGTGGAACTGGACCCGCTTCGGCTTCTACGAGGCGCCCTCGGGCACGGCTGTGGACACCACGGGCTCGGGTTCCGGCCCTGGAACGGACTTCACCCAGTTCACCACCAAGAACACCGGGTTCGGCATGTTCAGCCGCGTGCCGTGGTCGTTCGAGAACATCCTGCAGGCCATGGTTTCCAACAAGGAGGCCAAGCTGCTGGCCAACCCCAGCATCCAAGTGCTGGACAACGACGAGGCCAACATCTTCATCGGCGATACGATCCGAGCCCGAACCTCGACGGCTGGCGGCTTGGGCACGACGTCGGTCGAGATCGTCGAGTTTCCCGTGGGCATCATCCTGCTCCTGCGTCCGCGAGTGAACGCCGATGGCAACATCACCATGCGCGTCCATCCCGTGGTCAGCACCGTCTCGGGCATCGACGCCCAGTTCGTACCGCAGACGAGCACCCGCGAGGCCGAGACCACGGTCATGGTCAAGGATGGCGAGACCGTCGTCATCGGCGGCCTGATCCGCGACGAAATGAGCAAGGTCGTCCGCGAAGTGCCCTTCCTGTCGAAGCTCCCGCTGATCGGCGAACTCTTCAAGAGCCGCACGACCTCCAGCCGCAAGAGCGAAGTCCTCATCTTCATCACGCCCCGGATCATCACGGATGGCCCGGGCACGCCTCCCTCCGGCTACAACGGCTTGCCGAAGCAGCCCCCCGTCAAGGCTCCCAATTCCTAAGAGGCAATCCATGCTCACCACGCGTCCCGAAGAACAAAAGAAAGCGATCATCCTCCTTGTGGCCATCGTGGGAGTCATCACGATGACAGGCTTCATGTTCGTGTCGCAGGGGCGTGCGCGGACGGCCAAGAAGGTGGCTCCGAAGTTCGCCAGCGCCGCTGCGCCGACGACCGGCTCCACCACGGGAGCCGCGGGCGACGAACTGAAGACGCGCGTGGCCGACCTGTTCGGCAAGGACTTGGAGTACAACGCGTTGTTCCAGGGCCTCGACCCGTTCCGACCCAAGGTTGAAGAGACGACGAGCGCCGAAGTACCCGACGTCCAGACTCCCAACGACACACCGCCCCCTCGGGCCTCGAACGGGACCGCCGTACCACCACCCGGCCGGCCCTCGACGATGTCGGGCTACATTGGCCGCGATGGGGAGAACGTTTCTCCCGTCCGCCCGCATGTGCCCGACGGCGTCGGCATTCAGGCCAAGCTTCCCGATATCATGGTCCAAGGCGTGATCACCGGGGACTCGGCCATGGCCGTGATGCGCGTGGACAACCAGGACAAGTTCCTTGCCGTGGGTGACACGATCAGCCCGGGCGCGAAGGTCGAAGCGATCACCGAAGCGGGCGTCCGCATCCGTTTGAATGGCGAATCGCGTCTGGTGCCCGTGGGCAAGGGCCTTTCGTAGGCGTCCACCTGCCGACCACCTGCCAACGCCCTGCGGCGAACGGTTGACGCGGGATCTGCGGGGCTGCGGAGCCTTAGACGCAGAATATCCGTAGGCGGATGGTGCCGGCCACCGCATGGGTTTCGGTTTGAACTCGCGGCGGCTCGTCTTTGAACTGCGATTCCAGCGACCACGTCGTCTTGCCTTCCACCACGAAGTTCACATCCACCACGGGATGGGCCACCTCGAAGGCGCAATGGCTCGCCGTGCGTCGAGGGGGGCCGTCCTCGCCTGAATAGGTCGCGCCAGAGGTCTGCTCCCCGCGCCAGTTCTCTTTCCACGTGAACGATTCGGCCGTCTTGCGCCAGGTGAACACCCGCAAGGGGTCCTTCTGGTGGTACTTCAGCAGGTCGGGGCCAAACTCGAGGATCGTCGTGTCGCGTTGGCGCAGCATGCCGTATGCCGAGACCAGTCGGCTGTCCATCGGGGTGCATACGATGACGGGCCGCGTCACGCGGAGTCGCTGCCCCGACACGCGCAGTTGGACCCCCTCGGCCGAAAAACCGAGCGTGCCATCGCCCGAGGGCGTTCCGACCACCTCGATCTCATAGGTCGGCGCGAGCAGCCCATCGGCATAGAACTTGAGCCGACGCTCCGAGACCGTCATTCGGACCGTTGCGAGCCGCTTGGCGACCTCGGGTGCCTTCTCGACGTAGTCCTGCACGGCTGCGAGCATCTGGGCCGCGCTTGCCCGGCTGGGCACGTAGGCGTCGATGACGGATTGGGCTTCGTCTCGCAGTTCCGCGTATTCGCGTTGGAGTCGGACCTGGCTCGGCTCCGTGAGGATGACGAGGATTTCGTTCAGGCTGTTGACCAGCACGCGGGCGTCCGCGGCGTGGCGTTCCATGGCGCCGAGTGCGGCGAGTTCTTGGGCCGTCGGCTTGTGGCCCATCGCCTCGATGTTGCGGCGTTTGACTTCGGTGGCGCGCACGATGTCCATCTCGCGGGTGTCGTTCACCTGCAGGGTCCATCCGATCCATCCCAACAGCAGCGCAGTCATGGGTCTGTTCCTCATCCACGGGCCGTTTGGGGACCCGCTCGCGTAGACTATAGACCAGCATGCGCCCAATCAGTTACGAAAGGCGAGCCACACGCGCGGTTCGAGTCGGCGACGTCGTCATTGGCGGCGGCCATCCCGTGGTCGTCCAGTCCATGATCACCGAGGAGACGCGGAACATCGAGGGTTGCGTCGAGCAGATCATCGCCATGCACCGCGAGGGCAGCGAGATCGTGCGCGTGACCACCCCGACGCTGGACGAAGCCCGGTGTCTCGAGGCCATCAAGGCCAAGGTGCGCGAACGCTACCGCGACGTGCCGCTGGTCGCCGACGTGCACCATCAGGGCACCGACATCGCCGTCGAGGTGGCCAAGTATGTGGACAAGGTTCGCATCAATCCCGGCCTGTTCGTGTTCCGCAAGCACACCAACCGCGAGGAGTACAGCCCCGAGGAACACGAGGCCGAGCGCGCCGCCATCGAGGAATCGCTTGTGCCAGTCATCGAAGCGGTGAAGCGGCGCGGCATCGCCATGCGGATCGGGGTGAACCACGGGTCGCTGGCCGAGCGCATGCTGGTGACCTACGGCGACACGCCGGACGGCATGGTCGAGAGCGCGATCGAGTACCTGCAGGTCTGCGAGAAGCACGGCTTCCGCAACCTGGTGATCTCGCTGAAAGCCAGCCGAGTGCCGATCATGGTCGCGGCGAACCGGCTGATGGTGAACCGGATGGACGAGTTGGGCATGGACTACCCGCTGCACCTCGGCGTGACCGAGGCGGGCGACGGGGATTATGCGCGCATCAAGTCCACGGCGGGCATCGCCACGCTGCTCAACGAGGGCATCGGCGACACCATCCGGGTGAGCCTTTCGGAGGATCCCGTGCGGGAATTGCCTGTGTGCTACGACATTCTTCAGTCGCTGGGCTTGCGCAAGACCAAGGTGGAATACATCGCGTGCCCCTCTTGCGGGCGGACGAAGTTCGACCTGCCGACCGTGTTGCACGAGGTGCGCGAGGCGACGCGGCACTTGGTAGGTTTGGACATCGCCGTGATGGGCTGCATTGTGAACGGCCCCGGCGAGATGGCGGATGCGGATTATGGCTATGTGGGGAAGGCGGGCGGCAAGATCGCGTTGTATCGGAAGCGGGAGGTGGTGAAGGCGAACATCGATCAGAAGGACGGGGTGGCCGAACTGATCGCGTTGCTTCGGGCGGACGGGAAGTGGGTTGACCCGCCGGAGGGTCAGCCGGTGGCGGAGCGGCGGTTGACGGCTGTGCCGATGGCCCGGTAGGTGTTCTTCAGCCCCGGTGTTCTAGCAGGTCTCCCTTTGACCGGAAACTTTGGGGCACCTTTAGGTGCCTCGGAGGTTCCGGGCCGGTTGGGGGTAGCTCCCGGAGCCTGATCTGATACACTTTGGTCAAGCGTCAGCAGACGGAGGGTGTAGTTGGGGGTAGCTCCCGGAG
>DDSP01000083.1 GCA_002343445.1 Chthonomonas sp. UBA2387
ATTATTGAGACACATCACTAGCATGAGCGCGGCCGTGAGGGCCGATCGTCCCTTGTAGGCTGCTTCGTTCCGCGTCGCCATCAGGGAGGTTGCGGCGTCTCGGTTGGTTGCCTCCAGGCGATCCAGTTGGTCCTCAATCAGCTGGCTGTTGAGCGCTTCACCAGCACGTTGAATGCCATCAGCCAACTTGCGGACAGGTTCGGTAACAACTCTGTTCGATCCGCGCAAGAGGGCGACCGCTGTCCAAAGGGCCTTGGTCCGGCTCGACCGCCAGTCGTCCAGCGCCTCGCGTGTGACTCTCGAGAGCATAGAAAAGGACTCTACCCGCGCTCGTATCGCTGGTAGAGCACGAACGAATACGCCGCCGGGCCGAGCGTCGAAGCGAAGATCAACACCAGGGCGATCCACATCGGCGCGTTGCACAAGATCAACACCGTGCCCACAACGCCCGCACCGACCATCCATCGCGCCGCGATTCGGTGCGTCTCGTTCCACACCCGCACACTCTGCAGGGTCCACGGCGTCCGGATGCCCGCCCAGTAGTTCTGGCGCGTCTGGCCCATCACGTTGCCGATCAGCGCGATCAGCATCAGCACGGCCACCACGATGAGCCGCCCCGCTTCGAAATCAGGATTCAGTGCCGCCACCACCGTCAGGACCCCGATGGCCGCGCAGAACGCCGTCACCGTGACCATGATGAAGTTCCACACGCTCAGGAACCGGGCCGGCTCGTAGCCCTTCGGCGAGAGCCACTGGCCCGCAGCGGTGAGCGCCGCCATCAGAGCCGTCAGCACCAGGTTGAACGTGATGGCCGCCACAGGCGACATCCAGCCGTCCACCTTGCCGTTGATGTCCCAATGCGTCGGCACGCGATCGGGCAACCGACCGAAGACGACGGCAAAGAACACGGCCTCGGCGAGCCAGAGGACCAGACAGATCAGGAGCGCACGGCGGGTGGTCATCGCGTTTCCTCTTTCGATTCCAACGAGATCAGGTCCATCAGGCTGCGGATCACGTCCTGGTACACGGTCGTGTTGAGCGTGTACACGATCTGCTGCCCCTCGCGTCTGCCGTCGATGAGCCCGGCGTCCTTCAACACGTTGAAGTGGTGGGACATCGAAGGCGCGGTGATCTGGAACCGGTCCGCCAACTCTCCCGCCGTCGCTTCGCCCTTGGCGAGCAACCGGAGAATCTCGCGGCGGGTGGGATCCGCCAGTGCCTTGAAGACGCGATCTCGCATAAGTTGTCGGACGGCTATTTAGCCATCCGTCTAAATGATGCCAGGTTTGTCTTGGTGCCGGAGGTCTGTGGACCCAGAGAACGGGGTGTCTCCGGTGTGGATCCGCAGTCCATGACGCGGTCGCGCCAAGTGAACCTCCATACGGATAAGGATTGGTGGATACTGCCGACCATGGACAACGAGGTTCGCAGCCTGATTGAGACGTGGCACTGGATGTACTTCGAGACCGACCTGGTCCTCGGGGGGATCGCGGCGGAGCACCTGCATCGGCGGCCGGGACCGAATCTCTTGGCGATCAGCGAACACCTCGCCCACGTCGCCCGATCGGAAGGGTCCATCATCTGCCGCTACCTTCTTGGGCAACCAGATGAGGCGTGGCAGACCTCGGTCTTGACCCGCGATGTCTTCGGTTGGCCGCCCACGATGCTCGAAAAGCCTCTTGAACCTGATCTCGCCGCGCTGACCCTGCCCGAGATCGCCGCCGAGTACCTGAACCTGCACCAACGCTGCTATCAGGCGGCCCTTACCCTCGATCTACCTGCCGACCGGGTGTTCGACGATGCGTGGGACCGGGTCACCACCGTCCGCGACCGCTTGCGAATCGCCGCCTACCATGTTGCGTACCACTCCGGACAGATCTATTCCGTTCGGCACATACTCGGAGAAGACACCCCAGAGAACTAGAGTCGCTCCGACCTCTGAATCGGCCGGACGATGCCCACCTTCTTCCGCAGATGCTTCTCGAACGCCGCGCGGGCCTTCTGGTCGGCGAACGCCTCGGCGGGAAGCACCATATACGTGTACCGTCCCAAGTGCAGCAGGTACGCCTCTCGTGTGCAATCCACGTCCCGCACGGCCGCAAAGGGCAGCTTGAACCCCTTCGACTGGCCGCCCTCGGTCTCCATCGCGAGGAAGTCCTCGTAGACGAAGGGCGTGTGCCGCTCGCCGAACCGTCGCCGCATCGCCGCCGATCGCATCAGCGAACGGAGAGGCACCGACAGCGGCCACAGCAACGCGACAATCGCGACGCCCCGAACATAGGGGTCCTGCGAGAAGGACAGCCCCAACACGCCGAACACCGGATATGCGACCATCACGAACCACCAGCGCCGCCAATACTGCAGCGACGCCAGCCAAGCGGCCCGCCAACGCGTCAGCACGAACGGCCGCATTTCGATCGGAAGGGGAGTCGGACTCACGGTCCCTCAGTGTAACGGGTATCCTCCGCCCTATGCTGAACCTTGAACAGCATGAAGCGCTGTCTAAGTCGCGTGGGCGGCTGGACGCTATTGGAGGTCATCTTTGACCTGCCTAAACTACGCTCCCAAATCGCCGACCTCGAACGGCTAGCGGAATCGCCCGACCTTTGGTCGAACCCGTCCGAGGCGCAAACCAAGCTCAAACAGCTCAGCCGCCTGAAGGCGCGCGTGGCCCCGTTGCACCAACTCCAAAAGACCTGCGACGACGTCCACGAGTTCTACGAACTGCTGGCGCTCGAACCCAACGAAGAGCTCGAAGCCGAGACCGACCGCATGGCCATCGAGTTCCTGAAGGCGCTCGACGCCTACGAAATCGAGACCCTGCTGAGCGGCGAACACGATGGGCGCAACGCCCTCGTCGAGATCAACGCCGGCGCGGGCGGCTCAGAAGCCTGCGACTGGGCCTCGATGCTCTTCCGGCTGTACACGCGCTGGGCCGAGCGGCACGGCTTCAAAGTGGACCTGCTCAGCGAGAACCCCGGCGACGTGGCCGGCTACCGCTCGGTGAACATGCAAGTCACTGGCGACAATGCGTACGGCTATCTCAAGGCCGAGCACGGCGTCCACCGGTTGGTCCGCATCTCGCCCTTCGACGCCAGTGCGCGACGCCACACGTCGTTCGCCAAGGTCGAAGTGTTGCCCGAAATCGAGGAGACCGAGGTCACGATCGACCCCAGCGAACTCAAGGTCGAGACGCTTCGCGCGGGCGGAGCCGGTGGCCAGCACGTGAACAAGACCGAAAGCGCCGTGCGCATCACGCATCTGCCGACGGGCATCGTGGTCCAGTGCCAGAACGAGCGCAGTCAGCACAAGAACCGCGCGGCCGCGATGAGCGTGCTGCTGGCGCGGCTCGCCAATCTGGAGCGAGAGCAAGCCGAAGGCAAAGCCAACGCCATGCGCGGCGAAGGCGGCCCGGCCGAATGGGGACGCCAGATCCGAAGCTACGTGATGCAGCCCTACACGATGGTGAAGGACCACCGAACCGGCTACGAAACGGGCAACGTCATCGGTGTGATGGATGGCGAGATCGACGGCTTCATCGAGGCCTACCTCAAGCGTCCTCCCGCCGAAGACGACTTCATCGAGTAGGGCGCATCAACCCCTGGTCTGCAATCCGCCTCCGATGGCGCTGGGTCCGCGAGGTGCGAAGGGAAGTTCTGAATCACCGATCTGGAGAACGGAAACACGGACAACCGAACCCTGGAATCTCCCCATTTGGGTTCTGAAGAATCGTGCGCTATACTGATTCCATGATCGCGGCGCCAACCAGGAGAAGCCGACGGGCGAACGCCCGCGCCCGCCGCCGTGGTCAGTCTCCTTGGACTGGGGCGACGGCCCGCCATCTGCGGGTGGCGCAGGACGCGGCGGGGCTGACGACCAGCACCTACGACGGCGACAACCTGCGCCGCAAGGTCGTTTCCGGGTCGGTTGCCACCACGTTCGTCTGGGACGGGGCCGACTACCTTCAGATCAAGCCCTCGACCGGCGACGCTACGCTGCTGATCGCTCTGGAAGGCGAGGTGGTGGGGCATGTGAAGGGCTCCGAGAAGCGGGACTACATCGTGGACCCCTTGGGCTCGGTGGTGGCCTACCTGAACTCTTCCCAGGCGCTCACGGACCAGTTCGAGTACTGGCCCTACGGGGAACTCATTACGGAAGTCGAAACCGAAGTCCAGCCCTTCCTGTGGGTGGGGAGCCTCGGCTACTTCCGCGACTCCGACCTGCGGACCTACATCCGGGCAAGAGAGTACCGGCAGGACCTGGGAAGCTGGATGCAGCTCGATCCGCTGTGGCCGAATGAGTCCTCATATCAGTATGGCCCACCTGTAGACACCGTCGACTATCTTGGTTTGCAAAGAACCCAGACCAATGTCCAGACTCGTCCCCCTCGCAGTGTTCGGCTGGATGATCTGCCTTTACCCCATGATCGCGGTGTCGACGGGAGAGGGAGCGAATCGGCAGGCGGTATTGGCGCAGGAGCCTTGGGGATCATCATTGTCGGCGGCGTCGCACTGATTGATTTAGGCAGGTATATCTGTACGGGCAAGACAGGTCCGATTACCGGAATTGGCGATAAGTGGGGTCGAGATCTCTTCCCAGATCCTCCCGAGGAACCGCCAAAGTGCCCTCCGCTGCCGAGTCTACCAACATGTCCCGGCGACAGAGAGCGGCATATAATAAACGATAAACGAGGCCATCAGTGGGTGGAGAACGGTCTTCCGGGCGATCTTGAAACCCTCAAGAGGACTTGCCTTGCTCCAATCGCCGCCGAAAAGGCCGGATACCCAAAGTTTTCGAATGGAGTCTTTGTCGGTTGCAAGTACATCGGCAACTGTAATGGCAAGAGCGTTCGGGTCGATACATTTGTTGGTCCTCCTCCGTGCCTCGTAGATGCATATATGATTTACAGGTGAAAAGTCGTGTTTATTCCAGTCCAATTTCGCCCACCCGAGAACAATCAGTTTGCGTCCAAGTTTGAAAGTGTGATCGATGATGTCTCCAACGGAATTCTGTGGATCAATGCATTTGGAGGACGGGAACACGTATCGATCAGGAATCAGGAGATTGGGCTCATTGTTTGGGCGTACCTGAATCACGGGGGAGAGGACATGGCACTCCGTGTTGCTGATGCAGTATTAGCTTTCAGCAACAACATCCCGGCGTTCTTGATACTGGACGAATGGCTGACGAGCCTTGCTTTGACTGCACCGTCCACGCGCGAGCTATATGCCACTCGTGACCGCATTATGAGTCACTGTATTCGTATCGACTGCGGCTGGCCTCAAACGAAAATCGTAAGCTACCCTATGCAGCAAGGCAACATACTGCCATCACAAGCCTCGCATAGTATCTCTAGTCCGGATCGCAACGATGCAATAGATATGGTTGAAAATGCTGTTGGAGACCCCGTCAGATTTGACTCCGCCGGTAAGAGCATCGACATTGTGTATGCTGAGGGCCGCTTTCCAGATGTGGCCTCGATGCAGCTTCCTGATGGCAGAGTGGTTACATACCTCTACCGTAACAGGTGTGACGGCTCTTAGCCGTACCCGATCAACGAACCGGACGAGCCTGAACAACACAGAACCCAATCAGACGCTCCGCTCATGCCCCTAGTTCACTTTCGAGACTTCGGCCCTTGAGTCGAACGAGACGGCAGGGCTACGGGACACCACCCCGGCCTGCGGCCACCCCTCCAATGGTGGGGAATTCCGGAGAGTGCCGTAGGTTGGCGCGGCAGGCCCCTTCACCCGAACGGGTCGAAGCCGAAAAGGTCAACCCTGTCCACCGATCCGCCATGCGCCTCTCCTAGGATGCGTTGCTGCGTCGGCTTCCGCGACCTTCTTGGCCGTTTCGAAGTCGGCTCGCGAGAAGCTGACCCGGCACGCGTGCGAGACGAACACGTCCCTGGCCAGCAGCAGTTCGAACCCGCTCCGCCGCAGACGCCACGAATACTCCAAGTCGTCGCAGCCCAGTTCGAGGTCGGGGTGGAAGCCGAAGGGGGCTTGTTCGGTTTGGTTCGGTAGGGTTCGGTTTTGTTCGGTGAGGTTCGGCTGGGGTTCGGCTCGTGTCGGGCTCTTGTTCGGCTGGTTTGCGGTTTGATGCACGTCGGGAGTCCAGGGTGGCCCGAGCGAACCGTACGCGGCGGGCGCCGACTCCCACACGCTGCGGGGGACGAACAGGCAGAACCCGACCAGCAGCTTGACGCTTTCGTACGTGCCCGAGTTGAACCGGGCCACGGCCTCGGCGGCGCGGTCGGCGTCCGGCGGACGCGGACCGGGCGGGAGCTGCAGCCCGACGAACTGGCGGCCCATCGAACCGTCCGACACCGGCCCCACCGCGCCCACCGGACGACGCGTCGGCGGGTCGAGGACCAGA
>DDSP01000002.1:0-29093 GCA_002343445.1 Chthonomonas sp. UBA2387
GTGGTCCGCGGCTTCTCGAAGTAGCTTCGCATGACCAGCACCAGTTGGTCCTGATAGTCCTTGGCCGTTTCGACCAAACGCCCGGCATAGTCGAGGGCAGCCGATGGGTCGTGAATCGAGCACGGGCCGATGACCACCAGAAGCCGCCGGTCCGTGCCAGCCACAATGTCTCGAACCGTTCGTCGGCCTTCGTAGACGAGTTCCGCAGTCGTCTCGGTGTGAGGAATCTCCTCGATCAGGATGGCCGCCGGCATCAGCGGGCGGGCATTCTCGATGCGGATATCGTCAATCTGGCTACGGTCGAACATCTGGGCGTGTCTTCTATTGTGACCAATCGCGCCGGAACGCTCCGGCCCTGCTTTCAAGGACGCCAATCGTGCGGGGAAGTCACGCGGGCCGAGGCAAGGGAAGTGGCCCGCCGTCCTTCGAGGTCTTGAGCACAAACAACGATTGGATGCGGGCGACTCCAGGCGCCCGGCTGAGCGTCGATCGGACGAGCGCTTCGTAGGCGGCGATGTCCTGGGCCACGACCTTCAGCAGATAATCGAAATCGCCGCTCACGTTGTGGCACTCAAGCACCTCGGGAACCTGCCGCACGAAATCCCGAAACGACTCGATGGGCTCGGCCTCGTGCAGCGAGAGCGTGATCTGGACGAACACGGTGACGCCCAAGCCGACGGCCTCCAGGTCCACGATGGCGCGGTATCCACGCACCACCTCCTGCCGCTCCAGCCGCTTCAGTCGTTGCGCCACGGCCGGTGGCGAGAGGTGCACCTCTCGGCCGAGTTCGGCATGCGACCGCCTAGCGTCCTGCTGCAGCAGTTCGAGCAAGGCCAGGTCGGTCGAGTCCAGTGCGTCGCGGGTCACGCACGAAGTGTATCCGCCCACTGCCATGCCCTTGCACAAGTAGACGTTCGTCTTGCATACTAGCGATATGCAACCGCGGGCCACGCTGAGGAGCATAGCCTCTGGAGACAGAACACTCAAGGTGTATCAGCTTGGAGCCTACCGGGGCGAGGAGGCCGTGCGGTACGCGCCCGAGGACGTGGCCGCCGAAGACCCGCCGCTCGTCGAACCCGGCGAGATGCGTGCGATCCCCGTTCAGGGGGCGGGCGGCACGGGCTTCACGCACTTCATGGATGGTGCGCAGAAGTCGGTGGCCGTCGCCGACCAACTCGGTTTCCCGATCTACTTGGCGCACACGTCGGCGGCCATCGTCGAGCGGGTAGGGCGGGGTATGGTCGCGCCGGGCCCCGATTGGCGGATGGAGAAACTCGCCCTCTATATGCCGGGCTTTGTCGAAGGGAGGGCGGCGATCGCGCAAGCCTTCGACGTCGTGGCCATCACCTGCGACCCTGAAGCCCCGATCGAGAAGGTGCGGAACGATGTGGTCAAGCGGATCTCCGAAGACCGCAACGACCAAGAGAAAGAACTGCTCCAGCGATTCGACCACGGAGTCTTGCTGACCGATGGCAACCTGACCAACGCAAAGCGGCAGGATGGCTCGTACAAGTTCGTCGTCGGCGTCGTCAAGTCGCACGCGACGCAACACTTCCGCTCGCGCGAGCGAGCCCTTAAGGTGCTTGGCTTGAGGGCCGGCGAACGGACCCCGGCGTTCAAACCGAAGGTAAGCAAGAACCAAGCCGACGTCTACAGCTTCTACCTGCGGTTGCAGGCGAGGCCCGACAAGTCGTCGCTTTACGGGCTGGTTCGCGTCGAACTGCCACCAGAAACCGAATACCTCAACCGTGCCGACGAGATCGCTGGCTGGCTGCTTCACGAGCGCATGCCGACCAGTCTGCCCGATCCGCGACACGACAAACTGCTTTATCCGATCCACTGGATCGAGGAATACCTGCGTGCGCTCCAGCCCACCGATGGGCGCATCGCGCAACTCTTGGGATGATCATGCAAGCCAACACCAGCCAGGAAATCGGCCGAGTCATCGGCACCGAACGCAAGCCCAGCACGGCCTACACGTTCCAGTTTTGGGCCCGCCCTCGCGAGCGCATCGGCATCGGCTCGATCGTGCGCGTCGAAGCTGTGGTGGACGATGCCCAGGTCACGGTGTACGGCATCGTGGTCGAGGCGTTCGCGTTCAACGATCTGGAAAGCCCGTTGCACGAGTTCCTTTCGATGGGGGGCGATGCCACGATCACTCCGCCGACCATGCGCGAGGACATCCGCATGTTCCAGGCCGCCGTCCTGCGCCGCGAGCCAGAGGAACCGGTCGGTGCGGTGCCCATCGGTCGCGTCTACCTCGCCTCCGAAGACGACGTTCAAAAGGCCCTTCGCACCAACGAGTTTCGGCAACAGTTCGGCATCGCCTGCGGCTGCTATGGCGGCAAGGACAACCCCGTACCCGTCCACCTCCATCGCGACTTCCTGCTCGGTTCCGAAGCGGGGCACCTGAACATCACAGGCACCTCCGGGCTTGCCGCCAAAACCAGCTACATCCTGTTCCTGCTCAAGTCCATATTCACGCACAGCAAAACCACCCCCGGAGCGCCGACCGTGGCGACGCTCTTGTTCAACACCAAGGGCGGCGACTTGCTTTATCTGGACAAGGAACCCGAGCACGTCATCTCGCCGGACCAAGTGGAGATCTACCATCGGTGCGGCATTGAGCCGACTCCGTTTGAAAACGTGGAATACTACGCGCCTTACAAGCACGTCGCGAACGGGGAACTGAACACGGTGCGCTTTGGGGCGGAGGTGGAAGAAGGGAACCCGACCCGCCCGTTCGCCTTTGGGTTGCAGGACATCATGGACAACTTCGAAGTCCTGGTGGGCCGCGAGGATCTGGACGCCAAAGCGGCGGGTTTCCTCGGCTACCTCAAAGACAAGTACGTGCTAGCGCAAGGAAAGCTTCCCGGGTCCGGCGGCGAGCGCCAAGCCAAGACCCTGGGCGAATTGACCGACATCATCAAAGCGGAGTTGCGTCAGGCCGACAATGGCGAAGGGAAGGGCGTGCAGCACCCGTTGACCATGCGCAAAGTGCTCAACCGATTGACGAACCTCCAACACCGCTACTCGGGACTCATCTCGCACGATGGTAAGACGCTCGGGCCGCTGAGCAAGCGGTTCGAGCCGGGCTCCGTGGTGGTGGTGGACGTGTCGCAACTGCACTCGGACGCCAAGGACCTGGTGTTCTCGGCGTTCATCAGCCAGATTCAAGACCTGATGGAAGATCGCAAACTGGGCGTGGATCGGCTCATCGTGGTCGTGGACGAGCTCAACAAATACGCGCCCTCTGGGGGAGGCGAGACTTACGTGCTCTCGGCGCTCAAAGACATTTCGGCGCGGGGAAGGTACATGGGCCTGACGCTGTTTGGGGCGCAGCAGTTCCGCAGCCGCGTGGACAAAGAGGTCGTGGGCAACAGCGCCTCGCACGCCTTTGGGCACATCGAGGCCGAGGAACTCGCCCAGCCCGGTTACAGCTACTTCACGCCTGCGGTGAAGGAAAAACTCGCGACCCTTCCCACCGGCGAGGTGCTGATCAAACACCCGCACTTCGCGCAGCCCATCTTCGTGCGATTTCCCATCCCGCCATGCCTAAGGGGCTCGGACGGCTTGCGGAAGTACCCCAGAGCCGCCGACCGCTCGCTCAGGGAGTTGGTGGCCGAACGCGCGCGGCAGATGCGTGGCAACCCGAACGAGATCGCGGACTTGCTCTCGAAGATGGCCGAGGACAACGACATGGCCAACCTGCTGCGCGAACTGCACCGTGCGCCCGTTGATGCCGATGCGGTCGCGATCATCCGGCAATACGGAAAGGTCTCGGTCGCGCCGCGAAAGGAGCCCCGGGCCGTGCTCGACGACGACGTGGACCCATTCGCCTGAAACGCCCAAGCTCTCGGCTCGCAAAGCCTACGGCCTCCTGATCAAAACGACGGGAATGTTATTGGTTTCGGCGCTTGTGCTCGCGGATGAACGCCGGGATGTCAAGGTCGCTTTCGTCGAACGACTCCGCTTCCGGCTGAGCCGGCGGAGTAGCGGCGGGTGGCGTCGCCGGTTTGGCCTCTTCGCGGGCCGTCTGCGGGTTCTGGATGCGGTCCCAAACCGTGCGGCGCGCCGATTCGGCTTGCGTTCGCGGGGCGGGCTGTTGCTGAACGGGTTGTTCGACTTGGCGGGGTTGGGGGCGAGAGAACGCCTCGCGCGGCTGTGCCTCCGACGGTTGGTCGGTGAAGCCGGTGGCCAGAACGGTGATGCGCACCGAGCCGTCCATTTCGGAGTCCACCACGGTGCCGAAGAAGATGTTCGCGTCCTCTTCGTCGCACAGGCCCTGGATGTACTCCATCGCCTCGGTGGCTTCGCTCAGGGTCAAGTCTTGGGAACTGGTGATGTTGACCAGCAGGCCCTTGGCGCCATGGATCGTCTGCTCGAGCAGCGGGCTGTTGGTGGCGCTTTGCGCGGCCTGAAGCGCGCGCTGCTCGCCAACGCCGTAGCCGATGCCCATCAGGGCGGGACCCGCGTCCTGCATGATCGAGCGCACGTCGGCGAAGTCCACGTTGATCAGACCCGGGACGGTGATGATGTCGCTGATGCCCTGCACGCCTTGGCGCAGCACGTCGTCCGCCACACGGAACGAATCGGCCAGCGTGGTGCGGCGCTCGACGACGCTCAGCAGTCGGTCGTTCGGGATGGTGATGATGGTGTCCACCTTGCCGATGAGCGACGAGACGCCCTCGGAAGCGAGGCGTCGGCGACGACCTCCCTCGAACGTGAACGGCCGCGTGACCACGGCCACGGTGAGCGCACCCATCTCGCGGGCGATCTCGGCCACGATGGCCGCGCCTCCGGTGCCCGTGCCACCGCCCATGCCGGCGNNCGGCGGTGATGAACACCATGTCGGAGCCTTCGAGTGCCTTGCGGATGTCGTTGCGGCTCTCTTCGGCGCTGGCGCGCCCAATCTCGGGGTTGCCGCCCGTGCCCAAGCCTCGCGTGAGGTTGATGCCGATCTGGACCTTCTTGCCCGCACGGCTTTGGTCCAGGGCCTGGATGTCGGTGTTCATCGCGATGAACTCCACGCCCCGAATGCCCGAATCCACCATGCGATTGACCGCATTGGACCCGCCACCGCCGACTCCGACAACTTTGATGATCGCGTTATTGCTCACGTCGTTTCCTGATTCCAAGATGCACCACTATACCGAGGAGTTAGTTGCGGCCCCCGATGACCGACAGCAACGACCGAACCCGTTGCTTCCATCCGCCCGAATCGCCCGTCGCCGGCACGAGGTCGCTCGCGCTGGCCGCAAAAACGAACCGCGCCAGACCCAAACTCGCCGCCATGCCCGGCTTGCTCACCACCGGTCCGTACGCGCCCCCGATCTGCGGCGTCCTGACCGATAACGGTACCCCGTCGAAGGCCTCGGCGAACACGTTGCCCGAACCTTTGAGCAGACTCCCGCCTCCCGTAACCACCACGGCACGCACTTCGTGGGCGACTCCGGTGCCCACCACGGCGTCGGCGGCGAGTCGGGCCAACTCGCGCGCGCGGCACTCGATGATCTCGCACAGCACCCGCCGCTTCATGTCGCGGGGCCGATCGTGGTCCTCTTGCAGCACCTGCACCGATTCGTTGTCGCCGGCATCGTCGGCAAGAGCCGCGCCGTGGTGCGTCTTCAGGCGCTCGGCCTCATCCGTCGAGGTCTTCAGAAGAGCGGCGATGTCGTTGGTCACCGATTGCGCGCCGATCGGCACCGAAGCCAGCGCCGCCAATCCGCCCGAAGTGAAGATGCCGATCGTCATCGAACCCGCTCCGAGGTCAATGACAGCGACGCCCGCTTCGCGGTCGGCATCGGTGGTGACTCCCAGACCTGCCGCGATGTGGACCGGAACGATCTGGTCGAGGCGGCGTCCAGCCAACTCGGTCGCCCGTTCGGCATCGGCAAGGTCGCTGCTGCGGCTGGTGACGATGCTCGTCAATACCTCCAGCTTCGCCCCTGAGGTTCCCACGGGCTCGCGCACCCCGCGCTTGCCATCCACGCGGAACTCCCGAGGCAGGGCATGGATCTGCTCCCGACCCGGCGACACGGGGACTTGGCGGCTGTGGTTGAGTACCTGAAGGATGTCCTCGGGTGTGATCGCCCGACCGGCGGGGAATACGGGGACGAATCCCTGTGCGGTGGTGCAGTCGAAGTGCAACCCGCCCAGACCCAGGGCCAGCGTCCCGACTTCGCGGCCGCACAACTGTTGCAGCTTCCGGCAGGCTTCGTCGATGGTCACCGCGGCAAGGTCCACATCCACGATCTGCCCGCGTCGAACGCCCTTGGAGGGCACGGTGGCTGCCGCCGAGATGTGCGGGTGCCCGACAACGTCGGCCTCCACCGCAAGGATGGCGGCCTTCGAGGTGCCAAGGTCGAGAACGAAAGTCTGCTCGTTCATGGTTTGGGTCCAGGTGCGGCGTCTTGGTTCAGCATTTCTCGGCGGGCGCGCGCATCGCGCAATCGTGTGATTCCGTACCGCCGTATTACGCTGAGGTTGGTGAAAATCCTGCCGCCAAGCACGAGTGCGGAAGCAAGAAACAGGTTGAGCCCGATCTGGTCCCCAAGATAGCCCAATCCAAACGCGATCAGGGTGTTGGAAACAAAGCCCGTCACCAGAATCTCGCTGTCGAACTTGCTCTCCAAGGCGCTGCGAACGCCGCCCAGCACCGAGTCCAAGCCGGCGACGCACGCCAAAGCGAGGTACGTTCCCGCGATGCCAGGCAATGGCTGGTTGAACAGAAGGCCCAGGGCGATCCCGACAAGCAGAGCGATCAGAGGGATGAAGATCACGGGCTCAGCCTTTCGGCGGCACCGCCTTCATGAATTTCGGCTTGGTCGAGCCCGCGAACCCGGGCATGCGCATGTTCTCGACGCGTTCCAGCTTGACCATGGCGGGCTCCACCTGGCGGATTTCGGCGAGGACGCCCAAGGGTAGGTCGAGGGCACCTTCCAGAGTCTTCGGGTCGCCGATCGCGCGGATCACGACCGGGCTGGCGATCTGGACGCGATCCACCAAAATCACACTGCCCACGCAACGGAAGTTCGTGTGAGGGCCGACGCGCAGGTCGTTCACGCTGATGGATTCGGCACCGGCGTTCCAAAGCTCGTTGACCACCTTGAGCACGTCGATGTCGTGGATGACGGCATAGTCGCCCAGGCCCTCGGGCGCATTCTTCGCATCCCGAAGCGTGATCATCAGGCCTGGACCCTCGACCTCCGTCAAGCCGGCAAAGGTCTTGACCTCTTGCAGGCTCTCGTTGAGCAACTGAGAGGATTTTGTCTGGTCGGCAACGGCGTTCTGAAGCTTGGTGTTCTCCTCGCGAAGCTCACCGAAGCTCTCGCGCAGCGACTTGAGTTCCTGCTGAACCTTGAAGTATTCGCCCTGAAAGTCGAGCGATGCGGCGTTCAGTCGGTCACGCACGTCGGTGGGCAACTCGCTGAAACGCGACTGGCGGGTTTGGGCCGTGATCCAGGCCATGGTCAGCATCACGCCGAGCACCAACGCCATGGCACTGGTGGGCCAGATCCACTGATAACCGGACGAACGGGTGGCAAAAGGGTTCACGGGGTTCCTCCCTGACCCGTTCCCACCACGGCACCCGCCGGGTTGGACACGTTCAGGGTCTTGCCCGGCGCGAGCAAATCGGGTTGGTCGCCAAGGATCGTCTCCAACGCAGCCAACTTGGCGTCGAGCGACTGGTGCGAACCTAACTTGACCTGTCCGCCGGACAGTCTATTTAACCATAATACGCCCGTCTGCTGAACCAGAACCTCAAAAGGTCCGTACTTCTCGATGCGCGAGAGGCCGGTGCACAGGTCGGCCACCGCCCGGGCGTTCCAGGTGGTCCAAAGCGAACCGTTCGTCCCCACCATTCCGCCCTCGAATCGCACGACCGGCAAACCGTCCAGCGGCTGTTTGGTTGGAAACGGAATACCCGCCGCGTCCAGGGCGATCCCCTTGGTCTCGGCCACCCGAGCAATCGGCTGTCGGTAGCTCAATCGAACCAGGCCTCGCCCAAACAGGTTGCGTTCCACAGTGGCGGATTCCACATCGGGCAGTTCCAGCAGCTTGGCTTCGGCTGCTCGCCCCGAGTCGTCGGTCCACCGCTTTCCTTTGATCGGCGCGAGACTCTGGGCCACCCGTTGCTGATCGAAGGGTTCCGCACCCAACACGACGACCTTGTGCGCTGCGGTGACCGGGCTCAGGGCCACACCAACGAGCGTGTTCGCGATGGCGAGCATCCACCAGAACTGCGGCGCGGGGCGAAACACCCTCCGCTTGCGATTAGGCGCGGGCTTGGACTTTGCCTTGGGCATGGCGGGTCCGGGCCTCCTCAACGATCCAACTCACCAACTCGTCGAAGCCGATGCCGGCGGCACGCGCCGAGTTCGGCAAGAGGGAAGTCGAAGTCATGCCGGGCAGGTTGTTGACCTCCAGCACGACGATGCGGTCATCGGAGACGATCATGTCGGTTCGCGTCGCCCCCCGGCAGCCAAGGGCTCGATGCGCGCGCAACGCGTACGACTGCGCAAGCGCCGTTTGCTCGGGAGTCAACCGGGCGGGCACGATCTCCAGCGTCGCCTCGGGTTGATACTTGCTGGCGAAGTCGTAACGGCCCGAAGCGGGAACGATCTCCACCACGGGCAGCACTCGGTCGCCCAGCACGGGGACCGAAACCTCGGTGCCGACGACCCACTCTTCAAGCAGGACCGACTCGTCGTACCGGAACGCGTGCTCCAACGCTCGCGGCACGTCGCTCCATTCGGAGACGAACGAGAGTCCGATGGTCGAGCCTTGGGCGTTGGGCTTGACGATGGCCCGCCCGAACGGTTCAGGGAGAGGGTCGCCGCGACGAAGGTGGACGCCCATGGGAACGGGCAGACCGTGCTCGGCGAGGACTCTTTTGGTCTGAGCCTTGTCCATCGCGATGGCGCTGGCGAGCACGCCCGAACCCGTGTAGGGAATCCCGAGCACCTCGAAAAACCCCTGAAGGCAGCCATCTTCCGCTTGTGAACCGTGGCAGGCCAAGAAGGCTACATCTGGGCGCCGTGTCCCGACCAGATCGCTCAGTTCGCCCCCGGAATGGATCACCTGCGAAACGTCCATCATCCGGGTGCGATAGCCTCGACGGACCAATGCGGCATGCACCTCGCGTCCCGAATGAAGCGAAACCTCCCGCTCCGCCGAGACGCCGCCGTAGATCACCACCACCTCTGGCGCCCGTTTCAGCCTCGCGAACTCGTCGCCAAAGACCGAACGCGCATCCGCCATGCCCGGATGGCCAAGAAACAGCACTTGGTCGCCGCCTCGAACCTCGGCGGCCACGGTGCGCGGGAGCAACGCGGGGCAGGGCACATGGCGGACGTCGCCGGCCAACCTCTCGACCAGGAGGGCGACGCCGACGCCCGGCAACGGGCCCGCATCGTCTTGCGCGAGATCGGCGATCACCGTCAGGTCCGCCATCTCGGCAAGCGTTTGCCAATCCTGCAGGCGCTCGATGAACCCCGCGTGTCCGAAGGGTTGGATCGCAAGGATGCGACGCCCTTCAGGCGCCTCCAACTCGGTGACCCAACGCGCGATTTCGACGGGGTCCTGCAACGGGCAATCCATCGCCTGAACCTCGCATGCGGCGGGTTGGGCCGTTTCAGAAGTCATCCTGGTGATTGTTGCATGAACGGTTCCAGCAACTCTAACGGTTACCATGGCAGGTTCGCTGTCGCAATCCGACCGGGTTGTGTCCGATCCATGATTCTTGCGGGCACTGTCGGTCCCCACTTTGTGCGACAAAGGCGATATGGCGCGTGTCACCCGAAGCCCAAGATCGCATCACACGAGAGGAAGCACCCTGTTGCAGAGCCTGGTGTTCTCGGTGGTGAGCGGCACCCTGCTGGCGGGTGCGGGGTCGCTCGTGGTTTCGCACCGGATCCGAGCCGAAGCAGAACGGGGATTCTCGAAGGCCGTCTATGTGGCGGAGTCTGGACTTCAAGCCGAAATCGAATCCATCAACGACGGACCGCCGACAGCCGAGTCCGCCCATCAGGCGTTTCTGGGCCAATCGCTTGACGTCAGCAGCGAAGACGAGCGGTACGTGGTCTCGGTCAAGGACGCTGAAGAGGTGGACAAGGCATGGGCGCCACCGAACGACGTGCTCGTCGAGAGCCTCGGGGTGGCCCACGGCGTCAGCCGGATGATTCAGGCTCGGGTCAAGGGGCGCAGCGTGTTCGCCGATTACGCGCTGTTTGGGATCGACTCGCTGACCTTCAACGGGTCCGGCTCCGGGACGAACGGCGACATCGGGACGAACGGGACCATTTCCGCGTCGGCGACCGGATCTTCCGTCACCACGGGCAAGATCGTGTTCCACGGTTCGAACCCATCTCTCAACGGGGCCAACGTCTATCGCGAACCCGATCCCTACTGGTGGCCCTCGGTCGAGACCATTGCCGCGAGCCAGTTCGCCTCCGGGTTGAACACGCTGAAACAGTCCAACAGCAACGCCAACATCCTGCGGTTCAACGACAACCGCTACCTTGATCCGAACTTCGAGCTCGCGTGGGCCGAGAACGCGGGCCTCACGTGGAGCGACGTCGCCTTGACCAATCAACACTTCAGCGAACCTGTCACGAACGAAAACGGACGGGACAAGCCCAAGAATCAAGGCGGAAAGCGGTACTCCTCGACGACCGATGGCGTGTTCGAGAAGAACGTTCTCATCTTCCCTCCGGGGGATTACTACTTCGAATCGCTGGACGTGACCTCGGGCCAGACGGCGATTCTTGTGGACAACCGATTGGGCAGCGTCCGCATCTGGGTGGGTGGAACTGGAACCGGGAGCGACCGCTTGCAGACGACCATCATTTTCACGAACAACAATCGGATGGACCGGTTCCGGTTGTACTACGCCAAGCGGGCCGAACTCAGAATCGCGGGGAACACCGACTTTCCCGGACTTGAGGTGCCGGGGTTGATCTACGCGGTGAACCAGACTGGCGACGCCACGGTGGACATTTCGGGCAACTCGTACATCACGGGCTCGATCATCGCGAACACGTTGAGGATCTCGGGCAACTCGTACGTGGACTTTCCGGCCGGTGGCCCGGCCGCTCTGGGCGATCCGGTTCGGCGGTACGACAAGATCGTGTGGTGGCGAGAAGTCACTCCGGGCGTGAAGTAAGGGCGCAAGTCGGGTCCGTCCGGTCCAAATGGACCCGTTCGAGCGTCCTATGAATAAGTACACTCGCCCGACACCCCTTGGAACTGCTTTTTCAGCGAACACCCGGCACGTCCTGGGTCAGAGATGTCGTTGACATCCTGATCGTGGCCTTCCTTGTGTTTCGGCTGCTGAAGCTGATTCGAGGCACGCGGGCGTGGCGCATTCTGGGAGGCGTGGTCGCCTTCGTGGTCGTGTGGGCGGGCGCCGAGTTCTTTGGCTTGCAGACCTTGGCGTGGCTGATGAAGCAACTGGTGCCGGTCGCACCCTTCGCCATCGCGTTGCTGCTGCTCCCCGAGTTGCGGGCCATGCTCGAAGGGTTTGGCAGGATCGGCTTGATCCCACAACTCCTGGTTCGACCGTCGGGTGCGATCGGGGACTCGACCATTGAGAGCATCGTCTCGGTCAGTATGGACCTGGCCTCGAAGCACGTCGGCGCGTTGCTCGTGATCGAACGCGGCGCATCGCTTCACGAGATCGTGGCCAGTGGCGTTCCCCTGGGCGCACCCGTGACCAAGGAACTCCTGGGTTCGATCTTCTACGGGTCGAACCCGCTGCACGATGGCGCTGCGGTCATTCGGGGCGACCTGCTGGTCGCTGCCGCGTGCCGGCTCCCGCTCAGCGACAATCCGCGCATCGACCCACGGTTGCACTTGCGTCACCGCGCCGGCATCGGCGTGACCGAGGCGATGGACTGCGTATCCGTCATCGTCAGCGAAGAGCGTGGGATCGTGACGGTCGCCTCCAACGGTGAGTACCACCGCGCCAACACTGCGGCAGAAATGCGGCGGCTGCTCGACGAGCGCCTCCGTAACCAGCCCAAAGACGAAGAACGCGAGCCTCGATGGAAGCGCAAGGACAAGGCAAACGGTCAAGGAGGCGAGGCGGCATGACCACGACCTACCTGAAGAACAACCTGGCGCTCATGGCGATTTCCATGATGCTGAGCGTCCTGCTCTGGTTCACGGTGCGCTACATCAACGCGGAGCCGGAGTTCGTCAAGCAGGAGACGGTCGATGTGGCCCTCTTCTATCGAGAGCCCGCTGGCACACTGGTCCGAACGGCTGGGCCGAACTCGGTGCGAGTGATCATCGAGGGCACGGACGAGCAACTCAAGGCTCTCGACCGGAACCGGATCACGGCTACGGTGGACCTCAATGAAGGCGAACCCGGACAGCGAAACTACCCTGTCACGCTGAACGCCCCGGCCGCCGCGAGAAAGATCGAGCTGGTGAACAACTACGTCCAAGTCACCTTGGAGCCTGTGGTTCAGGTCTCCAAGAACGTGGAAATCGCGACGCGCGGGCGACTCAACCTGCAGAAGGGCATGTTCCTGACTTCGTACACCACGCAACCCGAAACCGCCCAACTCTCTGCCCCCACACGTTTCCTGTCGCGTGTGACCCGCGTTCAAGCCGTGTTCAACCTCAACGAAGTCGAGGAAGGCAAAGTGATCCGCGCCGACCTCGAGGCCCTGGATGCGGATGGGAAGGCCGTTCCATTCGTCCGGATCGACCCGACCGAGGTCGTCATCGCGCCGACGATCATGCCGGACATCCCCGAGAAGCAACTGCTGGTCGTGCCCGAGTTCCGCGGTGCGCCTGCGTTTGGGTTCGAGGTGACGGACTACGAAGTCACCCCGAATCAGGCGACCGTGCGCGGCGAGTTTGCCGATCTCGCCTCGGCGTACACGATCCGGACAGAGCCGATCGACCTGACGGGTTTGGGCGCGAACAAATCGCAACAGGTGAAGCTGGTCGTGCCCAGAGGCCTGGAACTCAAGGGAAGCGACCGCGTGAGAGTCATGGTGCGTCTGCGCCGGACTGCGGCGCCTGAACCCGCAAACGATGGGAGGGCTGTTGGGTCTGGCGGTTCGGAGAGTCCATAAGAGCGAAGAAGACGCTTACTTGGCCCTGCTCTGTCTGGCCTTTGGCCTGAACGCTGGTCAATCGGCGCTTGCGTTCTATTCGGACCCGCTCTTCTCTCAGCGTGAACGGTGGGCCCTCTTTGAGCATGGCGAGATCATCGGGACCGTGTCTACCCTCGGGTTGACCTTCGGGAATGGGGTGGTGACCGGCATCAGCAACGTCGCGATCCGCCCGGATTTGTGCGGCCTGGGCCATGCGCAGTACATGCTGCAAGCGGTCCTCGAAGCCGTCGGCCCCGCGTGCCTGTTCGCCAACCGCCCCGAACTCTATCGTCGCCTCGGTTTCAAGGTGGTCGACGAGGTGGTTCGGGGAAGGCTGCCCACGCAAGATCGTGGAGGCGCGCTCGCAAGGACGGATGGCACGGTGGTCCGCAGGGTCTACGAGCGTTGGGCGGCCGCGGACCCATGCCGCCTGATGCGAGACGATCTGCGTTGGAAGTACTGGACGTGGGCAAAGGGCGTGCCCTATGGGGCGGGCACCGGCTACCTGAAGCTCGACTCGGGGGCGATCCGGGAGATGGTCGTCGAACCGGACTGCTGGCCACTCGACTTGAACGGCCGGGTGGAGTGGACCGGGTTGCGATCCATGACTCGCGATCTGGGCATCCCGCTCCAGGCAGGCGAAACCGAACTGCTGTTCATGACGTTCGGAATCGACTGGGTCCCGCAGATGTTCCTGACCGATCAGTTCTGAAATCGCGGCGTCGCGCCCATGATCGGAAGTCGGTCGCGCAATCCCTCCAGTCGTGCGTTGCGTCCGCCGATAACCCTGATGAGCCCTCTTGCGCCGAGCAGAGAATCCGAGCAGAGCATGAAGATCCTTGACTCCTTTTTCGGTCCGCACAGCCAGAACCTGGCCAAGGCGTTGGATCGAACCACCGTGCGTCACGGGCTGCTCACCAACAACCTGGCGAACATCAACACGCCTGGGTACAAGCGCCGCGACGTGGAGTTCGGCATCGCCTTGGAGCAGGAGATGAACTCCGGACTGCGCGGGACGACTCCCGATGGCGAAGTCAAAGTGACTCAAGGGAGCATGCGGCTCGACGGCAACAGCGCCGTGCTCGAGCAAGAGATGATGGGCATCGCGGAGACGGAACTGCGCTACCAAGCGCTGACCGAATTGACCTCCCGGTACTTCCGGGGCCTGCGCGACGCCATCAAGGAAGGACGAGGATGACACTCAACAAAGCGATGCGGGCGAGTTCGACCGGTTTGGCCGCCGAGCGCTTCCGCATGGACGTGATTTCCAGCAACATCGCCAACGCCAACTCGATGCGGATCAACGGGGTGGACCCCTATCGCGCCCGCAAGGTCGTGTTGGAAGGCAACCAAGATGGCGTAAGGATCTCGAAGGTCGAGGAGGACACCGCACCCTTCCGACGCGAGATGGACCCCGGCAACCCCTTCGCCGACGACGAGGGCTTCGTGACGTACAGCAACGTCGAACCCATCGTCGAGATGGTGAACATGATGGGCGCGAGCCGAGCCTACGAGGCCAACATCGTCGCTTTCAACTCCGCGCGAGGCATGGTCCAAAGCGCACTGAGCATCGGACGCGTGTAAGACCATGAAACTCGATGTCGTTTCGCTTCCGAATGTGTCTGGTATCTCGAAGCCCGAGATCGCCAAACCACGCCTCGATGAACAGAACCAAGACTTCTCCAACATGTTGATGGACGTCCTGAAGGAGGTCTCCACGATGCAAGGCGATGCCAAGCAGATGGGAGAGGACTTCATGACGGGTCGACGCCCGGTGGAATATCACGACTTGATGATCACCATGGAGAGAGCCTCTGTTGCGATGCAGCTGACGATGCAAATCCGGAACAAGGTTCTGGACGCGTACTCGGAAATCAGCCGAATGCAGGTCTAAATCCGTGAATCCTCGAGTCATAGCCGCTCCACCTTCGGATCATCGCTATGACGCCCTTTGTTGAACGTCTGAAAACCTGGTGGCGCGACGCCGACAAGACACAGAAAACCGTGTCGATCGTCGGGTCGGCCTTCCTCCTGCTGCTCTTGGGAGGCGTGTTCTTCTTCTCGTCGCGCCCGCAGTTGGCGATCCTGTTCGCCGATCTGGCCCCCGGCCAGCTTGCCGCCGTTCAGGGCGAGCTCGACAAGCAAGGCGTCAAGTACGAAGTGGACGCCAGCAGGACCGTCTACGTTCCCCGATCCGATGTCACCAAGCTTCAGGCCAAACTCACCGCGGCCGGCGTAGCCCCCGACATCCAGAAGTTCGGCTACCGCGACCTGTCCGATATCGGCATGATGAACTCGCCGGCGGTCGAGGGCACCAAGATCAACGCCATTCACGAAGGCGTCTTGGCCGACATGATCTCCACATTGGATTCCGTGGACGAAGCCATCGTCCGCATCTCGCCCATGGACGATTCGCCGTTCGCCGTCGAGCGCCGACCCGCCACGGCCAGCATCCTCATCCGCGAGAGCCGAGGGAACGGAGCGACGGGAGACCTGGGCGGCGTGGTCGCCGGCATGGTCGCCAACTCCGTCCAAGGTCTTTCCAAGGAGAACATCACGGTTTCGACCACCGAGGGACGCCTCCTCTACGACGGCCAGTCGTCGAGCGGCTCGAACGGCATGGTCACCGAGAAGATCGCCGCTCAACGCGAAGAGGCCGACCGCAAGCGCCGCGAACTCCAAGCCCAACTCGATACCGCCTTCGGTCGCGGCGCGACCGTGGTGCAAGTCATGGTCGAGATGGACTTCGACAAGTCCAGCACGACCGAGGAGAAGCGCACGCCTTCGGAAACGCCGGTTTCGATGCGCAGCATCTCCGAAGATCTGACCGGCGAACGCCCGAATTCAACCGGCGTGACCGGCATGGAAAGCAACACGCCCGGCGCGCCGGCCACGAGCTCGAACGGGTCGGATTACCGCAGCAAGCAGGAAAGCCGCGAATACCTGCACGACTACACGCGGACCGTTCGAGAAGCCGTGCCCGGAACGATTGTCGCGATGGGCGTGAGCGTCCTCGCCGACTCGAGCCGGATCGCCGATCCCGCCGCGCAAACGACGCTTCAAAACACCGTCCAGAGCTTCTTGGGACCCCTGAACGATCCCGAGAAGTTCACGGCCAACGTCAACTTCGTCGCCTTCGATCAGACCGCCAACGCCGAAGCGGCCAAGGTCACGGAAGAGCGAGCCGCCCGCGACCAGATGCAGCAGCTGTTCTCGCTGTTGCCGATCGCTGCCCTGCTGCTCGTCGCGGTGATGGTGGTGCGCTCGGTCAAGCGGGTTGCCGTCACGCCGGTTGCGGGCGACTTCCCGCCAACGGCAGGCGAAGCCCTCCCCGGCGCCGACCCGGCCGCGGCCATCGCACCTTCGATCCTCGAACAGCTGGAGCAGGGACAAGCCGAAGGCCAACCTCTGGCATCGAGCGAGTTTGCGAGCCTGGAGAGTCGCGGCCTTGACGAATACGACGAAGCCAGCGAGATCGAACCGCTCGAGTTGGGATCGAAGAAGGTCAACAAGCCGCTCCAGCAGATCTACCACTTGGCAGAGAACAAGCCCGAGGAAGTTGCCAACCTGGTCAAGGCTTGGATGAAGGAGGAAGTACGATGAGACGCGCCGCATCTGAACTCAGTTACCGACAGAAGTCCGCCTTGCTGCTGATGCTGCTCGGCCCCTCGCGCGCCGCATTGGTCATGCAGCACCTGCCGGAAGAGTACATCGAGGCGCTCTCGCTGGAGATGGCCCGCCTCGGCAAGGTGCATCCCGACCAGAAGATGCAGGTCATCACCGACTTCCACGAGTTGGCGATGGCGCAAGACATCCTCTCCGAGGGCGGTCTCGACGCGGCGCGGCAGGTGCTGGAGCAAGCATTCGGCAACGATAAGGCCAAGGACATCATCGGGCGCATCGTCGAAGCGATGAAAGTCGTCCCGTTCGACTTCCTCAAGAACGCCGACCCGTCGCAGGTCCTCTCGATCATCCAGGACGAACACCCGCAGACGATCGCGCTGATCCTCGCCTATCTGCCGCTGCAAAGCGCGTCCATGATCCTCACCAAGCTGCCCACCGAACTCCGCGCCGAAGTGGCCGGGCGAGTGGCGATGATGGATCAAACGCCGCCCGAGGTCATCAACCGAATCGAGAAGGTCCTGGAAAAGAAGGTCGCCAGCCTCGTGACCAGCGAGATGACGCAGGCGGGCGGTCCCAAGGCGCTTGTCGAGATGCTCCACTCCGTGGACCGCTCCACCGAGCGGGTGATCCTCGACGGTCTCGCCGAGTCGCACCCCGAACTCGCCGAAGCCGTCAAGAACATGATGTTCGTGTTCGAGGACATCGTCCAACTCGACGACCGCGCGATTCAAGCGATCCTCAAGGAAGTGGACATGAAGGACCTCGCCACGTCGCTCAAGGGCGTCTCGAAAGAGGTCCAAGAGAAGGTGTTCCGCAACATGTCCGAACGCGCGGTCGGCATGCTCAAAGAGGAGATGGAGTACATGGGCCCCACGCGACTGAAGGTCGTCGAAGACTCGCAACAACGGATTGTCAACATCATCCGCAAGCTGGAAGAGGCGGGCGAGATCACGGTGGCGCGTGGCAGCGAGGAGGACGTCCTCGTCTAAGCGGGGTCGAAGACCATGAAATCCGCCGTTCTCTCCGCTGGCGACGCCCGTGTCTCGTCGTTGACCGACGGCCTGCAATCCATCAAAGACGTCACGCGCGGTCTGGCCACTCGCGAAAGCCGACTCCTGGACGAGCTTCGCCAGGAAGCCAAGCTCAACGGGTTCAAGGAGGGCTACGAGGAAGGCTTGACCAAAGGCCACCAAGAGGGCCACGCCCAAGGTTATGCCGAGGGCCGCGCCCAGGCCCTGGCCGAGATCGAAGCGAACGAGCGGGCCGCCGAGGCGCGCTACGTCGAGAGCCTGAACGCCGAGAGCGCACTCCTGCAACGATGCGCCGCCGAGTGGTTCGTCGAGGCCGAAGTCAGCTTGGGCCGACTTGCGGTCGAGATCGCCGCGCGCATCCTGGCCACCGAAATCGAACAGCGCCCCGAGACGGTCCTCGATGTCGCCAAGACGGCTCTCGCCGAGGCGACCAACGCCACGCGGGTCCGTCTGCGGGCCAATCCGTTTCACATCCCGATCCTGCGCGAGCGCAAAGAAGCCCTGTTGGCCCTCTCGCCGATGCTCCGGGACATCGAACTCGTCGAAGACGCGAGCATCCGCGGCGGGTGCGTGATCGACTCGGATGGCGGCGTCATTGACGCACGCATCGAGCTGCAGTTGGCTAACCTGGCTCGCGCCGCTCTGGAGGGACGATGAGCCTGACGGTCGAAGCGCCGACCTTCGCACGGATGCACCGCACGTTCGAGGCGACCCGCCTTTGGAACGTGTATGGCCGCGTCGCGCAAGTCGTGGGTCTGGTCATCGAATCGAACGGCCCAAACGCCCGCGTGGGCGACGTCTGCCTGATCGGCACCCACGGTGGTCAACGCATCGAAGCCGAAGTCGTGGGCTTCCGGGGCGAGAAGGTCTTGCTCATGCCGCTGGGCGAACTCTCGGGGGTTCGGGCGGGTTGTCTGGTGGAAGCCACCGGCGATTGCATGCGGGTTCCCGTTGGTGCGTCGCTGCTGGGCCGCGTCCTCGATGGGCTCGGCCAGCCGATGGATGGCCTGGGCGATCTCGGCCACCACGAGACCTACCCCGTTCTCAACACGCCCCCCAACGCGCTCTCGCGCAAGATGATCGAGGCGCCGTTCGCCACCGGAGTCCGCGCCATTGACGGTCTCCTCACGTTGGGCGAGGGACAACGCGTCGGCATCTTCGCGGGTTCGGGTGTCGGCAAGAGCACGCTGCTCGGCATGATCGCCCGTTATGGCAAGGCCGATGTGAACGTCATCGCACTGGTGGGCGAGCGGGGAAGAGAACTGCGCGAGTTCATCGAGAACGATCTCGGTCCCGAAGGGCTGGAGCGAAGCATCGTGATCTGCGCCACATCCGACCAGCCCGCTCTGGTGCGCATCAAAGCCGCGTTCACGGCTACGGCCATCGCCGAATACTTCCGAGATCAGGGCGCCAGCGTCATGCTGATGATGGACTCGGTGACCCGCTTTGCCATGGCGCAAAGGGAAGTGGGTCTGGCCATCGGCGAGCCGCCGAGCACCAAGGGCTACACGCCCAGCGTCTTTGCCCTGCTGCCCAAGCTCATGGAGCGGGCCGGAGCGGGCGAACGAGGTTCAGTGACCGCTCTCTACACCGTTCTGGTCGAGGGCGACGACACGAACGAGCCGATCGCCGACGCCGCTCGATCCATCTTGGACGGCCACATCGTCCTCAGCCGAAAGCTGACCAGCCGGGGGCACTACCCGCCGATCGACTGCTTGGAAAGCCTCAGCCGTGTCATGCCGATGGTCACAGACGGCAACCATGTGGGCTGGGCACGGGACCTCCGCGCCCAGATGGCGGCCTACGCCGACGTGGAAGACCTCGTCTCGATCGGGGCATACAAAGAGGGCGCGAAGCCGCTGGCCGACCGAGCGATTCGCAACTGGGAGCGGGTGCAGACGTTCTTGCGGCAAGACAAAGCCGATCCGACCCCGATGACCGAGACCCTCGACCGTCTCAGGAGCCTCGCCGATGGCTAGATTCAACTTTCGACTTCAACGCGTCCTCGACTACCGAGCCGGATTGGAAGAGGAAGCCAAGCGGGCCTACCAAGCCGCACACGCCGCCACGGGAGCCGAGGAACGCGAGATCCGTGCCGTCCAGCAGAGACGCCTTGGATTGCTTTCGTTGGAGACCAGAAACCTCGACGAAAGGCAGGCCGTGGAGCAATGCGTGCTCTCGCTCGACCAATCGCTACGGCACCATCACACGATCTTGGACCAGCTTCGGTTCGAAGAGGAAAAGGCCCTCGCCCGATGGGTGGAAGCCCGGCGAAGCCTCCTGAGCATCGAGAAACTGCGCGACAAGGCCTGGGAAGCGTGGCAGCTCGAAGAGACCCGGCGCGAGCAGCGGGCGATGGACGAGTTTGCCGTCCTCCGGAGGGCCGCGTAATGGAACTCCGACGCCTTGGACCCGATGGCGTGCAGCAGCGGGTCGCCGAGATTCGGTCGCGGATCGAAAGTCTCCAGGGCAAGCAGCCCCAACCCGAGTTCCCGCAGATGCTCGGTCAGACCATGAACCCCGGCGGCCGCCCGGCGGCGATGCAGGGCGCCATCGGAGACGCCGGCGCGATTCCGATCCGGCCCGACTTCGGCGGCATCGGCCTGCAGCCCAAGTTCAGCCCGGTCGTGCTCAAGGGCATGGCGGCTTCGGCAGCCAAGCAAGCGGGCGTGGATCCGTTTCTGTTCGATGCCCTGGTCGAGGCGGAGAGCGGCTACAACCCGATGGCGCGTTCGCGGGTCGGGGCGATGGGCTTGGCCCAACTGATGCCCGGTACGGCAAGGGAACTGGGCGTCGAGAACCCGTTCGACCCGATGAGCAACCTGCAAGGCGGAGCCAAGTACCTGAGCAAGATGATCGCCGAGTTCGGCGACCTGCCCACCGCATTGGCCGCATACAACGCGGGTCCGGGCCGCGTCCGAGAAGCGGGCGGCGTCCCGAACATCGCTGAAACCAAGGCGTATGTCGAGCGCATCATGAATGCCTACAACTCGAGGAGACCCTCGTGAAGAAGCCCGTCAAGCTGATTCTGTTCCTTGTCTTGCCCCTAGCTTTGCTGGGTGGCGGCGGCTTCTTCGCCGTCTACTCGGGCATGGTCGAGGTGCCGTTCCTGCCCAAGAAGGAAGCCGAACCGATCACCGCCGAGAATGAGACGGAGGAACCCAAGGAGCCCGTGGCGCCGCCCGCGTCCGTGCCCGCTGTCGCCAAGCCGACCCAGGTTGCCAAGCCCAAGAAGCCCGAGGTGGTCGTGGTGGCCCCGGACCCGGCTCGGGGCGACCGCAAGCTCGCCGAGCTGTGGAATGCGATCGAAACGCCCAAGCTGATGGAGCTGACCAAGGACTGGCGGGAAGAAGACTTGGCACGTGTGATGCTCAAGATGGACCCCAGCGTGGTCGCCGAATACCTTGCGGCGATGCCCGACGCGAAGCGCGCCTCCTCGCTGAGCCGCCGCATCCGCGACCTAGCCTCGATTCCGCCGTCGTAGCCGAGCCCATCGCCGTAGGGCCCCGGCAAGCGGCCCGACCTGAGCGGCAGCATGGCCGAATCGTCCGCGCCTCAGGCCGGCGCGGATCAAGCGCCCTCGGTGGGCTGCGTCCTCCAAAGCCTGTCGCTGGCGATGATCGAACCAAGAGTCGAGCAACTCGGGTTCGTGGGCTCTCAGCCAGTCCCAATTCTCCAAGAACTCTTCGATTGCGGCTTGGGCGCGGTTGGAGTTCGTCATGTTCAGCGAAGCGTTGTCGCCCCGGACACGATAGCGAAGCACTTGGGAGTCCACAGGTTGGATAGGGCCGTGGGGCGCGAGGCGAATCCACAGGTCCCAGTCTTCGCGCGGGCTGGCTTCCTGCCGAAAGCCGCCAACGTCTCGAAACGCCTCGGCGCGGATCAACGCGACCCCCGGAGAAACGATGCGGTTGTCGGCCAGCAGGGAAGCCAAGTCGGTGGGTTCGGGATAGGGAAGGGGAAGTCGAATGCCCCCAGGTCCGAGGCGGGTGCGCTCGAGGGCCCACGTCCTAGGGTCGGCGGGACGTCGCCATCCGTCGCGCGCGCTGATCGTCAGCAGCGGATCGAGGGGGTCCTCCACGGCCTGACCCTCGGGTCCTATGAAGGCGGCCCATCCGACAGCGGCGACGCACGACGCCGAAGTGTCCAGCGCAGCGGCGAGGACCTGAAGCGCCTCAGGCTCCCACACGTCGTCCGAGTCGAGGATGGCCAAGGTCTGCACGTCATCCGGCAACTCCGCGACGCCTCGGTTCCTGGCGTGCGAAACCCCGTGGTTCTCCGTTCGGACGACCTTGGCTCTGGGCTCGCCGGCGAGCAAGGTCTCGGCGATTTGGGCGCTGTCGTCTTGCGAACCGTCGTCCACAACGACCAGAGACCACGCGCCAAGGGTCTGGGCCAAGACGCTCCGGAGCGTCTCCTCGACATACCGGGCCGTGTTATAGGTGGTGACGACGATGCCGATCCGTTTCATGGCTCGGCGTTCACCGGGTTCTGAGGAACCAATCGGCCCACGCGAATAGGAACACCAGGATCGAAACGAACCCGTTCAGCGTGAAGAAGGCCAGATTGACTCGGCTCAAGTCGTCGGGCTTCACCAGCGACTGTTCGTAGACCAGGATGCCCGCCGCGACCGCCACCCCCGCGAAGTACACGACGCCCGCCCCGGCCAACGAACCCGCCCAAGCCAGCAGACCGACCGCTGCAAAGTGGGCCAGCCGGCTGACCACCAGGGCCCGTGCCTTGCCGAGCGTCTCGGGCAGCGATCGCAACCCTTCCGTGCGGTCGAACTCCTCGTCCTGAAGGGCATAGATGATGTCGAACCCGGCCGTCCACGCCATGACGCCAAACGTCACGGGAAGAATGGCGGGATGCAGGGCGCCGGTGGTCGCGATCCAAGCCGCCGCAGGCGCGATGCCCAGACTGAACCCGAGTACGAAGTGGCATAAGGGCGTGAACCGCTTCGTCGCGCTGTAGCCCAAAGTGAACAGCAGGGCCACCGGGCTGAGCGCCAAGGCAAGCGGGTTGAGCAGCGCCGCCGCCCCCACGAAGATCGCGCACGACCCATAGAAGAACACGTTGACCTGACGCGGTTGGAGCAAGCCGGCCGGGATCGCGCGCATCTTGGTGCGCGGATTCTTGGCGTCGATGTCGCGGTCGAGGATGCGGTTGAACGCCATGGCGGCGCTGCGGCAACTCACCATCGCGACCAAAATGAGCCCGAACGTCCGCCACCCCGGCCACCCGTCAGCCGCCCACAGCATCCCCAGCATGGCGAACGGGAGGGCGAAGATCGAGTGCTCGAACTTGATCATCTCCAGATAGACCCGGAACGCGGGCCAACCCCGGAGACTCTGAGTGGTCATCGAGCGGGAGTTTACTTCGGAGATGCTATTCTCGCTCCATGAGCAACCCGTGGCCCGGGCGACTGAAGCGCTACGCGCTCAACGGCGTTTTGCCCGGAACGGCGATCGGCGCGGGCCTGTGCCTCCGCATGGTTCACGAGGCGCGCGACGCCACCTATACGGACTGGTTCGGCGGCGGAGCCCTTGGAGGCATGATGATCTTGATCTTCTGGCCGCTTTTTGCCGTGATTGGCGTGGCGCTCGCTTGGTCAAACGGCTTGCCGGGCAGGAAAGCTGAACGGGTGTCCATTCAAATGGTCTGTTATGTTCTGGTCTTTGGACTCGTTTTGTCCGGGGGGCTGTTGGGCTTTCGGCAATCCGACGTCGTCCGAGCCAAGGTCTGGACCGAGTTCACCCATGCGGCGAAGCCGCTTGTCGAAGCCATCGCCCGTCATCAGGAAGACACCGGATCGTTGCCCGGCAAGGTCGAAGACCTCGTTCCGCGATGGTTGGACCGGGTGCCGCGACCTCCGGGTGGCCGGCCGATCGAATTGATCCAGAAGCCAGACGATGAATTCGGACAGCCGTGGCGCATCCGGATCGACGCTGGAAAGACGCCCGGCTCGTTCGGAGACTGGTTCGTGTTCCACCCGACCGGCGACTATCCGCAAAGCGGCTATGGCGGCTTGCTGGTCAGGATGGGCGACTGGGGCTACTACTACGAGTGAGGACCTGATCCAGCCGACGCTGGAAACAGCGCCTCGACCGCCTCGACGAACGCGATCTGCCACATGACCGAATCGTGGCCCGCGACGAACTCCTTGTACGTCGTCTCCGCGCCCCACGCCTTGGCCCGTTCGTACGCCTGCTTGGTCCGAACGCTAAAGCTCTCAAGCGATCCAGCGGCGAAGTAGAACCGCGCCAGGGGCCCTTTCGGTGGCTCGGCGGGGGGAGGGAAGCCAAGCGAGAGCGGAATGGACGTGCCGAAAACATTCCCCCGCAAGGTCGCCGCCCAAGCTGCGAACGAGCCGCCGTTCGAGAAGCCCGTCACGCACCAATCCTCGCGCCGCGAACTCAAGCCCGGATACTCTCCGCGAGCCCACGGCAGGACCTCCTCGACCACCCAATCGAGATGCTGCGCAAACCGCTCGGGATCGACCCCCTGCAGATACTCCCGAGCCCGAAAGTCCATCTTGAGGTCCGGGGCCGACCCCGATCCTCGGAAGCCGCCGTTGTGGATGCCGATCAGGATGATCGGCCGCACGCGCTTGGCGACGATGAGTGGTTCGAGCACCGCGGCGAACGCGCTGACGCCCTGGCCATCGGCCATGACGATAGCCGTCCGAGCCTCGGCGGGGCCGGGCGGTACGTAGACGGTGACCTTGCGCTTCTCGCCCAAGAACTTGCTCTCGAACTCGGCATCCCGCAGCGTCCCTGAGAGCGGCGAAGCGGGCGCTGGAGGCCGAGGCCCCGATTCGCCGCGCCATGTCTGCATGTCGAACTTGAATCCCTGTGGCGGCGGTTGAGGCAGGAAGGCGAACGCGACCAGCGCCTTGTCCCACTGTCCATAACGCAGCTGAAGCCCCCAGGTTGTCGGTCCCTTCGAACCGGGTCATCGGCTCCTGGATGCCGACCGTCAGGTCTACGGCCTCCGCCTCGCCGCGATACACCGCCTTCAGCACGTCGCCCTCGCGCCAAACGCGGCCCTTGCCAACCTCGGGCAACTCCTTCGCGAACGCCTCGACCGTCTGCGGCAACGACAGGATCGTGTACGGCTTGGTCCATGCGGTCTGCGCGAGCGCAACGGCAACACATAGGGAAGCGATCATCGCCTTGGAATACCGCTCCCGAACGCGCCCAAGTTCCGAATCATGACTTTCTGATAATCATGATTATGACATTATTGGACCAGGCGAAGCTGAACTCGGGTCGGTTCGGACTTCTCTTGACCTTGCACCGACCCGAGCAAACTCTAGGCGATCTTGTTGACTGCCGCCAACACGTCGTCGGCGTTCGGGATGCACTCGAGTTCCAGAACGCGCGAATACGGCATCGGAACGTTCAAGCCACCCACACGCCCGACCGGTGCGTCGAGATCGTCGAAGCACTCCTCGGCGATGCGGGCCGCGATCTCCGCGCCATAGCCGCCGTTCTTCCAGTCCTCATAGACCACCACGGCCCGATGGGTCTTGGCCACCGACGCGAAGATCGTCTCGGTATCCAGCGGCAAGAGCGAGCGCACGTCCACGACTTCAGCGCTGATCCCGCGTTCAGCCAGCTGCTCGGCGGCCGCCAAACACACGTGCACCATCCGGCTGTAAGCGATCAGCGACAGGTCCGTGCCTTGTCGAGCGATGCGAGCCTTCCCAAACGGAATCGAGAACTCGCGATCCTCGGGCACGTCGCCCTTGATGCCGTACAGTCCGGGATTCTCCGTGAAAATGACCGGGTTGTCGTCCCGGATGGCCGTCCGCAACAGACCCTTCGCGCAAGCCGGCGTCGCGGGCGCCACGACCTTGAGACCAGGAACGTGGGCGTACCAGCCCTCCATGGAGTGGCTGTGTTGCGCGCTCAGCTGGTTCGCCGCACCGCCAGGACCACGCACCACAAGCGGCACCTTGGCCTGACCAGCTGTCATGTAGTGGATCTTGGCCGCGTGGTTGATGATCTGGTCGAGCGCGAGAATCGAGAACGACATCGTCATCATCTCGACGATGGGCCGCAGACCCACCATGGCCGCGCCGATGGCGAAGCCGACGATGCCAGGCTCGACGATCGGCGTGTCCACCACGCGCCGCGCGATGCCCGGCACGATGAAGTCGTTCTTCTCGACGCCGTACTTGTCGTACAGGCCTTCGGTCACGCGGAACGTCCCTCGGTAACGGCCGATGTCCTCGCCCATCAGGAACACGTCCGGGTTCGCGTCCATCTCCTCCACCATCGTCTGGCGGACGGCGTCGCGGTAGGTCATTTCGATGGTCGACATTAGTGGCCCACCTCCGGAGTCATATCCGAATACACGTCGTCGTACACTTCGCTTGGATCGGGATGCGGCGATGCGTCCGCCTCTTCGTACACGCGTTCGGCCTCCGCCTCGGTCTCGGCGTCGATGGCTTCGATCTTCTCTCGGGTCATCAGGTTGTTCGATGTGAGGTAGTCCATCAGCAGGGCGATGGGGTCCCGCTGGCGCGCCGACTCCACTTCGTCCTTGGTGCGGTAAAGCGTCTGGTCGTTGTCCGCGGCGCCGTGGCCCACAAAGCGGTACGTCATGATCTCCACGAGGTAGGGCTTCTGGTTCTCGCGCACCCAATCGATGATGCGCTTGGCATCTTGCCGGACCTGCAACAGGTCCATGCCGTCCAATCGCTCGTGCTTCATGCCGAACGGATAGCCGCGCTTGTGCAGTTCGGTGTCGGCGGCGTGATACTCGAGCCGCGTACCCATCGCGAACTCGTTGTTCTCGATGATGAAGATGCACGGCACGTCGTAAAGCGCCGCCATGTTGAGCGATTCGAAGAACACGCCGGCATTGGCCGCGCCGTCGCCCAGGAAGTTGAGCGTCACGCGGTCCTCGCCTCGGTACTTTGAAGCGAACGCCAAACCGGCCCCGAGCGGCGTGTGGCCACCCACGATGCCCCAACCGCCAAAGAAGCCCTTGGGGATGTCGTAAAGGTGCATCGAACCTCCCTTCCCTCGGCTCAAGCCGCCTCGGCGACCCATGATCTCGGCCATGCAGGCCACGGGATCGGAGCCCAGCAAAAGGGCGTGCGCGTGGTCGCGGTAAGCCGTGATCACATAGTCGTAGCCTTGACGGATCTGGGTCAACCAGCCGACGGCGAGCGCTTCCATGCCGATGTACACGTGGAGGTAGCCGCCCGCCTTTCCTTGGCGGTACGCACGCTCGCTGAACCGCTCGAAGTGGCGGATGAAGAGCATGTCGCGGAGAAACTTCTCGAGATCGGCTGGAGATTCGGTGGGGGTCTTGACAGCTTCCTTTGGCACTGGTGTTAGCCTTCCTGCCCGTGATGTTCGGGAGCATCGCGGCGAACGGTCACGGCGTTGGGACCTGCCTCGCAACGCTCCGGATTGTACCAAAAACGTGCCGACCAACCGGGAACCGGGCTCGTGGCGGCGGCGGTAGGATGGTCCATGCGAATCCTCTTCATCGGCGGCACCAGGTGGGTCGGCCACACGATCGCCCAGTTCGCCCTGGAGCGAGGCGACCAGGTCACGCTCTTTCACCGGGGCAACACTCCGGTCAAGCTCGCGGGCGTCAGCGAGGTCCTCGGGGACCGCGACCAAGACCTCGATCGCCTGGAAGGAACCTGGGACGCCGTCGTGGACACGTGCGGCTACCTTCCCTGCTCCGTTCGCCGCTCGATCGAAGCCCTGAAAGACCGCACGGGCCGCTACCTGTTCATCTCTTCCCTCTCGGCCGTAGCCGCGGGAACTCAGCGAGGTTTGGACGAGAAGGGTCCCGTCCACACGACGGACGACCCGTGGGCCGAGACGTTCCGAATCGAGGACTATGGCGGACTGAAGGCGTTCTGCGAACGCTTGGTTCTCGATGCCTTCGGCGATCGCGGACTCGTCGTTCGCCCCGGCCTGATCGTGGGTCCCGGCGACTACTCGTTCCGATTCAACTACTGGCCCGTTCGATTCGCCCGAGGCGGGCGCGTCGTCGCCCCGGACCGCAAAGACCAACCCGTGCAAGCCATCGACGTCCGCGACTTGGGTCGGTTCTGTCTGGATGCGCTCCACTCGGCATGGTCGGGGATCTACAACGCCACAGGTCCCGCCAGCCCGATGCTCCTCAACGAGTTCTTGGCAGAGGTTCGCGATGCCGTGGGTTCCGACGCCCGGATCGAGTGGGTCCCGACGGAGTTGCTGGAGCGACACCGCGTCGAGCCCTGGTCCGACCTCCCGCTGATCCTGGGCTACACGGGCGAGGACGACGGCATGGCCGCTTTCTCGGTCGAGCGCGCCGTTCAGGATGGGCTCAACCTCCGCCCGCTTGGCGAGAGCGCCCGCGATGCCCTCGCGGAGTTCCAGTCCCGAGAGAACCAGACGCCAAAGGTGGGCCTGACACCCGAACGCGAAGCCGCCATCCTCGCAGACCTCGACTCAATGGCGCAGACGTGCTAGAGTCGGCCCATGCACTCCTCCGCGACGACCGGCTTCGGTCCTTACTACGCCGCCGCCGATCCCAAGCCGCTCCATCCCATCCTGGAGAGCGCCCGACCATGGCTGACCGGCAAAGGAGTGGCTCTCGATCTAGGTGCCGGCACGGGCAAGGCCTCGGTCTTCCTGGCGGATCTCGGCTACCGAGTCGTCGCCGTCGAACCCGATCCCGACGGGCTCTCCCGACTGCGGGCGCGATGCGGCAACGACCCCCGGATCACCATCCACGACGTTCGGTTCGAAGACTACGCGCCACCCAGGTGCCAGGCAGCGGTCTCCATCCTGAGCCTGTTCTTCCTCGAGCGTCCGTTGCTGGATCCGTTCCTGCTGCGGCTGCTGGAGGCGATCGAACCGGGCGGGGTCTTCGTCGGCCAACTCCTCGGTCCCAACGACTCGTGGGTGGCGGACGGATGCGCCGCGCACACGCGGGCAGAGGTCGAAGCGCTCTTCGCATCGTTTGATCTGCGCGTGTGGGACGAGGTGGAGAAAGACGCCGTCACCGTTCTCGGCGACCCGAAGCATTGGCACGTCCATCACATCGTCGCGACGAAACGTCAGCCGTCGTCCGTTGACATGACCCCTCCGTTGAGGTAGCATCTCGCTGGCTCTCCTCGGAGGCTGTGGAACAACCGCATGGCTCTCAAAGTTCTTGTTTGCGACGACGAACGACATATCGTACGCCTGATCCAAGTCAATCTGGAGCGGCAAGGCTACCAAGTCATCACGGCTTTCGACGGAAAGGAAGGGTTGGAGAAGATCCGCTCCGAACGCCCGAACCTGGTCGTCCTCGACGTGATGATGCC
>DDSP01000002.1:29167-42593 GCA_002343445.1 Chthonomonas sp. UBA2387
ATGTACCTGACCAAGCCGTTCAACCCGATGGAACTCGTCGCGTTCGTCAAGCGAATCAGTCAGGGCAACGACGACACCGGCGGACCGAAGCGATACGATCTTTAGACGGACAGTACGAGCGAGTGAAGACAACGGACGGACTGCGCGAGCAGCCGTCCGTTCTTCTTTGAGCCTTGGTACACTCCCGTAAATCAGCCTTCGGGAAGGATTCCCGGGCCACGCGGCGAACTCAACGCCAATCCATCGCGGACGGATTCAAGATGAACAAGACGCTTCTCCTCGCAACCGCCCTTGCCGTCGGCCTGATCGCCGGATGCGGCGGGCCCTCCTCGTCTGGCGCAACCGCCAGCGAAGCGCCCACGGGCGAAGGCGAACTGAAGGGCGATCTGGAAGTGATGGCCTTCGAAGGCGGCTACGGGATCGACATGTTCCAGAAGGCGGCCACCGAGTTCCAGGAACTGCACCCCGATCTCAAGATCTCCGTCTCGGGCAATCCCCGTGTTTGGGAGCAGATCCGCCCCCGAATGGTGGCCGGCAACCCGCCCGACCTGATGTTCCCAGGCTGGGGCATGGATCACTGGGCCCTCGTCGCCGAAGACCAGTTGCTTCCGCTCGATGCCGCTCTGGACACCAAGGTGGGCGACGGCACGTGGCGCGACACGTTCGATCCGAACATGCTCAAGCTGTGCCAGAAGGACGGCAAGACCTACATGCTGCCCTACTACATCATGGTCTACGGCTGGTGGTACGACCCGGCCGTGTTCCAAAAGAACGGCTGGACGCCCCCGACGACCTTTAGCGAGTTGCTGGTCCTCGGCGACAAGATGAAGGCGGCCGGAGTCGCCCCCATGGCGTTCCAAGGCCAGTATCCCTACTACATGATCGAGGGCATGTTCTTCCCGTGGGCGCAAGGCGTCGGCGGCATCCAGGCCATCGTGGACGCCCAGAACCTCAAGCCCGGAGCGTGGAACTCCCCAGCGTTCCTCAAGGCCGCCCAGATGATCGACGAACTCAACAAAAAAGGCTTCTTCCTGGCGGGCTCCACCGGCATGAGCCACACGGAGAGCCAAACTCAGTTCCTGAACGGCAAGGCCGCGATGGTCCCATGCGGATCGTGGATCGAATCGGAAATGAAGGAAGTGATGCCTCCAGGCGCCTCGGTTCAGTACATGCCGGTTCCCTTCTCCGAAGGTTCGGGCGACCCGACGGCCCTGCTCATCGGAGTCGAACCTTGGATGGTCCCCGTAGCCGCCAAGAACCCGAACGCCGCCGTGGCGCTCTACAAGCACATGACGTCGCTTGAGAAGGCCAAGGAGTTCGTCCGCACGAAGGGCACGCTGATGACCATCAAGGGCAGCGACGAGGTCGAACTGCCGCGCGTCCTGCAGAAGCCTGCCGAGACCGTTCGCAACGCCAAGGTCGTCTACGCCAACCTGGTGCGCCAGTGGTACCCCGAGATGTGGAAGGAGTTCGAGGGCGGCATCACGAGCATGCTCAACGGCGAAATCACGCCTCAGCAGTTCGTGGATCGTTGTGAAGCCGCCGCCGAGAAGGCTCGGCAGAACAAGGACCTCGTCAAGTACGAGATGTCGCTCTAAGGAACCCGAGACCGATGCGTGGTCGCGGACGAACGGCGTTCATCATCTCCTTTCTGGCGCCTGCGGTGCTGTTCTACGCGGCGTTCGTCTTGTGGCCCCTCGTCCAAGCGTTCCAGTTCTCGACGTACCGGTGGCGCGGCCTCTCGGCGCGTATGACGCCCGTCGGGACCGACAACTACCGTCAACTGTGGGAAGATCAGGCGTTCGCCACTGCCCTGAAGAACAACCTGCTGTTGCTCGTCGAGGCCGGGGTCGTCATCATTGCGTTGGCCCTGATGGTCGCCCACGTCGTTCGAGGCAAGGGGCCGGTCCAGAAGTTCCTGCGCTCGATCTACCTGTTCCCCCAAGTGGTGTCCATGGTCGTGGTCGCGGTCATGTGGCAGTTCATCTTCAACCCGCAGGGCCTGCTGAACGCGGGCCTTCGTGCGGCCGGATTGGATGCGCTGACGCGAACTTGGTTGGGCGAGTCGGCTTGGGCGCTCCCCTCGGTGGCCGTCGCCTTCGTCTGGTACGCGGTCGGCTTCTACATCATGCTGTTCGCCGCCGGGCTCGAAGGCATCCCGCAGGAGGTCAACGAAGCGGCTGAACTCGACGGCTCAAAGGGTTGGCACCGGTTCTGGCACATCACGTGGCACCTGCTTTGGTCCGTCAAGCGTGTGGCCGTAACCTACCTCGTCATCAACGTGATGAACACGTTCGCGCTCGTGTATCTGATGACGCGGGGAGGACCGGATCGGCGTAGCGAGGTCATGCTCACCTACCTGTACGAGCAGGCGTTCGTGAACTCCAACTTCGGCTATGCGACGGCTCTCGCCGTCGGAAACTTCGTGGTGGTCATGGGCCTCAGCCTGCTCATCCTGTTCCTGTTTCGGCGCAATCCGGTGGAGGCGCGGGCTTGAAGCGGTTCCTGAGCGGGGCGTTCCTGCTAGCCTTCACGTTGTCGGTGCTCCTGCCTCTACTTTGGGCGCTGATGTCTTCGGTCAAGCCGGGCTCCGAGATTCTCGGCCAGCCATGGGCGCTGCCCTCGGTTCTGCGGTTCGACAACTATGGGCGGGCCTGGGGCGAAGCGGGCATCGGACGCGCCTTCCTGAACAGCCTGATGGTCACGGTGGGAACGCTGATCGTCCTCTTGCCGATCGGCGCGATGGCGGCCTACGTGCTCGCCAAGTACGCGTTCCGGGGAGCGAAGGCCTTGCTCGCCACATTCCTCGGCGGCATGATGTTCCCGCACTTTCTGGTCATCGTGCCGCTCTTTCTCCTGATGCGCGACCTCAGGATGCTGGACACGGTGTACGGGCTGATCGTGGTCTACATAGCCTACTCGCTGTCGTTCACGGTGTTCGTGCTCGTCGGGTTCTTCGTCAACCTGCCAGACGAACTCGCCGAGGCCGCGATGCTGGATGGGTGTGGCCATGCGGCGACGTTCTGGAAGGTGATGCTGCCTCTTGCCCGACCAGGGCTCATCGTGGTCGGCATCTTCGATGCGATCGGCCTCTGGAACGAATACGGCCTTGCCTTGGTGCTGCTGCCCAGCGAAGCCAACCAGACGCTCCCCGTCGGCATCGCCCGCCTCACCATGACCCAGCAGTACCAATCCGACTGGGGCGCATTGTTCGCTGGCCTGGTCATTGTCATGCTCCCCGTCCTCGTCGTCTACAGTTTCTTCCGGGAGAAGATCCACGAGACGATGCTCGCCGGTGCCGTCAAGGGCTGACGAACGTCCTGTCGTTTGAACCAATCTGGAAAAAGATGTCATCATTGAAGGTGGCGTCTCTGTCAGCCGGATCGGTACAGTACGCACAGGCGCGAACGACATGGAAAGCATTCCGCTCAACTCGACGAAGACGTTTTGGGACCTGCGGGCCGGCATGAGCGCGCGCGTCGTCAAGGCCTGCTCAGATTGCCCGCACGGATTGCGGATGCAGGAGTTGGGCCTGACTCAAGGAGTCGAGTTCAAGGTCACCAAAGTCGCGCCCCTCGGCGATCCCATCGAGATTTTGGTGCGCGGCGTCAGGCTTTGCGTCCGGCGGAAAGAGATGCTCGACTTCGAGATCGAAATCCTGGAGTAGCATCCTGAGCCCGTCGCCCCTGCTGACCGCTGAACCTGCGCCGTCGAAGCAGCCGCTCATCGCAGTGGTCGGCAACCCCAACTGCGGCAAGACTTCCCTCTTCAACGCCCTCACGGGCAGCAATCAGAAGGTCGGCAACTATCCGGGCGTGACCGTCGAGCGCTGCTCGGCACCCATCCATCTGGGCGACACCGTGGCCGAGTTGGTGGACGTCCCCGGCCTCTACAGCCTCGCCGCCAACTCGGAGGACGAACGGGTCGCAACCGATGTCATCCAAGGCAAGACCGAGCAACCCGACCTGCTCCTCTGCGTCCTCGACGCCCTCCATCTGGAGCGCAACCTCTTCTTCTTCAGCCAGTTGGCCGATCAGGGGTTCCCGATGGTGGTGGCCGTCACGATGGGCGATTTGCTCCAACGCCGTGGCTCGAAGCTGGACACGGCCCGCTTGGCCCAGTTGCTCGGCGTCGAGGTGATCGAAGTCGTCGGGCACAAGAAGCAGGGCCTCGCCGAACTCCGAGAGGCGCTCGCCCGCAACCTGGAACACCCGCGCTCGCCCAGTTGCGAGGTCGGCTTTCCGCTTGAACTGGAGACCAAGGTGGCCGTCCTCTCCGAGCGTCTAGCGCGCATCGGAATGGACGTGTCCAAGACCGAAGTCAGGCACGCCTTGCTCAACCCCGAGTCGCCGTTGGTCGCATCCCTGCAGGACCTCCCCGAGATCCTCGCCTACGTCGCGGCGGCCCGCGAAGAAGTGTCCCAACTCCCCGAGATCGGACCCTCCTTCGACTTGGAGAAGCGTTACGCCTGGGCCGGCATGGTCGCCAAGGCCGTGACGAGCCAAGGGGTCCAGCACCGTTCCCGAACCGACCGCATCGACGCCTTGCTGACCCATCGCGTGCTCGGCCTGGCCGTGTTCGTGGGCGTGATGTACGTGGTCTTTCAGTCCATCTACACGTTCGCTGGCCCATTGATGGAGCTGATCGAAGGCGCGTTTGCGTGGATGGGCGAGCGCGTCCAGCCGCTGGTCTCGGGCCATCCCGTCTTGGAGTCCTTGGTCATCGACGGCCTGATCGCTGGCGTTGGCGGCGTGGTGGTCTTCCTGCCGCAAATCCTCATTCTCTTCTTCTTCATCTCGGTGCTCGAGGGCTCGGGCTACCTTGCGCGGGCGGCCTTCCTCATGGATCGTTTGCTGGGGTGGGCGGGACTCAATGGCCGCGCATTCATCCCCTTGCTGTCCAGCTTTGCATGCGCGATTCCGGGAATCATGGCGGCGCGAGTGATGCCGGACCCCAAAGCGCGCCTGGCGACCATCCTCATCGCTCCCCTGATGAGCTGCAGCGCACGGCTCCCCGTCTACGTCCTGCTGATCGGGGCCTTCATCGAACCGCAGTTCGGCGCGTTTTGGGCGGGGTTCGCCCTGTTCGCGATGCACTTCCTGGGCCTGCTTGTGGCCATTCCGGTCGTGTATGTCCTCAATCGCCGCGTGCTGAGGGGAACCCGCCTGCCCTTCGTCCTAGAACTGCCCCCGTACCAATTGCCCAAATGGCGCGACGTCTGGCTCGCGATGTACTTCCGGGGCAAGCTGTTCCTCAAAACCGCCGGCACGATCATCGTCGCCATGTCGCTGGTGATCTGGGCGCTGAGCTACTTCCCCCGCAGCGAAGCCGATGTCGCCCGTTACGAGGCATCCTTCGACGCCGCAGCCCACTCGGAAGCCACCGACGAGGAACTTGCCGCCGCAAGAGACCAGCACGTCCAAAGCGAACTGCTCCGCCACTCGTATCTCGGCCGATTTGGTCGTGCGATCGAGCCAGTCTTCACGCCCATCGGCTTCGATTGGCGCATCTCGACGGGCATTCTCGCCGCCTTCCCCGCCCGTGAAGTCGTCGTGCCTTCTCTGGGCATCCTCTTCGGCTTGGGAGGCGACGCCGACGAAGAGTCCAGCGACCTCCGCCACGCCATCCAGCAGGCGACCTGGCCCGATGGCTCGAGATTGGTCACCCCTTACACAGCGGTCGGCCTGATGGTGTTCTTTGCGCTCTGTTGCCAATGCATGGCGACCCTGGCCGCCGTCAAACGCGAGACCAATTCGTGGAAGTGGCCGACGTTCATGTTCGTGTACATGACGGCCCTGGCGTATCTGGGCGCCTGGCTGGTCCACCTCGTTGGAGTGGTCGCGGGCTGACCGCCAAACGCTTACTGGTCTCCCGTGCGCCCAAAGTTCGAACGCAAGATCAGAAAGTCGGCCACGTTCACGCTCCCGTCGCCATTCAAGTCCGCCGGGCCACCCGCCGACGTCCCAAAAGCTTGACGAAGCGCCAAGAAGTCGCTGATGTTGATCGTGTTGTCCCCGTTCACATCACCGTTCACCATCTCGAACATCCCGTGCACGTCGCCGCTCGTCGCGTTCAAAGAAACCGTCCGCCGAAGGAACGAACCGGGCTTGATCGAAACGTCGATCGTCCGCGCCGGCACCGGGCACCGGAACGCGTCCATATCGTCCATGGACATCGTGTAGCGGTGCAACGGCGTGGTCGAGCCCTGCGCCCGAACGTCCAGCACGAACCGGTCGCGAAGCGCGCGATTCGAGTTCCCACCGAACATCACCATCGCCGTCAACTCGTTGCCCAAGTCCCCCTCGGGAGCCAACCGATAGACCGTCCCGCCGTACCCCACAATGAACAGTTCGCCCAGGCGGTCCACGCCGAACGAACTCACGTTGCCGATGCTCGTTCCGGTGGTCAAGTCCGACGTGTGTTCGCGCAAGTCGCTCGCGCTGCCGTCGCCCGTCGCGGGGTCCACATCCACAAACACCGACCAAACCCGTCCGGAGATGTAATCGGCAAAGAAGTAGCGCCCATAGAACTCAGGTCCAAGGGCGTTGCCCCGATACAAGATGCCACCCGTGATCGAGCCGCCCACGGCATGGCTGTACTCGACGATGGGATCCACCCAAGGCGTGTAAGCGCTGCCCGTCAAGCCCGTGGAGTGCGCCCCCTCCCGCATCCGCCATCCGTAGTTGCGTCCGCCCGCGCCAAAGGGCTCGTAGTTGACCTCTTCCCATTGATTCTGGCCGACGTCGCCCATCAGCATCGCACCCAATCCGCCCAGCGATTTCCGGTCGAACGACCACTTCCACGGGTTGCGGACGCCGAACGCCCAGATCTCGCCGCTCGCAGTCACCGGAACGCCATCCAGAAACGGGTTGCTCGGCGGAATGCGGTAGTTGCGGGCGTTGTCGGTCGGAAAGTCGTCGCCGTTCACGTCGATGCGAAGCATCTTCCCAAGGAGGCTCGAAGTGGTCTGAGCGGCGTTGTTGGGGTCGTTGGCGCTGCCGCCGTCGCCCATGCCGATGTACAGGAAGCCGTCGTCGGCGAACGCGATGGTGCCCCCGTTGTGATTCGTGAACGGCTGCGGGATGCGGAGCAAATCAAACCTCGAAGCGGCGTCTGCCGTGGTCGTGGCGCTCCGCGTGTAACGAACAATCCGGGTCGCGCCCGTGCTCGTCTCCGTGAAGTTGAGATAGAAGTACCGATTCGTGGCGTGTGCCGGATCGAAGGCCATGCCCAGCAATCCGCGCTCGCCTCCCGTCGCGATTAGAGTGGAGACATCGAGGAAGTTACCCGGCAACACCGAGCCGTTCTCAACGATGCGGATCAGGCCACGTTGCTGCACCACAAAGAACCGACTGGCCGAATCCGGGTCGGCGATGATCGCGATGGGGTTCGAGAAACCGGAAGCGAAGGTCGTCAACTGAAGCTGGGCGGACGACAGCGCCGAGGCTCCGGCCAAGGCAATCGCGAGCGAACGGTTCAAGGGCATGTCCCTTTAGACGTCGGCGGCAAGCGATTGGGTCGAGCCGACGTCCGAAGTTTCGGAGATGCCCATCGCCAGCGCATGCCGCTCCGCATTCACATGCTCGGCCAGCCGATCCATAAGAGCCGAGGTCTTGGCCCGATCCTTCAGGTAGGAGGACGAAACGGTGCCACGGAAGGTCAGGATCACCGTCGCCCAAACCACGAGGGTCGCCAGAAGCGATCCCCAAGGGCGCATGGCTTCCGCACTCCACAGCAACGCTGTCGAGATCAGCATCGTCGCGATCGAGATCACCATGCCCACGACGATCGCCGGATCGATGTGCGCCACCAGCCGGATGCGCGTGACGCCCCGCTGGGCAACGGCCAAGACGCGAACGTAACCGAGTTCGTGACGGTGTTCCCAGGCACCCTGCCCCTCCTGAAACGTGCCCGGATTCGCTTGCTTGAACGTCGCGTTGAGTTCGGCGACCATCTCTCGCCACGCGTGGGCGTCCAACTCTCCTTCGACGACCCGCTCGAGCTCGTACTGCTCCGGCGCGCCCAGCCATCGCGTTTGGGCGTCGTCGTCGTTGACACCCACCTCGGCCAACGCCTTCTGCACGGCACCGGCGTCAAGGCCCACCTCGGCCCCGACGCGCAAGATCTCGTCCTCGGAAAGACCGTCCGCCGAGTCGGTTCTTCCAGCCGACTGGATCTCCGCGGCGCGCCTCAAGACCCGGGTCACCTGCTTCTCGGAGTAGCGTCGTTTGGATGACATGGCGATTTCGCTAGGATGCAGTCAGGCGTTGCGTCCCTACGGGACTTTCGGTTCCCGTCCGCCGCCAAAGCAAGGGAATGGCGTACCACACTTTGGACCGCGATACAATCATATCACGGCCTTCTCCCGATTCACGAGCCGATAGGATATGCCAACCCAAGCCTCAAACGTCCCCAACTACCGCAAGGAGTTGAAGCGTTCGCTGCCCGCCGAGGTCTTCGCGGCGGACTATGGCAACCTGCTTTGGCTGCCCGTGCACACGGCCCTCGTCGTCGGGTTGTACTGGCTCCTCGCCACCCGCTTCTCCATCGCGTGGGCGCCGTTCGCGGCGATCGCCATCGGCCACTCGATGGGCTGCATGGGCTTCGTGGCGCACGACATCGCGCACGGGGGCACGGTGCGCAAGCTGTGGCTGCGCGATCTTCTGGCGGGATGGGGGTTCAGCCCGCTATGGATCAGCCCCTTGCTCTGGCGCAAGTGGCACAACTCGGACCACCACAACAACACCCAGGTCAAGGGCGTGGACCCCGACCACTTGTTCACCATCGAGGACTACAAGCACAACCCCGTCCTAAAGTTCCTCTACCGACTCTCCCCGCTCCTCCGCAACCTCGTCATCTTCGGCTCGTTCACGTTCCGGATGACTCAACAGACGATGCGGATGCTCATCGTCTATCTCCGCGACCCGGAAACCAACGGCCGAGACAAGGCGATCATGGTGTCGCAGACCCTTCTCCAGGCCGGGCTGTGGTTCGGCGTTTCGGCGTGGCTGGGCTGGCCGGTGTTGGTCTGGGGCTATGTCGTCCCGCTGCTGGTGCTCAACGCGATGGTCATCGCCTACATCGCCACCAACCACTTCCTGAACCCGCTCGCGGACGAGAGCGACGTGCTGGCGACTTCCCTCTCGGTGACGCTTCCCGGCCCGCTGAAGGTGCTCGACCCGCTCCACCAGTACTTCGGCGCACACGTCGCCCACCACCTGTTCCCCCAAGCCGCAGGCAAGCACGCCCGGACCATCGAACGTAAAGTGGCCGAGCTGTGGCCCGATCGCTTCCACACGATGCCGATCACGCGGGCGCTCAAGCTGCTGTGGGACACGCCGTGGGTGTACGAGGACAACGCCACTCTGATCGATCCGCACCGTGGCGAACGCTCGCCCACGCTCGGGCATGGTTTGGAACGGCCCAAGACGCGGTCACAATAGTCTTCGTGCTCGACGAGTACCGCGAGAAACGAGATTTCGGCAAGACCCCCGAGCCATCCTCGGCTCCCTCGCGCAGCGCGGGCAAGTGGCCCATCTTCGTCGTCCAAAAGCATGCCGCGCGCAACCTGCACTACGATCTGCGGCTCGAATGGGGCGGCGTGCTGAAGTCGTGGGCGGTGCCGAAGGGTCCAAGCCTGAAGTACGGCGACAAGCGCTTCGCCGTCCTCGTCGAGGACCACCCGCTCGGCTATGCGGAGTTCGAAGGCGTCATCCCCAAGGGCGAATACGGCGGCGGCGAAGTGATCGTCTGGGATCGCGGCACGTTCTATCCCGACGAAAACCCCGTGGACCTGGACGACCGGGACGCCATCGAGGCCGAACTGCAGCGCGAGTTCGATGCCGGCAAGATCGGGTTCACCGTCTTCGGCGAGAAACTGCGCGGCTCGTTCGCGCTGGTCCGCATGAAAGACGCCAAGGATTGGTTGCTCCTCAAGCACAAAGACGCCTACGCGGACGACACCCTGGACGTGCTGACCCTCGACCGTTCCGTGGTGTCGGGCCTAAGCATCGAAGACCTTCAGAGCGGGTCCCAGACAGCGAGCCCCGTCGCATGGCCCAGAGACTTGGCGCCCATGACGGCTCAGCTCGCCGAAGCCCCCTTCACGAATCCCGACTGGGTGTTCGAGCCCAAGCTGGACGGCTTTCGTGCGTTGGCGCTCGTCGCGCCCGATGCCGTCCACCTCCTGAGCCGCAACGGCAACGACATCACCAGTCAGTTCCCGGTGCTGCGCCAACGGCTCGCCGCGTTGGGCGGCCCGTGCGTGCTCGACGGAGAGATCGTCGCCCTCGACGAGCAAGGACAGGCGTCGTTCCAGCGGTTGCTCAAGCGATTCCAACTCAAGGACGAGTTCAGCATCGCCCAAGCCGAACGCCAGTTCCCCGTCCAGTTCTATGCGTTCGACTTGCTGTTCGATGCCGAAGGCGACCACCGGGGCGAACCCTGGTCCTCGCGGCGGCCCCGCTTGGAACGCGCGTTGGCCGACCCACCAAAGGACGTCTTCCTCGTCCAGACCCTGGAAGGCGATGGACCCACCTTGCTTGCGGCGTGCATCCAACTGGGGTTCGAAGGCATCGTCGCCAAGCGCAAGTCCAGCCGGTACCAATCGGGCAAGCGCTCCGCCGACTGGCTCAAGATCAAGCGGCAGCTCAGCGACGAGTTCGTCGTATGCGGGTTCACCGTGGGCCAAGGGTGGCGCTCGGCGACCTTCGGCTCGCTGGTCCTCGCCACGCAGACCGAGGAAGGACTGCGCTACGTGGGAAACGTCGGTTCGGGGTTCGACGATGGCCAACTCGTCGAGGTCCGCGCCCTGCTCGACCCCCTGATTGCCCGTGAATGTCCCTTCCCAGCCGTGCCCGAGATGAAGGAGCCGCAGGTCGTTTGGCTGCGGCCCGACCTTTGGGTGGAAGTGAAGTTCGACAGCTATACCGAGGTCGGCCACTTGCGGGCTCCGGTGTTCTTGCGCATGCGACCGGACAAGGCCACCGTGCCCGCCGTACCTCGCGAACCAGAACCCGCACCGGCAGACGACCTTTCGGCGCTGATCGCCGAGGTTGAAACCTGCCGCCCCGACACCACCCTGGTGGTCGGCGGCTATCCGGTCAAGTTCACCAACCTCGACAAACCTCTGTGGACCGAGGACGAAGGCGAGCGGGCGTTCACCAAACGCGAGTACGTGCGCTACTGCCTCCGCAACCATGTGGCGATGCTGCGAAACCTGCGCGATCGTCCGCTCACCCTCACCCGGTTTCCCAACGGCCACAAGGACGCCCACTTCTACCAGAAACACTGGGAGGGCACGTTGCCGCCCTACGTCGAGAGCATCCGCATCTTCTCGGGCCACCGTGGCGAGTCGGGCGACTACATGGTGTGCAACAACCTGGCCACCCTGGTCTGGCTGGCCCAGATCGCCGACCTGGAGATCCACACGTGGTACTCGCGCATCGCCCGGCCAGGCGACGGCATGGGAGACGACTATGGCTCCTCGCCCGATGCGCTCCAATCCTCGGCCTTGAACTATCCGGACTTCATGGTGTTCGACCTCGACCCTTACATCTACAAAGGCACCGAGCGCAAAGGCGAGGAACCGGCGCTCAATCGCGCGGCCTTCTCCAAGGGTTGCGAGGTGGCCCTGAAGTTGCGTGACCTCCTCGCTGCGCTCGGCATGAACCCCTACGTGAAGACCACGGGCAAGACGGGCCTTCACATCTTCGTGCCGATCGAACGAAACCTGACGTTCGATCAAACACGCTCGGCCTCCGAGGTCATCGGCCAGCACCTGCGCTCCCAGATGCCCGACGATGTGACGCTCGAATGGGCCGTGGACAAACGAGCCGGCAAGATCTTCTTCGACTACAACCAGAACGTGCGCGGCAAAACGCTGGCCTCGATCTATTCGCCCCGCGCGACCGCTGGCGCAAAGGTCTCCGTGCCGGTCTCGTGGGACGAGTTGCCCGACGTGTACCCGTCCTCGTTCGACATCGCCAACGTCCCCGACCGGGTGGCCGAACGTGGCGACCTGTGGCAAAGCATCCTCGACCACCGGACTGACCTAAACAGGCTGCTGACCGGCTAAGGGGATCGACCTCTCAACCGCAAAGAGCCTAGAAGCAACCATTGCTGAGATGCCTCTTCCAGTGTAAAGTGTTTGGAGAGCCAATGAACCGCACCGTCATCTCCACGCTGACCATCCTTGGCCTTTCGGTGGTGGTTCTTTTGACAATCGCCCGGATCCGCTCTACAGAAAAGACGATTGAGGTCCACGTTCCGAATCAGGTGCGCCAAGGTCTTGCCTGGCAAGCCACAGTTCGCCTCGCGGGCTTTGAAGGCGATGACGTTGAATGGAAGGTGACCGATGGCGACGGAAAACCAATTGAGGCGCTGGTCAGACAGGTCGCAGACGGTACGTGGTCGGTAGACGTGTATGAGGGGTTCGAGAAGCCGCTCGCGGCCTTCCTTTCCGCATCGGTAGCCGGAAGGCCAGTCGCCAACCGAGGCATTGGGAAACTGGAGCCCCACTCCGAACAAATCAGAGTCGGTCCACATCCCTTCGTCTCGGCGGCTCTGGAGGGGTCGGAGCTTGTGGTTCGGGCAGGCGACGACTGGCCCTCTGGGACATTGCCGTCCATTCGATTGGTGCGAACGAATCGAGCCCGGTTCTCGGGGGGCCTCTTGCCGGCATCCTGGCGCAAGGAGGGCGGCTGGGAATGGCGACGGCGTATCCCGTACGCTTCCGAGGTCGATGGGGTGGAGATCGAACTGCTCGAGAACGGCCAAGTCCGCCACCAGTTCCCAATAAATGGGTTGACACTCCAGATGAAGGGCGGCCTCCCGGTCGTCCATGCGGCAGTCGCCAACGTCGTCCGGTCGAAACAGGGGCTGAAAATCGTCGTACCGGCTCAGAACACCTTGAGTTCTCGCGCGGATCAGGCTTACTTTCGTGTCCAAGCGGAAGACCGACTTATCCTGGCGTACGAGCCGACCATTGTTAGCCCGTCGGCGTCATCGTTGGGGCTCAGAGTCTGGCGCGTCCAGTTGCAACCCGAACCGGAATACTCGCTACCACCCGATGCCGGGCCGAGGCAGTCTCCAAATCTGTCCACAACAGGTGACTCTGGGCCCTGGCGAACGGGCCCATTGCCGCCACTGGTCTTGGAACTCATGCTTGCACCGGCGCAGACACCTCCGCCGCCAAGGCTGATCGCTCTGGCACCGAGGCGTGGCCCGGCAAACGTGGAATGAGGAGGGCCGGATGACAGCACGGGATTCGGTTGACAAACCAGGCCCAAGCTTAACGTCCTTGCCCGACAGACCGTGCCCGTTTCGCCGCCCCGCCACCTTGGGACTCTCCGGCAATTCCCCTCCCCCGGAGGGGTGGCCGCAGGCCGGGGTGGTCCCATTGGGTCGGCAGGTTGCCTTCGGGTTC
>DDSP01000002.1:42703-103014 GCA_002343445.1 Chthonomonas sp. UBA2387
ATTCACATTCACATCCCCCCACAGGCGTCGGCAGTTGGTCGAGCAGGTGGTCGGCAAGTCAGCTCTCGCCGATTCTCCCACTCGAAGAGCTCTTTCACGTCGGGGATCATCCGTGTCTCTTCGCCGCGAGCGAGGGGTTCGTCAACTTGGAGTCGGCATCTTGGGGCGCTGGTGCGGCGGGCTGCCAGGAGTCGTGGACGCTATGACGGGTGGACCGGGGGACGGGCTGGCGAGCAGCGACGCCCTCCATCCGGCCTGCGGCCACCTTCTCCCTCAGGAGAAGGACCGATCATGTGAATCGTGAACTTGCGGGCGTCGGCAGACTCGACGCCGGCCCGGGCGTAGAATAGAGGCGCCCGATGCCCATCTCGACCACGAACGAACACGTCGCCGACGCGCTCAAAAAGGTGCCCGACTCGCCGGGGTGCTACATCTACCGCGACGAGCAGGACGTGGTGCTCTACGTGGGCAAGGCCGTCTCGCTCAAGAGCCGCGTGCGAAGCTACTTTCAAAAGTCGGCCCGTCACGGTCCACGCATCGCCCGGTTGGTCTCCAAAGTGCGCCAGATCGAGTGGATCGTCGTGGACAGCGAACTCGAAGCCTTGGTGCTGGAATGCACGCTCATCAAGGAGCATCGGCCGCCCTACAACGTGCGGCTGCGGGACGACAAGAGCTACCCGTATATCGCCATCACGAAGGAGAAGTTCCCGCGGGTGCTGTTCGTTCGACGCCCGCGCCCAGAGTTGGGCAAGGCCTACGGGCCCTATTCCAGCGCCTGGGCCGTCCGCGAAACGCTCGGGTTGCTCCATCAGGTGTTCCCTCTCATCCCCTGCGGCAAGTCGTGGTCGGGCCGGCGCGAGCAGCGCCCCTGCCTCTACTACCACCTGAAGCAATGCCTCGCGCCTTGCGCCGGAATCGCCGACGCCAAGGAATACGCCGAGGTGGTCAAGCAGGTCGAACGCTTCCTGCAAGGCAAGGCCGACGCGATCCTCGACGACCTCCGCCGCCAGATGGAGCGGGCTGCCGAGCGCCTCGAATTCGAGGAAGCCGCCGCCATGCGGGACAAGATCCAGTCCATCGAACGTGTGCTGGAAAAGCAGAAAGTCCTCTCGACCGACGAGTCCGACCGCGACGTGATCGCCGTGGTCAAGGACGAACGCGGATCGGCGATCCAGATGCTGTACGTTCGAGGCGGCAAGCTCATCGGCCAGCATCAGTTCTTCCTGGATGGGGCAGCCGAAGCGGCTCCTGCCGTCGCCGTACAGGAGTTCGTGAAGCAGTACTACTCGACAGCCTCGGAGATCCCCCGTGAGATTCTGCTGCCCGTCGAAATCGAAGAGCGAAACATCGTTCAAACGTGGTTGCGGGGACGACGTGGCGCGGCGGTGACAATCGAAGTCCCCGGAGGCGGCGAGAAGCTTCGTCTCGTCGAGATGGCCGCGACCAACGCCGAACAAGCACTCAAGACGTTCCAACTCGAACTGGAACAGCAGGAACAGTGGGGAGACTCGGCGATGGCCGAGCTTCAGGAGGCCCTCGACCTCCCGGGTCCTCCCCGCCGGGTCGAAGGCTACGACATCTCGAACCTGCAAGGGACCGCGCCCGTCGGCTCGATGGTCGTCACAGAAGACGCTGCACCCGCGAAGGCCGAGTACCGCCGATTCAAGATCCGATATCACCCGGAAGACCCGAACGACTTCGCGATGATGCACGAGGTGCTCACCCGGCGCCTACGGGCGTTGCGAGAAGGCGACGAAAAGTTCGCCAAGGCTCCCGACCTCATCATGATCGACGGCGGCAGGGGGCAGTTGATGGCGGCCCTCAAGGCGCGAGACGAACAAGGCCTCGACATCCCGATGGTTGGATTGGCCAAGAAGCAAGAGCTTCTGATCGTTCCAGTGCCAGTCGTCGGGTTCGAGGACGAGAAGCCGGTGCAACCCCCTTCCGCCGAAGCGGACGGCACCAAGGACCCCGGCTACTCATACGAAAGCCCCGCCCTGCGACGGTACGCCTACCGCACCGTCGAACTGCCCCTGAATTCGCCCGGCCTCCTTCTCCTTCGACGCCTGCGCGACGAAGCCCACCGATTCGCGCTGACGTTCCACCGCAAAGTTCGCGACAAGCGAGCCGTCGGCTCGACCCTTGAGGAAGTGCCCGGGATCGGGCCCAGGCGCAAACGACTCCTGCTAAGGACGTTTGGTTCCGTCGAAGGCATTCGTCGCGCGTCCATCGAGGAGATCGCGGCCGTACCCACGATGACCACCGCCGTCGCCGCCTTGGTCAAGACCCACCTGGACGAATCCTAAGGTCGAGGATTGCCCCGATGACGGCAACTCGCCACATGGCGAAGCCTCGCCCGTGAACCGCTAATAAAGACAGGAGAGCGCCGTACCGTTCCGGTTGAACGAGACGAAGCAATAGGGAGCTAGTCGCATGGAGTTCAACCTCCATGCGACTAGAAGAAAACAATTGAGAGCATTCATCGCGAGTTTCCTCGCGGTGGCCGTCGCCACCGCTTGGGCCAATGTTGAAACACGGCAAGGGAGCCACAAGGGAGAGCAAAAGGGGAGAGAAGAAGCCGCTGCGGCCTGGATCCATCAGATGGCCGGGCCGGGGCGGGTTCGGCACTCCGACGGCCCGTTGGCCAAGGTCCCCGCCTTGGACACCGTCGCGGGCATCAAGGCCCTGCAAGTGACCAACGGCCCACTCCACGGAGCGTTCGTCATGGCCCCCTACGGTTACGTGAACTGGTACTTCGCCGCGTCGGCGCTGATCCACTTCACCGACGACATTCCAGACGAAGCCGCTGCGTTCGTGGACGCCTATCTGCGCCACCTTGAGCCAGACGGCACGATCGTCGACTATGTCCCGGATTACTGGAACGAAAATGGAGGTATTCCGCGCAGGCAAAGCCCCGACAGCCATGACTCCTACGCCGCGATGCTCGTGGCCTTGGCGTCCAAACTCGGATTGAATCCGGAGCGACGCACCTGGTTCACCCAGCGAAAAGATGCCCTGAAGTGGATCGTGGCACGAAACATCTTGGACAGCCAGAACCCCGAAACGGGTCTCGTCCGGACCTTCCAAGACCCCAACCAGCCCGATTGGTGTCCGGGCGTCGAGTATCTCATGGACAACTGCGAGGTCTTTCAGGGATTGAGACTTTTCGCGGAGGCGTTGGAGGCAGCGGGCGACCCTGGATGGGCGACCATGCGCGACGCATCAGACCGGGTCGTAGCTGGCATCCGCACCTTGTTCCGTACGGAGTCGGGCGCATGGGCCCACGCCTCTCAGGCGGCCGAGGTGGGCACGATGTTCTACCCTTTCGCGACGGGACAGGCGTTTCCCGTCGCCTTCGAGGTCCCTGTCGAGCCAGAGACCACAGACGCGGGTTGGACGTACCTCGAGAACGCCGCTCCGCTTTGGTGGAAGGGAGGGCGTTACGACCACTTTCCCTGGTTTGTTCTGGGTCATGCGGCCGCCTTGCGCGGCGACCGGGACGCCGCGACCACGCAGCTCAACTCGGGGTTCAAGTACATCCGCGCCAACCCGCTGGCCTTCACCATCGCGGAGTTGGGATACTGGCACGCGACGGTGCGGGCGATGAACTCGTGACCCGTGCCGTATAATCACCTTGATGAGTAACTCGCTCATGGGCGTGCTCGTCGTTGGAGTCGCGGTCTTGGTGGCCGTCGGCTTCATGCGACCGAACGACGCTCTGGAATCCGGAGAGAAGGCTCCCGCCTTTTCGGCCGCTGGCAGCGATGGGAAAACCCACACGCTCGCCAGTCTCACGGCCAAGGGCCCCGCCTTCCTCTACTTCATCAAAGATGGTTGCCCCGTGAACGCCGATGCGGTCGTTTACATGAACCGCCTCGCCGAAGCCTACAAAGGCAAGGCGACGTTCGTCGGAGTGATCAACACCGACAAGTCCGGGTACGAGCGATGGAACAAGACCTACAAGTCCCCCATCCCCGTGCTCTTCGACCCCGACCTCAAGGTCATCCGCAGCTACAAGGCCTCGGCCTCGCCGTGGGTGATCGAGGTTGGAAAAGACGGCACGATCGGCCAAGTTTGGAAGGGTTATTCCTCCAAGTCGCTTGGTGAGATCGGCACGAAGCTGGCCAGCGCCGCAGGCGTGAAGCCGGTCCAAGTGGACCTGAAGGGTGCTCCCGGGAGCATGGCCTTTGGGTGAGCCTTCTAGCAAACGGCTTTCCGGCGGAAAGCTTCAAACCTGAAGGGCTCCTTTGCGGGAGCCCTTTCTTGTTCAGGACTCGTTGCGGAGCGAAGCGACGGGGTCCTTGGACGAGGCCCGCATCGCGGGAACCAGGCCGAACACCATGCCCACCCCGACGCTCACCGCAAAACCGAGAGCGATGGTGTCGATACCCAGGATGGGCTTGATGGGCGTCGTCTGCGCCAACACATACCCCACCAACGCGCTCAGGGCCACACCCAATCCCCCACCAAGCAGCCCGATCGCACCGCTCTCGAACACGAACTGCAGGAACACATCGCGACGCCGCGCACCGACGGCCTTGCGGATACCGATCTCCTTCGCTCGCTCGTTGACCATCATCAGCATGACGACCATGATGCCCACTCCGCCCACGAAGAGCCCGATCGAAGTCAGACCGGTCAGCAGCCAAGTGAGCAAGTCCATGATCTGGAAGACCAGCTTGAGCAGATCGCGTTGGGTCAAGACCGAGAACATATCCCGATCCAACCGCTCGCCCAACGCGGATTCGACTGCGGCGACCAGCGACTTGGGCTCCTTGTCCGGAGCCGTCTGGATCATGATGCGGTGAACCTGCGGGTTTGGCACGTGGTCGCGCACGAAATCGTACGGCACGTAGGCGATGTTCTCGAACCCGCCCATCGAGAACAGATCGTCGCCTTCGGACGACTTGTCCACCGTGACGCCGACGATCTTGTATCTGGTCCCCGCGACCTCGATGGTCTTGCCCAAGGCCGGGCCCGCGCCAAACAGGAACCCCTTGGCGAGCGAGCCGATCACGCACACGGGCTTCCCGGCATCCTCCGGACCAAACGTTCGCCCCTCGGCCAACTCGACCGGGCGGATGCTGAACCACTCGGGCTGGGCGGCGATGGCGAAGGTGCTTGGACTAACGCGCTCTTCGACCCGCACGGCTCCGCCGACAAACATGAGCGGCGAGGCCAGTCGCACTCCCGGTACCTGCCGCACGGTGGCGACATCGGCCTCGCTCAGGTAGCTGATCCCGGCCAGGTTGGGGCTGAACATCGAGCCCTCCTGAATCCGTGTGGGCAACACGATCAGGAGGTTGACGCCGAGGTCTTCGATCTGCTGAGTGACGCTCCGCTGAACCCCTTTGGCAACGCTGATCAAGAGGACGACGGCCAGGGTGCCCACCAAGACGCCGAGGGCGCTCAGCACCGTCCGACGCCAATGCTCGACCAGACTGTGCAAGCCTACAGAGGCGGCCAGAAGAACCGAACCTCCCCAAGGGCCTTGTGCGGGTGTGCGGGGCATCAGTGGTTCAACGTAGTTCGCTGAACGGACGTCTCACGGGACCTACCATCCGACCGTGCTCACGCGAACGGTCTCTCGGATGCGAATCCCGCTTCCTTCGGGTTCGATGAGAATGTTGAGTTCGTCCCCTTCCGCGGTCTCGCCATTGCCGACCGTCGCTCCCCCAGAGGAATCGGTGCTGAACGACTCGCACTGGTCACCATAGACACGCATCGCCTCGCTGGGATCCAGGCTCGAACGCCATACCGAGACGTACTCGGTCCACTTGGCATGCTCGCGCACGACGAGCGTGGGCGACTCTTTGACCAAGACGGCGTCGCTGGGCCGAGTCACCGGGATGTCTTCGATCCCCAAGTCTGCCACCGTCACGTCGCGTCTGTCCCTTTGACCGTCCATGGTATGGATTTCGATGGTCGCCGGATCGGTTGCGTCGGCAATGGGCGGCTTCTCGGTTTCCTCATCCGCTGGCACCTGTCCGACAGGCGTCTCCTCGTTCGTTTGGACGGCCTGCCTTTGAGAAGGCGCCTCGGCCTGCGGCTTGGCTCCGCAACCCAACGCGCAGGAGGCCAACATGAGGAACAGCAACCTAGCGACCAACGCGGACCAACCTCGCTTTGACCACACCGTCAACCGGGGCCAATTCGCCGTCAAGGCTCACCGCAACCAGCTTTTGGGCTTGCACACGCTGGTTGAACTGCTCGGCCGAAAGGGTTGCGCCTCGGTCACCGACGAACTTGGTTTGCCCGTCCACCAGCACGCGCATGGTGACCCGGTCGGGTGTAAAGCCGCGCGCCTGTTGGACCTTGAGCGTGAACTCGCCTTCCTTCGCCATGCTGGCCATGCCGTGGGCGACGTCGCCCGCCTTCCGTTCAGGAAGAGCAACCACGGTGTGGGACCGGATGGCGCGCGCCCGCATGTCGAACGGGCCACGCACGACCACGAAGGCGTCCCGTTCGAGCGTCGCCGCCGAGCCATCGGGACGAACCACCACGGCGTCCTCGTCGAGCAACACGCGAACCGTTCGCCCGCCGCGATCGAGCAACGACAGGGAGCGCGTCGGCCCATTCTCGGCTACGTCTCTGACCTGACCAACGAAGTCGGCATCGAGCTGTCCCTGCGTCTCTTCCAGCTTCAATTCCGCACCTTCCTGGACCACGGGCTTGACGCTGTCGCCGGACCACTCCCATTTGGCCGAGTTCAGATCCACGACCAGATCGTCCGACCCGCCGCGCAGCTTGCGCCGGTTGGAAAGAGGCGCCTGAACCGTGGCCTTGCCCGAGCGGGCACCCGTCAACGAGTACTCCTTGGGTACGGCCGAGCCCTTGGCGAACGTCTCGACCTTGTCGCCCAACACCACTCGGAACGAATCAAAGTCGCCGGCCCCGAGCGCACCCTCGCCCAGAAACACGGCTTGCGCCGCCTTGCCGTCGAAGGCTCGCAGGTCGATGCGTCGTCCTTGATCGTCCTGGAACACCGCAGTCGCCGAGCCGCCGCGCACCAACGCCACCTCGTAAACGGTGACCCACACCTGCTCGAACGCCGCTTGGGTGGTATCCGTGGCGAAGAGGGCGAACCGCTTGCCCTGTTCGATGCCGTTGTTCTGTTGCGGCGACATGCTGCCGAACGAAGAGCCGGACGTCATGCCGCCGCCGAGCGAACTGTTGCCGCCCAAACCGGTCGACGTTCCAGCGCCGCCACACCCTGCGAGCAGAAGCCCTGCTCCGATCCAAGCGATGCACCTTCTCACGATTCCATTATGCGATGCTTCCGAACGCCTGGTCAGTCCAGCGGTTCCAACTCGGCGGTGAAGTGGCGGAGGTAGGGCGGTTGCTTCACGATGCGCAGCCCGCGAGCCGAGCCCCGGTTGTCGTGGAGTTCCTCCAACACCTGCGCAACGTAGATCACGTGCGCCTGGGTGTAAACGCGCCTGGGCAGTGCCAAACGGACGAGTTCCTGGTGTGCAGGTTGCTCGACGCCATCCACGCAACGCCCGAACATGACGCTGCCGATCTCGACACCCCGTACGCCACCGGCGACGTACAACTCGTTGACCAGCACCTGCGCCGGATACTCCAACGGTGGGATGTGGGGGTAGAAATCTTTGGCGTCCAAGTACACCGCGTGTCCGCCGGGCGGACGGACGATGGCGATCCCGCGCTCGATCAGGCGATCGGCCAGGTAGCGGACGGTCGCAATTCGGTAGGAGAGGTACCGCTCGTCCAACGCTTCCCATAGCCCGATGGCCAGGGCCTCCATATCGCGGCCAGCCATGCCTCCGTACGTCGGGAAGCCTTCGGTCAGGATCAACACAGCGCGGGCGCGTTCGGCGAGGACATCGTCGTTGAGCGCCAGGAATCCGCCGATGTTGCCAAACCCGTCCTTCTTGAGCGACATCGTCGCGCCGTCGGCATACGAGAACATCTCGTTGGCGATCTCCGCGGGGGTCTTGTCGGCGTAGCCGGGTTCGCGGGTCTTGATGAACCATGCGTTCTCTGCGAAGCGGCAGGCATCCACGATGAACGGGATTCCATGCGCGCGCAGCGTTTCGGAGATCGCCCGGATGTTCGCCATGCTGACGGGTTGCCCGCCTCCGGCGTTGTTCGTCACCGTCACCATGCCAAACGGCACGTTGCTTGGACCAACGTCGCGGATCAGCTTCTCCAGCTTCGCGATGTCGAGGTCGCCCTTGAAAGGCAGCTCGCGCGCAGGGTCGCGGGCCTCGTCGGGCAACAGATCCACGGCTTGGGCGCCCGTGAACTCGACGTTGGCACGAGTCGTATCGAAGTGGCTGTTGTTCGGGATGACCTTGCCAGGCCCGCCGAGCAGACCACAAAGGATCTTCTCGGCGGCGCGCCCCTGATGGGTCGGGATGACGTGCCGAAACCCGAAGATCTGCCGCACGGTCTTCTCGAAGCGTCGGAAGCTGCGCGAACCCGCATAGCTTTCATCGCCCACCATGATCCCGCCCCATTGCTCGGCGCTCATTGCGCTGGTCCCGCTGTCGGTCAGCAGGTCGATCAGCACGTCCTCCGCATCGATCAGGAACGGGTTGTACTTGGCTTGGCGTAGGATTTCCCGGCGCTCGGCCTCGGTCGTGAACCGGAGCCGCTCCACCGACTTGATGCGGAACGGCTCGATGATCTCGCGGCGCATGCCGCTCAGACCTTCTGGGCTTCCAGGGCCTTCTTGATCTTGGCCCGGTCGGCTACGGAGAGCTTAGGTGCACCCTTCTCCAGCATCGTCATGAACCAAGCGATCTCTTCCGGGGCGACGGGGTGGCCGATGTTCGCCCCGTCCTTGCTCTTCTCGGAAGGCGCCTTCGACGTGATGAGCGTCCGGCCCGAGGTGTCGAGGATCGCGAAGTACGGGATGCCGCTGTTGGTGCCCCCCAGCGTAGCCAACTTCTCGGCGCTGCCGGGGTTCTCCAGGGCCTTGTTCTCGGGGCTCTCCATCACGACCAGATGCACCACCTCGAGGCTCTTGCCGAAGAGAGGCTTCATCTCGGGCTGAGCCATGAACGCGTCCATCTTCTTGCACCAGCCGCACCAAGACGCGTGGAAGATCACCATCACGTTCTTCCCTTCGGCCTTGGCCTTCTTGGTCGCCGCGGCGATCAGTTCGTTGGACGTGGGCGGAGTCGGCGACGTCTTCTGGGCGGACAGCCCGACGGCCAGCAGGAGTGCGAGAGTAACGACGGTGAGTTTCCTCATACCGCCATGATATGCCCAAACCGGCGCAGCGGTCACTTGAATTGGGACAAAATGGAGGGGTGATCCCCCTGTTTCTTGGTCTCGCGATGATGCAAGCAAACGATAAAACGATTTATCAACCTCTCCCGAAGCTGGAGGTCAAGGGCAAACACCTGGTGGACCCCTCCGGCAAGGTAGTTCCGATGAAGGGCGTCAACCTGGGCAACTGGCTCATGATCGAGCTATGGATGTGGGGCTTCTGGGACGAGGAGACCGGCGGTGTCAAGGACCAACACGACCTGTTGCAGACGCTGCGAGAGCGGTTCGGACCGATCGAAACCGAGCGGCTCATGGACGTCTACCGCGCCTCCTGGTTCACCGATCGCGACTTCGAAGTCATCCGGAGCTTCGGCATGAACGTGGTGCGCTTGCCGATCGACTACCGACTGCTGGAAGGCAGCGAGCCGAAGTCCTTGCGACCCGACGCCTGGGAGTGGATCGACCGTGCCGTGGACATGGCCGAAGCAAAGGGCCTTTACACGATTCTCGACCTGCACGGCGCCCCAGGCGGCCAGAGCCCCTACGAACACACGGGCCAATCCGACCAGAACAAGCTGTGGGCGGAGCCGGCCAACCACGAACGAACCGCTTGGCTCTGGGGCGAGATGTCCAAGCGCTTCCGGGACCGCTCCGCCGTCGTGGCGTACGACGTGATCAACGAGCCCTATGGCGGCAAGCGCGACGAGATCAGGACCGTCTTCGAGAAGTGTCTGGCGGCCATCCGCAAGGTTGACCCAGACAAGTTGGTCTACGCCCCAGGCGACACCTCGGGCTTCGACTTCTACGGAGATCCCAAGGCCAACGGCTGGAAGAACGTCGGCTTCACCATGCACTACTATCCCGGGCTCTTTGGCAACGGTCAGCCGACACCCCTGACCCACGCGAAGCATCTGCGTTACCTTGAGACCGTGGCCGAGCAAGTGGAGAAGCTGAACGTTCCTTTCTTGGTGGGCGAGATGAACGTGGTGTTCAAAGCCGCCGGCGGGGGCTCGATGATGCGGCGGACGTTCGATCTGCACGAGAAGTTCGGCTGGGCCACCACCATGTGGAGCACGAAAGTCGTCTCAAGAGAAGGCGGTCTCTCGGACGCCATGTGGGGCCTCGTCACCACCAAGAACCCGGGCCGAACGGCCAACTTCCGCAAGGACTCGAAGGAGGCCATCGAGGCGTTCTTCAAGGGCTTCGCCACGGAAGAGTTGGTCGTCTACGAGGAGTTGCGCCAAGCGATGACGGCGAAGAACCCCGTCCTGCCGGCGCTGCCTGAGATTCCTGCGCCCAGACGTGTCGCCCCGGCGGACGACCCGATCGCGCCCTGGTTGTTGAACGATGTCGGCGGGGCCCTGCAGGGAGGCCAACGCACGCTTCCGAATGGCGACATCGAACTCTATGGCGGAGGCGACGACATCTGGGCACACCGAGACCAGTTTCGATTCCTGGTTCAGCCGGTTGCCGGAGACTTCGCGCTTGCGGGGACGGTCGTCTCGCTCGAAGACGTGGACGCCTACAGCAAGGCCGGCCTCATGGCGCGGGTCTCTCGCGAACCCGATGCGGCCGCGTTGCTCGTCTCGACCTTTCCCAACGGCGAGGTGCAGGTGGCGCTGCGCCGCAAGACGGGCGAGGCGATGGAAGGCGTCGCGAGTTTGCAGCGCGAGGGCTTCCCGGTATCCCTGCGCCTCACGCGGCGCGAGGACGAGTTCGCTGTTGCGGCTCGCGAGGCGTCTGGCGCTTGGAAAGAGCTGTGGAGCGGCAGGCTGGATTGGCCCGTGGAGACGTTTGTGGGTGCCGTGGCCCTCAGCCACGACAACTCTCAGCTCGTTCGTGCAGTGTATCGGGGCTTGATGCTGCGCAAGTAGCCCTGCCGCCCCACCGGTCCACTCTGGAGTTGGGCCGACCGGCCCAACCTCCCTGAAGGAGAACCGCGAAGGGCGTCGAAAAACACCCCAAGACCCCATGGTGAACCGCTCGCTCTTCCCTGCCCTCGGCTTGATCGGCGTTGCGGCGACCGCGTGGTATTCGGAGCGGCTCACCGCGCCCGAGGTTCGGCCCGGCCCGGTGCGCATCACCTACTGGGAAAAATGGACCGGGTTCGAGGGCGACGCCATGCGCGCCGTCGTGGACGAGTTCAACCGCTCTCAGGACGAGATCTTCGTCGAGTTGCTCACGGTGAGCGGCATCCAAGACAAGACGCTGCTCGCCACCTCCGGAGGCAACCCGCCCGACGTTGCCGGCCTGTTCGGCCCGAACGTCGCCCAATACGCCGACAACATGGCCGTCATGCCGCTCACCGAGTTCTGCAAGGAAGCCGGCATTGGGCCCGAAGACTACATCCCGTGCTACTGGGACATCGGGTTCTACAAGGGCGAGGTCTACAGCCTGCCGACCACTCCCGCCTCGACGGCGCTCCACTACAACCGCGCCTTGCTGAAGGCCGCCGGGCTCGACCCCGACCGTCCGCCCAAGACCATCGAAGAGCTCGACGCCTACGCCGAGAAGCTGACCAAGCGCAACGGGAGCCGCATCGAGGTCTCGGGCTTCTTGCCCAACGAGCCGGGCTGGTGGAACTGGTCGTGGGGCTACTTCTTCGGCGGCACGCTGCTCGAGGGCGACACGATCACGGCCAACTCTCCCGAGAACATCCGGGCCTACGAGTGGATCCAGAGCTACACGAAGAAGTTCGGCGCGGGCGACATCCAAGCGTTCCGCAGCGGCTTCGGCAACTTCTCCTCGCCCCAAAACCCGTTCATGTCGCAGAAGGTGGCGATGGTGCTCCAGGGCGTGTGGATGTACAACTTCATCAGCCAGTTCGCGCCCGAACTCGACTGGGCGGCTGCGCCGTTTCCGCATCCCGCCGACCGGCCTGACTTGGCCGAGCCGACGCTGGTGGACTTGGACGTGTTGGTCATTCCGGTCGGGGCGAAGCACCCGAAGGAGGCTTTCGAGTTCATCAAGTTTGTGCAGTCGCAGAAGGGCATGGAGTTGCTATGCATGGGCCAACGGAAGCACTCGCCGCTGCGCGAGGTGAGTCCCGGCTTCTATGAGAAGCACCCGAACCCCTACATCCGGCTGTTCACCGAGCTGGCGTACAGCAAGAACGCCATCCCCGCGCCCAAGATCGGCATCTGGCCCGAGTACCAGGCCGAACTCAACAGCGCTTTCGACGAGGTCTATTTGATGCGCAAGACACCCAAGGAGGCCTTGAACTACGTCCAGGCCCGCATGACGCCCCTCTGGGAGGACTACCTCCTCAAGCAAAAGCTGAGGGAGCAGCGATGACGCTCAAAGAGAAGAAGGAGACGCGTTCGGCGCTGCTGTTCGCCTCGCCGTGGGTGATCGGGTTCTGCGTGTTCTTGGCCTACCCGCTGCTGGCCTCGATCTACTACAGCTTCTGCGACTACTCGGTGCTTCGGCCGCCCGTTTGGATCGGCCTGCGGAACTACACGAACCTGTTTCAGGACGAGGTCTTCTACAAGACGCTCAGCAACACGGCCATTTACGCGATCTTCGCCCTGCCGCTCGGCATGCTGGTCGCCATCGGGCTGGCCCTGCTTCTCAACACCAAGGTGCGCGGCTTGGCTGTTTACCGGACGATCTTCTTCTTGCCCTCGCTTGTGCCGATGGTTTCGTTGGCGGTCCTCTGGCTTTGGCTGTTCAACGGCGAGAACGGGCTGGTCAACATCGGCCTCGGCTTCCTCGGCATCAAAGGCCCGAACTGGCTGAGTGACCCCGAGTGGTCGAAGCCGGCTCTGATCCTGCTCAGCCTTTGGGGCACGGGCAACGCCATGGTGATCTACCTGGCCGGACTTCAGGACGTGCCGGTCCAACTCTACGAAGCCGCCGACCTCGACGGCGCCAGCCCGTGGGACAAGGTGCGCAACGTCACCATCCCCATGATCTCGCCCGTGATCCTGTTCAACCTCATCATGGGCATCATCGGCACGCTGCAGGTGTTCACGGTGCCGTATGTGATGTTCCCCGGCGGCTCGCCCGCCCGTTCGACCTATTTCTACACGATGTATCTCTTCGACAACGCCTTCCGCTATCAGAAGATGGGCTACGCCTGTGCGATGGGCTGGATCATGTTCGTCATCATCCTGGTCCTCACCATGGTCTCGCTTCGACTCTCCGAGAAGCACGTCCATTACGGGGGTGGCGCGTAATGGCCCAGTCGCTCGCCAAGCAGAACCGGTCGCGAACGGCCGCGATCCACCTGGTCCTCATGGTCCTCAGCGGGTTCTTCATGCTGCCCCTGCTGTGGATGCTCTCCACGGCCTTGAAGCCCATCGAAGAGACCATGACGCAGCCGCCGACGTGGATTCCCACACGAATCCTCTGGCACAACTTCTCGGATGCGTTCACCTACGGTCGGGACACGCTCGGTTACACGCCGTTCTTGGTCTATGGCCGCAATACGCTCGTCCTGTGCATCCTCGGCGTGGCGGGCACGGTGGTTTCGAATTCGCTGGTGGCCTACGCGTTCGCGCGGCTCAAATGGAAGGGGCGCGACTTCGCGTTCGCCGTAACGCTGGCCACGATGATGGTGCCGTTCCCCGTGCTGATGGTGCCGATCTACGGCATGTTCAAGGAGTTCGGCTGGATCGGGTCGTTCAAGCCGTTGTGGGTTCCGGCATGGTTTGGCTCGGCGTTCGCGATCTTCCTGTTGCGGCAGTTCTTCCGCAGCATCCCCATGGAACTCAGCGAGGCGGCCAAGATCGACGGGGCATCGGAGTGGGCGATCTATTGGCAGGTCGTCATGCCGTTGGCAAAACCAGCGTTGGCCGTCATCGCCTTGTTCAACTTCATGGGCACGTGGAACGACTTTCTTGGACCGCTCATCTACCTGCTCGACCAGAAGACGTTCACACTCTCGCTGGGCCTCCAGGTCTTCCAGAGCCAGCACGGTGGGACGCAGTGGAACCTGCTGATGGCGGCCTCGGCAATCGTGGTCGCGCCCATCATCCTGCTGTTCTTCTTCACCCAGAAGCAGTTCATCGAGGGCATCACGATGACGGGGCTCAAGGGATGACCGCTGGTATCATCGGACCTTCATGAGCTTTGTCAAACGGACCCATGCGTGCGGGTCCATCCGCGCGGAACACGAGGGCCACACGGTCACCCTCAACGGCTGGGCGCACAAGGTGCGCGACCTTGGAGGCGTCTTCTTCGTTGATCTGCGCGATCGCACGGGTCTGGTGCAGTTGCTCTGCGACCCCCAGACCCTGCGTGACCTGGAGAGCATCCGCCACGAGTGTTGCTTGAGCGTGCGCGGCGTGGTTCGCCGACGGTCGCCTGAAGCCGTCAATCCCAAGATGCCGACAGGCGAGGTCGAGGTCGAAGTCACCTCGTTCGCCGTACTGGGCCCTGCCAAGCCCCTGCCCTTCCCCGTGAGCGACGAGGAGCAGATGCAGAACGTGAACGAGGAGTTGCGGATCAAGTACCGCTACCTCGACCTGCGCCGCCCCGCGATGCACCGCAAGTTGGCGCTTCGTTCGGCAGCCATCCGAAAGATCCGGGCCTACCTTGACGCCCGAGAGTTCCTGGAGATCGAAACGCCGATCATCACGAAGAGCACGCCGGAGGGCGCGCGCGACTACCTGGTGCCCTACCGCTTGGAGCCCGGCCACTTCTACGCCCTGCCCCAAAGCCCGCAGCAGTACAAGCAGTTGCTGATGGTCGGCGGCATGGAACGGTACTACCAGATCGCCAAGTGCTTCCGCGACGAGAGCCAACGCGCCGACAGGCAACCCGAGTTCACCCAACTCGACGTCGAAATGTCGTTCGTGGATCAGGAGGACATCCTGCAGCTGGCCGAGGGACTCACGCTTTCCGTGTGCAACGAGCTTATCGAGGAGTTTGGCTTGGAACTCGATCCCGTGGAGCCGTTCGCCAGGTTGACCTACGATGAATCGGTCCACCTGTACGGGTGCGACAAGCCCGACCTCCGGTTCGGGCTTCCCCTCTTCGATGTGAGCGCCCAGGTTGCCGAGTCAGGCTTTGGGGTGTTCAAGAACACCATCGAGGCCGGCGGCCGGGTTCGAGGTGTCCGCTTTCCCGGCGGATCCTCGCTTTCGCGCAAAGAGGTCGGCGCGCTGGAAGAGTTTTGCCGCGAGTTCGGCGCCAAGGGCATGGCCTCGCTTGCCGTGGTCTCAGTCAGCGAAGCTGGCGAAGGTGCCGTTCCGGTTTCAGACGGTCTGGCCGTGCGCAGTTCGATCGCCAAGTTCTTCAGCGTGGACGAACTCGAAGGCATCCTCAAGGTGTGCCAAGCCCAGCCCGGCGACTTGCTTTGCTTCGTGGCCGATACCTACATGGTGTGCAACAACGCCTTGTTCCGCCTGCGGAACCTCATCGGCGACCGATGCGGCTTGCGCAACCCGCGCAAACTGAGGTTCGCGTGGGTGCTCGACTTCCCGCTTTTCGATTGGGATGCGGATTCGGCGGCGTGGGTGCCTGCTCATCACCCGTTCACCGCACCCAAGACCGAGGACCTCGTCTACTTTGAGACAGACCCTGGACGCGTCCGCGCGGATTGCTACGACATTGTTTGTAACGGCATGGAGTGGGCGTCGGGCTCGATCCGAATCCACCGACCTGACATTCAAGCCAAGGTCTTCTCCATGCTCGGCATCGACGAGCAGACGCAGAAGGAGCGGTTTGGCCACATGTTGGAGGCTTTCCAGCTTGGTGCGCCACCACACGGAGGCATCGCCCCGGGCATTGACCGCTTGATCATGTTGCTGCTTGGCGAGGAGAACATCCGGGAGGTCATCGCCTTCCCCAAGGTGGCTCAAGGTTACGACCCGATGATGGATGCACCGAGCCCGGTAGACCCGCAACAGTGGGCGGAACTGGGTCTGCGTCCAGCCTAGGTCCAGCCCGGCTGGTATCCTCTCGGGTCATGCACCCCCCGATTCGCAACGTGGGCATCATCGCGCACGTCGACCACGGCAAAACCACTCTTGTGGATGCCATCTTCAGACAGTCGGGGGTCTTTCGCGAGAACCAAGCCGTCCAAGAGCGCGTCATGGACCGGGGAGACCTGGAGCGCGAGAAGGGCATCACGATCCTTTCCAAAGTCGCGAGCGTTGCCTACAAAGGCGTCAAGATCAACATTGTGGACACCCCCGGCCACGCCGACTTCGGTGGCGAGGTCGAACGCGTGCTGAGCATGGTGGACGGGGTATTACTCGTCGTGGACGCATGCGAGGGCCCCATGCCGCAGACGCGATTCGTGCTCAAGAAGGCGTTGGCACGTGGCCTGAAGCCCATCGTGGCGATCAACAAGGTGGACCGCGAGGGCGCGCGCCCGCTCGAGGCTTACGACAAAACGCTGGACCTGTTCATTGACCTCGGCGCAGGCGAAGACGATCTCTTCTTCCCACACATCTACACCAGCGGCGCGGGCGGATTCGCGAGAATCAGCCCCGATGGAGGCGAGAAGGACATGCGGGCCATGCTCGAAATGCTGGTCAACGCCGTACCGCCGCCGACGGTTGAGCTGGAGGGGCCATTCCTGCTCCAAGTCGCCAACCTTGACTACTCCGATTATCTCGGCCGCATGTTCGGGGGCAAAGTGCTGCGGGGCGAGGTCAAAGTCGGCGAAAGGATGACGCTCACACGGGCCGGCCAGCGATTCGGTTTCAACGTGACAAAACTGTGGTGCTACGACGGCATCCAGTTGGTCGAGGTCCCGTCCTGTGGTGCCGGCGACATCGTGATGATGTCGGGCCTAGACGACGTACTGATCGGGGACACCATCTCCGACCCCGCCCAGGTCGAGGAACTGCCCGTCATCGATGTGGACCCACCCACGCTGAGCATGACGTTCTACGCCAACAACTCTCCGTTGGCAGGCAAGGACGGTGGCAAGTTTCTGACCATCCACAAGATTCGCGAGCGGCTCGAGCGCGAAGCAAAGGTCAGCGTGGCCCTCAAGCTCGACCCCGAGAGCCCTGCCGATGCCGTCAAAGTGGATGCGCGAGGCGAACTGCAGTTGGCCATCCTCATCGAACAGATGCGCCGCGAAAGCTATGAAATGGCGATCAGCCGCCCCAAAGTCATCTTTCGGCGTGAGGCCGACGGCACCGTTACGGAGCCGTTCGAACGCGTGACCCTCGAACTGCCCGACGACTGCGTGGGCAGCGTCATGGAAGAAATGAGCCGCCGAAGAGGCGACTTGCAGGACATGGCCACGGACGATCGAGGGCATGCCCGGCTGACCTACCTCGTCCCGACGCGGGGCCTGATCGGATTCAGAACCAACTACTTGACCATCACGCGCGGTCTTGGCATCCTTGCACACCTGTTCGAGGACTACCGAGCCTACGCTGGCGAAGTCGCCAATCGAACGCGTGGAGCGCTGATCGCCAAGGACCCGGGGAAGATGACGCGCTACGCCTACGAGGACATTCAAGAGCGTGGCGTCCTGTTCTATCCCGTCGGCACGGACACCTACGGCGGCATGATCGTGGGCGAGTGTGCTCGCGACGAGGACATGGTGGTCAACATCACCAAGTCGAAGGCGGCCAACAACATGCGCTCCTCGACTTCGGACGCGACCACGGTTCTCGACCCGCACCGAGACTTCTCGCTGGAACAGGCGCTGAGTTGGCTCCGCGACGACGAACTGCTCGAAGTCACGCCCAAGCAACTTCGCTTCCGCAAACAGGTGCTGGACCACAGCCAGCGCCGCGTTTCAGAGCGCCGTTCCGAAGTGAACGTGTGAGCGTGGGCCGGGTCCGATCCCAACACCGGTGGCGAGCCTCGGCCAGCGACTCGAAATTGTGTGGAAAACTTCAGATTCCAACCCTCCATATTCGCGCACCTGATGCTAGAATGAGGGTGTTGGAGTCTGTTCCAACACCCGGTCGAATCCCACCCGGAGGGCGTGGGAACGGGGGACCCAATCCCGGGGTGAATGCGGCCCAACAGCCGCTAGGGTAACTCTTGGCCCGAACCCGTCAGCTAACCCCGTAGACGCAACGAGGGTCGTTGGGTTGCCCGCTCTGGGCTACCCGCACGGACGTGTCCAGTCGCGTCCGCCAGCACTCGATCTTCCTTTGCATACCGGTCGTTTCGTCGGCTCTCGGGCCGCGCGAAGCGAAACGCCCCGCCCATTGGGGCAAGCGTGGATACGGTGGGGAGCCCTGGCCTCCTGGGCTCCTCCACCCATTCCGGTCCGCTGGACCTGCCCTTGAGCGCAAAGTCAATGGTATAACCCGCGCATGAGCAAGGACGCCCCTGGAGTCCGGTACGCCGAAGTCGATCGAGACACCAACGAAACACGCATTCATCTGGTGCTCGATCTCGACGGCGGGACGCGCCGAGACATCGCCACCGGCATCGGCTTCTTCGACCACATGCTTGACCTTCTGGCCTTTCACGGCCAGTTCGACCTCGGAGTCAAGGCAGAAGGCGATTTGCGCGTCGACGACCACCACACGGTCGAGGACGTCGGCATCGTGTTGGGGCGAGCCATGCGTCAGGCCCTTGCCGAAACCGATCCCATCGTGCGCTATGCCAGCCAACACACCGTGATGGACGACGCGCTGGTTTTGGTGGCCCTCGACATTTGCGGACGCGGTCAACTCCACTGGGACGTGGCGTTCGACCGGGAGCATCTGGGGCAACTCTCCACGGAGTGCGTTCGCGAGTTCTTCCAAGCGTTCGCGGTCAACTCCGGCATCGCCCTCCATGTCCGCAAGATCGCCGGAGTCAACAACCACCACGTCTGCGAAGCCGCGTTCAAGGGCGTCGGCATGGCGCTGCACCAAGCCTTCGAACGCTCGGACCGGCGAGGGCCGGCCAGCACCAAGGGGACGTTGGATTGATCGTCGTTCTCGATTACGGGATGGGAAACCTGAAGTCGGTCAAAAAGGCCATTGACTTCTTGGGCTACGATTCCCGGATTCAGAACGACCTGCAGGGCGCGACGAAGCTCATCATCCCCGGCGTCGGCGCGTTCGCCGAGGCGATGAAGCACCTTGCACCCTTTCGCGAAGAGATCGAGGCTTTCGCGAACAGCGGCCGTCCGGTGATGGGCATCTGCCTGGGTCAACAACTCCTCTTCGAGCACAGCGAGGAGCACGGGGGGTCGGAAGGTCTTGGGCTCCTGCCCGGCGTCGTCCGCTACCTCCCCCGGTTGGAAGGACTGAAGGTGCCGCACATGGGATGGAACACCCTACAGGTCCGCGACCGAGTGCTCTTCGAAGGGATTGATCCCGGCAGCCAGGTTTACTTCGTCCATTCGCTCTACACGGAATGCGTTGAGCAAGCAGACATCGCCGCCACTTCGACTTACGGGATCGAGTTTCCCGCCGCCGTCCGCCGTGAAAACGTCTGGGGTTGCCAGTTCCACCCAGAGAAGAGCGGCATCATCGGCCTCGCGATCCTACGCAACTTTCTGGCATGGTGATCTTCCCCGCCATTGACTTGCTGGGCGGCAGGTGCGTGCGCCTCGTTCAGGGCGATTACGATCGCAGCACCGTCTACGACGACGACCCGTTGGCGCCTGCAAAGACATTTGTGGACCAAGGTGCAGATTGGCTGCACGTTGTGGACCTCGACGGTGCGCGAAGCGGCACACCAGTCAATACCGAAGTCATCCGGGCCATCGTGGTCGAGACGGGCGCACGGATTCAAGTTGGCGGAGGCGTGCGGTCGCTCGAACACGCCCAGCGGCTCCTGGACTGCGGCGTCGAGCGTGTGATCGTGGGCAGCGCTTTGGTCCGTGGCGCGATTCCCCCCGAGGCATGGTTCGACGCACTGGGCGATCGGCTTGTTGCGGGTCTCGATGCACGAGACGGCCAAGTCGCGATCGAAGGTTGGCTCGAAGGCACCGGCCTCGGAGTCGTGGCGTTCGCGCAAGAACTGGCGGCTCGGGGTGCGAAGCGCGTGATCTACACGGATATCGCGGTGGATGGATCACTCGCAGGCCCTTCGTTGGCTTCGACTCGAGCATTGGCCGAGGCCTTGGCCATCCCGTTGATCGCCAGCGGCGGCGTCTCCTGCCTCGACGACTTGCGGCGATTGGCTTTGTTGGGCGTGGAAGGCGCGATCGTGGGCAAAGCGCTCTACGAGGGGCGCTTCACCCTCGCCGAGGCGCTGGCCGATCAGACCATAGTCCAGCCCCGTTAGCCAACCTTTGTACAATATCCGGAACAGCCTTCCCATCCGAGTGCCTTATGTTCCCAGTTGAAAACATCGCCGTCATGATCCCGATCGTCGCCCTGATGATCCCGATTGTGGCGATCCTCTCGGCGCATCAGCAAAAGATGGCGAGAATCATCCATGAGACACGCAACTCTGGTCAGGACGTCGAGGTCCAACGGCTGCGGTCCGAGGTCGAACAGCTCAAGCAGTTGGTCCACCAGCAGACCATTGCCATTGACAACCTGAGTTCGTTGCCCGCCAAGCAATCGTCGCAGACCGAACTGCAAAGCCGCCTGTGACTGCCCCCCAGCCGATTCTCGAGGTCGCAAGCCTGGACTGCGGCTACGGCTCCCGCCGCGTGCTCGAAGGCGTGACCTTCTCGATCGAGCCCGGCGAAGTAGTGGCTTTGCTCGGCCCCAACGGCAGCGGCAAGTCCACGCTGCTCAAGACGCTGGCCCACACGTTGCGCCCGCTCGCGGGGCAGGTCACCGTCGAGGGAAGGAACCTGGCGAGCCTCGGATGTGTGGAACTCGCTCAGCGAGTGGCCTACGTGCCCCAAGAGGAGGATGTCCGCTTCCCCTTTAGCGCCTACGAGATCGTCGCGATGGGCCGACTCGCACGATCGGGAAGTTTGTTCGACACGCCCGTAGACCGCACCAAGAGTCTGGAGGCGATGGAGCAGACCGACTCACTGCAGTTGGCCGAGCGTCCGATCACCGAGTTGAGTGGAGGCGAGAAGCAGCGGGTGCTCGTCGCTCGCGCATTGGCTCAGGGGGCGAGGATGCTGCTCATGGACGAGCCAACGTCGCACCTCGACGTGCGGCATGCCGTGGAGTTCGCGCGACTCTTGGCCCGGCTCTCGACTCTCGGTTACGGGGTCATTGCGGCGGTTCACGACCTCACGTTGGCGGGACGCATTGCCCCTCGCGGCATGTTGCTCGGCTCTGGCCGCATCTTGGCCGACGGTCCGATGGACGCCTTGCTTCACTCGAGCTCGCTCGACGACGTCTATGGAGTCTCCTTCAGGCGGTTCCAGGGCGACCACGGCACGTTGCTCGAAGCAAGCTGAAACGCAGCTGATAGGACCAAAGGTATAATCTCCGTGTTGCCCAGAAGGAGAGAACCGCAAGGGCGCGGCCAGCGAGTGCCGCTCCCAATTTCGGAGGATCTCAGGCACGTTGGTTTATAGACCGTTGCGCTACGAACAGATGATGAAGGCGGCAGAGGCCTTCGATTGTCGTGCGAGACGTATGTTCGGTGGTATGGCGATCTACACCGGCCCCAAGATGTTCGCCTTCCTCTACGAGTCCGAGATCGGGCTCAAACTGGCTCCCGAGGACCTTGCCGAGGCGATGAACCTGCCCGGCGCCGGGCCTCTGCACCCAGAACCGGATGCCGAGCCCATGCGCGAGTACGTCAAGATGCCGCGCGACATCCTCGACAACTTCGAAGCCTTCCAAGCTTGGGTCGAGCGAAGCGCCAACTACGCGCGCAGCAGAATCACGAACTGAACGGGCAGGATTCGACCGGCTGGGCGTAGAATGAGGCCGCAGTCCCTGAGACTCGTTGGGTTGTTCCATGAATCGCCTCATCACCGCTTCCCTTCTCGCCGTCCTCTGTTTCGCTGGCTGTGCACCGAAGGAAGGTGGAGGTGCCACCCCTTCTGATCAGCCCTCCTCGGCCGACAGCGGCGCCATCACGGCAGGCAAGTGGACCATTCTCGATACGCGCACGGACATGGCCGATCGCGCACGCGCCAAGCAGAATGCCGAAGATGCGCTGATCAAGGAGTCCGACCTTGCGTGCCTCGTCGGCCTTTGGTCGTACAACGGACCAGCGATCCTCTCGGCGGTTCAAAGCGCGGGCAAGGTCGGGCAGGTCAAGATCGTCTGCTTCGACGAAGAGGAAGACACTCTGCAGGGGGTGATTGACGGCGCGATCTACGGCACCGTTGTGCAACAGCCCTACCAGTTCGGCTACGACTCGGTCCGTGTCCTCACCGCGCTCGCCAAGGGCGACAAGTCCGTAGTCCCAGAAGGCGGCGTTCTCGACATCCCCACGGTTTCGTTGCGCAAGGATGACGCCCAAGCCTTCTGGGACGAGTTGAAGCAGAGGTTGGTCGCTGGCGCAACGCCTGCCGTCGCGCCTGACGCCGTGAAGATCGCCTTCGTCACCAACAACGTCTCCGACTTCTGGAAGATCGCCCGGGCCGGTGTCGAGAAGGCCTCGGCCGAGTTCGGCGCGGTGTGCGAATTCCACATGCCCGCCGACGGGACGCCTTCCGAGCAGCAGCGCATCGTCGAGGCTCTGGTCGCCAAGGGCATGTCCGGCATGGCCATCAGTCCGATCGACCCGGAGAACCAAACTCAGATGCTCGACTCCGCCGCCGAGAAGATGAACGTCGTGACTCAGGATTCCGACGCCCCGGCCAGCAAGCGCCTGTGCTACATCGGCACGAACAATTACAAAGCTGGGCGCGAGGCTGGAAAACTCATCAAGGAAGCTTTGCCGGACGGGGGCAAGATCATGCTCTTCGTGGGACGGCTCGACGCTCAGAACGCCAAGGAGCGACGCCAAGGCATCATCGACGAGCTCTCCGACAAGCCGATGCCGTGACCCCTTTCGTCGAAGCTGCGCACATCTGCAAGCGGTTCGGCGGCGCCATCGCGCTGGACGATGTCTCGATATCGCTCCGTCATGGGGAGATCGTTGGCCTCGTTGGCGAGAACGGTGCGGGCAAGAGCACGCTCATCAAAGTAATCGCTGGCATCCACCAGCCAGATTCGGGCGAGCTTCGACTCGACGGTCAGGCTTGCGCCATTCCAGACGTGCCCTCGGCGTGGAGGCGTGGCATCGTTCTGGTGCACCAGGAGCTTTCGGTGGCGGACAACCTCACGGTGGTGGAGAGCATGTTCCTGGGCCGCGAGGTCCGCAACCGCGCGGGCTGGATCGACCGGGGCAAACAGCGCGGCCTGTGCGCGCCGATCCTCTCGCGCCTCGGCGTTCCTTTCGCACCCGAAACGCCCATGGCCAGCCTCTCGATCGGGCAGCGCCAACTGGTCGAAATCGCGCGGGCCCTACTGCTGGAATCGCGGCTCATCATCTTGGACGAACCCACCAGCAGTCTCACTCCCACCGACGCCGAACGCCTCTTCACGGTGCTGCGTCAACTCCGCGAACGAGGAACCAGCATCCTCTACGTCTCGCATCGCTTGCCCGAGATCGAGGCTCTCTGCGACCGCGTGGTCGGGTTGCGGGATGGTCGCAACAGCGGCGAACTCGTTCCCCCGGACATCTCGGCCGACCAAATGATCCGCCTGATGGTGGGCCGCGACCTCGAGCGCCCAGCGGTCCACGACGCTCCTGCCTCGGGCGAGGTTCTGCTGCGAGCGACCGCGTTGCGCTTGCGAACCGGCGATCCGGGGGGCATGGACTTCGAGGTTCGCGCAGGTGAGGTCGTGGGCGTGGGTGGCCTGATGGGGTCGGGGCGAACCCGGCTTGCCAACACCCTCTTTGGGCTCCAAAGGCCAGCGGGCGGGACGCTGACGATCTGTGGTTCATCTGGGCCGTCCAAGTCGCCGAGAGCGGCTGTCCGACGCGGGGTAGCCCTGGTGCCCGAGGACCGCAAGACGCAAGGACTGATTCTGGACGACACGATCCAGTCCAATTGCGACCTTCCGGTCTTGCCGATGGTGTCCAAGTTGGCTTGGCCCGATCGAACGAGGCTCCGCGAACTCGCGGCCAGGGCCATGAGCATTTTGGGGATCAAAGCGCCCTCCGCGCGAACGATGGTCTCCGCGCTTTCAGGCGGCAACCAACAGAAGGTGGCGATCGGAAAATGGATGGGTACGCAACCGAGGTTGTTGATCCTCGACGAGCCCACAAGAGGCGTCGACGTGGGCGCCAAGAGCGAGATCTATCGCCAGATCAGGCAACTGGCCGATCAGGGGATGGCCGTGGTCATGGTCTCCAGCGACACCCCCGAATTGCTCTCGATTCCCGACCGCGTATTGGTGATGCACCAGGGCCGACTGGCTGGGGAGTTGCCCAGAGCCCGGATGGATGAGGCCAGCTTCTTGAGACTCGCCACGGGAGGTGCCCTCTGAAGCGCATCATAGGCGTGGCCGTGGCCCTGGTCTTGGTCGTCGTGCTGACGGCGCTGCAAGACCCCAAGTTCCTGCAACCGGGAAACGTGTCGAACGTCGCACGCTGGATCGGTATGTACGGGGTGATGAGCATCGGGCAGGCGTTCGTCATCATGACGGGCGGAATCGACTTGTCGGTCGGTTCGCTGGTGGGCCTCGTCGGATGCGTGCTGGCTCGGCTCATCCGGGAACATGGGGTGCCCGTGCCCATTGCGGTGACGCTTGTTCTGGCCATGTGCGCGTCGCTGGGGTGGCTGCATGGCATGCTGATCACCCGGCTGCGCCTGCAGCCGTTCGTGGTCACCTTGTGTGGGTTGTTCATCTACCGCGGCATCGCCAGGTTCATCACCGGCGACGCAACGCAGGGCTTCGGAACAGGCTACACGGAGTTCAAGCAACTCGCCGTCGGAACCGTGGTGGGCATCCCCAATCCGTTCCTGATTCTCCTGGGGTTCGCCGGTGTCGCTTCGGTCGCCCTGAACTTCACCGTCTTCGGGCGGTACCTTCTCGCTCTCGGGCGAAACGAGACGGCGGCTCGTTACAGCGGTGTGCCCGTCACCCGCGTGATCGTCGCGACTTACATCCTGTCGGCACTCGGAGCGGGAGTGTCTGGCGTCCTCTTCGCTCTCGACCTCAACAGCATCCAGCCCTCCGGTCATGGCAACTTTTTCGAGTTGTATGCGATCGCGGGCGCCGTGTTGGGTGGATGCAGCCTGCGGGGTGGCTATGGGTCCATTCTCGGCGTCCTGCTCGGAACGGCCATCGTTCGCGTGCTCTACAACGCGATCAATATCCTTGGCATCGCGACGCAACTCGAATTCGCCGTCGTGGGAACCGTGATCCTCTTCGGCGCGTTGGCCGACGAGGTCGTGCGCCGAATCGACGAACGGCCCCGGGGCGCGCCTACCTGATCTCCATTTGCCGTAGGAACCATTTGTCCAATTCGCATCGCGCCGTGTTAGTATGGAAAGCATGCGAACCCTCGCTTCCCTCGGGCTCCTGGTCGCGGCCGTCAGTGCACCGTGCTACGATCCGGTTTTCTTCACGGGCAACGGTGCTGGTCACGAGCCGTTCGTCTCGGTCGACACGGTGTTGGGTCCCCGATTTACGGCAACGGCTTTCGCTCCTGGGTTTCTGGGCGGCGTCTTCGTCGCGATGGGGGACATCAACGGCGATGGCGCCCCCGAGTTGCTTTGCGGTCAAGGCGAGGGTGGGGAGTCGCGCATCAGAGCCTACGATGGCTTGACGGGATCGGTCGTGCTCGACACCTTGCCCTTTGGTGGTGCGTCAGCTGGCGGCGCAAGGGTGGCCTTGGGCGATGTGAGTGGCGACGGCCTCGCCGATGTGATTGTCGGTTCTGGCCCCGGAGTGGCCAACCGCGTAAGAGTGTTGGATGCGGTGACAGGCTTGCCCATCCGAGACTTCGCACCCTTCGACGCTTCGTTCACTGGCGGAGTGTTCGTCGCTGCGGGCGACGTCAATGGCGACGGATTCGCCGACATCGTGACCGGAGCGGGAAGCGGCATGGCCCCCCGGACCATCGTGTTCGATGGCGTGACCGGAGACACGATCTGGGACTACGACCCATTTTTTGGATCCTTGTCGGGTTTCGCGGGTGGTGTCCGTGTGGCGTGCGGCGACTATGACGGCGACGGAAGAGGCGACGTGTTTGCGGCCACGGACGCGGGAATCCCGTCCGAAGTCTTTGTCAACAGTGGTCGCACCGGCTTGAACATGCTTTCGTGGTCGCCCTTCGGGGACTTGTACAACCAAGGCGTGCATATCGCGGGCGCCGATGTGGACGAGGACGGCTTGGCCGACGTGGTTGTTCACGGCTTCGGAGCCCGCATCCGCGTGATGAATGCCACCAGCCTCGCCAACATCGTTGACTACGAGGTGCGTCCGAGCAACTTCGCTGGCCATCTCTCCGTGGCCGGAGGCGAGTCCAAGGCCGCCATTCGTGCGAATCTGCTGTTTCCGGGACGCGTTTCTGCCGCTCCACCCATGAGCGTGGTCGTCCGCCAACTAAGACTCAGCAACAACCAACCCTATCCCACGCATGTGTTCGTCGAGAACCGCAGCGGTCAAGACCGGTTCTGGACGCCTTTCATCGGAGCCAACTGCAACTTCTACTTGAAGGGCCCGAACACAGTCGGCGTGCGAGTGGGCAACGTCGCCGTCGCCGACGGCTTGGACCTCGGGTCGCTGACACTCTTCGTCGGCGACATCAACGGCGATGACAGCATCAACATCCAAGACTTCCTCGCCTTGCGCCAGAACTTCGGAACTTCGAGCGGAGGGCCGGGCTTCAACCCCCAGGCCGACCTTGACGGGAACGGCAGCGTCGGCATCAGCGACTTCCTGATCCTGCGCTCCAACTTCGGTCGAAGCGGGCCGGGGCTCGGCGCCTGAGAGACGCTCCTGGGGGTTCTTTGGACCTCGGGGTACAGTAGGCTCTGAACGTGGCCATCTCAGCTGAGCGCATCGTCGGTTCCGAACTCGTCGACATCGCCGCCAAGGTCGAGGCGGGCGAACGGCTGTCCCGCGAAGACGGCCTCAGGCTCTACGCCACGCCCAACCTGACCGCTGTCGGGTGGCTGGCCAATCAGGTCCGGGAGCGCTGGCACGGTCCGAAGACCTACTTCGTCCGCAACCAGCACATCAACTACACGAATATCTGCAACAAGTTCTGCAAGTTCTGCAGTTTCTACGCCAAGAAGGGCGGCCCCGACCCTTACGAGATGAGCCTCGACGAAGTGCGCCGCCGCCTGGAATGGCACAAGGACGTCCCGATCACCGAGGTCCACATGGTGGGCGGAATCAACCCACGGCTTCCCTATTCCTACTACATGGACCTCGTGCGGACGGTGAAGGACGTTCGTCCCGGCGTGCACGTCAAGGCGTTCACGGCCGTCGAGATCGTCGAAATCGCCCGCGTCGGCAAAGTCTCGTTCGAGCAGGCCCTGGCCGATCTCATCGAGGCGGGCTTGGACTCGCTCCCCGGCGGCGGAATCGAAGTGCTTTCCGACCGTGTTCACAGCGAGTTGTTCGGCAAGAAGTTGAACGGCGAAGAGTGGAAGGCTGTCGCCCGCGCGGCTGCCAAGCTGGGCCTAAAGCAGTACGCCACGATGCTCTACGGTCACATCGAGACGGACGAGGAACGGGTGGACCACCTCATCCAATTGCGCGAACTCCAGGACGAGACGGGGCACTTCCTCACATTCACGCCGCTTTCCTTCCACCCGGAAGGCACGGAACTCGAGCACATCAAGCCGCTCACGGGCGACGTCGACCTGCGGAACATCGCGGTCAGCCGCCTCATGCTGGACAATTTCGCCCATATCAAGAGCTTTTGGATCATGAACACGGCGCCGGTCACCCAGGCTGCACTGTGGTACGGGGCCGACGACGCCGACGGGTTGGTCCACGAGTACGAGATCACGTACAAAGACGGCGAGTGGGGCAACAAGCGGCAGGCGCTCACCTACGACAACATGGTTTACATGATCGAAGACGTGGGCCGTGTGCCGATCGAGCGCGACTCGCTGTACCACGAGATCGTGCGCGAGCAGCCCGTCACCCCCAAGCGCACGCTCATCCCGCTCGCGCAGGCGTGAGATGCTGGTTCTGTTTGACAACAATCCGGTCTTGCGGCAACTGGCCGATGGGTTGTTCCATGCGGAGTTCGAAGTTCTAGAAGCGGGAGACAGTTGGCTTGAGGCCTACCGCCGCTATTGTTTGGAGCGGTCGGTTGAGGTGTGCGTCTTGCCTCGCTTTCTCGTCGAGCGGGTCCTGCCCGAGTCTTCAGCGGGTGCGCTCGAGGGCTTCGACGAGCGAATCTGGCCGACGCGTTTCCTGACCTTGCCCGCATATCCCCAGTGGAGGAACATGGGCCGGGGCCAGATTCTACGACGCATCGAGCGACTCCTTGGCCGAATCGAGTCCTCGCGCCGCTCGGATGTTGTTGTGCCGCTGAACCTGTTCGACTGGGGAGACGAGGAGTGGACTCGAATGAGCTTGGAGTGTCTTGCGTTCGCACGCGATCGTCAGGCGTTCATCCAGTCCGCATAGGCTTGGCCTGGGCTTTCCGGATTCCCGTCCAAGGGGGACGGATTCGCTCATCCCTGACGAAGGGTTTGGGGGATAATCGAGACCCGTGCTCGAAGTCGCATCGCTCGTCAAGGAATACCGTCGGACGCGAGCGGTGGACGGGCTCTCTTTCACCATCAATCCCGGCGAGATCGTGGGCCTTCTCGGACCCAACGGTGCGGGCAAGACCACGGCCATGCGATGTATCGCCGGCATCTTGCGCCCCACGTCCGGCACAGTCAGAATCCATGGTTACGACATCGTCCAAGACCACGCCAAAGCCAAGGCGCGGCTGGCCTTTGTCCCCGAGGTGCCGGGCCTGTACGAGTTGCTCACCGTTTGGGAGCACCTCCGCTTCATCGCCATGTGCTTCGACAAGCTCGAGGTTTTCGAGCGTCGGTGCGACGAACTGCTCGACCGCTACCACCTCTCCGAGAAGCGAAACGAACTCGTGGTGACGTTGAGCAAGGGCATGAAGCAAAAGTTGGCCGTGGCGTGCGCCCTGGTGCACGACGCCGATGTCTTGCTCTTCGACGAGCCGCTCATCGGCATCGATCCGGCCGGCGCACACGAGGTGAAACAGGAGCTGATGAGGGCGCGGGACGATGGAGCGGCCGTTCTCGTCTCCACTCACTTGCTCGATACGGCCGAGCGGCTGTGCAACCGCGTCATCATCGTCGCCCGAGGCAGGAAACTCGCCGAAGGGACTCTTGCATCCTTGCGCGAAGAGCACGCGATGAGCGAGGCCACGCTCGAAGAGGTGTTCCTCTCACTCACCCGCGAGCCATGAACGCGTTGCTCTTTCTAGCGGTTCGGTCGGTGGTGAACGGGGTGCGGCGCGCCCTTTCTTCGCCCAAACGCCTGATCACACTCGTTGCGGCAGTGGCTTACTACGCCTACCTGTTGCGACCCACGCGCGGCTCTGAGAGCTTCGATCTGCCCGAGGACTTCCAGATGCAGATGCCTCCCGAGGCCGTGCTGCACAGTCTGGCCTTTGCGGCCTTTGGGTTTCTGACCCTGATGTTCCTCATGAGCCTGCTCAGCCACCGCAGCGGGTTTCGGCCGGCCGACGTGGACATGCTGTTTCCGACTCCCATCCACCCGCGTTGGGTGATGGCGTTCCGAATGGCTCGGGAGTACCTGGTCACCTTGCTCCTTCCCTTCCTGATCATGCTGCTCGGGTGGCGGTCGACCGCAGGCGGGTTGGCGATGCTGGAAGAAGTCGTGCCGGAGTCCGGGATGATCCAGGTCGCCGGTCGCGTCGGGATGGTGAGTTGGTTCCTGATGGCCCTGTTCTGGGTGGCGATAGGCCAAGCGGTGAGCATGGCGGCATCCCGCCAGGATCGCTATGGCCTGACGGCGCGCCGCATCGCCTTGGCCGTGATCATCGCCGTCCCAACCCTCGCCGCGGCTCTGGTGTGGTGGCATATGCGAACGGGCGCGAGCTTCGAGGCCGCCCAAGCCATGCTCGAATCCAGCGCGATGCGCGCACTGTTCTTTACCGCTGCGCTCTCGGCGGATACCGTCTTGGCGGCCATTTCGGGGGACATGGGCCGAGTCATGCTCCTGTTTGCGGGGCAACTGGCACTGATTGGTGGCGCGTTGGCTTTCGCCAACACCCAATGGGCGTACATCTACGACTCCGCCGCAAGCCGAGCCGTGGACGGAGTTCGCAAGTCCATGCAGGCGGGCGACCAAACACGCATGCGTGCGGAGTTGGTCCAGCAGGGCAAACTGAAGATCCGAACAAAGCGCACCAGATTCCATTCGATCCGCGTGTCCGGCTGGCCAGCACTGATGTGGAAAGAGTGGTTCCTTCAGGTTCGAGGCAACACGGGGCAGTTGGTCTTCTTCCTCATCATCGTGCTCGCGATGACCGTTCCGACGGCCCTGATCCCTCCCTCTCGAAGGACGGGGCTGGACATTTCTGGCTACTTCTTCATGGCCATGCAGTTCATGAGCCTGCTGATGGTCACTTGGACCGTCGCCCAAGCCGGCGTGATCGATCTGCTCCGCCACGTGGACATGCAAAAGCCGCTGCCTTTCGCCGCCGCCACCAACGTCTTCTCCGAGGTGGCGGCCAAGTCGCTGTTCGGCGTGCTGTTCCTGTGGGCTGGCGGCGCCTTCTTCTTCTGTTTGCGCCCCGCCAACTGGGAGTTCCCCGTCGCCTCGGCCATCCTGGCTCCCACGGTGTCCGTCCTCGTCTCGGCCTGCATCTACCTTGTGTGGCTGCTCTTCCCAGATGTCGACGATCCGGCCCAACGCGGGTTCAGACAGCTCATGATCCTGTTGGGCTTGGCGGTGGCCATCAGCCCGATTGTGGGGTTGCTGGTGCTCGGCCGATTCATGAAGTGGCACATGGTGGTGGCAGCGTTGCCGGGGGCCGCGCTCGCAGTTGGTTTCACGGTGGTGGCCTGCATCGCCGCGGGCCGTCTGTACCAAGACTTCAACCCGTCGGAGTAGCTCTGGTCAGCCAGAGTCGCGCAGAGCCAGGATCTCAATCTCGCCAGAAGAGTCTTCGACAAGAAGGAACGTCCTGACGAGATCCTCGGTGGCATCGAACTCGATCTCGGCGAGCGGAGTGTCGTCTCCCGCCAGTGTGGCGATGATCCGAAGCCGATTCGGGTCGCGCGTCAGGTACGCCGTCCGATTCGCATAGGGGATTCCAAGCACGGAGGGCAGGGCGTCCTCAAACTTGTCATCCCTCTGGATGACATACACGTCGAACTTGTCGTCGCCCTTCACCCCGTTGTAGACGCGGTACTTGAACAGGTCGCCGCCGGCGGGCTCGTTGTCGTCCTTGACCCACGACACGCTGGGAGCCGCCAGATCGCCCGCGACGAATGCCGTGTAATCCGCGTTGCGGTCCACGACGACGGGGAGCCCATAGAAGGGGACCGTGGTGCCGGCTTCTCGAATCGCCAAGGCGAACGACTTGGCATCCACGCGCCCGTATGCCGAAGCACCGGGCCCGTCCAGCCTGTGGACGGCTTCGTCGTTGAGGACCAGTTCGAGCGGCGGGAAGTCTGGACTGGCCACCACAAGACGGACGCTTCCCTTCAGAGGACTGTCCTTGCAGCCAAAGCCGGGGATCAGGGCCAACCCGATCAGAACAACGGAGAGGATGCGCCGCATGAGTGGATTATCGGCGATTCGGGGGTCCCAATCGCAACATCAAGCAAAACCGCCGAGCGCAACAGCGTGCGCTCGGCGGTTGGAGGTGCGAGTAAAGCTTACTTCGTTTCAGCGATCAGCTCTTGGACGAGGCTCTTCATCCGGGCTTCGTTGAACCCGACCATCACCTCGCGGACGACGCCCTGGCGATCCACGATGAAGAACGTGGGATAGCCCGGGACCTTCCAGTCCTTGCCCAACTGGTCGTTGCCGTAGGTGAACGTGTAGGAGTACTTATGCTCCTTGACGTAGCCGACCGCGTTATCCTTGGTCTGGATCTTCTGACCATCCGAGCCTCTCTCGGCGAGGTTTGCGCCGATCATCACCAAGCCCTTCGAGCCCAGTTCCTCGTGCATCGCCTGGAGCTTCGGAGCGGCGGCCTTGCACGGGCCGCACCACGTGGCCCAAAAATCGATGACGGCGACTTTGCCTTCGATGTTTGCATTGGTGAACCGCTTGTCGTCGAGCGTCTTCATCTCGAACATGGGCAGCTTCTTGCCGGTGAAGGTCTCCTTGACCTCCTTGAACGGGTCTTCGCGCTGAGTCGGGCCGCCCTGCGGCACGACCTTCGCTGCGGCAGTCTGCTGCGCGACGACCAGCGCGCTGGCGGCGAGCAAGAGAGACATGGAGAGAGCGATGACTTTGGTCATGATGCCTTTCAGTATAGCAAGGTCGTCTGCCAATTGGGTCCAACGACGGGCTGGTACACTGGCTTTGACCACGGATGGCGCATTGAGCTCGATCACACACACCCCTGCCGAGCAACACGCTCGAATGCCCTTCGGGCTGTTCTTCCTGTCGACGTCGTTCCAACTGGCCCTCGTGCTGGGGCTGTACGCGTGGATCGCTGGACCAACGCTCGCCGCCGAGGCGTCCAACCTGCCGTTGCTCGTCGCCTGGATTCTGGTTCTGGGTGTGCCTCTCAGCCTGTTCGAGTACCTCTACCACCGCTACCTGTTGCACTCGGCCGTGCTGCCCTTTCTCGGCATCATGCACCATTGCCACGCGGAGCACCACGGCCTCACGTCGGTGAAGGCGCCCGTCCTCTCCAAGGAGCCCGAGCGCATGGTGCCCGTCGCCAGCGAGTACCCGGTCGAGCACGAACATCAGGAGGCGTCCATGATGTTCCCGTATTTCGCCGCGAGCATCTTCTATGCGATCTTCGTCGGCATGGCGGCCATCCCTCTCAAGCTGCTGATCCCGAGCCAGCCCCTCGTTCTGGCGATGATCGTCACGGTCACGTTGTACTACGCTGGGTACGAGGTGTGGCACGCGATCCTCCACCTGCCCTACGAGCGGTTCTGGGGGCCTCTGGTCCAAAGCCGAGGGTTTGGCGGTGTGACGCGATACATCTATAGCTTCCACTTGGTTCACCACTGCCGGCCAACGAGCAATCTTGCGGTGGTCGGCCTTTGGGGCGTTGCGGTTTGGGACCACCTGTTCGCCACCCACAAGCGGCCGAAGCACCTCCCCCTCGATGGAGCGTCCATCAACTATCGGGACATCAGCCTCCCTAAGCCCCGCTGGCCCATTTCGTTCTTGGATCGGCTTCAGGGACCGTTTTACCGAGGTTCTCGGACCATCGAGCGCACGTTGTCGAAGGCGTTCCGCAAGCGATGAGCGGAAGCTGGAGTTGGCGCGCCGCTTCGGCACCGGGCGTGGCGGCCGTGCGGTCGCACTGGGCGCCGTTCCTGGCCATCCAGCTCGCTGCGGCGGCGCTCGTGGTGGTGTATGCCCAGACGCCTGCCGTTCGCGAGTGGTGCACGGTCATCGAGCGGATCAAGGTCGCGGGCGGAATTCCATTCGCCTTCATCGCCGGCGCCATAGCGGGGGGAGTCATTCCCGAGATCGCCAAAGCCCTGACTGGGCGCATGGGGTCGCCGACGCGCCAGTGGTTTGCGGCCTCGTCGTTCAACGCTCTGGTCTACGCCATGGTCGGGGTTCAGGTCGACCTGTTCTACCGCTTCCAAACCTGGTGCTTCGGCTCAGGAACCGACTTCCAGACACTCGTGGTGAAGACAGCGGTCGACATGGCCATTTTTACGCCGGTCCTCAGCATCCCGCTCGCGGTCCTGATGTTCGAGTGGAAGCGGGTCGGGTTTGATCTGCGACGCATGGGCCCCGCGTTCACGGGGTGCTTCTACCTGAACTCCATTGTCCCGGCGTTGATCCCCTGCTGGGCGTTCTGGATTCCGATCCTGATCTGCGTTTACTCGCTCCCGGCCAACCTCCAGTTCGTGTTCGCGTTGCTCGCCGAAGCCGCCTGGAGCATCCTCTTCGTGTTCATCGCTACGAATGGGGGACAGCCGGCAGGACATCAGACCGTCGCCAGCGAAGCGTAGGATGCGGGCCGGGGGCCCAAGGATGCGGCAAATGGCAAAGAAGAGCGGCGGCTGGCTGGATACTCTGGAACGCGTCGGCAACAAACTGCCCGATGCTTCGACGTTGTTCGTGATCGGAGCGCTGATCGTGATCGTGCTGTCCCAGATCGGTGCGGTGGGAGGATGGACCGTTCAGCCCGTACAGCCCGAAACGGTCGTCGCCGCCGATGGGTCGGTTTCGATGCAGCTTCAGCCCAAGGGCGACCCGCTCAAGGTGGTCGGTCTGCTGCAGCCTGACAGCGTGGCTTGGATCTTCACCAAGATGGTCGAGAACTTCATCAAGTTCCCGCCGCTCGGGGTGGTCTTGGTCGGCATGTTGGGCATCGGCGTGGCAGAGCGCACCGGCTTGATCGCAGCTTTGCTCAAAGCCTTTGTTGCCGTTGTCCCCCCACGGTTCTTGACCCCGGCGATGGTGTTCCTCGGAGTCATGTCTTCCATGGGCATTGACGCGGGATACATCGTATTGCCACCGTTGGCGATGGCGCTCTACCGATCGGTCGGTCGGTCGCCCATCGTCGGCTTGGCGGCCGTGTTCAGCGGTGTGGCCGCAGGCTTCAACGCCAACCTGTTCATCACGGGTTTGGACCCGATGCTTGCGAACTTGACCACCATCGGCGCCCAGGTCGTGAACCCGGACTACAAGGTCTCGCCAACGTGCAACTGGTACTTCATGATCGGTTCGACCATCGTCATTACGCTCACGGGGTGGTTCATCACCAACCGCTTCGTCGAACCGCGGTTCAAAGGCAAGCCTGAGGACGAAGGCGGCCCGCCGACGGGCGTTGAGGACTTCGAGACCGTGCGGAAACTCTCGGCCGAGGAGCGGAAGGGGCTTGGTGTCGCCGCAATGACGATGGCCCTGACGCTTGCCGCGATCTTGGCCATGATCTTGGTTCCTGGGGGCCCCCTCAACGGCAAAGGAGACCACTTCGACCGCTGGGTCGAGGCGATCGTTCCGATGATCCTGCTCCTCTTCCTGGTGCCGGGTTTTGCATACGGCTTCTCGGTGAAGACCCTCCAATCCGAGAAAGACGCCGCGCGCATGATGACGGAGTCTATGGCAGCCATGGCCCCGATCATCGTGCTCGCGTTCTTCGCCAGCCAGTTCATCGCGTTCTTCAACCAGTCGAATCTGGGGCAGATGTTGGCGATGTGGGGTGGGCAAAGCCTGGCTCAAGCCCAGATGCCGCCCATGCTGCTGATGGCGACATTCGTTGTGGTGACGATGCTGTTCAACCTGTTCGTGGGTTCGATGTCGGCCAAGTACACGCTGTTCGCTCCGATCTTCGTGCCCATGTTCATGCTCGTCGGGATCAGCCCCGAGTTGACCCAGGCCGCCTATCGCATCGGCGACTCGGTGACGAACATCATCACGCCCCTGAACGCCTACCTGGTCATCATTCTGGTGGCGATGCGGCGGTACGTGCCGAAGGCGGGCATGGGGACGTTGGTTTCCACGATGCTTCCCTACTCGATCGGGTTCACGATCATGTGGACACTGATGCTCATGGCTTGGATGGCCAGCGGTATGCCGCTTGGTCCCGACGGGCCCCTCACCTATTCGGGGGCGGTGGCGAAGTAGAGTGCGTCACCGCTTCGGCGGCACGAGTTGGGACAGCTGGAATCCAGTGTAGTCGAAAATGGACTCGCGCATGGTCTTCACGTTGCTGAACCCGGCGCTCTCGGCCAGTCGGACCAGCGACTTGCTCTCGGGAGCGTGGGCGATGGCCCACGAGGCGCGGACGCGGTCCAGATACTCGTGAAACCCGTAGCCGGTCACGTCGCGGAATCGCCGGGAAAAATGGAAGTGCGAATAGCCCGCCATGTCGGCCGCTTCGCGCAACGTCGGCCGCTGATGCGACCGGATGAGGCGGACCACCTCTCGCGTTCCTTCGTCCTCGATATCGACATGCTGGGCCAAGTCGTAGACGGGCTCCTGCAGGAGCGTGATCCCCAGGACGATCATCACGCGCCCCAGGCAATGCTCCGAACCCTCGCTTGGGACCAGATGCGGAAAGGCTTGCCGCAATGGGCGGACGCCCCTCGGCCCGTTGTGGCAAATCGCGCCGAAGGCATCGGCCGACAAACTCCAAAGGACCGCTTGGTTGTGTTGGTCCGAAGTGGCGATCTGAAGGTGGGTCTGATTCTGCAGAAGAACGCCGTGCGACTCGGGTACCAGCAACTTCGCTTCGTCGCCGATGAGCAAGCCGCCGCGCTGAACCACGATCAAAACCATGGCGCCGTTGGTTTGCCCCCGAAGCTCGGTGGTCCCACTGTAATCCAGCCGCCACGAATGAAACCGGTCGTCGGCGGGCCCTTCAACAAGGTCCGATTGATTGCTCCACGTCACCATTGGACGGTCTCCAACCAGAAGGTGAGTGTGTGTCGCAGCACCTCCACATACCCTGGATAGTCGTCGGGCTTGGCCACGAAGGCAGCGCCATGCTTCCGGCAGAACTCACGATCTTTCGGGTTTTGTGAGCCCGAGAACACGACCACCGGCAGATGCTTGGTCTGTTCTCGACCCCGAAGTCGTGCCAAAACGTCTTGCCCGCTGGGCAGCGGAATGTTCAGGTCGAGAAGCACGAGGTCTACCCCGAGCGAAGGCCCGTCCACCTCGAGTAGCGTGAGCGCGTCGCGTCCCGAGTGAGCCAAGAACAACTCTGTAGATGGAAACTCTTTGGCGATGACCCGCGAAACGAGAACCTGAGTTTCAGGGTCGTCTTCAATCAGCAACAATCGGGGGCTCGCCATACAGCCGATTATGCCCGAAAACAAAGGTGGGCCGCCGACCGCAGGATTGGGAACTGGATGGAAGGGCATCCTGGTGCCGGCTGGCCCATTGCTTGTGGTCTGGAGTTCGGTCTCCTCACCTCTGCTCTCCATTGAGAATGGTTGGCGGGAACGCCCGTTGCGTCAGTGGCAGACTTGCGGATCAGGGAGCAAGTTGGGGCCTAGACGTGTTTCTCCTCAGGGCCAGTCGCCCCTCTGGATGAAGGTCGCGACCAGCTCGATGTCCGCTCCAAGCGACCTGTCGACGAGGACACTCGGTACCGACTCCCGCAACCGCGACACTGCCGTTGCCACTCCCCGGCCCGGCGTCAGGGGTTTCCTGAAGTCGAGCCCCTCGGCAGCGGCCAGAGCTTCGATGGCCAAAATCCGCTCGACCAGGGCGACGATCTGCTTCAGTTTGAGCGCAGCCGTCATCCCCATTGAGACGTGGTCCTCACGTGCCCCAGAAGTCGGCACGTTGTCCACGCTGGCCGGGTGAGCCAGAACCTTGCACTCGTTGAGCAGCGCGGCAGCGGTCACCTGCGCCATCATGAATCCCGACATCGTGCCCGGGTGGCGCGTCAGAAACGGCTTCAAGCCCTCGCTGGTGTCGGGGTTGACGAGCCGATCGGTGCGTCGCTCTGAGATCGAGCCCAGATCGGTCATCGCGATCGCCGCGTAGTCCAGAGCCAAAGCGATCGGCGCGCCGTGGAAGTTGCCGCCCGACACCACGTCCTCGCCCAAAACCAATGGGTTGTCGGTCCCCGAACCCGTTTCGACCTTCAGGACCTCTTCGACGTGGGTCAGCGCGCCACGCACGGCGCCGTGCACCTGAGGCATGCACCGCAGACTGTAGGCGTCTTGAACACGGGGGTCGTCCAAGCGGTGCGACTCTCGGATTTCAGAATCTTCGAGCATCTCGCGTTGGACGTGCGCGGACTCGATCTGACCGGGATGCGGCCGCAAGTCGTGGATGCGTGCGTCGTGGGCGGCAGGCGTACCCATCAGGGCCTCCAACGACATCGCTCCAGCAGTCTCCGCCGCATGCAACGCGCGTTTGGCTCGTGCGAGCGTGAGGCAGCCGATCGCCGTCATCGCCTGAGTGCCGTTGAGCAGAGCCAACCCCTCCTTCGCTTCGGGAGTAAGCGGTTCGATCCCCGCTTGCGGCAAGACCTCGCCCGACGAACCCTCCCAACACGGGCCTTCGCCGATCATGGCAAGGGCCAGATGCGCCAGGGGTGCAAGATCCCCGCTCGCCCCGACCGAACCGCGCGACGGCACGACCGGGTGGACTCTGGCGTTCAGCATGGCGACGATCTGTTCGGCGACGCGCGGACGTGCGCCGCTCACACCCTTGGCCAGCACATTGGCGCGGAGCAGCATCATCGCCCTGGTCTCTTCGATGGTCATGGGTTCCCCCACACCGACGGCGTGGCTTCGAATGAGGTTCAACTGAAGCGCACTCAGCTCGTGTGGTGCAATGCGTACGTCGGCCAGCCGCCCAAACCCGGTGTTTACACCGTACACGGTGTCGCCCCGTTCCAGAATGCGTTCGATCACGCTCCGCGAACGCTCCATGGCGTGAATCGCGGCGTCGGAGAGGGACACGGGGAGCCGGTCGTTAGCCACCGACTCGATCTGCTCAAGGGTCAACGGCGACCCGTCCAGCATCAACATTTGGGAGAGTCTACCGATGAGCGTGCCCCAAGACGGCTCGGCACGTCACAATCTGATGAGCCCATGCGATTCGTCCTCGGTTTTCTAGCGTTCGTCGGCCTCGCTCTCTCGCTTCACGGGTGCGGCGGCGGAGGCGGTGGCGGTCAAACGCAGACGTCCCTTCTCTTCGAGGCTGCTTGGGTGGGCGCGGCCGGAGGCGTGAACGGGCGTTCGATGCGCGTCTCCCTTCTGGATTCCGCCGGTAATCTAATCGGAGCGACGGCCTTGCTCAACGAGAATCCCGACGGGTCGTCTCAAGCGATCAACGCGACACCCGGCAGCTACCGCTTGCTGGCAGAACTGTATTCCCAGCTGGACCTCGGCGGCACCAAGGTCGGGCAGATCGAGACCCTCGTTGAACTCTCCGGGGCCACCCGAGTCCGAACCGCCGTTGGGACGCCGTTGGCCTCCTTGCGAGTCACCCCCTCCTCGGCCGAAGTCGAGGCCCAATTCAGCCGCCAGTTCTATGCCGCAGGATTCGATGCATCGGGTCGCCTGACGTTCAACGAACCAGGCTCGGTCGCGTGGACCGTGCTGGGAACTGGCGCGACCATCGGGGAGGATGGCCGGTGCATCGGCGAGACTCCTGGGACCTACACCATCCGAGCAACCCATGCGGCTTCGGCAACTCAGGGCGCGGCCACCCTCACGGTCAAGCCATTCGCCACGAAGCGCACCAAGTGGACCGTGATGGTGTTCCTCAACGCGGCCAACGACCTCTACCGGTTCTCGACCCTCAACGTGAACCAGATGGAGTCCGTGGCGCAGAACCCCGATGTCCGGTTCGTGCTGCAGTGGAAGCAGAGCACGTCGCGCTACCCGGGGTCCACGTTCGACGGCACGCGGCGCTATCTGGTCAAGCCGGACACATCGAGCGCCATCGCGAGCCAGTTGATGCAGGACATGGGAGCGGTGGACATGGGCCGACCGGAGACCATGCAGGCGTTCATCCGCTGGTGCAAGACCTACTTCCCCGCCGACCGCTACGCCTTGGTGGTGTGGAACCACGGCAACGGCTGGCGTCGCTCGGCCGAACTGGGGCGAGCGGTGAGCTACGACGACGAGACGGGCAACGCGATCCAAATCTGGGAACTGCAGCAAGCCATGGGCGGCGAGCAGGTGGACATCTTCGCATGGGACGCCAGCCTGATGCAGATGGTCGAGGTTGCCACCGAAGTGGCCGATCAAGCCAGATATGTGGTCGGCAGCGAAGAGAGCCCCCCTGGCGAGGGCTACCCCTACGACCGAGTGTTCAGCGTGTTCCGCGACAACCCCGACGCGGCCACGGGGACCCTGACCAAGGCCTTTGTGGATGGCATGCTGGCCGTGCCCGAGTACGCCTCCCGAAAGATCACCCAGAGCGTCGTGGACACGTCGCGCCTACAACCCTTGCTAGCCGCACTGGACGAACTTGCCGCGACCATGATCGCCCATCGCGAGGCGCTCGCAACCGACATTCCGCTTGTTCGAGGTCAGACGCAGGCGTACAGCCAGACGTTCGCCCGATACTTCCGCGACATCGGCGACCTGTGCGACAACCTGGTGGGCATGACGTCTGTCCCGGAGGTCCAAGCCGCTGCCGCGACGGTGCGCGCACGTTTGGGCGAGGCCATCCTGTGGGAGGGGCACAACGCGTTCTCGCCCCGCTCGAACGGTCTTTCCATCGACTTCTCGCCTGCTTCCACGTTCGAAAGCGATGCCGCCAACTACGCCCTGATGCGGTTCGCTCAGCAGACGCGTTGGGACGAGTGGTTGCGTCAAGCCCCCTAGCCCTTGGTAGGCTCGGCATATGGTCCGCGGCGCGTTCGCTCGCATGGCCGCACTCGCGGTCCTGATGCTCTCGGCTATGGCGCAAGCACAGAAGTGGCTCGCCGTTCCGGTTCCCGAAGACCCCATGGCACAGGCCCAGTGGATTTGGGTTCGGCCCGCTGGCGGGCCGGTGCCCTCGGCATCGGGCGGAGCGACGGGCACCTTCGTGTTCGGCACCACGTTCGATGCCGGACGAGTGACTCGGGCGCGATTGCGGTTCACGGCAGACAACGAGGCCGTCGTTCGGCTGAACGGTCGCGAAGTCGCCAAGAGCACCGAGTGGTCGCAAATCACCGAGACCGACGCGACGGCCTTGGTTCATGCGGGTCTGAACCGCATCGAGGCCTCCGTGACCAATCCGAGTGTCTCCGGAGCGACCATGAACCCAGGCGGCTTGCTGCTGGCCCTCGAACTGGAAGGATCAGACGGAAACCGGGTCGTGGTTTCGAACGCTTTGTGGTCCTGCGCCAAGGGCGAAGTCGTCGCCATCGGCCCCGCTGGCATCGCGCCTTGGGGTCACGCGTTTCGAGACGGCATCAGCCCTATCTTCCGCAAGGAGTTCACGGTTGAAAGGGTTCCCAAGCGTGCGGAGGTCGAGGTCGTTGGGTTGGGCCACTACCAACTGTTCGTCAACGGCAAGCGGGTGGGCGACGCGGCGGTCAACCAGCCCTGGACCCAGTTCGACAAGACGATCACGTCGAAGACGTTCGACCTCGCCCCCTATCTGGCCGAAGGCAAGAACTGCATCGCTGTCATGTTGGGCAACGGGTTCTTTAGCGTGGCGCGTCCTCCTGCGCGGAGATACGCCAAAGGCGACGCCATGCCGGACTACGCCGAGGGCCACCCGATCCGGCTCTGGATGAAGGGCTTTGTCTCGACCGATGAGACGTGGCGCTGGAGCAAGGGGCCGGTCACGCTCTCGCACGTGTTCGCCGGCGAAGATTACGACGCCCGTCTCGTCGAGCGCGGCTGGCTCCTCGCGGGGTTTCAGGAGGGTGCGAACTGGAAACAGCCAAGCATTCTGCCCAAGCCGAACGCCCGCATCGTGCGGCAGGATTGGCCCGACTTCGAGCCGGTCGAGACGTTCCAACCCGTACGTATCGCGCCTCAGCCGAAAGGTGGGTGGGCGTACATCTTCCCCCAGAACTGCTCCGCCACCCTGCGGTTGGTCGTCGAGGGGCCCCGTGGCGCCACGGTTCGGTTCCAGATGTCCGAGGTGATCCAGCCCAACGGCGACGTCGAACAACTGAACCTTTGGAACGCCGACGCGCTCACGACTTACACGCTGGCCGGCAGCGGCCCGGAGACCTACGAGAACCTCTTCTTCTACCACGGGGGCCAGTTCGTGGGCGTCCAGGGCGCAGTCCCTGTAGGGCAACCCAACCCCCAAGGATTGCCCGTGTTGCACCGGCTTGAGCTCGTGCATGTCAGGACGAACAACCCTGTTGCGAGCCACCTCCTCTCCTCCAAGCCGCTGTACAACCGCACGGTCAACTTGATCGACTGGGCAATGCGCTCGAACATGGGCTTCGTCCTCACCGATTGCCCCCACCGCGAGAAGCTGGGCTGGCTCGAGTGCGCTCACCTGCTCGCCGACTCGTTCGCCTACCGTTACGACTGCCGCGATTGGTTCCGGAAGATCTGCCGCGATATGCGCGACGCCCAGCTCGCCAGCGGACGGGTGCTCACGGTCGCGCCCCGCTACCTGATGCGTCCCGACGACGACATGTACGCTTGGACGGTCGAGTGGGGTGCGGCCAGCGTCTTCCTGCCTTGGAAAGCCTATCGCTGGTACGGAGACACCCGGTTCCTCAGCGAGAACATCGCGATGATGGAGCGGTTCGTGGACCACGTGGCTAGCCAATCGAAGGACGGCATCGCGCCCGGCTCGCTCGGGGATTGGTACGACTACGGCCACGGCCAACCGCCTGGCCCGAGTCGTTACACCGACACTCGGCTCACCTCGACGGCGATGCTCGCGATGTGCGCCCATGCCTTGGCCCAAGCCGAAAGAATCCTCGGCCGCAACGATCGGGCCGCTCGTTACGAGGCCCTTCTCCAGGCGACCAAGACAGCGTTCCTTCGGGAGTTCTACGACCCTGTGGCCAAGGCCTACAAGAACAACGGCAGCGTGCAAACAGGTTCGGCGATGGCGCTCTGCGCGGGTCTGGTCCCTGAGAGCGATCGTGGAGCCGTGCTAGAGGGCATGGTCAAAGAGCTCGAATCGCGCGGGTACCAGCAGACCAGCGGCGACGTGGGCCACCTGTTCCTCATTCGTGCCTTGGCAGAGGCAGGGCGCTCCGATGTCTTGCACCGCGTGTACTCGCGCGAGGGGTTGGGGAGTTATGGCGGCATCTTGGCCAAGGGCCTGACGGCCATGCCGGAGACGTGGGACGCCATCACCGCTGGGAGCAACTCGCTCAACCACTGCATGCTCGGCCACGCCATGGAGTGGTTCTACGGGTACGTGCTGGGGCTACGCCAAGCGCCGGGCTCGGTGGGTTGGCGCGATGCGGTGTTCGAGCCGGTTCCGGGCGAGACGGACCATGCCAGCGGGTGGCTGCAAACGCCACAAGGCAAGGTGGTCGTCAGTTGGAAGCGCACGCAAGAGGGACTGCGCTTGGCCTTTGAAGTGCCGCAAGGCATGCGGCTACAAGTTGCAGGCAAAGCCTACGGCGCGGGCGCCTACGACCTGATCGTCCCTCAGCGGTTCTCGATCGGCGTGAACGCGACTTCCTTCGGACCGTCGTAGATGCACTTGGGCCGAATCAAGCGATTGTTGTCCAACTGCTCGATGGCGTGGGCGCTCCAGCCCGCGACGCGAGCGGTCACGAAGATCGGCGTATAGAGTTCGATCGGGATGCCCAGCAAGTAGTAGGCGTAGGCCGCCGGGAAGTCCACGTTCGGGTGGATGTTCTTCTCCGCGACCATCACGTTCTCGAGGATCTCGGCGATATCGCCGAAGTTCGTGTTGCCCATGTGCTGGCCGATCTCCTTCGCGAGCTTGGTCAGGTACATGGCGCGGCTGTCCTGCTTCTTGTACTCCCGGTGGCCGAAGCCCATGATCTTCTTCTTGTTGGCCAGAGCGTCGCGAATCCAGGCCTCGGCCCTGTCGGCGGTGCCGATCTCGAGGATCATCTTCATGGCCTCCTCGTTCGCGCCTCCATGCAGGGGGCCCTTGAGCGTGCCGATGCCCGTCACGATGCCGCTGTACAAGTCGCTCAGCGTCGCCACCGTCACCCGGCAAGCGAACGTCGAAGCGTTGAAGCCATGCTCGGCGTACAGGGTGAGCGAGGCGTCCATCACCTTGGTGGTGTAGGGGTCGGGGTCCTCGCCGAGCAAACAATACAGGAACGTGGCCGCTGTGCCGAGACCGGGCTTGGGCTGGACGGGCTCCTTGCCTTGCAGGATACGGTAGCCGTTCGCCGTCAACACCCCGGCCTTGGCAACCATGCGTACCGCCTTGCGGAGGTTGGCGTCGCGGTCGTTGGCCGCATAGTCGGGATCGAACGGCGCAAGCGCCGCAAACCCGACCTTGAGCATGTCCATCGGGTGCGTGGTTTTGGGAAGCTGGGCGATGGCCGTGTAGACCTCGCTGGGGACGGCACGCTCGGCCGACAGCGTGGCGTTGAAGGCGTCGAGTTCAGCACGGTTGGGCAGCTTGCCGAACAGCAGCAGGTAGGTCGTCTCTTCGTAGGAACCGAACTCCGCCAGTTGGTGGACGTCGATGCCGCGATAGGTCAAGCTGCTGCGGTCGCTGTCGATCTCGCTGATCGTGGTGATGCCGGCGATCACGCCTTCGAGTCCGGGGCTGTAGTTCGGATATTCGGTCGTTGCGCTCATGCTGTCCTCGGCGTCGCCTACCCTGGGTCGGCAGACCTGTCCTCGATCCGTTCCGACCAGTTCCGGTCCAGCGCTTCGAAGGCCGCATACTCGACCGTGCCGTACAGTTGCGTCCGGGTGTGCATGCGTTCCAAGAGGGCCGCTTGCGTTCCCGAGCCGATCAACTCGGCGTAGGCCTCGCTTATCGCCTTCAACATGACCCGGAACGCGGTCATGGGAAAGATGACGAGATTGTACCCAAGCTCTTTGAACCTGTTTAGGCCCAAAATCGGCGTCTTGCCGAACTCGGTCATGTTCGCCAGCAGCGGCACGTCGAGGGCTTTGCGGAACGCCTCGAACTCGGCCTCGGAGGTCAGGCCCTCGGGGAAAACGGCGTCAGCCCCGGCGTCTACGTAGGCTTTCGCGCGTTCGATCGCAGCATCCAAGCTTTCGACTCCGCGCGCATCGGTGCGGGCGATGATCAGGAAATCCGAGTCGGCCTTCGATTCCACCGCCGCCAGGACCTTCTTCGCCATGTCCTGCGTGGGAACGACTTCCTTCCCGTCCAGATGGCCGCACCGCTTGGGGCTGACTTGGTCCTCCAGATGCAACCCGGCCAGCCCCGCCCGCTCGAACTCGTGCACCGTCCGCCGCACGTTGAGCGCGTCGCCGTATCCCGTGTCGGCGTCGGCGATGCAGGGCACGCTCGTGGCTTGGACGATGAGGCTCGCGAACTGCGCCATCTCGGTCATCGTGATCAGCGCGATGTCCGGGACGGCCAGGTTGGCGTTCGTCACGCCCGCCCCCGAAATGTACAGCGCCTTCGCACCTTGGTCGGCAGCGACCTTCGCCGAAAGGGCGTTGAATACCCCTGGGAGCAGCACCGTGTCCTCGGCCATCAGCTCGCGCAACACGCGTCCGGGCGAAGCGAGGGGCGGATTCAGCATGCTCCGAGCGTACCGCCTCGACCCTGCCAAGCCTTAGCGCCTAGGAGAACAACCCCATCCGCCGCTTGGTGATTCGGATCGTGTCGGCCGCGATGCTGCGCGCATACTCCGTCCCTTGGTGCAGCGTGCGTTCCAGCTCGCCCCGGTCGGAATAGAAGCCCCGGAAGCGCTCCTGAAACGGCTCCAAGAACCCGACGACGGTTTCCGCAACGGTCTTCTTCAGGTCGCCGTACCGCATGCCCTGGAAGTGCCCCTTGACTTGTTCGTCGCTCCATCCCGAGAGCGCTTGGTGGATGGTCAGGAGGTTCGCCACTCCCGGCCCCATCGTGTCGAAATCCACGTGCGGTTGCGAATCGGTGGTGGCCCGCATGATCTTCTTGCGGGCAGCTTCCGGCGCATCCAGCAACCCGATCGCGTGCCCCGCTCCGGTCTCTGACTTGCTCATCTTCTTCGTCGGATCGTCCAGGCCCATGATCCGCGCGCCGACCGTCGGCAGCTTGGTCTCCGGGATGACGAACGTCTCGCCGTACAGGCGGTTGAACCGCTCCGCGATGTCCCGCGTAAGCTCGAGGTGTTGGCTCTGGTCGTCGCCCACGGGCACGATCGCCGCGTTGTAGAGCAGGATGTCGGCGGCCATGAGCACGGGGTACTGGAGCAACCCGTCCGTGACCTCGACCTGCTTCTCCGACTTCGACTTGAACTGCGTCATCCGCTGGAGCCAGCCGATCGGGGTGACGCACGTGAGCATCCAGGCCAACTCGGCGTGTTCGGGAGCCATGGACTGCACCATGATGTGCGCCTTCTCGGGCTCGATCCCGCAAGCCAGCAGGATGGCGGCGAACTCGAGCGTCCGCTTCTGAAGGTCTTCGGGGTCTTGGTACACCGTGACCGCGTGGAGGTCCACGATGCCGAAGATGCAGTCGTAGTCGTCTTGCACCGAGGCCCACTGTCGGAACGCGCCGAGGTAGTTGCCGAGGTGAACGTGGCCGCTGGGCTGGGCGGCGGTGAAGACGCGCTTTTTCATGGGACGGCGAAGGTTGTACCCGCTCAGACCAGCCCGAGACGCTCGGCCTGAGCCGAGGACAACAGCCCTTCGGGGTCCCACTCGGCTTTGCGCGTCCGCAGCCGAGTCAACGTCTCGTCGCCGAGGTACGCCCGCGCATCCTCGGGACGGAGCGTGGCGTCCTTGGCCAAATAGAACCGCCCGCCGGCCTCTAAAACGAGTTCGTTCATACGGTGCGCCAGGCGCCGCACTTCCGGCCAGTTGCGCTCGGTCACCTTGAAGTCAAGGGCCAGCGAATACCCGTCCACCCCGTGCGAGAGCAGGAACCGATCGGGCCGATGCCGCTTGAACACGGCCAAGAACGACTCCAGCCGCGCCTCCTGCTGCATCCGGAACTGCTCGGCGAAAACCCTCCGGGCATGCTCTTTCGGTACGAACGACTGGTACTGGATGAAGCCACCGGGCAGGTACGCCCGTTGCCAATTGGGGACGTAATCCAAAAGGAACGAAAACGCAACCAGGCTTTGCGGGTGCGGCTTGCCGTGCCCCAGCAGCCGGGATGCCGTGTACTTGGCCCAATTGATCTGGCGCATCCCCCAGCGGTTGTTCAACTTCTTCAGGTACCGCCATACCATAGACTTCGGAAAGAAGCCGAGAATGGTGTCCGGCAGGTCTTGCCGGTCCATCCTCAACGAGGAGGGCCGCTCGGCCGGCTCGTCGAGGTACCACGCGGCGTGGAAGAGTCCCCTGCCGCACGACTTCCCTTTCGCGAACGCATCCACCCAGCCCACCATGTAGTCGGCGTCGCCTTCGAACCGCTCCATGCACGCGAACTGCTCTTCCCAGTCGGCGCACGAAAGCGGCAGGACCCGCAAATCGCCGGACGAGACCCGCTTCATCTGCAGCGTTGCGCGGGTGATCACGCCCAGCAAGCCCGCCGAGGAAATCGCCTCGTAGAACGCGTCGTCGTCGGGTTGCAGGATCAGGGTCCTGCCGCTCGGCGTCAGCACTTCGATCTCCGTGACGTGCTCGCCGATCGTGCCCTTTCGGTAGGCGTTCTTGCCGTGGATGTTCATGGCCAGCGCACCTCCCAGCGTCGGGAACATCGTGCCGCTGACCACGGGCGGCCACCAGCCGTCCTCTAGCGTGTGCCGCCAAATCTGCTCCAGCGTAACGCCTGCTTCGGCCGTCAGGAGCCCCGTTTCCGGGTCCCAAGCGAGGATGTTGTTCATGCGCCGAAAGTCGAGGATCAGGCCTTCGGGCAACAGGGCGGCATCGCCATAGCTCCTGCCCGAACCGCGAATCACGACCTTCCGGCCCGAACGCCTCGCCGCTTCAAACACGTCGCGGATACCCTCGACCGAAGTCGGTCGGTACCAGTAGCCGTCGCCCTGGGCCACCATGCCGAAGCCGGTCGCTCTGCCGATTCGTTCGTTCGAGGGCCCGTCCATCACACCTTCAGCTTGCGGAAGAGCCTCGTCGGGAAGTTGCGGATGATCCAGAAGATCAACCGATGCGTCGGCTTGAGGAAGCAATCGCGCCCCAGCGACGCCTTGGCGAGAATCATCCGGGCGGCGTCCTTGGCGGGCATGGCCCCCGCCAGATTGAGCCTGGCCGTCATCTCCGTTTGCACGGGACCCGGCTTGATCGTGGTGACCGTCACCCCGTGCTTGGAGAGCCGGTTGCGTAGGGCCTCTAGGTAGGCGTGCAGGAACGCTTTGCTGGCGTTGTACACGGGTTGGCCGACCCTTCCCCGCTCTCCGGCCACGCTTCCGACACCCACGATGGTGCCGCTCCTCGTGTTCTGGAACCGGGTCGCCGCTTGATTCAGCCAGGCGACCGCACCGAGCGCGTTGACCTCGATCATCGAGCGGTCCTTGGCGAAGTCGAACTCCGACGGTCCAACCTCGGGCATCACGCCGCTGCAGTAGACCACGAGGTCGAGCCCGCCAAGCCGACCCGTGGTCTCCACAAACAAGGCGGGCACGTCGTCGTAGGCGATCACGTCGTGGACGACCCCGAACACGAGGTCGGGATGGGCGCGTTCGAGTTCTTCAAGACGGTCGCCTCGACGAGCCACGGCGGCCACCTTGCACCCCGACTCGGCGAGCAACAAGGTCAGTTCGCGCCCGATGCCCGAACTGGCTCCGACGACGATGGCGTGGTGGTATTTGCTCATGGTTGATGACCGTCCACGATGGGAATGCGGACGCCCTGCATGGCCAAAGCGGCGGCGACGAGGAACAAGACGATGCTCGCCAGCATGTGCCGATCGGAGAAAACCACGTTCTCCGGCTCGCCGCCCTCGCCATCCTTGAACACCAGAAACACGTAGCGGCAGATCCCGTAGCCGACGAAGAGCGACGTGAGGAACAGGCTGGGGTGCGTTCGCGCCGTCTCGCTGAGGATCGAATAGATCCCGTAAAAGACCATCGCCACGCAGGCCGACATGACGACGAGGGCATCGAGCGCCGCCCGCGAGTAGCCTGCCAGCGCCTCGCGAGACGTCGAGTCTCCGCCCTGCAAATCGAACTCGTGCCGACGCTTGGCAAACCCGAGTTGAAGGGCGAGAGCCCCCGTACAGACCAGAAGCCACGGCGAGATGAGCACGACCACCGCCGAGGCCCCAATGGCCGCTCGCAAGATGAAACCCACCGAGATGGTGAACACGTCCGCGACGGGCATCGCCTTGAGCCAGCCGTTGTAAAGCCCCTGCAACGCCACGTAGACCCCCGCGATGACCAGCGTGGTGGTGTTCAGGAGCGCAGCCAAGCCAAGTCCACCGGCGAGCATCGCACCCAAAACCATCCAAGCCGTGGAAACCGACACCCGGCCCGAGGCGATCGGGCGATTCTTCTTGACGGGATGCGCGCGGTCCCGGTCGCGGTCGAGGACGTCGTTGACGATATAGACTGCCGAACTGCACAGGCACATGGCCGCGAAACACAGCAGGGCTCTGTCCACAGAGTCGGAATCGCCCATCCTGCCCGCGAATAGCGGGGCCGCGAACACCAGCAGGTTCTTCGACCACTGCTTGGGGCGCAACAACCGCAACACCGGGGGCATCGCCCTGATTGTGCACCAATCGGCGGGTGCGAACCCGGCTACTTGGCCAGCAGGTCGCGAATCTCTCGCAGAAGCACCACGTCCTCGGGCGGCGCGGCTGGCGCGGCTGGAGCCTCGGCCTGCTTCTTCTCGAACTGCTCGCGCAGGCGGTTCATTCCCTTGACCAGCATGAAGACGGCGCCCGCGACCAGCAGGAACGAGATGAGGCTGTTCAGGAAGAGCCCGTAATTGAGCGTGATCGCCCCGTCCGCAGCGGCTTCCTCCACCGTGCTGTAGACAACCTCGGCGGTTTTGCCCGGCTTGAGCACCATGAACTTCTGCGCAAAGTTGACGCTGCCCGTCAACGCGCCTAGCGGCGGCATCAACAGGTCCTTGACCACGGAATTGACCACCGACGTGAACGCCGCGCCGATGATGATGCCGACGGCCATGTCGATCATGTTGCCCTTGAGGGCGAACTGTTTGAATTCCTCGACGAGCTTCATCGCGCGCAGATTACCGTCACCAAGCCGTCCATCCACCGTCTACGACCAGATTCGACCCAGTCATGTACGCCGAGGCGTCCGAGAGCAGGAAGACGAGCGCACCATCGTAGTCGTGCCGGTCGGCCATCCGCCGCATCGGCATGCGCTTGGCGTACTCGTTCAGGAAGGACTCGTCCTGATGGTTGAACACCCCGGCGAGCGTCAGCGTGTTGACGCGCACGCCCTTCTCGGCCCAATACACGGCCAGGTAGCGCGTCATGTTGAGCAGGGCCGACTTCGACGCCGAGTATGCGACGGGCTTGTAGAAGGCCTCGCCCCGGTCGCGGCGGTACTGGTAGATGTCCTGGTTCGGGGAGACGAGGCCGTAGATCGAGCCGATGTTGACCACCGATCCGCCTCCGGATGCCGCCATCGCGCCGCCAAACACCTGACAACACAGGAAGACACCCTTGACGTTGACCTCCATCACCCGTTCGAACGACGCCTCTGGATAGGTCTCGAACGGCCCGTTCTCTTGAAGCGGCGCATTGGGAGGCGAGTCGAGCGCAGCGTTGTTGATCAGTCCCACCGGTTCGCCAAGCTCCGCGCGAATGCGCCCAAGAGCATGCTCCAGCGATTCCCGCGAGGTGACGTCGGCCTGCAACACCAAGCCGCCCTCGGGGTTCGGCGTGCCCTCTGGCACCCGCGCATCCAGCACGGCTACCCGGGCTCCGCGAGCCGTCAGGGTTTCGGTGTACGCGCGGCCCAGTTGCCCAAGCCCACCGGTCACCACGATGACGCGGCCCGTCAAATCGAAAAGGGGATCATGCTTCACGGTTCAATGCCTCCACGATCAGGTCGCACACTTCGCGCACTGCCCCGTGTCCGCCGAGCATCTTCGTCCGATACGCCGCCAAGGGCACCACGCTCGGATGGGCGTCGGCCACCACCACCGGGAAGCCCACAGCGGCCAGACAATCGAGGTCGTTCACGTCGTTGCCCACGTAGCCCACCTCATGAAGCCCAAGGCCCCGCGCCAGAGCGAGCCCCTGCAGCAGACCCAGTTTGTCGGCCACGCCCTGGTGGCACTCGAGGCGAAGCTTGGCGCACCGGTGGCCCACCACGGGATTGACTTCGGTGCTGATCACGACAAGATGGATGCCCATCTCCCTCAGCCGAGCAAGGCCGAAGCCTTCCCATCGCGAGCAACGCACCATCTCGGTCCCATCCTCGCTCACGTAGACGGCGTTGTCGGTCATCACGCCGTCGAAGTCGAACGCCATCATCCGCAACGGTCTGATCCGCTCTCGGAGTGCGCCCAACAGACCGGGTTCGAACTCGATCATCCCGCGTCGCCTTCGGCGAATGGCTCGTCTTCCTTCACGTCGCGCGTCAGCCGCCTGCCGATGAACTCGTCGAACTTGTAGGGCGGCACGCCGCCCCCGGGCGATTTGAATGCGATGTCGCTCGCTGTCAGCACGGCACCTGCCGTCAGGTCGCGGGCAGCGTACAGCGACTTGGACATCTTGACCAAGGGCCGCGCCTCGTTCGGATAGCGGCGCTTCACGGGATCGCCCAGAGCAGCGCGGGTTCGCTTCAAGTCGCGCACCATCTTGCCCATGCCCCCCGGCTCGAGCGAGAACGCGTGGTCGGTGCCTCGCCACGACCGGTGCATCGTGAAATGCTTTTCGATGATTCGTGCGCCGAGGATGTACGCCGCGACCGACATGGCGATGCCGTCTTGGTGATCGCTCAGGCCGATGACGTGGTTCGGATAGGCCGCTCGCAGGGTCTCGATGACGCTAAGGTGCATCTCCTCCACCTCGACCGGGTAGGCCGCAGTGCACTGGAGGATCGCCACCTGGTCGTTCAGCGGCAGGATTGCGTCCATCGCGCGCTGGATGTCGGCCATCTCCGCGCCTCCGGTGCTCAGGATCATCGGCTTGCCGATGGCGGCGACGTGTTTGAGCAGCGGAGTGTTGATGAGGTCGGCTGAAGCGATCTTGTAGGCTGGCATGTCGAGGTCGGCCAAGAAGTCGGCGCTGGGCTGGTCGAAGGCCGTGGCGAAGAAAACCAAGCCAAGTTCGTCGGCATACGCTTTGAGTTCACGGTACTCGGCCTCGCCAAATTCCAGGTACTCGCGGTGCTCGCCGTAGGTCTTGCCGTAGCTGTTCTCGTTCTCGTACGGCGAGTCGTACATCGCCTTGGTGAACAGCGAGCGGTTGTCCCGCTTTTGGAGCTTGACGGCATCCACCCCACAGGCCTTGGCCGCCTCGAACAGTTGCCTAGCCTTGGCCATCTCGCCCTGGTGGTTGTGGCCGATTTCGGCGATAACGAAGCAATCCGTGTCGTCCGCAACGCGGCGACCGGCGACGGTCCAAACCCGTGATCCATCCATTTGGTGCAAGGCCTAGTTTAGATCATCCCGGTCGCCCGTGAACTGCGAACCTAGAGCGGTGCGAACAGGTCCACCAGATTTCCGTCGGGATCGGCGACCTGGGCGTACCGCTGACCCCAGAACGCGTCCCAAGGCTCCTTCACGCCGCTGTAGCCTGCTGCGACAACGGTGGCAAAGGCCGCGTCGACGTCTGCCGGGCTGTCGTACAGGAACGCCAAACCCATGCGATGGCCCACGGGCTGATCCCAGTGCCCCTGGATCTCGCGCATCATGGCGACCGTGTTCCATGACAGCCGGATGCCGCCCCGCAGCTCGACCTCCGCGTAGGGCTCGCTGGTGTCGAGTGCGGGGATTTCCATCCCAAGGGTTCGATAGAACGCGACCGATGCCGCGATGTCTTCAACGACGAGACCGATCATGTCGAGTTGGCAACGCATGTTTCTCCTGGGGTTTGGGTTCGGCTGGATGGTGGGCCACTCCGGACATTCGCGGACCTCATCCGAACCCCACTGAACTTCACCCATACCCGATCCGCCGGGTCGCATGGGGCCCGAGAGGCTATAATCTGGCCCGTGCCCACCCCCGACCCCACCAGCTTTGGCGGCCAGGCGATCGTCGAAGGCGTGATGATGCGGTCCCGAAACCACTTCGCCGTCGCGGTGCGCGCCCCCAACGGCCAGATCGTCCTCCAGCAGGAGCCGCTCTCGAAGTCGTGGTTGTTCCGTCAGAAGTGGCTGATGGTCCCCTTCCTGCGAGGCACATTCGCGCTTCTGGACGCCATGTCGCTGGGAATCAAGGCGATGAACTTCGCCTCCCACGTTCAGCTCGACGAGAAGTACCTGCCCGAGGGCGTCACCGACCCGAACCAAGCCACCTACGGCAAGGCGCCCGACGAAGGTTCGAGCGAAATCGTGAAGCCCCTCGAAAAGGGCGGCGACACGATCCGCTCCATGCAAGTCGGAGCCGCCATGGTGCTGGGCTTGGCACTCGGCGTCGTGCTGTTCGTCCTCCTGCCGAACGCCATGGCCGAGCCACTCAGCAACGCGGGCTTCTCCCCGACGGCGATCAACGTGGTGAGCGGCATTTTCAAGATGATCGTGTTCATCGGTTACCTCATGGCGATCTCGCGCATGGAGGCCATCCGCCGTGTGTTCCAATACCACGGGGCCGAACACAAGGCGATCAACGCCCTGGAGATGGGAGAACCGCTCACCACCGAGGCATGCATGCGGCAGACGCGACTCCACCCGCGTTGCGGCACCAGTTTCGCGATCATCGTGCTCCTTGTCAGCATCCTCATCTTGACCTTCATCAACCGCTACCTCTTCCCCGGCGCGCCCCTCTTCGTGAACCTGATGGCCCGGTTCGGAGTCGAGTTGCTCCTCTTGCCCCCCATCGCCGGCATCAGCTACGAACTCATTCGGATCGCGGGCAAGTATCGCCATCAAAAGTGGGTGAACGTGTTCTTTTGGCCGGGGCTGATGACGCAGTACATCACGACGGCCGAACCCGACCGCGACCAGATGGAGGTCGCGATCGTCTCGCTCCAGTCCGTGATCAACGCCGAGACGGGGCGCGTCGCCGCCAGTTCGAGCGAATCAGCCGCTGTAGCGACTGCGAGCGCATGAACTCATCTTCGTCGCTGTCGTCTTTACTACAACGAACCGAAATGTATCACGGCGCGGACGCGCCGCCTCTGGACACGCATCCATGAACCGAAACCGAACCTCCCTCCGCGCCCTCGCCGTTGCCGCCGCTTCGTTGGGTTCAGCGGCTCTCTTCGCCCAATCTTCGTTCACGGCCATTCCGTACCCCGCCACTGGTGGCTTCAGTTCGGTGGCGTTCGCAGTCTCGCAAGATGGCGGCCGTGTGGTCGGCGACAGCGACGTGACCGGCGGGTTCATGGCCTACGAGTGGTCGCTTGGCGGAGGCACGGTGGGACTGGGCGTGCTGCCTGGCGGTGCGACGGATTCGACCGCTTGGGGCGTCTCGAACGACGGCTTGGTCATTGTGGGCCAATCGGACTCCTCGGCGGGTATCCAAGCGTTCCGGTACGTGGTCGGCAGCGGCATGTCGCTGATCGGCGATCTTCCCGGCGGCACCGTGGATACCGGTGCCTTGGGCATCTCGGGCAACGGTTTGGTGGTCGTCGGCGCAGGCGTCTCCGGCAATGGCGAGGAGGCGTTCCGATGGACGAGCGGCGGCGGATTCCAGCCTCTGGGCGACCTGGCGGGCGGCGCGTTCTTCAGCCAAGCCTGGTCGGCCAATCTGGATGGCTCGGTCGTCGTCGGTCTGGCGACTTCGGCCTCCGGCCAGCAGGCTTTTCGATGGACGAGCGGTGGTGGCATGGTCGGTCTGGGCGATCTGCCCGGCGGAAGCTCGGTCAGCTGGGCCTACCACACCAACGACGATGGATCGGTGGTCGTCGGGTTCTCGAACTCCTCCAACGGTGACGAAGCGTTCCGATGGACGTCGGGCGGTGGCATGGTCGGTCTGGGCGACTTGCCGGGTTCTGTCGTGAGTTCGATCGCCTATGGCGTGGACGGCAGCGGCAACATCGTGGTCGGCACCGGCACGTCTGCGGACGGCGACGAGGCGTTTGTGTGGCGTTCCGGCTTCGGCATGCGCAGGGTCCGCGACCTGCTGATCAGCCAAGGGCTCGAGTCTTCCCTGGCCAATTGGATCCTCATTGACGCGAACGCCGTGTCGCGCGATGGAACGGCCATCGTCGGTTCCGGGGTCAATCCTTCGGGCAACATCCAAGCCTATCGCGCCGCCGGGCTGCTCATCGACGACGGCACGATCTCGGGCACGCTCAACTTCCTGAGTCTGAGCGGCGCGAAACCGGCGACCACGTACGAGTTCCGTACACAGGCCAACTCGTCGGTGTTCTCGTCGCACTCCATCACGCCTTCCGGCACCGGCGCATACTCGGTCACGACGTTTGCCGGCAACTTCCGCATGGCCGTCAAAGCCAGCACGTTTCTGCGCCGCGTAGTCTCGGTCGACACAACAACCAGCGACGTGACCGGCATGGATCTTTCGCTCACCAACGGCGACGTGAACGGCGACAACAGCGTGAACGTGGCCGACTTCCTGCTCATTCGGGCCGCGTTCGGCACCACCTCGGGCGGAGGCGGCTACAACCCGAACGCGGACCTGAACAAGGACGGCTCCGTGAACATCAGCGACTTCCTGATCTTCCGAGCGAGCTTTGGGCAGAGCGGCGACGCCTGGTGATCACTCGGGCAGAGGAATCCGGCTGGCGTTGGCTTCAAGCCAGTCGGCGAAGGATTGGAGTCGCGGGTTCAGTGCGCGCGACCGCTCGATGGGCCTTGCTTGGCAAAACACTTCGTTGAAGTCCCGCTTGAACTGGAACATGTTGCCGAGATCGTCGGCACCGGGAAACCCGAGCGCACGGAATGCTTCGGGCGTGATCGGATAAAAGCCGACAGGGAGGCCCAGAGCCGTGCCGAGTTGAGCCGCCATCTGCGCTCCGGACAGATGCTCGCCAGCGATGCCGACCCGCTGACCGATCAGGCTGCTGTCTTGAAACACGCCATTGGCGCACCGACCGATGTCCTCGGCGGCGATTCCGGGCAGCGGCTTGTCGTCCATCGGAAACGCGATCATGAGCGAACCATCCGGACCGCGCTGAGGTCCCATGCCGAAGTGGATCAGGTTGTCCCAGTAGAACGAGGTCAGAAGGTAGGTGGTCGGCACGCCCATTTCGGCGAAGTAGGCATCGGCAGCGCCCTTCGCGTCGAAGTGAGGCACCTTGTACTTGCCACCGAGCGTCGGCATCGAGGGGTCGTCCAGAGGAACGAAGCGGCGGGTGTCCTCCAGGGTTGACCACACAACGTGCTTCAAGCCCGCCTCGGCTGCCGCTTGAGCCATCATCTTCGCTTCCGCATCCTCTCGTTCGGGCGAGAAGTGGGCCCAGAAGAACGTCACACAGAACGCGCCATACGCCCCTTCGAACGCCCTGGCGATGCTGGCCGGATCTTCGAGGTCGCCTTGCACGAGTTCCGCTCCCGCATCGGCGAGCGCGCGCGCTTTGGCCGATTCGGGGTCGCGGACGATGGCGCGGACCACAAAGGGCGACGCATGGTCTTCGAGGATGGCTCGGGCAAGGCCGCCGCCTTGGGCGCCCGTCGCTCCGACGATGGCGATGGTTCGTTTGGACATCAAAATGAGTCTACGCGATGGGAGGTCCCGGCGTCGCGGAGCCCAACACCACGCACGCACTGGCTTTTGCTTTGTTCCAGCAGCTGTACCGGCGTGATACACTCGCTCCCGTGGCCACCAGCCCGCTAAGGCGCTTGTCGCACAGAGCGGAAAACCTGTATCAAACGGGTGTATTCCTAGCCGCAGACGTTGTACTGAGATGCCTTTCGCGAAGGAGGCGGCTGGCCTACCACGAGGTGCAGGAGACCGTGGTCGCGCTCGACTACCCTGGTGCGCCGCTGCGCCTGAAGATCCGGTCGACCCGCGAACTGAAGCGCACGTTGAGCTGTGCCAAAGAGCCCGAGACGATTCGTTGGATGGAGGCGAACCTGCGTCCAGGGGACACGTTCTACGATGCCGGGGCGAACGTGGGTGCCTACTCACTGGTCGCGTCGCATCTCGTGGGGCCGTTGGGTTGCGTGGTCTCGTTCGAGCCGGGGGCGCCTTCGTTCTCCGCGCTGGTGTGCAACATCGGCCTCAACGGCTGCGCCAACATCGTGCCGCTGGCTTTCGCGCTTGGATCGGAGCACCGCCGTTCGACGCTCGATTTTCCGAGCGCTCTGGCGGGAGAGACGACCGTCGGCGGATCGGAGTCGACGGGGCTGAGTCAGGTGGTGTGTTGCGCACCGCTCGACAGCCTCATCGAAACCTACCAGTTGCCTGCGCCACGCTTGATCAAGATCGACGTTGATGGTGCCGAGCCCGAGGTGCTTCGAGGAGCGACGAAGACTCTGGCCCATCCCGGGCTGATCAGCGTCCTGTTCGAAGCGTATCCGGATACGCCGACGCACATGGACACGGCCGGCTTGTTGGAGGCCGCTGGTTTCCGACAGGTAGAGGCGAACAGCCATGGGACTGGCCGTGTGACCAACTACGTGTACCGTCGCCCTGATTGAGACCGTCGGCTCGCGAGCGATCGCTACTGCAATCCCAGCAGACTCCGGCGTGAAGCCCCCTTCGGAGGGCCGCCAATAACCCGCCCGTCTTCGGCGCGGATGGCGATCACCGACGGACGAGGCAGACCCTTGCCATCGGGGAACAGGGTGGTGAACTTGCCGTGCTGCGAACCCTCGGCAGGGTGCTGGATGGCAAGAAAGACCGTCGTGCAGTCTGGTGTGAACTCGGGGCCACAGACCTCGGCATCCGGCACCGAAGACATGAACTGCTGCAGACGTCCGCGATTCGGGCCCTCGACGGGTACGGCGAAGAACCCATCGTGGTGCTTCAGCGTGTTTGTCTGACCGTCGGTCGCGATCCACAGATTGCCCTGAAGGTCGAAGCAGATGTTGTCGGGGCAAGAGATCGGGCTGACCTTCGAGCGATCATATCCGGCGAAGTAGGTCGAGGGGTCGCTCGGGTCCCCGCAGACCATGAACATCTCCCACTGAAACTTCGTGGCCGTGTGGTCGTCGCCTTCCTCGCGGACCTCGATGATGTGCCCGTGCTTGTTCTCGACTCGGGGATTCATCTTGTCGGTGGTGGCACGCCCCTCCGTTCCCCGCTGAACGTTGTTGGTGCACGCGATGTAGACCCGCTGGTTCACCGGGTTGACCTCGATATCTTCCGGGCGATCCATCTTGGTCGCTCCGAGAAGGTCCGCCGCGATCCGTGCGTCGATCGCCACGTCGCCTTGGTCCGAAAACCCGTTCGCTTCGGTAAGGGGCCCGTGCCCGTGGACGAGCGGCAGCCATTCGCCGCTGCCATCCTCGTTGAACTTCGCTACGTACAGCACACCCGAATCAACCAGACCGCGGTTGGCTTCGCGGTTGTCGGGTTGGTAGGGCTTGTCGCAGACGAACTTGTAGACGTATTCGAACCGAGAGTCGTCTCCCGAGTACATCACGACGCGGCGGTTCTTGGACACGTAGGTTGTTGCGGCCTCGTGTCGGAAACGTCCCAGAGCCGTGCGTTTGCGTGGCTTCCAGGTCGGGTCGTAGGGGTCGAACTCCACCACCCAGCCGTGCATGTGCGGTCCGTTGGGCTCGTGCCGCACGTCCAGATCCTGCCGAAATCGTTCCCAGCCGTACGAACTGGCGCCCTCCGGGATGCCGTAGCGCGTGTTGCCCCGTTTCTCCTTGGGGTCCTCGACACCGGATGCGTGGCCGTAATAGTCTTGGAAGTTCTCTTCCGCGCTCAGGACCGTGCCCCAGGGCGTCTTGCCTGCGGCACAGTTGGCGAACGTCCCGATGGCGGATCGGCCCTCGGGGTCGCGCTTGGTCCGCATCCGCGTGTGGCCGCGCGCCGGCCCCGTGATCTCAAACTCGCTCGTTGCCGAGTATCGCTTGTTGAACCGTCCCCCTTGGACGATCTTCCACTCGCCTCGCTCGTCCATCAGGACTTCCACGACGGCAAACCCTTCGGCCTCCATGCAAACGCGCGTTTGCGCTTCATTCATGGCCTTTGGCCCTTCGATTGGAAACATGAGTTCGGGGTTGGTGTACTCGTGGTTCACCGCCAAGAGACCGTGCTTGGAGTTCGTCGACCCAAACGGAAGTGGCAGGAAGCCCACGAAGTCGTTGTTGTAGCCGAACTGCTTCGACTGGCTCTCGGCGCTCTGCTGGTTCGGATCGAAGGCGGGCGAGTTCGCGTGGAGGGGGTCTCCCCAGCGGGCAACCACCTGAACCCTGTAGCCCTGCGGAACAATGATGCGGTCTTCGGTCGAAGGCTGGATCGGACTGAAGTGCAGCCCGTCATCGAAAGCAGGGACGCGTGTGCCCGATGCCGCGATGCGCCCGAGGGGAGACGCCGCGAGCCCCGCCAGAAGGCCTGACTTGATCAAACCTCGCCGAGTCAACCGATTCGCAAGCACGGACGCGAACGTTTCGCCAACGCCCTCGTCGGAGCGGACAACAGGATCGGAGTCGTAGTAGGCGAGATCGTCGGGACGGCCCATGCGCCAAGCCTACACACCGTTAACACGAACCTAACACGATCTTGGGACCAGGACCCGCTGTCGCCGCCCAACCGGCACGCTGTTTCGGGTCATACTCGGCCTATGCAGACCTTCGACGCCGAAGCCATGAAAGCCGAGTACGACCGCTCTGGGTTCGTGATCGCCCGCAACGCGATCGACCCCGATCTGGCCCAAGAAGCCGTCGGCCACGTCCACTGGCTGCTGAAGAAGCACCCCGAGCTTCGACCTGAAGACCTGCACCACAACCTGGTCGCCGACGATCCGTTCTGGGTTCGTCTGGTCTCGGACGAACGTCTCGTTGATCTGGCGTCGGCGTTCATCGGGCCCAACGTGGCGCTGTTTGCGAGCCACTACATCGCCAAGGCCCCTCTCACCGGCCGACCAGTGCTGTGGCACCAAGACGGCAGCTACTGGCCTCTCGAACCGATGGAGGTCACCACACTTTGGTTGGCGTGCACGGAATCCACCCCTGAGAACGGCTGCATGCGCGTCATCCCGGGGACGCATACCCTGGAGTACCAGCAAATGCAGGCCAACACCGACGTGGACAGCGTCTTGGGTTCGGAAATCGAAGCCAAGTTCGTAGACGAATCGAAAGCCGTTGATCTCATCCTCGCGCCCGGCGATGTCTCGATTCACAACCCCCAGATCGTTCACGGGTCCTCGCCCAACGCCTCGGAAAAGTGGCGAGTCGGGCTGACCATCCGCTACATCCCCACGTCCACCAAGATCATGGTCGAAGGCGCGGGTTGCCCGTTCCTGTTGCGGGGCGAAGCGGTTCCGGGCGTCAACCAGTATCTCCCCCGGCCCAAGTTCCGACCGGGAGATCACTACCCGTTCCGTGGCTGCGAGGGCTAACCCTCCGAGCTCTCGTACTTGTCCTTCAGAGCGTTGACCACGTTCGGGTCGGCGAGAGTGGTCGTATCGCCCAGGGCGCGGCCTTCGGCGACGTCTCGCAGCAGCCGCCGCATGATCTTG
>DDSP01000045.1 GCA_002343445.1 Chthonomonas sp. UBA2387
GAGCCGATCCTCACCCCCGGCCCCTCTCCTTCGCCGAGGTCGGTCTGGGCTGAGAACGGCAGCCGGGCGAAGGCGAGGGGAGTCCGGAAGAGTCCTCGGCAGACCGTGCTCCTCTCGCTGGTCGAACGCCGACCCTCACGAGTTCTGACGCCGCCGTCGAGATCCGCTGCGGTTGACGTCTCCGCCCAGGGCGGGTAGGAAAGCGTCTCACTCGCTCGTCAGGCGACGGAACTTGACCTCGCAGACCGTCCAGCCAAGCACCTCGGACATCTTGAACCGGCCGCCCAAGGCACGCGAGAGGTTCTCGACGATCTGCAGGCCCAGGTGGCTTTGCATCGCCACATCGAACGCCGCCGGCAGCGGGTCGCCGGAGTTGGAGACCCACAGGCCGATAGCGCCATCCTGGTCCTCTACGGTGACGTGGATCTCGCCGTTGTCACTGTGCTTGAACCCGTGCTCCACCGCGTTTTGGATGAGTTCGTTCAAGACGAGGGCGACCTGCGTCGCCTGCGTCATGTTCAAGTGGACATCGTCGCCGCGCACGTCGAAGACGATCTGCTTGCCAGGCGGAAGGAACGACTGCCGGACGTACTCGACCAGCGCCTCGGCGATCGTGCGTACACCCACGTGGTCCAGGTCCTCGCGGCTGAGCAGGTCGTGGACGGCAGCGATGGCGAGGATGCGCGCCAGCGAGTCGGAAAGCGCCTCTTCAAGCGTCTTGTAGTGGCTCTGCCGCAACTGCAACCGCAGCAGCGAAGCCACCTGCTGCAGGTTGTTCTTCACGCGGTGGTGCATTTCTTGCATCAGCGTGTTGCGCACCTGAAGCTTGGCGTGCTCGATGCTCACCGCCGCCTGTTGCGCCAGCGTCTCCAGGGCCTTGATCTCGTCCGGCAGAAACTCGTGCGGCTCGCTGGTGTAACACGACATCACGCCAACGGGCCGATCCTGGATGATCAGGGGAACGCAGATCATGCTGCGAAGGCCCTGTTCGATGGCCAGATCGTGCCCGATGTATTCCTCGCTCGCCGCGACGTCGGGGACGATCACGCAGCGATTCTCGGCGATGGCGCGACCGGCGATGGACTCGCCGAGCTTGATGGCCGGTTTGCGTTGGTAGGCCTTGGCCGGCGCTTGGGTCGCGCGCAACACCAGTTCGTTGCGCTCGGGGTCGAGCAGTCGCACGGTGCAGACCTTGTAGTTGAACTGTTTGGCCGTGATGTTGACCAGCAGTTGGAGGATTTCCTCCAGATAGGGGCTTTGGCCAAGCGTCTTGGCCACCTCGCTCAAGGCCCCCAGACGATTGATCTGGGTGCCAGCCAGATAGGCCGAGCGGAACGTCGCCCAGCGCAACGTGGCGATCTGAGCATAGGCCGCCAACGCCCTCCGGTCGGCTTCTTTGAACGTGCGCGGCTGGTCGTAGACCAGGAAAAGGACGCCCAAAGGCTCGTTGCGCTCGATCAGAGGCAACGCGGCGACGGCCTGGCAGGCGCGATGCTCCAGGCCCGGGTAGTGGACGAACGCCGGGTCGCTGGTCGCGTCCTTTTCGATGAACGTGGGGGAGGCCGAATCCAACGCCCGGCCGCACAAGCCCTTGCCTCTGCCCATCCGCATGACGTTGATCAGGTGCGGGCTGTCGGTGCTGGCCTTGAGCGCCAGCGTCTCCGGCTCGACCGACATGATGTCGGCCGACGACGCGCCCGAAAGGCCCTTCAGACGTTGGGCCAGCGAAGCGAGGAGTTCGTCCTCGGAACTCGAGTCGGTCCCCGTTCGCAAAATGCTCAGGAGCGGGGCACCGGTTTGGTCCAAGTTGGCGGTCGGCATCGTGACGGTGGTTCGAAGGTACCCGGCACCGGTCCGCGTACTGGCGACATGCCCAGCCTAAGCCTCGGGACCGATGGCCGTGGTGGTGATCTTGTCCTCGGCCAGCGTGGCCGCCGCATACCGCACGATGTCGTCGTTGGTCACGGCTTCGATCTTGGCGACGGTCTCTTCGATGGGAATCTCGCGGCGGTGGTAGATCTCGCTCCGCGCCATCCGCATCATGCGCGTGCTGGTGCCTTCCAGCGCCATGACCATCGTGCCTTTGAGGTTGGTCTTCGTGCGCTCGATCTCGTCCTTGGCCAGTCCCTCGCGGCGCACCTTGGCGAACTCGGCTTGCACGAGTTCCTGCACCAGCGGCCACGATTCGACGCTCGTCCCGCCGTAGACCGTGTACGCGCCGGCCGCCGTATAGGCCACGTTGTAGCTGCCGATGGCATAGGCGAGGCCGCGCTTTTCGCGGATCTCCTGGAATAAGCGGCTGCTCATGCTGCCGCCCAAGGCGTTGTCCAACACGCTTGCCGTGTAAAGGTCGTCGTGGTAGAGCGAGACGCCGTCGGCCCCGATGCAGAAGTGGACCTGCTCCACGTCCTGAGCGACGTACCGCAGCCCTTGCGCCGACGCTGGCGCCTCAAGCGTCGAGTTCTCGGCACCGGCGGGGATCGCTCCCAGGGCGGCATCGGCGATGTCCACCACTTGCTGGGGATCCACGTTGCCGCTTACGGCCAGAACGATGTTCTCGGCTCGATAGCGGCGGGCGATGTAGCTCAGCAGGTGGTCGCGTTTGAACGAACTCACCGACTCCTTGGTGCCGATCACGGGCTTGCCGAGCGGGTGATCGCCCCACCGGTACGAGTAGTGCAACTCGTGGACGTGGTCGCCGGGTTCGTCTTCGCCCCGCTTGATCTCCTCCAGCACCACACCTTCCTCGCGTTCGAGTTCGTCCTCGTCGAACAGCGACTCGGTCATCATGTCGGCCAGCACGTCCACCGCATTGGCCACATCCTCTCGCAACACGCGGCAGTAGTAGCATGTGTTCTCCTTGTCGGTGAACGCGTTCAGCATGCCGCCGCGCCCCTCGATGGCTTCCGCAATCTCCTTGGCCGTTCGCTTGCGCGTGCCTTTGAACAGCATGTGCTCGATGAGATGGGTGATGCCGGCCTCGTCCGGGTTCTCGTGGCGGCTGCCCGTGACGCACCACAGGCCAATCGCGGCGGATTGAACGTGGGTGATGGGCTCGACGACGACGCGGACCCCGTTGGGGAGCGTGAACTTGGAAATCGGCATGGTGATCAGTCCGCGTCGCCGGGGGCGAGAACGGTGGTGCGTAGGGTACCCAGAGGGGTGGCGGCGACCTCGACGAGGTCGCCCGGGTTAAGCAGCGGCATCGGCTCTTCCGAGCCGTCGGGCGCCATCGAAACCGCGAGAATGTCGCCGCTGAACAGCGGTGAACTGATGCTGCATGAGGCGATCAGTTGAGGGAACGTCCACGTGGCTTCGATGAGGTTGGTGGAAAACACCTCGCGGCCGTTCACCCGGGCGACCAACTCGATGTCCATCCGCACGCCGTCCTCGGTGTTGCGGAAGTAGTCCTGCAAGTCGTCGGGAGTGACCACGACCGGGCCGATGGCCGTGCCAAAGTCCCGCGATTGGCCGTGGCCCGTCATGGCTTCCGATTCAAAGCGCGCGAGGTCTCGGGCGATGAACTCCGTGGCCAACGTGAATCCCAAGATAAGGCTCTCCGCACCCATCTCGTCGGTCGGTCCCGAGTCGCTCGCCAAGACGACGCAAAGTTGGGGCTCGAACGAGAGTTCGGACGTGGCATTCGGCACAGCGAGTTGGGTGTTCGGCCCGACGAGAGCGCCGGGGTTGCGGTAGCCGTAGGTCGGCAGCGCGCCGAACGGATAGTCCTCGATGAATGCGAACGCCGGCTGCTGTGCGCCGCGGATCTGGTGGTCCGAGAACACGCGATACGAGGTCGGTCGCTTCACCGGGGCGAGCAACGCGATTTCTGCGGCCTCATGGATCCCGATCGGGTTCTTCCCGTCGGTTTCATAGACTTTGCCGTTGTGGTAGATGCCGACGCGCGGCAGACCCGGCGCGCTCGCCAACTCGAAACGACACAGCTTCACGCCCCTAAGGGTACCCGTGGCCCGGGGACTCAGCCGTAGAGGGTGGGCTTGACGCGCCAGTCCTTGCCCTTGTCGTGCGCCCAGTCCTTCACCCTGGGACGCCGCTCGCGCAACCGCACGGATTCGATGCCGAGGTAGTGCCCCGTCGAGAACGGGCTCTTGCCGACGCATTCCAGCCGAAGGACATAGCGGCCGGGTTCGGGCCAGAAGTCCAACAGGTGCACTTCCCGGTTCTCGATGTCTTTGCTGTAGAAGTCCACGGGCTCGCCCAGCTTGACCCCGTCGAGGAACACTTGGTAGGTGCCGAAGTCGTAGGACGTCGTCGCGTTGATCAGAAGGCGCAGGGGTTCCGATTCGCGCACCTCGATGGGGATTTCGAGCCAGGCTCCGTCCTTGGATTCTGGGCGGTACAGCAACTGGGGACCCTCGTAGAGTTGGCCCAAGTTCTGTGGCCCAGCCTGCCCCGATCCGTGGGTGGCGGCTTCGTGTGCGAAGATGGTCGCGCGCTCCAGACTCGGCAACCGCCTCTCGCTGGCGTGCGGTGCGCGGGCCTCGAACGTGGACGCACCCGTCTGGTACCAGAACGCCACGCTCGAGTAGTCGTCCTGGCGCTCGTTCCAGCTGGTGCTCTTGTAGTCGGGGTTCTCGTCGGGCGCGATCCAGCCGAAGTGCTCGATGGTGAACTTGATGCTCTTCTGGAACACGATCGGGTCGGCCAGGTGCCACCGGTACGCGCTGGTGTGGCCTCCCACGATGCCCCACTGGTCGAAGTACGGCACCCCGAAGTAGGGCGTGCTCGTGCGCTTGAGGCCCCAGGCCGACAGGAAGTAGTCCTCGGTCCCCGTGCCCCAGATCGAGGGAGCGACCTCGCCGTCGATGAAGATCTTCTCGTCGCCTTCCCCGAACCAAGAGGGGCTGCGCGTGCGGACGGCCAGCACCGCGCCGACCAAATGGCCGCGCCCTTCGGTCTCGAGCAGGACGTAGTCCTTCCCCTGAACCACCGGGTACTCCTGCCGGTACTGGGCGTGGAAGTACGGCGTGTCCGCAGGCAGTCTGTCCTTTTTGATCCAGTCCACGTTGTAGTACAGCAGGCTGATCGGCTTGTCGCTCTGATTGACGATCTCGACCTTGGCCGACTTGCGGAACGGCATGGGCCAGAAGCAGTTGTACGAGTCGCCGTCCTCGACGACGACCGGGAGGCTGACCACCTCGCTGCGCTTGCCGAAGCAGTTGGCGAAGAAGTCGCCGAAGGGGACTTCAACCTGTGGCTTGTCGGCACCATCCCACGTGATGCGCAGCAGCATCTCTTGGTGATTCGCGGAACCCTGCGGCGCCCAAGGCTGTGGTTCGGGGCCGAGGAACGTGAACCACATGTGGGTGATCACGCCGGGGCCCTGGCGATCCATCACCACGTGGGTCTCGCCGGGCGGCACCCGAAAGTTGTCCCAGTTGCTCTTTTCCTCCAGATCGCCCTTCGGGGGAGCGCTGCGGTCGTATCGGCCGTCCTTGCCCTCTCGGAACGTCGAGGTCTCCCTCATGCTCCGACCTTCCTGAAGTTGGGTCAAGTGGCCGAGCGGCCCCTGGGCGCACGCCACCGAGGCGAGTGCGAGAATCCCAAGCAGGAAGAACGTGGCGGTGATGCTGGTCATGGCTCGATTCCGGACGAGAAGGGGGTCGCCTGGCCCGTCAACTTGCATTCGCCGCCCCCGATCATTCAACCTTCTCGCACGCATGGATCGAGTCGAAACGTTGGAAGCCGAAGGAAGGCGAGCCCTCGGGGCCGCGACGACCACTGCCGAGTTACGCGCGGTGGAACTCGCGTTCTTGGGCAAGCAAGGTGGGCTTCGCGCCCTGATGAAGGACATTGGCGGGCTGCCGGCCGATCAGCGTCCGGCCTTCGGCCAACGCGTGAACGCCGCATGCGCCGCGCTGCAGGCCGAGCTCGACGCCAAGTTCGCCGAGTTCAAGGCCAAGGAACGCGCCGAGCAGTTCGAGCGCGAGCGGCTCGACATCACGATGCCCGGCTACCGCCGACGCACCGGCAACCTGCACGTGCTGCAGCAGACGGCCGACCGCATCAAAGAAGTGTTCTCGGGTCTCGGGTTCGAGTACCTCGAATCGCCCGAGCTTGAGGAGTTCGCGTACAACTTCTCGGCCCTCAACTATCCCGCCGACCACCCCGCGATGGACGAGCAGGATACGTTCTATGTGGAGGACGACCTGCTGTTGCGCACGCAGTGTACGGCGCTCCAGGGGCACGTGTTCGAGACGCGCAAGCCGCCGTTCCGCATCTTCACCATCGGGCGATGCTTCCGCAACGAGGCGGTGGATCGCACGCACGGCCACACGTTCCATCAGGTGGACGTGTTCATGGTGGACGAGGGCATCGGCATGGCGCACCTAAAGGGAACGTTGGGCCACTTCGCGCGCACCTTGCTGGGTTCGGACGTCAAGTTGCGCTTCCGGCCCGACTTCTTCCCGTTCGTCGAACCAGGCGTGGACTACGCCGTCAGTTCGCCGCGATTCCAGAACGGAAGATGGTTGGAACTGGGCGGCGCGGGACTGATCCATCCCAACATCCTCGAACGGTACGGCATCGACACCGAGCGTTACTCGGGCTTCGCCTTCGGGCTGGGCGTCGAGCGCATTCCCATGCTCAAGTACGGTGTGGACGACTTACGCCACTTCTTGGACAACGACCTGCGGTTCTTGGAGCAGTTCCGGGGCTGATGGCGCGCCTGATCTCCGACCCGGCGCTGATCCGGGCCGAGGGCAACTTGCCCAAGGTGATCGAGGAGTTCTTCGGGGTGGTCAACACGGGCGACACGCACGTTTCGATCGCCCGCATGAGGAGTCCGCAGGGCTGGGTGGAGCCGGGACAAACGCCCGAGTTCAGCGAGTACACGCTGGTGCTCTCGGGCCGCTTGCGCGTGGACACCAAGGCGCGCGCCCTGGACGTGGAAGCGGGCCAAGCCGTGGTGGTTCACGCGGGCGAATGGGTGCGCTACAGCTCGCCGTACGAGGATTGCGAGTACGTCTCGGTGTGCCTACCTGCGTTCTCGGCGGAGACCGTGAAGCGCGACGCCTGATCGTTCGATCCGGGAACCCTGCGACCATTTCGCTCCGTTCCCCGTAGGTAAGAGACAGAATCCATGCTCAAATCTGCCATGATCGCCACCCTCGGGCTTCTCGCCATCGCCGGCGTTGCGGCATACTTTGCAGTCGGCCAGTTCGCCGGAAACACCATGAAGCCCGCCTACAACCCCGAAAAGCACCGCCTCCTCTACGTCGCCGGAGGCTGTTTCTGGTGCGTCGAGGCCATCTTCGAGGACCTGAACGGCATCGTCGAGGTCGAGTCGGGCTACGCGGGCGGCGACTTGCCCAACCCCACCTATGGCGAGGTGAGCGGTGGCCGGACCGGCCACGCGGAAGTCGTCAAGATCGCCTACGACCCCGAAGTGGTCCCCGCCGACGACCTGCTGCGCATCTTCATGACGACGCACAACCCCACGACGTTGAACCGCCAGGGGCCCGACGTCGGCACGCAGTACCGCTCGGCCATCTTCTACCGCGACGACGCCGAGAAAGCGCTCGCCCAGCGAATCCTGCAAGAGATCGCCAAAGAGGGGATCTACAAGGACCCGATCGTCACGACCATCGAGCCGCTGAAGAACTACACGCGGGCCGAGGAGTACCACCAAGACTACTTCCGGCGATACGAGCAGGCGTCCTCGCTGGAGCGCATGTCCATGAACTCGGGCTACTGCGCCGCGATCATCGAACCCAAGGTGCGCAAGTTCCGCGAGAAGTACGCCGCGCGGCTGCGCAAGGGCGGATAAGGCCGGGTGCTGCTTGGAACGGCGGGCCACGTGGACCACGGCAAAACGTCGCTGGTCCGAGCCCTGACGGGCACCGACACCGACCGCTTGCCCGAAGAGAAAGCGCGGGGGCTGACCATCGACCTCGGGTTCGCCTGCCTCGACCTGCCGCGGGCGGGGCGAGTGAGCATCGTGGACGTCCCTGGCCACGAGCGGTTCATCCACAACATGCTGGTGGGCGCGCAGGGCTTCGAGGCCGCGATGCTCTGCGTGGCCGCCGACGAAGGCGTGAAGCCCCAAACGCGCGAACACCTGGAAGTGCTCGAGTTGCTGCCCGTTCAGCGGCTGGTCGTCACGCTCACCAAAGCCGACCGAGTGGACGAGGAAGGTTTGGAACTCGCCAGGCTGGACGTGCTCGACCTGTTGGAGCCGACCCGCTTCGCCGATGCCGTCATCGTGCCCACGAGCGCCGAGACCGGTCAGGGCCTGGACGAACTCCGGCGCGTGCTGGACGACGTTCTCACCGCAAACGCCTCCCCGGCCGAGGGCATCCGTTGGTTCCTGCCGATAGACCGGGTGTTCACGGTCAAGGGCCACGGCACTATCGTCACGGGCACGCTGGCCGGTGGGACGGTACGCTCCGGCGAACCCGCCGTCCTGCTCCCAGGCGACACGAGCGTCCGAGTCCGCAACGTCCAGAGTCACGACGAATCGGTGGCCAGTGCAGGCATCGGCGCGCGAGTAGCGCTGAACCTAGGCGGCGTCGAGCTTGAGCACGTGCACCGGGGCATGGTGGTGTGCGCTCTCGGCGCAGCCGTGGAAACCACGATGCTCGACGCTAGAGTCGAATGGAAGCGGCCCCCCAGGCATGCATGGCGCGTGCGCGTCTCGATCGGGACCGACGAGGTGATCGGCAAGGTGTTCCTCTCTGAATCGGACCCAACGGTGGCGCAGTTCCGGTTCGAGCGTGCCACCGTGGCGACCAAGAGCCAACCCTTGATCGTGAGGCGTTATTCCCCACCGGTGCTGCTCGGCGGAGGGCGGGTCGAGGTGCCGCAGGCTCGGCCCCGTCGCAAGTCCGAAGCCGTCGCCAAAGTCGCCGAAGCTAGCCTGCCCGACCAAGTGGCGGACTGCGTGGCGCGCTCCCTGTGCGGAGTCGAGACCGACGAGTTGTGTCGGCTGGTCGGTCGGAGTCGGCAGGAGATGGGCGACGTGTTCGAGGCCCTGCGCCGCGAGGAGCGCCTGCTCGGGTTCGCGGGCTTGTGGCTCACACCCGAACTCTACGAGGCGTGCAAGGCGCGCCTGCTTGAAGCCCTCAAGGCTCTGCACGCCCAAGCGCCGACCAAGGCGACCGTCCCCCGCGAGCGAGCCGTCGCCGGTGCGGGGCTGAACTGGACCGGCAAGCCTCTGGACCGATTGATCGCGCGCATGGTAGAGACGGGCGACCTGGTCGCGGACGGCACGATGATCAAGCGCTCGGACCACCGGATCGCGCTCAGCGAGCGGCAAGCCCAGTTGCTTGCGCGCGTGGTGGAGGTGCTGGAGACATTCCCCGTGGACGTGCCGCCCACGATGGAACTCTCTCGGTTGGTCGGTGTTCCGCCTCAGGCCACCGACGAGATCCTGCGCTTGGGTTGGGAAGCGGGCATGGTCGTTCGGATCGAGGACCTGTGGTACACGCCGAGGCAACTGGAGGGCATCAAGGAGCGGGTGCGGGCGCTGGCCGCCAAGGGACCGTTCACGGCCGCCGAGTTCCGCGACGCCGTGGGCACCAGCCGCAAGTACGCCATCCCGCTGCTGGAGCACCTGGACGCTGTCGGCTTCACGCGACGCATGGGCGACCGTCGCGTGCTGGAGCGATAGCGCGGCCCGGAGGGGTGCTGCGGCTATTGGTAAACTGCGCCGCATGGATTTCCGAGTCGAGAAAGACAGCATCGGCGAGGTCAACGTGCCCGCCGCCGCCTATTGGGGCAGCCAGGCCGAGCGTTCGCGGAACCTGTTCCGCATCTCGGGGCTGACCGAGCACCGAACGATGGTGGATTCGTTCGTGATGCTCAAGAAGGCGTGCGCCGAGGCGAACACCGAGCTGCGTCTGCTCGATCCCGAGGTCGGCAAAGCGATCGTGCAAGCCGCCGACGAGGTGCTGGCCGGCGCGCTGCGCGACCAGTTCCCCGTGGACGTGTTCCACATGGGCGCGGGCACGTCGTTCAACATGAACGTCAACGAGGTCCTCGCCAACCGCGCCGAAGAGATCCTGGGCGGCAACAAGGGCGAGTACAAACGGGTCAACCCCAACGACCACGTCAACTACGGCCAATCCACGAACGACACGTTCCCGACGGCCATGCGGATGATGTCCCGGTTGATGCTGGAGGAGCTGTTCGATGCCGTGGTCGAACTGGCCGACGCCTTCGACGAGAAAGCCGACGAGTTCGACGGCGTGCTGAAATCGGGCCGCACCCACCTGCAGGATGCGGTGCCGATCCGTCTCGGCCAGGAGTTCAAGGCCTACGCCATCTCGCTCCGCAAGTGCTGGCGGTGGTTCGAGCACGCGACGTTCGAACTCGAGAGTCTGGGCATCGGGGGAAGCGCAGCGGGCACGGGCATGAACACCCACCCCGAATACCGCGCTCTGGTGGTCAAGCGGCTGAAGGACTACACGGGGATCGAATTCCGCAACGCCTCGCACCTGGTGGAGAGCATGCAGAGCCAGCTTCCCATGGCGTGCCTGTCGTCGGCCATGCGCATCCTCTGCTTGGAGCTGACAAGGATTTCGAACGACCTGCGGCTGATGTGCTCGGGTCCCCTGACGGGCTTGGCCGAGATCACGCTTCCCGCCGTCCAACCCGGTTCGAGCATCATGCCGGGCAAGGTCAACCCTTCGATGGCTGAAAACCTCAACATCGTGTTGTTCCAGGTGCTTGGCCAATGCCAATCCATTGACTACTGTGTGCAGGGCGGCCAGTTGGAACTCAACGTGATGATGCCCGGCATGGCCTTTTCAGCGCAGTTCGGGCTTGAGATTCTGACCAACACCCTCAAAACGTTCACCGAGAACTGCGTCTGGGGGATCACCGCCGACGCCGAGCGTTGCCGCCACTACGCCGAAACCTCCCCTTCGCTGGCTACTGCGCTGAACGCCCATATCGGCTACCAGAATGCGGCCCGAGTGGTGAAGAAAGCGTTGGCCGAGAAGAAGACGGTGCCGCAGGTCGTGCGCGAGGAAGGGCTTCTGGACGAGGCGACCCTCGCCCGTGCCCTCGACCCTGCGCTCCTCACGGAGCCAGGCATCCCGGGCAAGTAAGCGTCAAGGCTGTCGCAACGCTGCGCGCCGTTCGGCGCGCTTGCTCGGCCACTTGCCGTTGGCCGCCGAAACCGCCTGGCCTACCGACACAACCGTGGTGATCGCGCCAAGCACGGCCACCAAGACCCAGCCGATGAGGATGCGCGGGGCGAAGTCCCAGATGTTGAAGCCCTGCCAATTGTCCGCATACAGGGCCATCAGGCGCTGGATCGTCATCACCAGCGACGCCGTCCCTGCGGCCAGCAACAAGCCCTTCAGAATCATCTCGTCCCACATGGCGCGCAGGGCGTGCGCGGCGGCGAACGGGTGGTTCTTGCGCACGGCCAACCACATCAGAAACGGCCCGTAGATCGGCGCGAAGATCGACAAGACGTGAGCGGTCGCCCCGAGCATGCGGGCGGTGCCCGTCGTCTCCGTGCTCAAGCGTTGTGGTTGGTGCATCGAACTCCCATTCTAGTGAACGTCGCGGCAATCACTGGGACTATCGCTCTCGCTTCCCTTCTTTGAGCAACGCAACCATCTCGGCAAGGCGCTTCGCTCGGGTCTCGGTCCGCTTTGCTTCCTTCAACCAGCGGGCGTAGTTGTTCCGGTAAAACGTCGGTAGCGAATCGAAGAAGCGGCGCGCTTCCGGCTCGGCGGCCAGCGCTTGGGCGACTTCGTCTCCCATATTCCCACTGTTCGGACCTTCGGGTTCGAGAGCGACCTCGACAGAGTCCCCGATCGCGACCGCTTGATCCCGAAGCCACGCCGCCCCGATCGGCAACACCCAAGCGTCCCCTAGCCGCTCGACGACCCCGCGAACGATGCACGCGCCCACCTTGCCGCACACATAGTGGGCGTCCTTCGCGCCCCAGGCGTCGTCGGGATCGAACGGTACGGTGAGGAAGGCCTTGCCAGAAACCTTCTCGAGCTTGGATACAAAGCGCCGAGTCATGGGCGGATTATGCTTGGCCCGAGGCGCGCTCGGAATACGTGTGCAGCCACTTCGCCCCGTGCTGGCCGCTGTTGTTCGGCCACGGCCGCCAGTCGCGACCGCCTCCCACCGCCTCAAGCACGTTGTGCGCCAGGACCGCGCCATCGTCGAACGCCCACATCTCGTTGCGCAAGTGGTCGTTGGCGTGCGGCATGGCGACGTGGTTCGCATAGGTGTAGGCCATCGCGCTGAACGGGGGCACCAGCAGGCCGTACACGTTCAACACGCCGAGCAACCGGCTGACAACCTCCTTCGCGCCCGTGGCGTGCGCCGTGACCACCACGCCCGCCGGCTTCCCCACCCAAATCGGGTCGCCTTCGGTGTGGGCGGTCATCTCGAGGAATCGCTGCAGGGGCGAGCCCCAGGAATCCCAATACGTGCCCGTGCCGAAGACGAACGCGTCGGCGACGGCGACCTCGGCCAGGATGCGGTCGAGCGTCGGTTCGCGCACCAACTCCAGATGCGTCACCCGTGCCCGAGGCAGGAGTTGCTCTTCGATGAGGGCTAGCAGTTCGGCCGTGTTGCCCTGTGCTCCGCCGAGCGAACCATTGACGATCAGGACGGTGGGTGGCGTCATCGGCGGCTTGGGCGCATCGCCGCGCCCGAGAGTTGAAGCGTGCGCTTCAGGTGGATGTTCAGGTAGGCAAAGGGCGTCGTCTCGGCCGCCACGGACCGCTCGGCGCCCTTCGGGATCACGAGCAACGCGCCGGGCGTCATCGCCTCGGTTCGACCGTCCACGACCACGATCCCGCGACCCTCGACGCCCACCATCATCACGTCCACCACGTCGTTCACATGGGCCGCAACGCCTTCGCCTTCGGCCCATCGAACCAGCGTGCCGTTGAGGTCGTCGGTGGCGCAACCCCACGCGGGGCCGCTCGACGAGGCGGCGCGCGCCAGGCCCGCCAGGTCCACCACTTGGCTGGCCCGCCGGTCCATGAGTTCGCCTCGGCGGGGTGCGAGCGGCGAATCGTGGCGACGCGCCTCCAATCCGTCCGTCTCGCGAGCCAACCGCTCAAGGTCCTCTTCGGTGGCCGACGCCTCGATGGCCGGGAACAACTCGCGCTCCTCCCAGCGGATGTGGTCGTGCAGCAGCGTGCCGACGGTTGCCGTTGTGCCGTATTCGCCCGTCGTGCGGAATGCTTCGATCCACTCGGCGATCACGCGATGTTCATGCCGCAACCGCTCGGCCATCCCCTCGGATGCCAACGGCCCAAGCAAGCGCTCCTCTTCGGAGAAATGGTCCTTGAGTTCCACGTCCCAGGCTTCGAGGAGTTTGCGGGCAACTTCGTGCCGAGCCCCATTGTCCGGGGCGGTCTGCAACGAACGCGCGAGCACTAGTCCGACGTTGTGGTCGCGGGAGAACGGCTGGAGCGCAGGATGTCGTTTCATGGCGGAGGGTGGGGCCGCGCGGGTGCGCGGCCCCACCGCTGCTTTACTTACCCATCGCCCGCAAGTTCCGCAGGCACTTCTCGACGGCCTCGATGGGCGTCATGCCCTCGTAGGATTCGTGCTCCACGACGTACCACTGCGTCCCGGCGACGGTCTCGCACGCCTCGAACACCTTCTGCCAAGGCACCAGGCCTTCGCCGATGACCTTCGCGCCGTGCTCGCCGGACCACTCCTTGAGGTGGATGCTGGGGCCACGGCCGGGCCACTTGAGGATCGGTTCGACGGGGTCCGCTCCGCCGCCCATGCCGTTCGCCGTGTCGTACTGCATGGCGAATTCCTTGGGCGTGTTGGCCGCGATGATGTCGTAGCCGCACTCGCCGCCATTGATCGGCACCATGTCCTGCCCGTGGGCGTGAAAGCCCGTTTTCAGCCCGAACTTGCCCAGCTTTTCAACCAGACCGGTGAGCATTTCGGAAGACTTGAGGCAGGCGTCCACGGTGTCGTGCATCTCGTTCGGCAGCCACGGCACGATGACCCAAGTCGCCCCGATGGCGAGGTGGTACTCGGCGGTCGCTTCGAGCGTCTCGTCGGTCAGCGCGGCGAGCCCGGTGTGGGTCGAGGGGCAAACGAGGCCGTTGTCGTCCAAGCACTTGCGGACGTCGGCGGCGGAATGGTCGAAGAAGCCCGCGAACTCGACGCCCGCGTAGCCCATCTTGGCGACCTTGGCGATGGTGCCGAGGAGATCGGCGGCGCAGTCTTGTCGAACGCTGTACAGCTGAAGGGCGATGGGAATTGCCATGACGACTGATTCTGGCACCCGGGAAGGGCGGTCCACCCCGGTCGTAAGGCTGATTTACGGAACGGTCACACCACTTCGACGCCCACCGGACCTTCGAGGACCTCGCCGATGCAAGGCACCTCCACCGGAACGCGGGAAAACAAGGCCAAACCACCGCTGGTCTGCGGGTCGAGGGCGACCTCCAACAGCCACCGCTCGACCGCAGGCGAAACGCTCAACGCGTCCCCCACAAACGCCTCGTTTTTGGCCGCGCCACCGGTCAGGCAACCTGCAGCCACCATCCCGCGAACCCCTGGCAACACGGGAAGGTCGGTCGACCGAACACGAATCCTCACGCCCGAGGCACGCGCCACGTTGTACAGATGCCCGACCAAGCCAAAGCCCGTGATGTCGGTCGCGCAACGCACTTCGACGGCTTGACCCATCTCGCAAGCTTGACGGTTCAAACTTGCCATCGAGGCGATCGCCGCCGCCAGCTCTTCTTCGCTGCACTTGTCGAACTTGGCCGCCGTGGTCACAATGCCCGTGCCCAAGGGCTTGGTCAGGTAGATGCGGTCGCCGACTTGCGCGTTGGTGTTCGCGAACATGCGGCCGGGATGCACCCAACCCGTGACGGCCATCCCGAACTTGGGTTGCGGGTCTTCGACGCTGTGTCCGCCCAGCACAACGGCTCCAGCCTCCATCGTCTTGTCGTGCGCCCCGCGCAGCACGTCGGCCCACACCTCGGCGGGCGCGGACGAGGGGTCGAAGCACGCGATGTTCAGGACCGAAATCGGCGTGCCGCCCATGGCGTACACGTCGCTCAGTGCGTTGGCCGCAGCGATGGCGCCATAGGAATACGGATCGTCCACCACCGGTGTGAAGAAGTCCACCGTTTGAACCAAGGCGCGCTCGTCGTCCAGGCGCAACACTCCGGCGTCGTCTCGGGTGTCCAAGCCGACGAGGACGTTCGGGTCTGCCGAGGTCGGGATGTGGCGGAGCACGTCCGCCAACTGGGTGGGCCCCAGTTTCGACGCTCAACCGGCGCAGTGAACGAGATGGGTCAATCGCATCTCCACGAGTGTACCGACCGGTACAATGCCCCCGTTCCCATGGCTGCTCCCTCGCGCAGGCTCGACCTGATCCCCCCGTATCTGTTTGCCGAACTCGCCCGCATCAAGGCCGAAGCCGTGGCCCAAGGCGCGGACGTCATCGACCTGGGCATCGGCGACCCCGACATCCCCACACCCCGACCCATCCTCGATGCGCTCGCCAAGGCCGTGGAAGACCCCGAAACGCACCGTTACGACGAGTCGCCCCGAGGTTGGCCCAAGCTGCTCGAATCGGCCACCAAGTGGTATGCGCGCGAATTCGGTGTGCGACTCGATCCCAAGACCGAGGCGCTCGAACTCATCGGCTCCAAAGACGGCCTGGCCCATCTCGCGTGGGCGTTCGTGGACCCCGGCGACGTGGTCTTGGTGCCCGACCCAGGCTATCCGGTCTACAAAGTCAACGCGCTGATGGCGGGCGGCGAGGTGTATGAAACGCCGCTCCTTGAGGCCAACGGCTATCTGCCCAACCTCGGGGCCATTCCCAGCGACGTCGCCAAGCGGGCGAAGCTCTTCTATCTTTGCTACCCGCACAACCCCACCGGAGCCGTGGCGACGCCCGAGTTCTATCGCGATGCCGTGGCGTTCTGCCGCGAGCACGACATCCTGCTGGTCAACGACATGGCCTACGCCACGGTCGCCTACGACGGATTCAAGAACCCGACCGTGCTGCAGGTGGAGGGTGCCAAGGACGTGGCCATCGAGTTCCACTCGCTGAGCAAGATGTACAACATGACGGGCTGGCGCATCGCCTTCGCCCTCGGCAACGCGGCCGCACTGGGCACGCTCGCACGGCTCAAGTCCAATCTGGACAGCAAGCAGTTCCCCGCCGTCGCCGAGGCGGCGGCCTGTGCGCTGGACGGCGTTTCCAACGACGCCACGCTCGCCGAGTACGCCCGCCGGCGCGACGTGCTTTGCGACGGCCTGACCGCTGCAGGATGGACGATCGAGAAGCCCAAGGCCACGTTCTTCGTTTGGACGCGCATCCCCGACCCCAAGCTGACCAGCAAGGAGTTCTGCGAGCGCTTGCTCAAAGAAGCCCACGTGTTGGCCGTTCCGGGCGTCGGCTACGGTCCGCATGGCGAAGGCTACGTCCGCATGTCGCTCACGGTGAAGGGCGACCAAGGCGGCGCGAGGCTCGAAGAGGCCGTCGCCCGGATCCGGGCCAGCGGCCTGATTCCAGGGTGATTCCGTGATCAGCTACGACGAGGCCCTGCAGATCATCGCCGGCATGGCGCACCATAAGTGGCGGCAGGGCCTCGACCGGATGGAGGCCTTCGTCGAACGCGCGGGCCTGACGCCAGCCCTATCGGGTCCGCGTTACCTGCACGTGGCGGGGACCAACGGCAAGGGCTCGGTGACGGCCACGCTCCACCACGTTCTGGCCGCGCATGGGGTGGCGTGTGGGGCGTACTTCAGTCCCTATGTGTTCGACTTTCGCGAGCGCATCCAGGCCGACCTCGCGCTGATCCCTCGCGACGACCTCGCGCGTTGGGTGGACCGACTCTTGCCTGTGGCAGCCTCGTTTGTAGGCACCGAGTTCGGCGAGATCAGCGAGTTCGAGTTCAAAACGGCCCTGGCGCTTGCGTTTTGGGCCGAGCGGGGTTGCGAATGGGTCGCCTTGGAGGTGGGCCTGGGCGGACGGATCGATGCGACGAACGTGGTCCGACCTGCGGCATGCGGCATGGTGAGCATCGGCTACGACCACACGGCCATCTTGGGCGAGACGTTGACGCTGATCGCCGCAGAAAAGGCAGGCATTGCGAAACCCGAAGTGCCGTTGGTCTTGGGCGACTTGCCGGAGGAAGCGGCCGCTTCGGCGCTGCGCGTGGCGCACGAGGTCGGCGCGCCCGTGTGGCGGTTCGGCCAGGAAGTCATGCTCGAAACGGAAGCCGCCGGATGGACGGTGACGACTCCGGTTGCGACGCATTCTGGTCTGGTCCCCGGACTGAAAGGCACCGTCCAGCCCCACAACATGGCGGTCGCCGTAGGAATGCTCGATGCGGCGGGCTTTCCGGTCGACGACCGGGCTCTGCGCGAGGGCATCGCCGCAACGCGGTTGCCGGGCCGGTTCCAGAAGGTGTCCGTTGAGGGGCGAGAGGTGATCTTGGACGGCGCCCACAACCGCGAATCCGCCGAGGTGCTGGCCGCCTCGCTTCGCCGCGAAGCTCCCGCCGAGCGGACGGTCCTGGTTCTGGGCATGGTCAAGGGCCACGATGCGGCGCGCTTCGTCGAGCCGTTGCGCGGGTTGTTCGATGCCGCTGCGCTGGCCCCCATCGACTTCTACCGCGCCTACGATGTGGGCGAGTTGGCCGAGGTCGCCGGTCTCTCCGGCGCGTTTCTGGCCGATACCGATGCCGAGGCGTTGGCCTGGGCTCTGGATCAAGCCGGGCCGCGCGGACGCGTCGTGGTGACGGGCAGCTTCTACTTGGTGGGCTCGCTCGGTCGTGCGTTGGGACTGGGCGAATGAGCCGCGGTTCGCCGGTTGGTGCGAACTCATCAAGGAGTGTCGCGACCAAACTCGGGCAACACTCCTCGATCTTCACCCTACGCTCGCGACAAGGCGTCCTCCAGATCCGAGAGGATGTCGCCTGGGTCCTCGATGCCCAGCGATAGACGAATGCCACCGGGGGAGATGCCGGCGCGCATTTGGTCCTCGGGCGGGATGACGCTGTGGGTCATGGAAGCCGGATGCTCGATGAGCGTTCGAATCTGCCCGAGGCTGACCGCCAACGTGACGCACAAGGCCCGCTCCGCGATGCGGTTGATGACCCGCACGGCTCGTTCGTAGGACTCCGCAGCCTCGCCCGCCATCTCGAAGTAGAGCATCGAGCCGGGCGCAAAATTGCCGTCGATGTCCCGCATCTGCTCGCGCGCGAGTTCGGCTTGCGGGAACGAGTCGAGGCCCGGGTATCGCACATTCTTCACCTTCGGGTGCAGGTCGAGGAACTCGGCCACTCGCCGAGCGATCTGCTGTTGCCGTTCCAGCCGAAGGGCCAGCGTGGGGACCCCGTAATTCAGGACCTTCCAAGCCACGTCCGGGGCGATCGAGCCACCGAAGTCTTTGCGGAACAGGAGCAATTCGGTCTCGCTGCTGCGCGGGCCGATGACCACGCCGCCCATGCTCGTCCCGAACCCGCCGAGGTTCTTGGTCAGCGAATGGACCACGAAATCCATCCCCATCGTGAGCGGTCGCTGGCAAAAGGGCGTGGCGAACGTGTTGTCCACGATGGTCGCGATGCGTTCGTTCGGGGTTCGGGAGTCGTTGACCTCCTGAACCTCCTTGGCCACGGCCCGAACGTCCACCAAATCGAGCGTGGGGTTGCAAGGCGTCTCGAAGTACACGACGCGGGTCTCGGGGCGGATCGCCGCCGCAAGGCCACCGGGCGTGAGAAAGTCGGCGAACGTGTGCTCGACGCCGAACCGCTTGAGCCAATGCGTGACCAAGCCATACGTGCAGCCATAGATCGTCTTGTGGAGCACGATGTGGTCGCCAGCCTTGACGTGGATGCCGATGGCCGCGCTGATCGCAGCCATGCCCGTGGCGAACGAAACCGCGATCTCGCCTTTCTCGGCGAAGGCCAACGTTTCTTCGAGCAGCCCTTGGCAGGGGTCGTCCAGCCGTTCGTAGATGTAGATCGGGTGGGTGGTTGCTCGGTCGAGTTCGGGGTTGGCGAACTGCTTGAAGCCCTCGGCGCCACGCTCGGCACTGCGGAGCCTAAACGCGGTCGAGGTTGTGACGGGCGGCGTGATGTGGTCCTCGAAGTCCCACTTCTCGCTCTTGAACTTGCCGTGGATGAGGACGGATCGGTCTCGATACTGGGGTTGGTCTGTCATGGTCTCACCGTTGAGTCCAAGGTAAGGATGCACCGCCGGACCCAAACGATTCAGGACTCCACTGGCCAGATTGACTCTCGCTCTCGATCCGGGACCTATGGACCGCGGGCGCTTCGGCTATAACAGAGTGCAAATGCAGTCATCCGGCGAATTCGAAGTCGAGCCGCGCTCGCAGCGCATGACGCACGAGGAGGCCAATGCGGTCGTTCAGCTATGGCAGCGTCAGCAATCGCAAGCCGAGGCCGTGCAATCGTTGCCCACGCTCGGCGATCTGGCGGAGGCGCTCAAGATCCCCGAATCGTCCGTCGCCGACCTGCTCGAGCAAGTGCGCGCCAAGCAAGCCCTTGAACGCCACCGTCCCGAGGCCCCTCCCGTCGCGAAACGCAAGAACCTGTCTGCGGTCGTGATTGCGGCGGCCGTGTTCGCCTTGTGTCTGCTGCTTGCGTTGTCCTTCGTCTTCGTCCGCACCGTCTCGACGGGTTCGCCCACTGCACCCGAGGTCGCCACGACGACTGTCTCTCCGGCTCCCGAGACCACGTCCACGGAGGCAACCGCCCCCGAGGCGGCCTCCGATGGCGTCCCGTCTGCGGGCACCCCTGTGCCCGAGGCGTTCTGATCGCCGAGTCCGAAAGATTCTCACAATGAGGGAATGCACGGTCACTCTCGACCGGTATTAAACATTGAACTGGCATTTGCACCAACGATTGGACGTTTCCGATAAGAGCCATCATTCAGGTTGATTCCCACTAGCCTTGACCGTTTGGTTTTGAGGCCATCCCGCAACGTTGCGGGTCCCTTCGTGTCGTGCAACTGCGAGGAGTCCACAATGAAACGAGCCTTCACACTGATCGAACTGCTGGTCGTGATCGCCATCATCGCGATTTTGGCTGCTATGCTGTTCCCCGTCTATGCCCAAGCCAAGGAATCGGCGAAGAAAACGTCGGCACTTTCGAGCATCAAGCAAACGGGTACCGGCTTTCTCATCTACGCCAGCGACAACGACGACTTGTTGCCCCTCGCACACTCGATTCGCCCCAATGGCACCCACCGCTGGTCTGCGTTCCACCCGACGCCCGCCGACTGGATGCCTGAGAACGACCCCTCGGGATGGGGAGCGCCCGACGTGGTTCGCGAGGTGAAAATCCAGTGGGCGAACGCCTTGGAGCCCTATCTCAAGAGCCTGGACATCTGGACCGCGCCCGGCGCCCCGGACCAACGCATCGGCACCGACCCCACGGGCAACCCGCGCCGCGCCTTCGCCAAGACGGCTTGGACGATGAACGGCCTTCTGCACACCTATTCGCTTTCTGCGATCGCCGCTCCGAGCAAGCTTTCCCTGATCTGGTCGGGTGCCGGCAAGCAGAACTACATGGGACGATCGGCCAGCAACCCAGGACTTCTGTGCAACTCGACCACCGCAGAGCCTTGTTCCTTCAACGCGAGCGGATACCCGCAGGCCGGCACGAACGATGGTGGTCAGGGCATTGGTGCCACAATGTTCTGGAACTTTGGCGCAACGGCATGGGTATACGGCAGACATATGCTGTTTGTCGCAAGCGACTCTTCGGCAAGGACGTTCGCCGTCGGCGGCGACACCACAGAGGCCGGGAATCCCAGCGACCGCGACCCGTTCGTCTCGTACGATTCGAGAGGCGTTCCCGGCGGTTGGTGGGGCTGCTGGGCACCCGGCGTCGCCGATGGCGGCTCGGTGCCTCAGTACCCGTGCTTCTTCCGACCCGACTCCGAGTTCAACTACTTCGGTGGTTGATCGCTGATCGTTCCTCCACATCCGAAAGGCCCCATCCGCGACGGGTGGGGCCAAGCCACCCTATGAGAACCCTCTCCACCATCGCCCTCGCCGTGTTCATCGCTTCGATTGTGGGCTGCCGCCCGAGTCAAGCACCCGGTATCCAAGAGCCCGCCCAGGTCCAGCAAATCGGCCAAGCCGACCCCAAGACCGGGGCCATCCCCCGCTCGATGGGCACCAGCGAGAGCAACCCGTGAAGCGCTCCGTGTTCCTGTGCGCGGCATTGCTTGCGGGTTGTTCGAGCTCACCCGAGCCCGTGGCAAGTCTGCCCCGCCCCAAGGCTGGCGCGTTCGTCCGGGTCGTCAATCTGGGCCCCGACGAGGTCTCGGTGAAGCGCAACGACGCCATGTTTGGCGTTCCGCTGAAGAAGGGTTCGTGGACGCCCTTTCACCGCGTCGCGCCCGGACCCCAGCGATTCGATCTGAACGGAGCAAGCCATGCGGTGAACCTGGACCCGGCGGAACGGGCCACCTTGGTCGTCGTCGGGTCGCCCCCGCGAGTCGAAATCCTGCGCGACGAGCCGAGAACCAGCGGCGACGACAAGGGCGCTCTGGTGGCCGTTGCGGCCTTTGGGTCGACCGATGCGAAGGTCACGGTGGGCGGGGCGAGTCTGCCCATGCCCAAGGCGGCAACGGGTGTCGGCGAGGCGATCCGGGTCTCCAGCGGCAAGGCGACGGTTGCGTTCGGCGACGGCTCGCCCGAGCAGACCGCCGACTTCAAGCCCGGAGGCGGCTACACGATCTTCGTCGCGAGGCTGTCCGACGGCTCGATCTACCGTCGCATCGTCCACAACAACCCGCCTCTCCGGCTGGGCACCGTGAACGCGCCCGTCGGCTCTTCGTGAGGCCCTTGGACCCCGTCTCGCGAACCTCGGTATCCTTGGCGTCGTCATGGTTCGCATGAGGTTTGCGACCGCTACCCTGTGTCTGGCGGGCTTGGCCCTGGCGGCGGCCCCCTCCGCCGACATCTTCCGGCCGAGCAAGGAAGATCAGGTGAAGCTCGGGCAGCGTGCGTCTGAGTCCATCCGCAAGGAAGAGAAGATTCTGCCCGACACGCACCCTAGGGTCCTGTTCCTCCGCCGCGTGGCCAACAAGGTGCTCGACGCCATCCCAGCCAAGGAGCGCGAGAAAGAGATCTGGAAGTTCTCGTTCGACGTGATCGACTCCAAAGACGTCAACGCGTTCGCGCTGCCCGGCGGGCCCATCTACTTCTTCAACGGCCTCATCGACAAGATGGAGACCGAGGACCAACTGGCCGGCGTGCTCGCCCACGAGATCACACACATCCGCAACCAGCACTGGGCCAGCAGCTATGCCGACACCATGAAGCGGCGCATGGGCCTGACGCTCGTGCTCACGCTGCTCAACGCCAACGACACCATGTTCAGCGTAGCGGGCGTCGCCGATGAACTCATCTTCAACCTGCCCTACTCCCGCAAGCACGAAACCGAGTCCGACCGCGTCGGGTTCGACCTGGTGGTGAAGGCAGGCTACAACCCGCGCGGCCTTGCCGACATGATGCGCGTGTTCGCCAAAGAGGGTGGCAAGACCCCCGAGTTCGTCAGCACCCACCCGGAGCCCGGCAAACGCGCCGACGCCATCGAGCGGCGTGCCCGCGAGCTGAAGGTGGCTGTTCCTGAGCAACGCCCGCTCCCTGCCAACGTCCGGCAATCGGCCAATGGTCAGGGCGTCAAGGCCGGAACCAAGGGCGGCAGGTAGAGTGCCCAGGTGCCAGAACAGTTCTCCCTGAGCGTCGGCGGGGTCCAAGCGACCCTGCGCGACGTGGTGCTTCCGAACGGTTTGAAGCTGGATTCGTTATCGGTGGCCGGCGAAGCCTTGGCGATCACGTCGGACCCGTTCACCATGGCCCTCAAGGAACCTGGGCGGGCCGAAGTCCGGCTGAGGCAACCCTCGATCGAGGCGTTTCTGTTGCCCCAACTGCCCGACACGCTGCGCGATGTGACGATACGTCTCATACCGGGCTACGTCGTCGCCAACGCCACCATGCGCGTGATGTTCGAGATGCGCGGCACGGCCAAGTTCGTCCTTCGCGTGGTCGGCGACTCCGAACTCCATGTCGAGGTCGAGAGCGTGGACGTGTTCTCAGGGGTGGCGAAGCCGATGATCGAGAAGCAACTGGCCGCAATCAACCCCGTGTTCGATACCAAGGACTTGCCGCTTCGCCTGAAGCTCACGTCCGCCCGCATCGAAGCGGGCGAGGTGATCGTCGAGGGTCTGGTGGAGGGCACCCCCTGACCGAACTCACTCGGTTCCGGTGGCGCATCTTCTTCTACAGCGCCGTCCCCGCCTGTTCGGCACCGGTCCTCTTCACGTGGTTCAGCACCCGCCACTTCGCACCCGAACTTCTGGTCCTCGGGCTGGGCAGCGGTCTGCTCGGAACGGTCGGCATCAACGCCACCGAGTTTTGGGTGATGCCCAACTTTCGCAGACGGCCCTTCCTGGTCGGCGTAGGCGTTCGCGTGGCCTGCTACGCGGCGACCATGGTCGTCGGGTTCAATGTCGGCATTGCGCTGATGGTCGCCGTAGGCGGCAGACGTTCCCTCTTCGACCCCACACCCTGGAGCCAAGCGTGGGAGTTGTTCTTCTCGCGGCAGGTTCAGACGGGTTTCTGGTTCGCCCTGATCGGCCTGTTCGTGGTCAACTTCGTCATCCAAGTGAGCCACAAGATCGGGCCCGGCGTGGCGCTGAACTGGCTGCTCGGCCGCTACCACAAGCCCAAACAGGAAGAGCGGTTCTTCATGTTCCTCGACATCAAGGACTCGACGCCCTTGGCCGAGCGGCTCGGCAACGAGAGGTTCAGCCTGTTCGTCCGCGACTTCTTCGACGATATGACCTATCCCCTGATCAAGACGCGGGCCGAGGTGAGCCACTACATCGGCGACGAGGTGGTCGTCTCGTGGCGGATCCCCTACGGCCAGCGCAATCAGAACGCGCTACGCCTCTTCGGACTGGTGCGCGAAGCGATTGAAGCCCGGCGAGAGCAGTACCTCCGCGAATTCGGCGAGATGCCGCGGTTCAAAGCGGGCTTGCATGTGGGGCGCGTGGTCGCCACCGACGTAGGAGGACTCAAGAGCGAGATCGTCTTTCACGGCGACGTCTTGAACACGACCGCACGAGTGGTCGGACTTTGCGGTTCGTTGGGTGAGGATTTCCTCCTGACCGACGAAGCGGCCCAACTCCTGCCAGGGCCGATCCAGACTGTCGCTTTGGGCGAGTTCGAACTCAAGGGCAAAGCCGAGCCCGTCGCGATCTCGGCCGTCCGACTTCACCCCACGCCATGAAACGCGCCTTCACCCTCATCGAGTTGCTGGTCGTCATCGCGATNNCCTCGCCGCCATGCTGTTCCCCGTTTACGCCCAGGCGAAGCGGGCCGCCCAGAAGACCACCTGCCTGGGCAACCTCAAGAATCTTGGGGTGGCGTTCCAGCTCTACCTGAACGATCACGACGACCGGCTGCCCGACCGGCGCGACCTCAAGGCCACCGTTGCCGACGGCTACCGACCTTGGACGGGTTGGCCGCCCAGCGATCCACGAGCGGGCTGGCTGGTCGAGCCGTTCGCGCCGTACATACGCGGCGACGTATGGTCGTGCCCATCGGCGCGATCGGCTTGGGCCAACGAAGTTCGGGTCGCGCAAGTGGTTGAAGAAGTGCGGACCACCTACTGGCTGTGGCGGTTCGACCAACTGACCGACCCGGTGCCGCGCGACAACTTTTGGGGCAAGACGCCCGACCAAGCCTTGGCCGACCTGCAAGCCGAGAACAGCCCGTTCATCGGCTACCCCAATGGGCTCGCCGAGGTCGAGCTGGCCGTGGACCCCTACTTCCCGCCGATCGGAACGGTGCCCCAGCCGCTGCGAGGCCTCGCAGTCCATCCGGGAGGCCGCAACCGCCTGATGCTCGACACCCACGCCAAGTGGTTCCGCGATGCGCGGCTGCGACCGTAACTACTCGAGCACGGTGCCGTTCACGCGCAACGAGAAGCGGAAGCCCAACACGTTCGCCGCTTTGCGGCACAGCACCATGCGCGACAGGAAGATCTCGAAGTACTCGATGACGGAGGCGCGATGCTGGTCGATCTCCAGCAGCAGTTCCAACACGCTCTGGTCGCGAAAGTGGATCTGGCTCGACGTTGCGGCGCAATTCACGCGGTCGTGGATGTCGAAGTCGGCGGGCGAAGGGTTCTGCACGCGCGAGTGGTGAACGTCGCTCTTGTCGGCAATCACCAACGCCGCCGCCATCGGGCTGACCAGCGACGATACCGACTCCTCGTGGTTGCCGATCGCGCCGAGAATCGGGACGATTTCCTCGGGCGGCATGCCCATGTCGCTGAGCACGGGAAAGATGAGCGCCGCACCGATCTGAGCGTGTTGCTGCCGGTTCACGGAGCAACCGCAGTCGTGGGTGTAGGCGGCGATCTCGCCCAGTTCGATCTCGCGGCCCGGGAGCTTGGCGCCCTCCATGATCTGGCGGGTCCGCTTGGAGACCACCCGCGCGTGCCGGTGCCCGTGTTCGGTGTAGCCCATCGCCTTCATCACAGCGTTCGCACCGTCCACCAAGGCGATCACTCGGGGGTTGGTGCGCACATCCTGCAGCCGAATCGGATCCATCATGCAAGTATGGTGGAAAGCGAGTTGGCTACAATAGAGCGGCGACGGCAAGCCTATGGATGCATTCCAGATTTGGACCAACGTGAACCTGCTCGGTCAGGTGGTGGCCGAGATCGAAGAGATGGTCGTGATCCCGACGCTGTTCAGCGCCATCGGCACGATCGTCTGGCTCACCGCTTTCGGCATGAAGGAGCCCGAACGGGCCAAGAAGGCGCGTTTGGTTTCGTACGGCCTGTTGGCCATCGCGTTGCTCTTTGGAGCCCAGTACACGGTTCGGATGATGGACTCCACCTATCCCATCCTGATCCAAAGCCGCAAGGTCTCCGCCGCCCACTGGGCCGTGGGCGTGGGGCCGCTCTTGGCATTGGGGCTGTTCTACGGCATCGACTGGTTCACGAAGCGGCAACGGCAAGTTCAGGCTTGACGCGCCGACCCCGGTGCCTCCAAAACCAAGCGAGCGTCCCAAGCTCGATCAGCATGGCAACCTGAAGGGCGATGCTGGCCGTGACCACGTTCACCATCTTGAGGGTCACGATCAACCCCAAGCCGGCCACCAACGTGCCAATGCCGATGAGAATGGCCACGAGGCGGGCCGTGGTCAGGTGTTCCTTGGTCAACATGCCGCGCAGGTGGCCAGCCCCCATTGGTGAAGAT
>DDSP01000010.1:0-3998 GCA_002343445.1 Chthonomonas sp. UBA2387
GCGAGCTCGACCGCGTGCTCGCCGACAAACGCCTCGACCAGTCCGACCTGTTCGTGTTCTTCTTTGCGGGCCACGGCATCGGCACCCCCAGGGGCGATTTCCTGCTCCCCACCGACGCGACGAAAGCCAACGCCGAGGCGGTCGGCATTCCGATCAAAGCCCTCATCGCGCGCATCGTCAAGGCAGGATTGCGGAACGTTCTGTTCATCGCCGATGCATGCCGAGGTGGCGACGAGAATGCCTTTGGCGCGGAGCTGCAGGAGCTTGGGCGGACCTCCAACATAGCGGTCCTGCTGGGCTGTGCCCCCGGCAAGCGGTCTTACGAGTACCAGAACGTCCGGCATGGCGCGTTCACCTACTGCCTGCTACAGGCGATGGACAAGCAAGACCTTCGCGACCCCCGATCGGGCGCGCTTTGGGCCTCAAGGGTGGGACAAGAGGTCACCGAGCAGGTCGAAGCCTTCACGCGCCCAAGCTACGGCGATGCGGCGCAAAAGCCCTCGCTTTGGTCCGAGCGGACCCAGGATGTCATGCTCGGGGCGTTCGTGCCGAGCCAGCCCGGCGAGGCCATCAAGGCTTTTGTGGAGCAGGCCGGAGCCCTGAAGCCCGAGCAACACGCCGCCGCTCTGGCGGGCTACGCCGAGTCGCTGTTCGAAGCCGACCGCTACGAAGACGCCGTCGAGATGCTAAAGACGCTGGAGCAACTGGACCGCATCACGCCGACCTCCTACTACACCTTCGGCGTTTCCCTTGGTCTCATCGGCCGACTCAAGGAGGCCGACCGAGTATTCGGCAAGTTGCTCGAACGAACCGACGACCCCTACCTGCGCAACCTAGCCATCCTCAGCAACCAGTCACGCACCACCACGCCATCCGTCAAGATCGCTGCGGCGCGCGAGCTTATGCAAAGCGACGGCGGGTTCACGGCCTGGCAACTGGCTTGGTCCGCCACCATCGAGGTGGGAAAACTCCAAGACAAGCGCGACTTCCTCCGTAGATCGTTGGAACTACCCACCTTTACGGAACGCACCAAATACTACATTCGCGCAGAGCAAGCCGCGCTCGATGGCGATTACCTCAAGAGCCTGGAACTGTTGCGACTCTGCGCCCAAGCAGAGAGTCAAGAGCCCGTGGATATGGTGGTCTACTCCACCCAGATCATCTCGGCGGTTCAGTCGGGCGTGCCCGAGGAACTCGCCAAGGTCATCGAGGATGCCGAGAAGGCTTTGCCAAATTCGGGTCTATGGACCCTGAGTCGTGCTCGCTTGTTCAAGAACGCGGGCCGAATCCAAGATATGCTGGCTGATCTCAAGGCGTGCTTAGCCAAGGACCTCTCGCCTTATGGGATGCTCCAAGCCGTTCGGATAGCGGGAATCCGCTCCATCGTCATTGCAGATGCCGTGAAGGCGAAAGCTGAGAACCATCCCTTTGCATGGCAAGCACGGCTGGCTCTGGCCCTGAGCGACGGGCTGCGACAAGAGCAAGATCAGCGCGAAGACGTGATCGAATCGGCGTTCAAGTACAGCGACGATCCCCTCTCGTTCATCATCGAAGCGATTACGATTCTCAACGAGATGATGTGGGAAGGGGTCGAACTGGGCGTTATCCCGAGGCAAACCCTCGGTGAGAACTCGATGGCGTTCTTCGACGTGCTGCTCGGTCAGGTCGAGAAGTTCGGTTACGATGCAGCGTGCTGGAACATGCTGTTCATGCTTGGATTCGAATCGGAGCGCACGGAACAACTAGCGCTGCTCATGGACCGCTACTTCCCGAAGAAGGACCTGGAACCTTCGCTGAAGTCGCTGGCCGTCATCACATATCTGAATGTCGCGCGCTACGACGACGCGATCCGTCTCGCCGAGGAAGGTGGCTTCTCGCCGGAAGACCTTGCGGACCAAGGGTGGTACCTGGCGATGGCGTATGCTATTCGTGGCGAGCAAGCAAGGGCCGTGGCGCTGATACCCAAACTCCCAAAGTCGAGCGACATGCTGGCGGAGCAAGTCGAGGCCTTCAAGCTGGTGATGGATGTGCGCGAGAAGAAGGAGGGAGCCCTGGAGCGTCTCAAGGCTGCCGAGCCGGGCTCGATTGCGGCGCACGCGTGGAAGGGCATCGCTTGGGCCGAACTGGGCGACTGGGAGCGTGCAGAGCCTCTCTTGAGCCTGTCGCGCACCGACCGGAGTATGGGATTCACCTTCGTCCACATGAAGGCTCTCACGCTGCTCCACGATCGCATGCGCGCCACCGGGCGGGATGCCGAGGCAGACGATCTTGCGTTCGAACTTCACTCGAGTCAATTCAGCAACCCATTGGTTGAGACCATTCACTATGGCAAGAGTGGGGCAGGCGAATGGGATGGCAAGTACACGTGGGAAGCGCGTATGTTCATTCCTGGCGTCGGTCAGAACACCGGAGTGCAGTGGATCGGCGATATGAACTTGACGATCAAGGACGGGCTTGTGGTCGGTGGAGTCACCATCGAAGGCGCACTCTATCCAATCACGGGCCGCGTGGATGGCTATGGCAATCTGTCGGCCCAGTGGACGATGAACGGGCTTACGGGCACGATGCAGGGCAAGATGGCGCAAGCATCGTACTACGGAAAATACACGAAGTTCGAGGAAGGGGCCCAGGTGTTTCAGTTCTTCGAGCCGAACCTGGCGCGTCAGATCATCTTTGCTCGACCTAAGAAGACTTCTTAGGATCCTGCCAGTTTGGCAACTGATGGCCAACGGTGGGCGTTGGCTGCACAGCGTTCGAAGTGAGATGACCAAGTCCGCCATAATGGGACCGTGTCCGACTTCGCAGCACCGTGGGAACTCTCCCGCTCTCGTTTCATTGCCGAGTTCAGCGGCCTCCGCCAAGATCAGCTCGACTGGAGCCCGGCGTCAGGCGTGTTGAGCATCGGTCAGATGGCGGCGCACGTGGCCGGGGTCGAGGCCTACTTCTCCCGCCAACTGCGCGATCTGACTCTGGAGCCGGGCCTTCGCCGCGTGGAGATGTCGGCGGTGGACGGGGTGGTGAACGACAAAGCTTTCCCCTTCGAGGCGGGCGAGTTGACCGTGGACGGCCTCTTGGGAGTTTTTGCCGAGACGGAAGCTCTGGTGCGCCCCATGATGGACGACCCTGCCTCGATCGCGAACAAGTCGTTGGTCAGTGCATTGGGGCCGGTCATTGATGGTCGCGGTGCGCTGACGCGCCTGGCGTTCCACCCGGCCTACCATCAGGGGCAGGCGTATCTGCTCAAGCAGTTGCCGGGCTACCCGAGTTAGGCGCGGGCGCGACAGAGCGCGCCCCTCCAAGTCCGCTCAGCGGAAACGCCAAACGATCGAACCCGATCGACCGTTGATCGCGTTCGCACTCAGGGACTTCGCATGCCCGTCGGCGAACACGACGGGGGTGACGCCCGATCCCATCCCGTTCTTGCCGTAGTAGGCGAAGATCGGCTTGAGTTGCGAGGGTGAGAGCGTCGACCCGAGTTCGGCGACCAAGTCACGGTCGGCGCACAACGGCGGGCTGAGCTTGGGGTCGGGGAGGTAGGTCTCGCCGTTGTAGGGGCTGAACACGTAGCCGCGGTACTTGGCCGCTCGCTCGCCCCACGGGGTCACGGCGAACAGGGCCACCCGCGCGGCCTCGTCGGCCTGGCTGAACGTCGCGGGAGTGGTGAACCCTTCGCAACCAGACGTATCGGCCTGGCCTTCCACGCACCCGTGTTCGGTGAAGTCGAGCGCCGTCGCGCCGTTGTAACCGATGTTCTGCCAGCTGCGTTCGTTCCAGCCGTTGGCGAATCGCCCGTTGGTGCCGGGTGCGATCAGGATCTCCTTGGACTTGATGTACGGGAACACCATCGGCGACCAGATCACGGGTTCCTGGTTCGGGTCGGCAGGGTAGACGGTGGACGGCACGAAGTGGTCGTCGTAGTCGGCGGCGTACATCAGGACGCTCGCGGAGAGCTGTCGAGCTTGGCCCAAAGCGGCGGTCTTCTTGGCGGCTTCCTTCGC
>DDSP01000010.1:4072-5113 GCA_002343445.1 Chthonomonas sp. UBA2387
GAAGGCGCGCGTCCGCATGACCCCTTAGGATAACACAACGAACCTTCAATCCCAAATAAAGACCCCCGCCGAAGGCGGGGGCTTGCTGCTACTGTTGGAGGGGCAATTCAGGGCGTGCCGGTTTTGACGCCTGGTGGCGCGGGCCGGACTTCCAGATCGGGGATGGCTCCGCCAGCCTCGCTCTTGGGCTTGTCCGAATTGTCGCTGAGGGGTTTCGAGTCCAGCGCCGAAGTGCCGGAGGTCGCTTCCTGATCGCGGCAGCCGATGGCGGCCAAGGTCAGGGCGAATGCCCCGACCATGGCCAGCTTGGACAGCTTAGTCATAGAAGTTGTTGTCCAGATTCCACCAGTAGTTGTTGCGGTCCAGGATGACCGCGCCGTCCGGAACCGAGTAGCCGCTCGCGCCGGGGACGGCGGTCGAGTAGTCGGTGCCCTTGGCAAGGGCCGTGTCCTTCATGTTCTTCGCGTGGCCGTCGAGCCAAGCGACGTTGGAGGAGCTGTTGCCCTGGATCATCGCGGAGGACGTGTGCTTCACGGGGCCGCCCGCCGACCAGTTGCCCGATCCGGCGTTGCCATCCCAGTAGATGCAGTAGGTCGGGTGCGGAGCGATCTGCGGCCACATGCCGGGGGCGTTGACGCCGAAGTAGCCTCGGGTCGAATCCACCGTGAACACGCGGGACTCGGTGAAGAACACCGTGCCAGCAGGGTCGTCAGCCTGCGTGAACGCCTTGCCCTCGCCGCGGTTGCAGTCGGGGAAGGGTGCCACGAACAGGTAGTTGATGCCGTACATCGGGAACCGGTTCTGGTTGCCGTACCAGGCGTTCGGGCCGCTGCCGAAGATGTTCCGCGAGTCGCCGCGTTGCGGGTCGACCATCATGGCCAGCGACTTCATGTAGGGTTGGACCATGAACACCCAGCTGTCGGCTCGGGGTTGGACGGCGCCGCTGAGCTGACCGGGGGCGCCGTTCAGGAACAACGGGATCATGTCGTCGTGGTCGGCACCGTACATCACGGCCGCGAGGCCGATCTGCTTGATGTTGCT
>DDSP01000010.1:5133-12942 GCA_002343445.1 Chthonomonas sp. UBA2387
GTTCGATGAGCGTGAAGGCTCGTCTTTTCAAGGGTGCACCTCTGAATCAAGTTCGAGGACGGCTAGCGCCGCCCAACGTAAAGGCTATTGTAAGCCAAACGTCAGGATTCTGCAACCCCAAGGGGAACTTTTTTGCAAAACGGCCCCGTACCGACCCGCCAGCAGGGCCCGATCCGCCCCGATACCAGGATTTCGGACTCGAACCTCAGCGCGACGCCGCCGGACGCCGATAAATCTCTTGGGTTCCCAGCCCGAGTGGATTCAAGGCATGAGCGTGCACGAAGACGTCCTTCACATCGAACCGCAGACCCGCGAACAGCAGGTGCTGCACTTTGCCGCCCAGGGCCTCACGGATAAGGAGATCGCCCACAAACTCGGCATCAGCCGCGAAACCGTCCTCACCTACTGGCGGCGCATCCGGCTCCGGCACGGGTCGGCCTCCCGAACCGAAGTGGTGGCCAAAGCGCTGTCCCTTCGCGCGGCGGAGAAAATCACCGAAGTCGAGGACCACAACCAAGTGCTCCTCTACGAGATCGCCGAACGCAAACGCATGGAGCAGCTGCTAATCCAAGCGTCCTCTCGGCTCCGCACGCTTATGGACAACCTGAACTCGGGGGTGTTGTTCGAGGATCAGGATGGCCGCGTGGCGTTCATCAATCAGGGCTTCTGCGAGATGTTCGGGCTGCCGTTCAGGCCCAAGGAGTACGTCGGCCAAGAGCACCGGAACCTCATCCAGCGGGCGAAGAAGGCGCTCAAAGACGGCAATCTGTTCGCCGACCGTCTGGTGGAGATGCAGGATTCCGACATCCCCGTGTACGGCGAGTTGTTCGAAATGCAGGACGGCCGACAACTGGTGATGGATTACCTGCCCATCGATCCGGCCAGCATCTTCAAGGGCCACCTTTGGCTTTGCCGCGAGGCATCGAACTCCCAGCCCCTGCTCCTTCGAAGCGTCACGTCTTCGTCGTTGGGCGAGGGCTTGATGGAAGCCGCCACCCACCTGCTCTCGAACCCCGACTTCGAATCGGGCGTCCATCAGGCGTTGGCTTCTCTCGGCACGCACTTTCACGCCGATCGCTGCTATCTGAGCCTCTGCGGACCGAACGGCGAAGAGTGCCAGTCGGTCCAATGGTGCGGCCCAGGCGTCGTTCCGAAGGAAAGCTGTGTCCCGCACCATGGCAAGTCGCATCGTGCCTGGTGGCTCAACCACCTGCTCCGCCACGACTCCGTCTGCGTCGAATCGCTCGACACCATGCCCGGCGACGCCGATGCCGAACGCCAAGTGCTCGTGGAGAGCAATGTCAAGTCGCTGGCGTTGTTCCCGATGGTTCACGATGGCGAGTTTCTCGGCTATCTGGGCTTGGAGACCGTCGGCCACGAGCGGCATTGGGAGCCGACCGTGCTCGAGGTTTCGGGCCAGGCCTCGCGCCTGTTCGCTGCCGCCGCTGCCTCGCGACGCCCATTGAAGGTCGTCGGCCGCACCGCTTGACGCGGGGAATGGGCTATAATCTCACGCGCCGTGCCCAGGTGGCGGAATTGGTNNTTCGAGTCCTTTCCTGGGCACCATGAATTGAACGGGGCCCCCATTTGGGGGCCCCGTTTCATTGCTGCCGGGCGGCTACTCCGTTTCCGAAGCCGCCGGCGCCGAATAGTTCGGTGGCTCCTTGGTGATCCAAACGTCGTGCGGGTGGCTCTCGCGCAGACTCGCCGTCGTGATCCGCATGAACTCCGCTCGCTCGCGAAGCTCCGCGAGGTTGTTCGCCCCCACGTAGCCCATGCCGCTTCGCAATCCGCCCACGATCTGGGCGAACGTGTCGCTCAACGTGCCCTTGTAAGGCACGCGGCCCTCGACCCCCTCGGGGACCAGTACGCCGGTGTCCTTGGCCTGAAAATAGCGGTCCGACGAGCCCTGCTTCATCGCGGCGACCGAGCCCATGCCGCGGTACACCTTGTAGGCGCGGTTGCGGTAGATCTCGATCTCGCCGGGGCTCTCCTCGCACCCAGCGAACATGTTGCCCATCATCACGCAGCTCGCTCCGGCGGCCAGCGACTTGACCACGTCGCCCGACATGCGGATCCCGCCGTCGGCGATGGTGGGGACACCGAGTTCGTTGGCCGTCTGGCAGCACTCGTAAACGGCTGTGAACTGCGGGACGCCGACACCCGCAACGACGCGCGTCGTACAGATCGAGCCCGCACCGATGCCCACCCGCAGTCCGTCCACGCCCAGTTCGGCCAGATCGCGGACGGAATCCGGGGTCGCCACGTTGCCCGCGATCACCTTGAGGTCGGGCAGCTTCTCCTTGAGCATGCGCACACAGTTCATCACGCCTGCGCTGTGGCCGTGGGCGGCATCGATCACGATGAAGTCGGCACCAGCGTCCATCAAGGCTTTGGCCCGCTCGTAGGGTTGGCGTAGGGCACCGATCGCGGCACCCACCACCAAGCGGCCCTTCGAGTCCTTGGTCGCGTCGGGGTGGCGCTTGACCTTCTGGATGTCCTTGATGGTGATGAGGCCCATCAAGTGGCCCTGGGCATCCACGATGGGCAGCTTCTCGATGCGGTGGTCGGCCAGCGTTCGCTCGGCGTCCTGGAGCGAGGTGCCGGCGGGCGCCGTCACCAGGTCCCTGGAGGTCATCCGGCTGGCGATCGGTTTGGTGAAGTCGGTCTCGAACCGGATGTCCCGGTTGGTGAGGATGCCGACGAGCCGGTTCTCGCCATCCACGATCGGCACGCCGCTGATATGGAAGTGGTCCATCAGGTTCACGGCGTCCTGAAGGGTCTTCTCGGGGGTGAGCTTGATGGGGTTGGTGATGACCCCGTGCTCGGAACGCTTCACGCGGTCCACCTCGATCGCCTGTTGCTCGATGCTCAGGTTGCGGTGGATGACGCCGACGCCGCCCTCGCGGGCGATGGCGATGGCAAGGCGCGACTCGGTGACGGTGTCCATCGGAGCGGACACGATGGGGACGTTGAGTCGGATGCCAGGGAGGAACTCTGTGCTGGTGTCCACCTGGCTGGGGAGCACCTGCGTTTGTTTGGGGACGAGGAGAACGTCGTCGAAACTGAATCCTTCGCGAAAAGTGGGCAAAACGATGGGCACCTTCTTTTCAGTTCATTGTGGCACAGCAGCGGACCCCCGACGCGTGACTTTTGCGGGTCACATGCCGCGCGTCATCGGGCGTCCGCCGAACCGAAGGAGGTTGTCCGCGTGGTGTCCGCGGCCCGTTGCGCGCAACCGCGCCAAGTAGCGCCCCCACTCGGGCGAGGACTCCCGCGCGTGCAACGGGCCGCCCTCTTGGATGACGCCCCAAAGGGGGTCGCCGCGCCCGCCGAGCCACATGTGCTCCCCGAGCCACGCATCCATCCGCATCAGCCCCTCGCCGACCACGGTCGGTTGCTGGGCGGCGATGTTGGTCGTCTCATGCGGGTCGGTGTCGAGGTCGAACAGCATGATCTCCGGGAACTCCTTCAGCCCGGTGTGGTACGTGCGGATCAAGAGCCACTGGCCCCAACGCACCGAGCGTTGGCAACTCCACGCTCCGTGGCTCAGCATGAGTTGCTCCCGTCCGCCGCCCGCGAGCACGGCATCCAGCGCACATCCCGCATGGTCGGAGGTCCACGTTGAGAACGCCTCCGCCAGGTCCACGTGCGCAACCAGACCGTCGAGCGACCTCCCCGCAAGGCCATCGGTCCGGCCCGGCCAGCGCACGATCAGCGGGATGCGGTTGCACGCCTGATCGGCCGTCTGGTGGTCGCCCCACACGTTGAGTTCGCCGTGGCTCTCGCCATGATCGGCCGAGACGACGATGGCGGTCTCCTCCCAAATGCCGAGGTCGTGCAACAAAGCAAACAGACGACCCAGATACAGGTCGGCATAGGCGATGCCCGCGTCGTAGCCGTCGAAGTGGCGCTTGGCGTCGTCTAGGTTGCGGATGGCGCCGACGCCCATCGTCCAGCGCTCGCTGAGTTGATCGTCGAATCCCGGCACCTCCGTGGCGCTGTGCGGCCCGAAACTGGTGTTCTGTCGGGCAAGGAGATCCTCGGTCAGCCAAGGCTCGACCGGGTCGCCCTCGAACGGGTTGCCGAAAGACCGTGGCGTATCGTAGGGCGTGTGCGGGTCCCAGAAGTTGACGTGAAGGAACCAGCCATCCGCCTGGCCGTTCGCGCGCAGCCATCGCTCCGCGACGGGGAACATCTCGTCCGCGTTCTCCAGCCCGCCCTTGCCCGTGTCATGGGTCTCGTCGAAGCCGTACCACACCTGGTAAGCCGTGTGTCGGTTCGGAAAGGGGCTGATCGAGCAGGTCCGAACCCCGTTCCGCCGCAGGCGGCTGGCCAGGCTGGTCTCGCCCGCCCGGGATCGGAAGTCTCGACCTCGGTCGGGGGCGAGATCGGCGAATTCGCCCCCGTGGTTGACCACCCCGGTGACCGTGCCGCACTGCCCCAAGAAGAACGCCGTTCGGCTGGGCAGACACGGGGTGTCGGTCGCGTAGCAGTTCTCGAACCGGACCCCCTCGGCGGCCAAAGCGTCCAGGTTGGGACTGGTCCGTCGGTGGTAGCCGTAGCAGCCCAAGTGGTCCGGCCGCAGCGAGTCGATGTCCAGATAGAGGATGCGCATCAAACCTGATTCGCGGGGTCAGAAAACATCTCCTTGGACCGTTTGGGTCCAGCCCGATGGGGGCTCAAGAACCTGTGTATGCTGGGTTCGGAAGGCTGACCGATGATCCGAGTAATCGTTGATGGCATCGAAGTCGAGGTTGCCGAAGGCACCACTGCCCTGAACGCCCTGCGCCAAGCAGGGCTGGACGTCCCCACCGCCTGCGACGACCCACGTTTGGAAGCGATCGGAGCGTGTCGCCTCTGCCTGGTGCGCGTCGAGGGGATGGCCAAGCTCCAGACGTCCTGTACGCTCAAGGCAACGGACGGCATGCGCCTGACCGTTCGCTCCCCCGAACTCGACAAAGCGCGGCGGGACGGGCTGCACCTGCTGGCACGCGATTATCCGTCGGAACTCGTCGAACAGATGCCCGACAAGCCGTTCCACAAGTGGCTCCATGCCTACGGCGTCGAAGCGGGCGGATCGCTCGCCAATCGCTCGATCCCGTGCGACGATACGAACCCCTACTTCCGCTACGACCCCGAAGCGTGCATCCAGTGCTTCCGGTGCGAGCGCATCTGCGCGGAGGTCCAAGGCTCGTTCGTGTGGCACGTCGTCGGGCGCGGCAAGGCCAACCGGCTGGTGCCCGATTCGATGACCACGCTCGACTTCAGCGCGTGCAAGAGTTGCGGCGCCTGCTCCGATGCCTGCCCGACCGCTGCGCTCGCCGACAAGGAGCGCTTGGACAAGGGCCAACCCGAGACGTGGACCCGGACGACCTGCCCCTATTGCGGCGTCGGCTGCGAGATGGAGGTCGGCGTCCGTCAAGACCGCATCGTGCAAGTCAAGCCCGCCATGGACGCGCCGGTGAACAAGGGTCACCTCTGCGTCAAGGGCCGCTACGCCCACGGGTTTGTCCACGCGAAAGACCGCGCGACCACCCCGATGATCCGGCGCGACGGCGTGTGGCAGGAAGCGTCATGGGACGAGGCCATTGGCTACGTGGCGAGCAAGTTCCAGACGATCCTCGACGAGTCGGGCCCGGATGCGATCGGCGTGCTCGGCTCGGCGCGCGCACCCAACGAAGACAACTACATGGTCCAGAAGTTCGCCCGCGCCGTGCTGGGCACGAACAACGTGGACTGCTGCGCCCGCGTCTGTCACGGCCCGACCGCTGCAGCGATGAAGGCTTCGCTGGGCACGGGCGCCGCGACCAATTCCTACGACGACCTTGAGATGGCCAAGACCATCTTCGTGATCGGCTCCAACCCCACTGAAAACCACCCGATCGTCGGCGTCCGCATCCTGCAAGCCAAGCTGAAAGGAACAAACCTGATCGTCGCCGACCCACGGAGGACCGAACTCGCGGGTCTTGCCGACGTTCACGTGGCGCTGCGCCCCGGGACCAACGTGCCCTTCTTGAACGCGATGGGCCGCCTCATCCTCGAAGAAGGCTTGGCCGACGCCGACTTCCTTGCGTCGCGCGTGGAACAGGTCGAAGCCTATCGCGAAGCCGTCGAACCCTGGACCCCCGAACGTGCGGCCGAGGTGTGCGGCGTGGACGCCGAGACCATCCGAGCGGCGGCAAGGCTTTACGCCTCGACCAAGCCCGCGATGTGCTTCCACGGTCTCGGAATGACCGAGCACCTGCAAGGCACCGAGGGCGTCATGGCGCTCGTCAACCTCGCGCTGCTCACGGGCAATCTGGGCATTCGGGGCGCGGGCATCAACCCGTTGCGCGGCCAAAACAACGTCCAAGGTTCGGCCCACATGGGATGCGAACCCAGCAACCTTACCGGCTTTGTGTCGGTGGCCGAAGGCCGCGAGCGGTTCGAGCAGGTGTGGGGCACGCCACTCACCGACCGCAAGGGCATGAACCTGTTGGGCATGATGGACGCCGCACGCGAAGGGCGGCTTCGAGCCCTGTGGGCCGTCGGTTACGACATCTACCTGACGCTCGCCGCCGAATCGGACACGCGGAAAGCGATGGAGTCCATTGAACTGGTGGTGGTCCAAGACCTGTTCCTGAACGAAACCGCCAAAGCGTTTGGCCACGTGTTCCTGCCCGCCTGCTCCTCGTTCGAACGCGACGGGACTTTCATGAATGCCGAGCGCCGCGTGCAACGGGTTCGAAAGGCCGTGTCGCCCGTCGGCGACTCCAAGCCCGACTGGGTGATCGTCCAAGACGTGGCGCGCGCGATGGGAGCCCCCGGGTTCTCGTTTGCTTCTGCGGCGGAGATCTGGGACGAGGTCCGCAAAGTCTGGACTCCCGGCGCGGGCATGAGCTACGAGCGCTTGGAGAAGGGCGGACTGCAATGGCCGTGCCCGACCGAAGACCATCCGGGAACCCAAGTGCTTCACAAGGAGAAGTTCCCGATCGGCGTTCGCGCAGCGCTCAAGCCCATCGTGTACACGCCGACTCCCGAACGGGTGAACGCCGAGTTTCCGTTCCTGTTGAACACGGGTCGCACACTGTACCAGTTCAACGCCGGCACCATGACCGACCGCACCCCGAACCATCGCCTTCGCCCGAGTGACACGCTCGACATGCACCCTTCCGACGCCTCCCGTCTAGGGCTCGCAGACGGAGAAGAGGTCTGGGTGGTCAGTCGTCACGGGCGCGCCCGCTTGCCGGTCCGCCTCGACACCCGTGTCGTCGAAGGGCAGCTGTTCGCGACCTTCCATTCGCCGGAAGTGTTCCTCAACCGGACGACGAGCCCCGTGCGCGACACCGTGGTCGGTGCGCCGGAGTACAAGGTGACGGCGGTTCGCGTGACACCCGTCGCAAGGGTCACGTAGAGCACTGGGAAGGTGACCCGCTCCCCGCGTCACCGAGAGGTTCGGCAATCCGGCTAGGGGTGAGGGCTGGGACTTTGAGGTGCGCCGACGACCAACGGGTGCCATGGTCTGCGCGGGCCGCCTCACGTCTCGGCCAGACCGTGCTCCCATCTGCCCACACCCCCGTGTCACCCTGAGGTTCGGCCCTCGCTCGCCATCACGTTAGGGATTCCACGGGCCAAGGGCCGAAGTCTCGAAGGGGACACGCGGGGGCATGGGCTGCGTCGTCCTCGAAGTGTGATTCCGTAGCGGTAGCTCCCTCCGCTCGAGAACGGCAATCCGGAATCCCCCTCTTCCACCGTGGGGACCTGTCGCCTACCAAGTCGTATCGTCGGTGGGAGAGGGGCTAGGGGTGAGGGCTTATTCGGCGTCCG
>DDSP01000033.1:0-44769 GCA_002343445.1 Chthonomonas sp. UBA2387
TTCTCCGATGGCGGCGATCGCGCCGTTCTCGATTGCGACGTCGGCTTGGCGGCGCCCGTCTCCGGAGACGATCGTTCCGTTGCGGATCAGAAGGTCGATCATCTTAGTTCGCGACGAAGAGGCTGACCGCCTTGTCGTCCTTGCCACCGCTGATTTCGCCGGTGAAGGTCTCGTCCATGACGACTTCGTACGTTCCGGTCTTGAGATATCGCGCCGTGATCTCGACTTTGCCGTCTTCGTAGAGTCGCACCCGAACGTAGTTGAAGACGTGCCCGTGGCGGGGGTGAGCGATGAGCACCGTTTCCGAGGAGGCCACGTAGGCTCGGTCGTTGCGGATCACGCCTTTGGCGAAGTACTCCCAGGTTTCGAGCTTCATGCCGCCGATCGCGTCGGGAGCTTTGACTTCTTCGCCGTCGACCTTGAGTTTGCACTTCGCGTATTCGACCACGAGGTGGACGACTTTGCCTTGCTTGAGGGCATCCATCATCGCCGGGAACGTGGTGAGGCGTCGGGTGTCGGCCAGAGTCCACGAGAGCATTCCGAACAGGAGCAGCGTTACGACGGGAAGGCGCTTCATCGCCCGATTGTGGACTAGTCGCGAGCGCCGCGTTCGCGCTCGCGCCGCTCTTCCTTCTTGGCGATCTGCTCGCGCTTGTCGTATTGGCGCTTGCCTCGACCGAGAGCGACTTCGACTTTCACCTTGCCTCGCTTGAAGTACATCGCGAGCGGGATGATCGTGAGACCCTTCTCCTGGGCCTTGCGACTGATGAGATCGATCTCGCGTCGGTGGAGGAGGAGTTTGCGGTCGCGGCGTCGCTCGGGGGCGAAATGGTGGGTCTTGTCGTAGGGCTCGATATCGGCGTTGAGCAGCCAGGCCTCGCCGTTCATTACACGGCAATAGGCGTCGGTCAGGTTCACTCGACCGAGATAGATGCTCTTGACCTCGGCCCCGATCAGTGCTACGCCGGCTTCGAACGTCTCGATGATCTCGTAGTCGTAGCGCGCCTTGCGGTTGTGGATCGAGGCCGGGCCTGGCTTCTTGTCTTCCTTGCCCTTCTTCGCCATGGAGTCAGAGTGTACCGAGCGTGGACGCGCCCTCTCACAGTGCTGCGTCGTGGTCTCGGTAGAAGGGCGCGGTCGTATCGTCCCCTCGACAGCTCCTGGGGGTCGAGTCGGACTCTCTTTGGTCGTTCAATGCAGGGTTGGCGGAAAAGGATTCGTGGGAACCCTCATCCCCTCCCCCTTCTCCCTCCCGGCACAACCCATCCGGCAAGGAGAAGGGGTCCCGGACCTCCTCCCGGCGCGAGTTCCCCGGCAAAGGCCTGGGAGGGGCGTCTCTCGCCCCTTCAGGGCTTCCCCGATTTCGTTACAACCACTCCAGGGCTCCGCCCTTCGCTGTGTCCGCCAACCCTTCGGGCCGGGGGGAGAGCCGTCTCGTCTACGCAGTCGGAGGAGCACTGGCCATCCTGGACGCGCGGAAGGCCGAAGGCGGGTCTCGCCTACGCGGGCGGGGGAGCACTGGTGTCGTCTGGGTCTTCGTCACGCTTCCACCGCGCCTTGATGAGGAGATGCCAAGCGTAGGCACCTTGCACCATCAAAAGCGGACCAAGGATCAAAGGAATGAGCATCAGAGGCCAAGTGGCCCGGTGCTTAAACAGCCACAAGGCGATTCCATGCGCCGCGTCCCCTTCTCTTGCTCCCCGAAACATCTGATCCAGACCGTAGACTCCGGTCGCGGTCACGGCAACTCCGGCCAAGAGGACGATCAGGCACCGAGACGTTGTCGTCAGCACCTTGGGTGGTGTGGGAGCGGGAGGTACTGGCCGGAAGCCTCCTTCCGGCAAGTGCTTCTCCAGCTCGGCGATGAAGCGAATGCGATCGACGCTTCCTCCGCTCGTAAAGCCATCAGGTTTCCCAATCTCCGAGGAACCAACGGCGGCCCCACTTCGATCCAGCACCACGATTGCGCCGCTGCTCCTTGCCCAACCACCGAACTCTTCCCATCGCAGGCTCCACTCCAGGTTTCCCCGATCCAGGAGTTTCAAACCATCTTCGTCGATAACGATCTCCCGACGCCACCTGCCGAGCGCGAGGAAAAAGCCGAAGAGCATGCAGAGGCCAAAAAACCCGTACATCACCTGCAGCAGTCGATCGGGAGTCGGCTTACCCGGGTCGTTGTCCGGGATCCAAGGCGCGGCGATCACCAGGGCGACGCAAACCAGGAACATCACCGCATGCTTGACAACGTCGCTTGTCCGTGCCTCGCGTAGTCTCATCTTGAATGAAGTGTAACCGAGACGGAATCCCTCCTCATCATCCCCGCCGGCGCATCGTAGCGGATGTCCGGTGGTGGCCATGAACGGAACCGTGTGACGGGCCCACGCCCCCACGGGAGGGTCGGGTTGACGGTCACACTCCGGGGTGGCGTCACCGGCGCTTCGGCCCGGCGTAGACCTTGACGATCTTGACCGGATCGAGGGGCGGGTCGGGACGCACCGCCTGGGTGGCGGCCTGCCGGATGAGGCCGACGACGTAGGGGTCGTGCAGCGTGTCGATTCCGGCTAGGCGCAGGTGGCGCACCTGCTTGCCCTCCCCCTTGAGACGCCCCTCGGGGTCGTCGAGCCGCACACCCCACGCGAAGACGAGCGTGATGTGCTTCGGGTAGACGGCGATGTTGACAAAGCCGTCACGCCAGTTGTGGCTGTAGCTGAGCCCGGCACAAACCGCACTCGTGGCATCGAAGATCAGGTCGCTCGCCGGGCCTGCGATCGCGTGGAGCCTCAGCCGCGCAGCGAGGGCGAGCTCCCGGACGGCGTGCGGATAGACGGCCAGGAACGCCTCGAACTCGGATGTGTCGAATGGGTTCCCGTCGGCCATACCTGCATTCTAGATGGCGCACCCTCGCCGAGTTAGCGCCTCGTCTACTCCGCAAGAACGGATTCCGGACCCCCTCGCCTTTCAATGACTGTGCGAAGGGAGAGGGGGTAGGGGGTGAGGGTCAAGTTGGACTCTGTGTTCGTTGAATGCGGGGAGGGTCGGCAGACCCGATTCATCGGAACCCTCATCCCCTGCCCCTTCTCCCTCCCGGCACAACCCATCCGGCAAGGAGAAGGGGTTCCGGACCCTACCTCGAAGTTCCGGTACTCCCTCTCCTTTCGATGATCGTGTGAAGGGAGAGGGGGTAGGGGGTGAGGGTGAAACCACGCATAATCACGGGAGGCGGGTCACTCGCCGACAATAAGGAACCTATGACGCGCGCACGGAAGCCGGAGGTCGGCCCTGTTCCCTGAGTGGACCTGGGCCGTCGGGTTGTTCATCGGGGCCGCCATCGGCAGCTTCCTGAACGTGGTCATCTATCGGATGCCACGCGGTCTCGGGCTCGGCAAGCCCAAACACAGCTTCTGTCCGAGGTGCGAGCACCGTTTGACCGCACCCGACCTCGTGCCTCTCTTCAGCTGGCTGGTCCTTCGGGGTCGGTGCCGGCACTGCAAAGCTCGAGTGCCGAGTCGCTACTTCTGGGTCGAGCTCCTGACCGGCAGCTTGTTCGCGATCGTCTGGCGGCAATACTTGGTCGCCGACTGGGATCCGATCCGGGCACTCGTGCTCGCCGCGTTTTGCTCTGCGCTTGTCGCGGCGATCTTCATCGACTTCGAGTTGTACATCATCCCCGACCAGATCAACGCCTTCATGCTTTTCCTCGGTTTGGCTTACAACGGCTGGACCATCGCGGAGGGGTTGCCGGGCGCTTGGGCGTGGGGCATGCCGAGTGCGGTCGCGGGCGCACTCATCGGCGTGGTTGCGCTCTGGGCGATCGCGTTCCTCGGGCGTCTGTTTTTCGGCAAGGACGCGATGGGGCACGGCGACATCAAGATGGCGCGTGGGATCGGAGCGGTGCTGGGGCCGTCGCTCGCGCTCATGGGTTTCGGGCTTGCGGTGCCGATCGGAGTCCTGATGGGAGTCGGCTACCTCGCGTTCCGTGTGCTGTTCCAACGCGGGGCCTCGCCGCCGGACGAGGAACCGGAGGATGAGGTCTATGTGCCGGAGTCGATCCCTTCGCTTCTGAAGTGCGGGCTCGGCTACGTGCTCTGCATCGACGTCATCGGGCTGTTCGCGCCCAAGCTCTATATCAGCTGGTTCGGAGAGGATCCGTATGCGGTGGAGGCTATGGACGAGGAAGCTGAGGTAGAAACGACCATGATTCCGTTCGGTCCGTCTTTGGCGATCGGTGCGCTCACCGCCGCGCTCTTCGAGGGACCGATACGGGGACTGATCGCGTCCTATTGGGCGTGGGCGACCGGAGAAAAGTCGCCGCTTTGATTGCGAGGCGGAACATTGGGTCTTCGGACCTAGTCAACAACTTGGAGCGAGTGCGTCCGGAGAGATTCTATATGACACGTCGAAACGGTTTTACGATGATTGAGCTGCTGACGGTGATCGCGATCATTGCGATCCTCGCCGCGATCATTTTCCCGGTCTACGCGCGGGCAAAGGACTCGGCCTATCGGAGTTCGGACATCGGAGCGATGAACGACCTGCGGAGTGCGCTCCAGCTCTACCGCGTGGACCAGGGCGGCTACCCGCCGGCTTTGCTGGGATACGTATCCCGGTATCAATCCGGGCCCAACATGGGCAACGTGATCCCGGCCAGCGCGACGACCGGACCCCTCTATTCGCGGCGAGTCGGCAGCATCGGGACCTTCACTCCGGCCTACAACCGCGCCCGAAACGACGTGATCACGAATGCGGTCTGGCCAAACCAGGATGCGGCGGCGATCGGCTCGGATCCCCAGCTCGACCTGAACGGCGACGGCACCCTTTCGAACCTAGACGACACCCAGGGTAACCGGCAGGCCTATGGGCCGGGCACATTCGTCACGGTCAATACCGCCGTCCCGGAAGGACCGGGTAACCCCCGGGCTGAGTACTACAAGGTCAGCGGCTACGACGTCGCCGAGGTGCAGACCCCGAACGGTAACCGGACCGAGCTTCGCTACACCCTGTTCTGGTCGAACTATGCGATCGGTCAAGGCAGCGGGTTCGGCAACGGCTCTTCGCTCGACGACATTCGCCAGCTCGGCTATGACGACCCTCCCGAGGGCACGGTCGTCACGTGGAACAGCTTCTATCGCAACTACGACACCGGCGGCAACGCCCGCCGCGAGAAGCGGGATATCGTCCTGTTCCTCGGCGGTGGCGCCAAGCCGTACGATTCTGCGACCGTCGTCCAGAAGTCCTGGCGGCTCCGTCCTTGAACCTTGGCCGCCCGGCCCCTATCAGTCAGTCTTTTTTGAGAGAGCGACGGTGAGAAGTCGATGAATCGTTGGAAACGCACGCAGAACGGCGGCACGCTGATCGAGATCCTGGTGGTGATCGTGGTGTTCCTGGTGGGCATCCTGGTCCTCGCCCAGATCTTCCCGGGTGGTCTCGCGATCCTGCGCACCACACGGAACAACACGATGGCCGTGAACCTGGCTCGGTCCGAAATGGACCGACTCAAAGGGCAGGCCGATCAGCTCGCCGAAGCGATCCTGCCGGTCCGCTACGTCTGGACCGGCACCCAATACCGCATCGAGGCCGACCTCGATAGGCGTCCGGACGACGTCAACCCGCGGTCGAGTCGGCTCGATCAGAACGGTGAATTCCGCGACCCGACCGATCCGCTCCGTGCGATCGGCGAGTGGAGCCTCCTGAGTGGTCCCAACGTCATCCGACGCATCGTTGCCGAAGGCAAGACGATTCCGGCACCCCGCTACATCCAGGATCCGAGCGCGAATTCGACCTACGGCTCGGCCATGACCCTGCAGTTCGCGCCGATCGTGTTCGATCCGCGCTACGAGGAGTCGTTCCTCGTCTACGGCAACGACCTGACCCGGCGGATCGTCGACGAGGTGCCGGTCGGCGCCCCGGTTCGGCAGGACTACATCGCTTTCATCAACGACGAAGGCACCGAGCTCGCGCTGCCGCAGGGACCGCCGCGGCCCGATCGCCCCGGTTTCGAGCGGCGCTACCGCGTGTCCGTCTCGCTCTGGATTCGCGATGCGAGCAATGTCCTTCGGAACAAGGACGTCGTTTCGGCGATCGTGACGATCCCGGCTCCCCCTAATGCATTCGCGCGCTCCTACTGGGCGATTCCGCTCGGCGCCGCCCCCTTCCTCGCTCCGGGCGAGACATTCGAGCGCGCCGAAGTCGACACCCTTCGTGTCGCACGTCTCTACGATCGCCTCGATTCGGGCAACGGTGAGCAGTTCCTGACCGAGGCTCAGGTCCGCAACAACGCCGGATTGCTCGACGACGCGGTCTACCAGTACGATCTCCTCGACGCGAACATGGGGTTGCTCCTGTTCAACCCGCTCGGATTCAACTACAAGGAGTTCCGCAACCGAGGCCGCGTGCCGCTCGTCGCTCGGTCCGACTACGACGTGCTCGACTGGCGGATCATCCGGGACGATTTTCGGGTTCCTACTCGGATTCCCGCCCAACAGAAATTCATCCTGAATTCGATCAAGGTCCTCGGGAACAACAACTATGCCGACGGCCGCCCCTACCGCGGCGTCGGGGTGCGCGTCCTCAACGCCGGCAACCTCTACGAGGATCGTGACGTGATCCTGCTCGACACCGAGACGGGAGGCGTCTTCCTCCCCGAGGCTTACAACGTCGACAAGAACATCGGTCTCATGACGTTCAACGACATCGACGCCGACCCCAACAACGGGCTCACCGCAGAGATCATGTATCCGCGGGCCACGGCGCCGGCGACGATCAACGACATCCGCGGCCGGAGCGTCCGCGCCCTGTACCAGGGACGGAGCGAATTCGCGGTCCAGATCGACAAGGCCCCCCGCAACTACCGTGTCATCGGCAACTCGACCCTCGGGATCGGGCAGTGCTATGTCGGTGGTACCGACATCAACGTCCTCACCGACGACGTCCGCCGACTCTACTTCCCGCTGTCCGACATCGGCAAGCAGGTCGTGATCGGCGAGATGTGGTACCTGGACAGCTTGAATCAGCGTCAAGTGCTCCAAGAGCAGGAGTTTTTGATTCAGGCACCTCGGGGCGGCGAACTTCAGCTGGGCTATGTCGATCTAAGGGATCGGGCGGCCGATGCGACCACCTTCGATTTCAGCAACGGCTACGCCGTTCGTCGAGTTCGAGGCGCGACAGTAAACGTGCGGGCGGTCTGGAATCCGAACTCGTTCCTTCTCGGGACCGACGAGGTGGAGAACTATCGGCGCTACGTGCGGTGGGCCGAGGGATGGCGCACCAGCCGAACCGAGACCTTCCTGATGGGAGGGACCAACTAAGATGCGAAGCAAACGGCGCGGATTCACGCTCATCGAGCTGATCACGGTGATGACCATCACCGCGGTCCTGCTCACGATCATCACGGTCCCCCTCGTCCAGAGCTTCAATCTGACGCGGGCCGCCCAGGGCTTCGCCGATGCCCAGGATCGGGCCCGAACGCTGATCGACCGCGTGTCCCGCGAGGTCGCAAACAGTGCCGGCGTGCGCGACAACACGGGAGTGCGTGGGGCCCTCATCATCCGCCTTCCCGGTCGAAACGGCAACCAGGAAGAGATCCAGATCGAGGGGATCAAGCTCGACGTGATCAAGCCTGCTCAGGGTGAGGAGAGCATCGATCCGAACAACCCAGGGGTCTTCATCGACCCGAACACGGGCAAAGTCGACCCGACTCTCCGTGCGCCGAAGGGACAGGTGACCCTGCCGGTCGCGCCGGGCTCCACACTCGTTCGTTACTTCGTCGGGCTGCGGCAGCCGTTCCAGGTGCTGACGAACGGCAACGTGACCGACAACCCGGGCACCTACAACAACCCGTACGACGGCATCCTGATGGCCCGGAACGGCCAGCGGGACAACCTCTACGTGCTCTTCCGCGCCGAGGTCCAGCCGATCGTGTGGAACGGGGGTCAGCGCCAAGTCAATACCCGCTTTTTCGACATCGGCCCGGACGGCGAGCCCGTTTACGACGATGTCCGCTTCTTCCTGCCCGACGGCACGAATCCCAAGGCGCTTCGGGTCCGCAACTGGCTGAACGCGGCGACGATCGTGACCGAAATCAGCCGGTTCGACATGATCCAGCCTGTGTTCGATCGTCGAACGCGCGTCCCGATCTACGACCCGAATGCCGCGAACGTGCTGAACGTGCCGCGTGTGTTCCCGCTCATCCAATTCGCCCCGACGCGGATGACGAGTGAGCCGCCGACCGGCATGACCGCCGTACGCCCGGGCGAGGAAACCGTCAACTCGGTGAAGATCGGGCCTGATGTCTACCGCACCAACTTCGGCGCGTGGACCGACATCCTGATCCGGACTTGGCCGACGATCTGGCCCGAGCAATGGGGATTCGGGGGCCGAATTCGGCCTTCCGACAACCCGAGCGACGTGTTTGCCGGCAACGTGCGGTCCTCGTGGCGCAAGACCGACCAGCCCGGGGTTCTTCCGTTCAATCCGTACCTGATCATGGATCGACGGCAGCTGCCCGAGCAGGGCGTGGCCGGCCCCGGCTACAGCATCTTTCTGTACGATCCCAACCTCGGCGACGAGCGGACGATCGCGGCGCGCACCCAACTGTTCGACGTCAGCGGCTACCGCCGCGACGTGCGCAATCAGGTCGACTACCCGTTCACTCGTAACCTCAGGACCGGGCTCCTGAATGACCAGAACCTGCGACGCTGGGCGTTGCTTTGGTCGATCGACCCGCGCAGTGGCGAGGTCCTGACGAGCTTCGGCATCGATGAGGTGGGGACCGTGCCGCTGCCCCCGGCCGCGCTCGACAATCGACCGGTCGCGGCCTGCGGCGATGCCTACACTCCCGCCAACGACCCTTCCATCGGGGCCGGACAGTGGTTCAACTACACGAACATCAACCAGCGATTCAACAAGCTTTGGAACACCTGGTCGATTCCGGGAGGACTGCTCGAGACCAGCCGCCGTGACAACAGCCAGCCCCCGATCGACCTGCCCCGCGAGCGGTTCGCGAAGCGCTACATCGACCTCCGGCGTCAGCCCCAGGCCGACGGGACCCCGAGCCCGCTCGATCCGATCGATGGGTTTCCGCGTGCCTCGATCGTTCCTGGAAGCGAAGTCGTGATCGGTCCGGACCAGAACCCCGGTCCGAGCTACGGCCAGCCCGTGCGCTACAGTCGCACGACCCAGCGGCCGGTCGGCCCGAATCAGTACCTGATCAATTACGTCGATCAGCGCGAGCCGAATTGGGCGGATTGGGACGGCACCGGCGGTGGAACCCAGGGCTTCAATGTTCCCGCGAACGTCTACGACCCGACCTACTACGATTTCCAGAGCTTCGTCTCGTCCGTGTTGCAGCCGCAATTCCGCGCGGGCTACGTCGAGCTGAACTCTCGCTTCGGCGAGCCGCTTCCGCCCGGCTTCGTGACCGTCTACTACCGATTCCAGTTCAGTGAGCCGAACGACGCGATCGCGGTCGATTACGACACCCGCCAGATCATGTCGATCAACCTTACGATCCGCAACTATCCGCAAACGACCTTGCCGAATCCGCAGACCGTGACCGTGCAGGGCTCCGCGACCGTCCGCAACTTCATCCGATGACCGTGAGAAATCAACTTATGCGACCCCAGTGGAAGCGAGAAGCCGGCCAGACCCTGATCATCGCGATCTTGGTCCTGGGTGTGTTGCTGATCCTCGGCGTAGCCTTCGCCGGCATCATCAACCGCAACATCGTGCAAGCAGGGCGACAAGGCCAGCGTACGGTGGCGGGTGATCTTGCCGAAGCCGGCGTTCGGTACGGCCACTACCAGCTGCTGTACAGCGGCCTCGGTGCCGACTGGCGTCCATCGGCAACGCCGCCGACGGCGGATCCGGGCGGGTTCACCAAGGACCCGGACGCGCTGTACCTGCGGGGTCCGAGCGGCTTCGGCCTTCGCAATGCCGCTGATCCCCAACTGGACCAAGGTGGCCCCGACGGCCTCGGCCCCTACAGCCGCATCGGCTACGACAAGGGCCGGGCACTGGTTCGTGTCCGCTACGCGCCGTCGGACTTCCAGCTCTTCGCGAATCCGGTCGGCGGCCTCCGACGCCCGGGCAAGGCTCGCAGCTACCTCATCATCGAGGTCGTCGGCCGAGCCGGTCAGATCCGTGCGAACGACCCGACCACTCAGCTTAACAAAGCGGTCAAGATCGCGAACTACGCCGGCGATGCAGAATACCGGGCCTCACTCGGCGAGATGAAGCTCTACGACAATCGCAACGTTTCGAGCAAGCGGCTGACGGCGATGGCCTCGATCGGCATCATCGAAAGCAGCCGATTCATCACGAACAAATACAAAGTTTCGCGACCGGCCGAACTCGGGGCTCCGTCCGAGTCGGGCCTGCGCTACGAGAACAACCCGGTCGACGTCATCACCCGTTGGGGCGGCAACCTGACGGCGGGGAACCAGACGCTGGAAGGGACGGGTTCGCTGTACTCGAATGCCGATCTGCTCCTGCACGGGCGGCACGACGTGCTGCTCAACCGGGATCTTCTCGGAGACGGCTGGCTGGTCGCGGGCGATATCCGTGGTGCCGATGACTTGGCCACGCTCCAGCTGCAGGTTCAGGGAGATCCAGGCAGTCCGTACATCCTGAGTAACAACTCCGCGAACGAGCTCGACAGCCGACAGAACAACTTCCGCACGATCGGGGGCGTCCTGCGCGACGGTCTCCAAGAGGTCGACCTCCTCGGCTTCGCCCGGGCGACTCCGTACAAAGCACCCCCATCGATCCTCGTAACCGATCCGGCGACGGGCCTGAACCGGTTTCTGGCGATGACTCGCGACAGTGGGCCGCTCGACCCGTCGACCGGACGCAATACCGGCCGCTTCGGCTACGGACGCGGCATCTATGTCGACTCGAACGAACGTGCGAACGCTCCGACCGAGGACGTCCGCGAGGCGAGCGAAGTCGCCCGTGCTCTTCCCAACGACTGGCTGAATCCGAGCAACGCGAACTCGGTCGGCTGGCAGGGACCGTATTACATCCCGCTCGCGACCTATGTCCGGCTCCGACCGGATGGTTTCGAGATCATCCGAGACGGCCGCAGCCGCCAACGATACTGGCGCACACCGAGCGGAGTATCGACGACGACGTCGCGCGTGCGCTATCGCGTCCGTGAGATCGGGGGCCAGGTCTACATCCTCAACAGCATCGTCAACAGCGCGATCATCGACCTGGCGAATCTCGGCGATCAGAGCTTCCTGACGGAAGGCCAACCGTTCAACGGCGCGTTGTTCTTCGAAGGTGACATCCGGATTCGGGGCGTCATCCCGACGGATGTGCAAATCAGCGTGATCACGATGGGTACCGCCTACGTCGAAGGCAGCATCACGAAGGGCCTCGTTCAGGAAAACGGAGCCGTTCTCGATCGCCCGAGCCGATCGATGCTAATGCTGATGGCGAAGGACTATGTCGCCCTGAACACGACCATGTTCTTCGGTCCCCAGCCGGGGCAGGACCCCAAACCGAAGAACGCGGACGTCCTGCCGGACACCCCGAACCCGATCGAACTCGATCTCAGCGAGGCCACATCGATCGGCCTCCAGACACAGTTTCTGCTCGACCCGTCCGGCAATCCGCTGAACCCGACCCTGTGGCGCCCGTACGCGAACCAGTACGCGCCCTTCGGCGGCGGACCGAACTGGAACGCCTCCCTCGTCATGACCCACGCAGCGGATGATGGTGGCCCCACGTTCATCGGCGTCAGTAGCTATCCAGCGACGTTTGCCGACCCGACCCCGGGTCTGCCCACCGCCTACGCGTTCTCGAGATTGTTTGACTTTGGCCCGGCGGGAACCGTGGACTACAACGCCGCCGCACTCGTCTTCGCGCCCGGGGGCAACATCCCGGTCTATGGGCTCGGCAATCCCTCGCTGAACGCCTATCCGAAGTTCGAGACGGTCACCTTCCCGCTGATCCGACCGACTTGGAACTACGCGAACCGGAAGCTGAACGCTCCCGGTGGTAATCCGGAAGGGGCCATCGAGGCCGCGGTGCAGGATGAAACGCTCTTCACGGTCCAGCTTACGGCGGCCGGGACCTTCTCGCCGAAGAACTACGCCCTTGCGCGGTTCGCGGTGACGCCGCATGATGTTCGGATCGAGGCGGCTCTCTTCGCCGAGGAAGGCAGCTTCTTCGTCATCCCTGGGCCGTCGTTCAACTACAACCCGGATGACACCCGAGCGGCGTTCGACGCCCGGGTCAACCAACTCGGCTCGCTCCCGCTGGCTCAGCGCGACCGATTCGAGCGCTATGGTGTGATGCCCGAGGTGCCCTTCTACGGTGAGCCTCTCGACGTGCGCGTGCAGATCGTCGGCTCGATCAGCGAGAACATGCCGCCGCCGATCGCTCAGCAATCGAGCTGGCAGCGCCAATGGGGCTGGATTCCGCGGCTCGTCGGCGGGACGGGGAGGTTCATCCCGGCCCAGCACGTTCCGACCGGCTACAACTTGAACAACAACCGGTTCGTGCCCAACCTGATCGTCAGCTACGATCCAGCCCTCGCGACCGCAGCCACTGAAGGGCCGGGTGGCACCTGGACACCGATCCGGCGCAATGCCGACGGCTGGGTCCTCCCGCCGATGCCGATGCTTCCCATCAGCCCGACGCTGATGTACTTCGGAGAGAACAACCCATGATTGCTCCTCGCTTTGTCGCCGGCCTCTTCTGTGCTTCGCTTGCGCTTGCCGCGTCTGCGGGGCCGCAGAGTTACGCGCAGACGACCAGCACGATCCGGGCCGGCGTGCTATTGACCGAATCCCAGCGAACCGGACCCCTGCCCGGCCTCCCGAACGGCACGCCACTGAATCCGACGCCGCACGTCTGGGGCAATCTCGACGCCGATCGCACGGCCAAACCGGCTGGGTGGTCGTTCGTGAATCCTCGCGCCTCGACGACCTTGACCCAGTCGCTCCGCACCCGCTGGGTCGGCCTCGCCGGCGCGGCACCTGGAGCCGGCGTCCGTCTCACGAAGCGCCACGCGCCGTACTGGGAGGTTTCGCTCGCGAACACGACCGATGACGTTCTCGCCGATTACGACGTGCTCCTCCTGCCGATTCAGACGAACCTCTCGCTGAATCCGCTTGAGCGCGAGCGTCTGCGCCGCTACATCGATCAAGGCGGCGTGCTGTGGGTCGATGTGCTCCCGACCGCGAACTTTATCGATCCCGCGAATCCAACGCCGCTTCCCTTCTCGTTGCGACTTTCGGGTGCCGCGATCGACGCCGACCTGAGTAGCCCGCTCTTCAACTTCCCGAACACCGTCAGCCTTCAGGACCTGTCGCTGATGCAGTTCGGCGGGACCAACCTCATCGGAACCGTCAACCTGAACACGTCCGGACTTTCCGGCAAGCAGAAGGCGTTCAGCTGGATCGAACCGGACTCGCTCCGATACGAGTCGGTCGCCGGCAACACGGACGGCTCGATGGTCGCCATCGGCCAGATCGGTGACGGCTACATGGTCGTCACGACCCGTGGGATTTCGCAGAACCTGAACCGCGGCTTTGCCGGCGGGACCGTGGTTGCCAACATCGGATTCGAATCGAGCGGACCGTTGGCCGACATCTCCTTCACCGCGGCGGCCAAGCTCGTGTGCAACGCGACGAACCTCGGTTCCGGATTCCGGGCCCTGGCCAAAGGAAGCCGCAAGCTGTTCAGCTCGAACGTCGATCTGCCGGCTCCGCTCCTTGGCCGCTTCAGCGCCGAGATCGTGCCCCAGACCCAACCGGTCATTGCAGGCGGACGCGTGATCGTGGTCAGCAACGGCCGACTTGTCGTCCTCGACGCGAATCCGTCGATCGACCAGGACGGCGACAGCAATCCCGACGACGGAATCCCGGACATCATCGGGTCATCGGCGGACCGGATTTGGCAAAGTCAGCCCCTCAATGGGCCGGTCTCGACGCCGGTCGTCGTCGACGTCCCCGACGCGTCGCTCGACTCCGCACGACCTGGGTTCAAAGCCACTCGCCAGATCCTCATCACCAACGCCAGTGGTGCGGTTCAGATTTTCGATCTCGACAGCCCGCCCGGCCCGAACGTGACCGCGCTGGCGTCGATCACGCCACCTGACGCGGCGGTGATCGCGGGAAGCGACGGCCCGTACTCACCCACCGTTCATGAGGGCCTCGCGTTCGTCGCGGACACCCGATCGAACGGCAACTCGGGCCGGGTATGGGCGATCGATCTCGCCAGTTCGAGCCGACTCGCGACGCCGAACGATTGGGCTATTTTCGGTTCGCCGCGATTCGGCGAGCCGAGCAACGCTCCGACCGTGGGCTACATTCCGATCGCCGATAACTCCGGCGGCGTCGATCGCGTGATTTATGTCCCGACTCGCCCGACGAGCGGTATCGGTTCCAAGCCGGCCGGCATTGTCAGTCTTTGGGTCGGGGCCCGCGGTGAGAGCCCGGCCGGGTTCGATGCCCAAACCCCCGGGGTCCTCCGCGTCACGACGCGTGCGAGCCTCCAAGGTCTGCCCGTCTTCCTGCCCAACGGGTCCAGTTCGCTCGGAGTCAAAGTCTCCGTGCTCGACCAGTTTGGAAATCCGCTGACCGCGGTCCAGCTCAACGCCCTATTCGACGGAACCGTCTCGCAGCCGAGCAATGGGGAACTGAACTTCGGTCTCAGCAGTGCGTGGCCACTCAACGCAACCGTCCGCATCGACTACACGATCGACTGGAGCCAATTGGCTCCCTCGATCCCGGCCGACCTGTACATCCGGGGCAACCTTGAAGTGCCCGATGACACCGGAAACAGCCGCAAGATCCTGGGGAGCGTCGCGCTTTCGGCCCGCGGCTACATTTTCTTGGCTGCCGGCGACGCCTCTCGCGGCGGCGGTCTCTACTGCCTCAAAGAGGAGGGTCGCGGCGAATTCAAATTGCTGTATCGGTGGGAGCTGTTCGACGACATTTCGTTCAACGTGAACATCACCCCCGGTGGACCGGCACAGGCGATCGACTACCGTGCCGCGGTCGTCGACGAGGATTGGCTCGTCACCAACTTCCTGGCCTTCTTGAACGGTCCGATCCGGAACCTGCGGTTCACGTCGGGCCCGACCGTGAAGGGCGACACGGTCTACATCGTGGCGGGCGGGAACAAGAACTTCTTCAACTCGCCGATATCGACGTTGCTTGCCTTCAAGGCGAACCCGCAGCCGGTCGAGATCGATGTCCAGAACATCGGCAGCGGCTTCACGATCGTACAGCCGGACATGGCGCGCAGCACCAACAAGACCAACCCGGACGTCTTCAGCGCCCTTCAGCCGGCCCAGTATTCGGTCGAACCGACCGGTTCGGGTTCGCGCATCCGGTTCAACAACATGATGTCGACGACCCGGGGCCGGATGCGCGATTCGCTGAGCACGAGCCTCCCGATCATCTTGCGCCGAGGCGGCCAGCCCGACATTTTGGTCGAGCCGGAGCTCGGGGCCGAGGATGGGGCGTTTGTACCGGGGAGCGCCCGGGGGCGCTGGAGCCCGCTCCTGTGGTACATGACGTTCAACGGCAACAACGCGACCGGGCAGCCACTCGTGGCGGGGGACACGCTCTACACCGCCGGCACGAGCTTCCTGCCGAGCATCTTCGTCGGTCAATTCCCGCCGACCCCGCGTGGATTCGTGTTCGGCATGGACGCGAAGGCAAGTCCGAGCGATCAGTTCATGAAGCCGATCAGCGGACGCCCGTGGGTCCTCCAGTTCAATCAGGTTCAACCGGATCCGTCCCAGTCGATCGGGTTCCGATCGAATCCCTCTATCCGGTGGCCGCAGGTGAAGGGCGTCGAATCGTTCGACGACCTCCGCGTTCGCTATCTCCAGGCCGCGATCCCGGACAGCTCCGCGCTGGGCGTGGTCGGCGGTGACGGGACCTTGATCACCTGGAGCAGCAGCCGCATGTACGCCTTCACCCGCGCCGAGTTCCTGATCGCGGACGAAGGTCGCGTGTCCCGGTTCGACCAAGCCGGCAATCCGCTCTGGACCACGGACAGCTCGGCCAACGCAGGCCCGAGCGTACCGGTCGGCGGTGCGGCCGAGGCGATCGGGCTTTCGAACCCGCATCGCGTCTACTCGGGCGGAGACAACACTTATTGGATCGTCGACTCGGGCAACGACCGGATTATTCGAGTCGACTCGGCCGGGCGCGAACTTCGCACGATCAAGGGCTTTCGCCTCGATCCGAAGCTGGCCCCGAGCGGCTTCCAGGACAACGAGTCACTGACTTTGCGCAAGCCGAAGGACGTGCTTGTCTACCAGACGTACCAGAACAACCCGACCCGGCTCACGAACCCGCGATCGCGGGAGCTCTGGATTCACTACGTGATCGCCGACACCGGCAACTTCCGGCTCCTCGAGCTGGTCGATCGGTACGAAGTCGATCCGGCGACGGGGCGCATCATCGGTCCCGTGCAGTACCTCGACCCGGTAAGCGGCGCCAACGTGAAGGCGTTCGGCGTCCTCGTGTGGCACAGCCCGGCCGAGCTCACCGGCAAGCAGTACGCCTACAACAGCATCAGCCGGACGTTCGCACTCGACAACAACGGCAACTCGCGACCCATCTTCGCGTTCGGCTTCGGGAACTTCGAACCGGGGCGAACCTCGTTCGGTCTCGATACGCCGGGCAACCCCCAAGTCGACATCGCTTCGGGCCTGGGCGGGATCGTTCTCCTCGATCCGGCCGGCAGCACGACCGAACTCATCACACAGATCGAGGTTCCGGCGATTCCGGTCAACGCATTCTATGTGGATTCGGCCGGCACGTTCAGTTCGCCGGCACGTGCCGCGCGAACCCAGAAAATCGCAGGACTCTCCTCGGTGACGATCCGGTACGTCGACCAGAACGGAACTCCGGCCCTGGCGGTCATGTTCACGGATGCGACCGGCGTGTATGAAGTGATCGACACCAACCCGAACCCGACTCAATCGACGTGGACGGTCCGATGGATGCTTCCAAACGAGGCGGGCCGCGTCATCCGTCGCAATGGGGCCCAAGTCCCGAGCGGGTCGCAGAACGCCCAGTTCTTCCGTGCGACCTTCGCCCGCCGCCTCGATTCGGGCGATGTCATCGTCGTGAACGGCTACTACGGCCGGACGCGCAACAACCTGCCTTTTGCCGGAGAGGTCGTTCTCCTCGACGGCGACTTCGGCGGAGCGAACAACGAGCCGGGCTTCGGCCTGGGCAAGGTGAACCTCGGGTTCAACTCCTTGAGCGTCAAGTTTGAGCTGCCACCTGTGACCGGTACCCGACCGCTGTCGGTGCCGGTATTTGCCGACCGGAAATAAGAGAGATGCCGAGCATGCTTCGCAACCGAGCTTTCCGTTTTGGGACGACCGTGACCACGCTGGTCGCGCTTGTCCTGTTGTCTGCGCTCGTCGCGCTTTCGCAGAACTACCCGACGCACCGAGGTAGCAATGCGCGCACCGGACAGCACGACGCCGACCCGAAGACGAGCAACCCGGGTCGGGCGAACCTGCGCTGGTGGGACCCCCTGGTCGGCATCCGCGACGTGATCGACAACTGGGAGCCCGCCGCTTCATGGACGCCCGTCGCCGACTGGCTCGCCCCCACCGACGAAGGCGCCACGAACGCCATCGACGTCGAAGGCACGCCCCTGCTCGAGCCGAACTACCGATATGCCTTCTGTGTGCCGTCGGTGCCTGGTGACGACACGACGCCGGTCCCCGGCTTCACCAAGCGGACCTTCACGTGGACGTGGCCCGTCTTCCCCGGGTCCCCGCGCGAGTTCACCCTTTGGGTCAACATCCCGATCGGCCCGACCGACATCGATCCGGACCCGAATCTCACCGACCTTGCGTACCAGCAACGGTACTTCGTGTATCAGATCGACGGCGTCGTGAACCCGGACGCGCCCGGACAACCGGTCCTGCAGATCGTCGACACCTTCGCCCATGGCGGCGGATGGGTCCGGCTGGGCAACAACGGCAATACGACCGATATCGTCTTCACGAACGACAATAGCGGGCCGATCACGGTCACGCTCCTCAACACCATTCCGCGTGACGCCCAGGGCAACCTGACCGACACTCGTAAGGGCCTCGTCGTCTACGCGGACGCCGCGATGCTGATGCGGGGCCAGGGCGGACTGGGCCAGTACATCGCCTCGCCGATCGTCTCCCAGCTCAAGCAGGGCGGCGCTCCGTTCCCGTGGCGCGTCGTGACCGCGCGAAACGAGGCGTTCGCGACCCAGAACGGCTCGCGGATTCTCGACTACAACCTCGGCAACGTGAACTCGTTCCGCCACGATGGCTTCTTCATCAAGCCGAGCGACGACGGAACCGGCACCCGAAACCTCGTCTGGTCCTGGCCGGCCAAGCGCCCCGCCGAGGACACTGCCGCCGAGTATCAGCGATTTGCCCAAGAGAAGCGGAACTTCGTGCTCGGCCTCGGAAGCACGGCACCGGCCCCCTCGCGAGCGCTCCACAACATCTATGTCGACAACCGTTCCGTGGGTGTGACGTGGAACCCGCTCCTCTGGCTGGTCAACCCGGTCACGCCGACGAACAAGGGTGTCGACTTCCTCGATCTGCCGATCACGAACAGCACGGCGTCGGTCGAGCGCGTCGTCTTCGCTCCGAATCTCGGCATTCCGAAGAGCGATCCCGAAACATACGAGATCTACATGTGGCTTCCTGGCGATGCGAGCCTACCGAAAGAACTCCGGGTCGAGATCTACGAAGGTGGAATCATCGTCCCAGATCCCTTGGCCGCCGCCGCGGGTCGCACCTCGATCAAGGTCGACCAGAGCGCGGGAACCGGGTGGGTGCGGCTCCAAACCACGCTCCGCACCGCGTTCAATCATCGGTCAACTGCGCCGCTCTCCGTGGCCGTCACGAACTTCACCCAAGCCCCGGGCGATGCGGGCAAGCGGGCCTATGCCGACATGATCCGGTTCGTCAAGAAGGCGGACCTCAGCTTCACCTCGACTCCGTTGCACGTTCGAACGAAGGTGCGCGTGACGCCTGGCGGGGCTCCGGTCGACCGTGATGTGGTCATCGTGGCGATGGAGAACGGACGGATCTACTGCGTGGATGCGGTCGGCGACATCAACACGGGTCGTACCAACGTGTACTGGGCGTATCCAAGCGAAATGGCCAGTGGCACCGATCCGAACTGGACGGTCAACCAGGATGGTCCGGACGGGATCGCGGAGAACCCCATCGGGTTCGACCTCAGCTCGGCCCTTGTCCAGAGTATCGAGACGTCGCCCGGCGTGTTCGAGGACTTCCTTTACGTCGGCACCCGCAACGGGCGCGTTTACTGCATCGACGTCGCCGGTCGTGGCGACGGCACCGCCACCCAATATGGCACCACAACGCGTCGGTGGAGTTATCCCGACGACTGGCCTGCGGCCACGGCCGTCAAGAGCAATCTCGGCCCGATCACGGGCTCCGTCGCGTTCAACCGGCTCGCCGGCGGCCAGCAGGTGATCTACGTGCCCACCCCCCAGGGGANNGCCCTCGACGCGGTCGGCAACACCGCGAACCGAACCACGACGGAGCTCTGGACCTTCCCGCAGCTCGTCGATCCGCCGATCGGTCCGATCACGATGACTCCGGCGGTCCGGTTCGGACGCGTCTACTTCGGAACCGGAGGCGGTGCCGCCGTCGGCAACCGCACGTTCTACGCGATCGACGAGATCACCCAGACCCCGGACTGGACCTTCGTGGCACCGGAGCCGTTCAATACGTCGAGCCCGGCCGTCATCCCTGCAGGTGACATCAACTACACGGCCAGTCCCGGCGGACCCAGGAACGGCATGCCCAACACTGTCTTCGTCGCCTCCGTCGACAGCGTCGTAAGGGCGATCAATGCGGAAAACGGAGCCTTGATCTGGCAGACCAGCGAGCTCAACTCGACCGCCGTCGCGTCGCTCACCTTCACCTACCTGCGCGTTTTCAACCAGGGCGGTCTCACCTTGAATCCGCCTGGGGCTCCGGTGATCATGGTTCCGACGATCGACGGGAACTTCAACGCGCTGTTCGCCCATTTTGTCGACCAAAACAGCAGCGGTGGCCGGTTCTGTTGGGGCTACACCACCGAAGGCGACTCCGTGATCGGGAGCATGGCCGTCGGCGGCCAGTACCCGGCGGACAACTACTGCTGGCTCTACGGCGTCGACTCGCTCGGGTACATCTATGCCTTCGAGGATGACCCGGGCATCATCACGCCGGGCACGCCGCCGGGCGACCGCCGCACAACTCCCGACGATCAAGAGAGCATCGCGCCTTACGCCTCCCAAGCCCGGGTCGCCTGGCTGGTGCCGAACGACTATGAGACGCTCCGGAAGCGACTCTCGCTGGGGACGCTCACCTACAACAACATCATTCAGGCGATCGCGGCTCGACCGGTCACCCGGCTGAACTTCGACTACGGCGAGAGTCTGTACCTGGTCGTCTACAACGTGCCTGACCCCGCGAGCTTGACCGGGAACCTGGCCAACTACGTCAGCGAGGTTCAGCTCAACACGCCTGGAGCGGCGTCGCAGCGTCGACAGATCAGCATCCAGAAGATCCCGTCGGTGCAGGCGGGGCAGCTGGACGGGGTCGCTTTCACCCAACTCTCGCTTCTCGGCACGGGCGGTAACGCCCTGGCCCCGGGTCGCGGGTCGATCACGGTGCGCCTGACGGTTCCGTCCGGTCGGACCCAGACCGCCAGCGTACCGCCCGCCAACTTCAATCCCAGCAACAGCTTCTCGCTCGCCAATCCGCTGGGCGTGTGGGTCAAACCGAATCCGGCCACGAACCAGACGATCGGCACGACCACCGACGCGGCTTCGCAGGAAGTGCTCAACAATGGCAACCTGGTCGGTGCGGTGAATCCGGTCGATCGCGTGCTGACCGCAGGGCTCGGACCCGACCCAAGTCAGCCGGGCGACAAGATCTCGCACGGTCAGAGCGCGGTCAACATCATGAACATCTATGACCGCAGTTGCATGGTGCTCCTCCTGGGGCCCGAGCGCGGCCTGCAGAATGTGCGCCTCCAGGTCAACGACCTTGGGTGGGTGCCCACGAACCTCCTCGACAACTACGGCGTCATCAAGCCGCTCCAACCGGCGAGCGCCTGGCCCGGACTCTATCCGAACATGGAGGAGTTCCCGAGTCAGCAGCCGAACGTGAGCCTCGACTATCCCGACATCCGCCGCGAAGGACTACGGTTCACTCGAGAGCTGTTCGGGGAGGTTGCGAACCCGATGTTCGCGGGGATCGGCCTCAATCCGCCGAAGTTTGATTCGGCCGCCCGAACGGCCTATCAGGGCGCGGGATACAACACTCAACTCAACCGCACACTCGAACGCACTGAGATTCAGGTCGACCTCGACGTGATGAAGCACCAGCCGCCGAGTCGTGCCGGCTACAACGGTCAGCAGGTCGTCTATGTCGATGCGAACCAAGCAGGTCGGAACTTCGCCGGCGGATCGCCGACCGAAGCCTTCCGGTGGTTCAACCTGTTCGGCGACGTCGCGATCGATGAGCGGATGACGATCGGGACGCCGACCGTCGATCTCGGCTCGCTTCCGATGGGTGGCGGCTTCCTCCCGATCGCGCCGTTCAACCTGATCTCCCCGTTCACGCCGTGGGGAAGCACCTACGAGACGTTCTTCCAGCGTTTCTCGGTCTTCAACGAAGGCAATGTGAACATGCTGAACGTGCGCCTCGCGAAGGCCACCGACCGGCTCCAGGGCCTCGGACGGTTCTATAATTCGATCCGCCTCGGCGGACCGGGCCTCCATGAACTCGCATGGCTCGACGCACCGCTTCATCTGTACAGTGACCTCGATCCGAGATTTGCGCCTGCGGCATTCAACGGCAGGGTCGTGTTCCAGAAGGCTCGACCAGGTTCGACCGCGAGCCGCTTGAACATCAATCCGATCCGGTTGCCGAACGCCAACCTGGGGGTCACGCCCACGGCGCTCGATCCCCTGCTCCTGCCGGGACCGCTGCTTCCGATCGTAAACTTCCCGCTCGGTGATCCCAAGGTCGGCGTGACCGCCCCCATCGGGACCCCCGTCGGTTCCTACGTGCAGGACATGTGGGTCATCGAGGATCGCAACGACGATCTGTCGGTCGGTCCCGACCCGTTGCCCGATCTCTTGAACCCGGCGCGGCCGCCGGAGCCCGCGATCTTCGAGCCGTACGCCGACCCCGGATTCGTGCTCAAGTTCACAGTCCGAGAGTCCCGACTCACGAACCTGCCCACGCCCAAGACCGCCCCGATGGTCGACAACCTCGGCCTGAGTGGCAACGAGCCGTTCCTCTGGTCGAACGCGCAGCCTTCGGGCGTGCGCAGTGGCAACGGCGGGCTGTTGTTGGCCTTCGCTTCGCCCCGCGTGACGAACGCCGGCCCCGGCTGGAATTCGCGGCTCAAGGTCGATGCCGACAACGGCCAGCCGGAGCCATGGCGAATCTACATCGGGTCCCTCGCGGGCTCGACTCCGGCGAACTACCAGCAAGGCGTTCAGGAGAGCGCGCTCCGAGATCTGAACCAGTTCGTGCCGTTCAACGCGGGCCCGGCCAACGGCCGTTGGTTCCGCCACGAAGTCGGCCCGTATCCGACCCAACCTCCCACCGATCTGTGGGCGCCGATGGGCAACACGACGATTCAGGCCGGCAGTACTCGCTACGGCAGTCCGGTGTTCCCGACGAACGGGTTCTTCAATCCGCTCGAGCCGATCGGCATCAACGGGCGCACGGCATCGCCGAGCCTCTACATGACGTTTGTCGGCGAAACCATCAAGCGGGCTCCGAACGGAGACTCGGTGCCGGAGTCGCGCCTGTTCATCACTCAGGTGGGCATGGCGAACGACGGAACCGTGACGATCGGGAACGCCGTGCCGATGGTCTTCGACCCTGAGGTCCGAAAGACCCGCCCAAGCATGGTCCAAGTCGGCCCGACGGCGACCGTCTTCTACGGGACGAACGCCGCCGGCCTTGGTCAGATCGCCTGGAACGTCTACAACCCGGGCAACGGTGATCCGAACGCGATCAACGGATGGAGCCCGACCCGAGCTCTCAACCTGGGCAACGCCTTCGAGTCGGTCGGTACGCCGTCCGTGAATCTCCGGCGCTACCGTCAAGGCAGTCAGTTCCAGCGGATCGATATGGTCTTCACGGCCAAGCTTCGTGGACGTTCGCAGGCAGAGGCCTGGCTTGCTCGACTTGTGGCGGATGATCAAGGTCGCCCGACGAACACTCCGATCATCAGCTTCGGCACCGCGGCGAGCCCCCGGGTCGATCCGATCACGATCGATCCCGCAACCGGTTCGTACTGGGCGCCGGGTATCCAGTGGCGCATCGACGGCAACTTTGGGACCGCGATCGATCTTCGCCAGTACACGTCGGCGGGCCTGACGTCGATCGTCAACCAGGGTTCTCGAAAGACCGACGCATCCGGGAACGTGATCTCGTTCGACACGACCTACGGCGGCAAGGTCTACCTTGACGCCGGGAACGGTTCGATTCGGTTCACGGGGGCGATGCTGCCCAGGAACATCCAACTCGCGATCCGGTACGTGCCGACGTTCCTGCGAGTCAGTGCCGGCCAGGGTGCCAACTACCGCGGTGCGGGGATCCTGTTCGATGAGCGGTTCATCGGAGAGTTTGGATATTGGCTCACACCAGGCCCGAACGCCAATCTCGACAACGCGGTGGCGGCGTCCGACCTCGCGCGCAGCGACCGGTTCCTCGTGAGCTATGCCCGAACTTCGGCCGACGGCTCGTCGGTGGCGCGGCCCTTCCTGCGAACGCTTCGGTTCGGGGTCCAGCTTCCCGCCGGCATCCGCACGGACAACAACGGGAATCTGCTCCGGATGAAGGTCACGGCTGCGGTGCCGCAACCTGGCGATCCGCAGATCTTCTACCAAGTCAGCCCCGCGACAGGACGCGTCTACTTCAACTCGGAATTCGAGGATCGTGACGTTCGCATCTCGTTCGAGGCCGTGAACGAGGCGGGTCAGCCGATCGGTGTCCTCACGGACGTGTACCGCGTCGACATCCTTGGCGAACTCGCCGAAACCGCGATACCGATCGAGCAAACGGCGAACGAGTCCGCGGTTTCGATGGCACTCGATCCGCTCAACTCGGCGTTCAACGATCGGAACTTCCGTCGACCCGGCCTGATCTGGCTCTTCTGGACCAGCACCCGCGCCGGCGGGCCTGATCTGTACTTCGAAACCTTGGCCCCGCGGTTTACACCGCTGCCGCCGAACCGGCCGTAAGGCCGAGGTGACGGCCCCGGGTGCATTCGCACCCGGGGCCGTCTGCTGTTTGCCCACGCCCGCTAGGGCATGTCAAAGTGAGGAGATGCGCGTTTGCACCGTGATCGCCCTTTTCGCAGCCTGCTTCGGCGTCCTCGCCCAAGATCGGACGCTGGTGTCGGCGGACAAGGTCGGCAGCCTCAGCCGGGCCCAGGCTCGGGAAGCGATCCAGGCGTTGCCGCTTGCCGGAACCCAGGCACCTGACCCGGTCGCGTGGGTCGATTGGTACCGCGTCAAGTATCGGAGCACGGACGTGCAAGGCAAATCCGTCGTGCTCAGCGGGATGATCGCGGTGCCCCTCCAGAAGACGCCGCAGGGCTACGCCGTCTACATGCACGGGACGACCGCGGACAAGAACGCCGTCCCGTCGCGGATCGCCCCGAACTTCGTTGCGAGCGGCGAGGGCTGGGCGGCGTTGCTGCTCCTAGCCGCCGGGGGTTACGTGCTCGCCGCACCGGACTACCTGGGCTTGGGAGATGGCCCCGGCGTACATCCGTACCCGAACGGGCCCCTCAACGCCCCGTCCGGCGTCGACATCCTGCGCGCGGCCAAGGAGCTGGTGGTGGACCTCCACCGCAAGCCGGGGACCAAGCTGGTCGTAGCGGGCTACTCGGAGGGAGGACTGAATGCCGCGTGGCTCACGCGAATCCTCCAGGACCACCCCGATCCCTCGATGCGACCGACCGCGTCCGCACCGATGGCCGGCCCCTATGACCTGATGGGGGCGCAGATGCGATCGATCCTCTCCCGTCGCGTGAACGTGCTCGATGTCGCCGCGCGGGTCTTCTTGATTTCGCTCACCGGCTATTCGATCGCCTATGCGACCCAGGACGCCCCGATCACGGATATCTTCATCCCCGCGTTTGCGACCAAGGTCGATGAGCTCCTGAAGACCGGCTACGTCGAGAACGAGACCCTCGCCAAAGAGCTCTACCTTTCGGCCGCGAAGAGCGATCCCTTTTGGGCGGGGGCGGTGCTCACGGGCACGTTCCGTGACGCGATCCGGTCTGGCAATGCCGACAACCGGGCCGTAAAGCGACTACTCGACTCGGTGATCCTCGACTGGACGCCTCAGTCCCCACTGCTTTTCCTGGGCCTGGCGAACGACAACGTCGTCGTCTTCGAGAACACGAAGGTCGCGCTTCGAGCGATGCGCGCCAAGGGCCTCGGGCCGGACCGGGTACGGCTGTGGCCGTTACCGAATCGCGGCTTGAATCACCTCGACGGCCACGCGGTCGCCTTGGTCGCGGCACGCCGGTTCTTCGACGGCGGTTTTGCGGCCCTCCCGCCGCTGCCCGATCCGTAGAGCAGGCAAGCGTGCGGGGAGATCGTCGGAGTCCGGTGTGGAATCTGACGTCCGGAGCTGGTGGATGTCGGCATTACCTATCGATTCGAGCAATCCTGCGATGACGGCGCTGCTTGCCAAGAGCGGCGAGATCGCCGTCCTGCCCCACGTCGTCTACCGGATCTTGGAGATGACCGATTCGACCGACGCGGCGGCGAGCCAAGTCGAGGCCGCAATCACGATCGACCCGGGCTTTTCGGCGCGGCTCCTTACCCAGGCGAACTCGGCCTATTACGGTCTTCCGCGCAAGGTCACGTCGATCCGCGAAGCAGTGACCTACCTTGGATTTCGGGCGGTACGTCAACTCGCGATGACCGTCGGGGTGTTCGATCTCTTCGTCGGCAAGAACGATGAGGAGTCCCTGCGTCGTCGATCGTGGTGGCGGCACTCGGTGGACACCGCGGTCGTGGCCCGATACCTGGCCCAGAAGCTCGGATTGGGCCGGCCGGATGAGTCGTACACGTCGGGTTTGCTTCATTACATCGGCAAGACGGTGCTCGATCGTTTCAATCCCGACGCCTACGGGAACGTGGTGGTCGCCGAACGTCTATGTGGCGACGATCGCCTCGCCGAAATGCGGGTCTATGGATGCGATCACGTCGAGGTCGCGATGGCCGTGGCCATGAAGTGGGGCTTCCCCGAGTCGCTGATCATGGGCATGAACTACCTGGATCCACCGGAAGAAGGCGACGTATTTGCGCCGCTCCGCACGAGCGTCTTTCTCGCCGATCGCATCGCCAATGCCGTCAGGAGCGGAAGCCAGGACTTCGACCTGATCCCGATCGGGGGCTGGGCTGCCTCGTCGCTGAACCTGGCCGACGATACCCTGCTCGAACTGATTCAAGAGAGCACGCGGCTCGTCGCGGACGCGGCTAAGTCCTAACCGGAAGGCGTGCGCGGCGAGCCTTTGCGCGCTCAGCCGCCTTGAGCGACCATGCGACTCCGGCCAGCAGGATGAAGGCATCGTCGGTCCAGCCGATGAACGGGACCAAATCAGGGAGCGCATCCAGCGGCATCACCGTGTAGGCGATCGGAAGCAGGGCCAAGAGCTTGAGGAAACCCGGCACTTCCGGATCGCGGAACAGCTTCAGCCAGCGGAATACCATCATCACAACCGTCGTACGTTCATGTGCAGACTCGGTTTCAGGCGAGTGGGTCCTTTGGATGAACAACGAGCACCGCGATCCGTGAAAGCCCAAGCCGAATCTCGGTCTCTTTGGCCGGGTCTTCCTCGGGTCCGATGCCAGCGTGGGAGCGATTATGGGGCAACGGCTCGTGCAGAAGAGACGTCTTGAGGGCCCGGACTTGACCGACAACGAGGGACACCACTCCATTCTCCGCCGGTACTGTCGCCCTAAACCTGCACTCGGTTTGGGTCGAGTACTTTGACCAGTCGCACGAGATACGGCGAGGACCACCGATTCCATTGTCCCGATAGCGAAACGCACCCTTGCTGATCGCTCCACCGCCCTCGTCGAGGATGTTCTGGTGGACTCGGATGAAGACCGTGTCAGCGTCCGGCACCGACTCGATCGGCCACGCAGCCTCTATTGACTCAGCATCCACTCGAACAACCCCCCGTTCTCGCGTTCGGGATCAAGTGTTCCGCGGCTTGTCGAGCCGTCTATCCGACGCATGGCATAGGTCACGGGACCGTCTTTTGGGAAATTGACGAGCACGTCCACGCTCCCGGTCGACCAATCGACATCAAAGCTCCCGTCAGGACCTGGGCCGATCTTCGGGGTCGGAGCGCCAGGAGCTAGCTCCTTATCGAGTCGTTTGAGGAACCTCCCGACCCTCTCCCAAAGGGACTCCGAAAAACCCGGACTGCCCTCGCCATCCCAGTTATCTCCCCACGCAAGAAACCTTCTTGCCCTTTCGATCTCCTCGGCCATCGGTGTAGGCGCGTACAACTGTGATCGTCGGGTCTCGCGAGTGAACCCCTCGAGGAGTTCTTGTGCCAACTTCGAGGAGGCATCCTCCCTCCAAACAAGGAGAGTCGCCATTAGGGCCTGCCATGTGGCGCGTTCGTCGCGTGGAGGCTCCGGAGACCACCATTCCTCTTGCCCACGGGTTTGGAGGCTCTCCAAGCCTCTCACGGGTCGATATTCGTCGTTGGTTCTGTCCGCAATCAACTTAGGCACGATCCTCCGGAGTCAAATCGGCAATGCGGGCACCTTCGAGTGTTCCGCGGATCACGGCTGCTTTCGCCCTGGCTCGGTTGAGATGGTCTACAAGCTGAACGATATCGTTTTCGTCGAGTCGGATATGCACGTCTTTGATCCGGCCGTCTTGGTCGGTGATGGTCAGGACTAGCATGTGTGCAACCACCGCGCCCAGCACATCAGCCGCTTCGGCATTGAAGACGAACCGTACGTCGGAGAGCGTTCGTGACGAGTTGAGGAGGCTCCCGTAGTCAGCCGCGAGGATCGCAGCTCTCGCCATTACAAACAAGGGCGTGTCGGCGGAGATGGCGGTGACAACGAGCCCCGCCCGGTCGGACCAGTTGTTCGGATCCCAAGTTGGGAGCTGCCGTTCAAGAAACTGGGCCACACCGTCCAGGAGCTCTGTGGGGGAGGAGAATCCGCGTTGCCAGACCGTCGACAACTGAAAGAAGAGCCTCGTGACCTCCCTTCGCTCGTTGGCCGCGAGGCCGTCGCTGTCAGGCAGCGAATGGACGAACGCGGACAAGGATCTTTGGGGAGTCGACGCCAAGATACTCTCGACCAACTTCGCGAGGGCCGCACGTTGCACACGGATGAGAGTCTCGAATCTCTCAAGATCCTGCTTTGGGACTTGAATCATTGAGTTCGGCAAGTCGCTCCTACTTCAACTCAAGAATACCAAGAGGAGCCGGCGTCAGTTCCGATCGGCCTACGAGTGCCGGTACACCGACCAGCCGAGGTAGTTGCCGAGTGCGTCCTCCACCGCCCGTCCGCAAACGGAAAGGTTGGCAGCGACGTGGTGCTCGAAGCCGCGCTCGCAGATGAACCGGAGGAGTTGCTGCAGGTTCGGGACGTGGGCGACCCCAAAGCCGCCGAAAGTCTGGAGGAGGTCGTTCGTGAGTTCCCCTTCGCCGACATAGGCCTCGATCCGGCCCTCGAGATCGTTCGTCGACACGCGGCAGTATGTGAACGGTGCCGCCTTCATCCGGCCGACGATCGTGCCGAACGTGTTGTCCTTCCCGACCGAGCCGGCGATGATCTCTTGGAAGTCCATCTTCTGCTCCGCGAACACGTCCTTCGGCAAGTTCGAACAGTGGAAGACGACCGCTTTGTCAGGATCGGTCCCGTAGTTGTTGTTCCAGTCGAGGAGCGCTGACGGACGCTCGGAGGCAAGCTGGAGGGCGAGCATCGATACCGTGCCCGCGATGTCGGTCTCGCAGGCGCTGGCCAGGAGCCCGTTCGACATCATCGACATGAGCGTGCAGGGAACGATCCCATAGAACTCCTCTAGCGCCGTCCAGCACTGGATCGCGGTCGCGACCAGACCGGCCTCGGCCATCCAGCGGTCGATCACCACTCCGAGTTTGGCCATCTTGGCCAGACTCTCGGTGGGGATCCCCTCGACCGCGGTGTAGCCGGAGATCGCCGCGAGTTTGGCCTGAACCGCATGATCGGACGCGTCGAGCTTGTCGGCGCGACCGAGCGCTTCGGAGAGGTCGAGTGTTTCGATGCTGATTCCGGAATGCTCGAACAGTTTTTCGCTGTAGCGAACGGTGTTGAAGGCGGTCGGGCGCGCACCGAGAGCCCCAATGCGGGCGCCGCGCAGGCCACGGACCACGCGGCAGGTGGCGGCGAAGCGGGCCAAATCAGCGCGGAACGCTTCGGATTTCGGATCGACGGTGTGGAGATCGGTGAGGCTGAAACGAATGCCGTACTGGCGGAGGTTGTTGCAGACCGACATCTTGCCGCAGAAGCTGTCGCGCCGGTCGGCGATCGTCATCCGCTTGGAATCGTCGCCGAACGCATGAACCAGGACCGGCACCTGGAGCCCGGACATGCGGATGGCGTTGGCCACGGCCCGCTCGTCGCCAAAGTTGGGAAGCGTGACTAGAATGCCGTCGAGCCGCCACCGCTCGTGGTCGAACAGCGAGGCGCAGCGGCGGGCGTCGTCCAGGGTCTCGACCGTGCCGGATTGCGGGTCGGTCTCGGTCAGGATGACGGCGTCGATTCGCTCCTCTTCCAGCACGCGCAGGATGGTTCGTCGGCCCGCTTCGCACAGGTGCGAGGGGAAGAAACCACGGTTGCCCACGATGACGCCAAGAGTCGGACGCTTCATGCGTTGAGCGTAGCACGGTCGGGGCAGCCTCGGCTACGCCTGCGCCCAGCGGTAACATCTGGGGCGATGACGACCCTGCGCGATGCGCTGATCCAAGGCTTCGAATACGACCTGTGGGCGAACCTCAAGTGGATGGCCCATTTGGAGCAACGCGGCTGGCCCGAGCCCGAGCGCGGCATCTTCTGCCACATCTTGGCGGCCCAGAACACGTGGGAACTGCGTCTGCGGGGCGAGTCGCCCACCAGCCTGGTCGCGCCGGAGCCGAGCGAGGCTTCCCTGCTCGACCTGCATACCCGCTGGGTGGGTTCCTTGGAGGGCGACGTGGAGCTGGTGATCGCCTACAAACGCACGACCGGCGAAGCGCGGGCCATGCCCGTTCACGCCATCGCGCGGCACGTGATCAACCACGGCACCTACCACCGGGGCGAATTGCGCGGCCTTTGCCGCGCCGCAGGCGAAGAGGACTTCCCGGAGACGGATATGGCTGGGTTCTTTACGAGTTAGGCGGGGGTTCGGTGTAGTTCGGGTTGGCCGCGTAGCCGCACTCTAGCCCAAACCCCTAGCCCAACCTAAGCCGAACACCAGCCCAACTCTAACCAGACCTCAACCGAACAAGACAGAAACGGCTCGGGAAGCCTCGCAATCCATTCTCGAGAGAGATTCTTGCCAACATCTCATACCGAGCAGGAAGCTTGAGGGCCGATAAAGAACTCCTCTCTTATGGAGCGACCACTGTGGCCTTGATCCCATGCCCCGAATGCGGGGGCAACGTCTCGTCGCAAGCGGACGCCTGCCCGCACTGCGGATTCCCAATGCCCACGGCAGAGCCGGTTCAGGCGCCCGAACCCGAGCCCACAACGGCCCCCGACCCCAACCCGGCACCTGGCACCCCTGCTGCTGCGCAGTCGAGCATCGCCTGGTTCTGGACAGCAGCGAACTACTTGGCCGACCGCTTTTGGTTGGCTCTGGCCTTGCCGTTCGTAATGGGCGGCGTCTCCCTGATCATGTCCTCGTCTGGCGGAGCCCTCTCTGGTAGCGCTTTCCTGTTTTCGCTTTTTTCGGGCATTCCGCTCCTCATGGGGTGCGTGGGGACAACCTCCAAATGGGGTTCAAGTCCGGGACTCTTCCACGTGCAAGGGCAGGGATTTGCCGGCAAAGCCGTCCGCGCGATCCCTTACATCGCTGCTGCGAGTTGTGGTGCCTACACGGTCCTCCTGCTGATGGCGCACGTTGGACTTGGGGTACTGGCATTGGTTCTTCTGGCGGCTCCGGCAGCATCTCTTGCCCGTGGCCATTGGCGTAAGGAGGACCCATTTTTTCCAGCGCTCCTCGCTCTAAAAGGCGAACCAGTCGTCGGAAGCGATCCGGCATCCAAGCTTCTGGCAGACCTCCAGAGCAAGCAGTCGCCGACCGTCGTGAGAGTTGTGGCCGGGCTCTGGATCTTGCTCCTGACCTTATCTGTGAGCATTGGTCTTCAGACACTCGTTGCGCTTGGCTGCATGGCTGCGGGCATCGTCCTTGCGTTGTTCATCCTGTCTTTGATCTTCTCTAACCGGGAGCCGGGACGGACCGTGACCGTTTCATACCAGCCCCAGCCCCAACCCCAACCCGAGATCAACCGAGAGCTCATTGCACTGGCAGCGGCCGCCCGGGCGACGAGCGTCTATCCGATCGGTTTGCTTGAACAGCCGATCGTCACCAGGTCTGGCGAGCATATCCAAGAGGGCCACGGCGGTCCATTGGCTACAACTCTGGCCACCGTCTCTGGGAACCACATCCTGGAGGGCCTGGGCGGGCCACTCGCCAAAGTCATTGCCACTCTAGAAGGAAACAGCATCAAGGTGGGCCATGGAGGATTCATGGCGCCCACCATTGCGACCATCCATGGCGACGAAGTCCGCGAAGGTCACGGGGGACCGCTCTCCCAACGACTGTTCACCCTTCGATGACGCGCCGATGGTGGGCGAGGCTTCGCGTTGGCCGCGTTCGGATGAAGTTTGGGTGAGGTTGGGCTGAGGTTTGAACTTGCTCGGTGGCTTCGGTTTGGCCGCGCCAGCCGAACTCCAGCCCAACCCTAGCCCCACTTTTAGCCGAACCCTACCCAACCCTAGCCCAGCCCCAACCGAAAAGACAAAGGGCGCCCGAAGGCGCCCTGTCCATTGAGCGAGTGTCGGTTTACAAGACGTTCACGTGCGGACGATGAAGAGCTGGCCTGGGTTGTGGTACATGCCGGGCTCGTTGCCGGGGCTCAACGTGATCCGGTGCCACACGTTCAGCGCAAGTTGACCGTCCGTGTAGCCCGCCGGGAACAGCGGAGAGGCCGAACTCATCATCGAATTCAGGTCGCCGGCGGGAACATAGCCCAGCGTATGCAGCGGGGTACCCGTGAAGTTGTTGCTGAATTGCAGCTTCATCTCCAGCGGGATGGATTGGCTGCCCGTCGACGAGCCCGAGACCTTCTGCAGGTCGCCGAAGTTGCTGAAGTCGAACGAGAGCGTCTCGTTGTGATAGAACGTCACCAGGCAGTGGGCTTCGTCCGACGAGCTGCCCCATCCGCCGATATCCCAGGTGACTCCGAGGGAGCCTGCCACATAGAGGTAGGGCTTGACCTTGAGATCGGTCGCCGTGTCCATCATGACGTCGCCCCATTCCGAGACGTCGCTGAAGAGGGAGGACTCCGATCGATAGTCGAACACTCGCCCGCCCATGTGTTGTGCTTGCACCCCTGCGGCTGCGAGTGCCGCAAAGGCGATCCAGATGATTCGTTGTCGAGTTACCACGTTATTCGCTCCAGTCCGAAAGTTCGTTTCGTGCCCGCTTTCGGCATCGGGCGTTAGACCTGGCGATATTGTGGGTTCTGATCCAAGGCGTTGCAAGTCGCCCTTCCGGAGTACCCGAATCTAGGCTGGTATCTTTGACGGGAGACGGCAATCTGCTGTTCGCTAGCGAACCTGGCTCTCCGGGTTCGTCGTCACCTCCCAGATGCTCTCCCAAGCCGGGATGCCGCGCTCCAGACCCCCTTCCCTTTCGCCGAGGACGGGCGGCTCGGCTTGCATCGAACCGAACGGCGGCGGCAGCACCGCACGGTTGAGCACCCGCAACCGATAGACCACTGCGCCGTCCGCCACCTCCACGACACCCACCTCGAAAGGCGAACCGTCTCGGCGGGCCCCCTCCTGAGCCCGATGCATCCGATGCAGCACGGTGCCCCTGTACGCGGGGCGGTACTCCTGCGCCTGATTGATCACCACCCAGCGGACGTTCGAGCGGACGACGAAATCGGTCCATTCCTCGCGCCGCGCATACGCGGCCGCCGCCTCGCCGCCCACGATGGCGTCCATGCTGACCAAACGTGCGCGGCTGCCGTACTGGCTCTGGATCTCATAGACCAGCACGCGTTCGCCCGGGGCTGCCAGGCCGTCGATCGCGTCGGAGAGGTCGGCCGCTGGCTCATAGCCTCGGAACCGCGCCAAGTCGCGCGACCACAGCCCGACGTGCTCCGGCCACCGAGGTGGCAATCCCCACGCGTACCGAACCGTCGCCAACGCCAGGAGGCACGCCAGCGCCGGGGCCCAACCGGGAATCCGCAGGCTGGAACCCGCCTCGAACAGCTTGGCGACCAACAGGACCAAGCAAGGCGCGACGGCCAGCAGATACCGCGCGGCATAGGTGCTTGGCGGAAACACCACGTAGACGGCCAGCACCCCGCCCGCATAAGCGAGCGCAGGCCACAACGCCTTGTTGCGCCGAGCGAGCAGGACCACCAGGCCGATGGCCGCCAAGACCAGCAGCACCAGAACCTCGCCCCCCAGCCCGCTCGGATGGAGCCACCTCGGCGCGTAGCTGCCCGCGAAACGCTCGGCCCACGACCCGCCCGCTTCGCCCGCGACGCGGTGCAGCCGGCCCGTCACGCTCGTGGGCAGCCACCCCGCTCCCTGCGAGGCCATCCACCAGTGGTAACCCGTGGTCGCGATCAGCCCTGGCAACAGGAACGCCCAGGGGGCTCGACGCCCCGCACGCGATCCGACGTAGACCACTGCGCCGGCCGCTGCCAAGACCAGTTCGGGGCGGGCCAGATACGCGAAACCCGCCCAGAGCAAAGCCGACTTCCAGCGCTCCTCGACCAACGCCGCAACGCACCCGGCCCCGACCAGAAACACGACCCCGACCTCGAACAGATCGAACGTGTTCTCCATCAGTTGCGGGGTCGCTGCCACGGCCGCGAAGGCACCCAACATGCCAAGCGGATGTCTGGTCGAGCGTCCGATCATCCAGGCCCCGATGAGCACCAAGAGGAGGTTCAAGACCTTGGCGACATTGATCCACTCCGCGCCGAAGAGGTGGTGGATCGGCGCGAAGACGAGCACGTGCAGCGGCGACGTCGCGCCGAAGGACACCACTCCCGGAGCGTAGGAGAACGGCTTGTCGAAGAAGCCCTTCAGGAACGTGAAGTAAATCGAGGCGTCTCCATCGGTGTACGGCCAGTAGGGGACCGATGCCGCGATGCATAGGAGTATCCCGATCGCCGCAAAAGCACTCAGGTTCGTTCGAAGTGCCACCCGCATAGAATACCCGCCCCTTGGAAGCGAACGAGTCTTATCTACAAGGTACAGTCAAGCCCAGACCCCGAGGCCATCATGTACCCCTCACCTCGCATCTCAGTGTCAAGTCAGCCGCAGACGACAGAATGGGTGACACGCGGGCTGCCAGCCGTCACGTTGTCGGTACTCATCCTGAATCTCTTGCGAGGCGTTCATCTGCCGAATGATTGGGCGCTGACCCACTTTTTCATCACCAACGACCTTGGCAACGTCAAACGCGGGATTATAGGCACGATATTCACCCACTTGAATGTGCCGACATTGCACTCTTCCTTTAGCCTCAACCTGCTTTGCATGGGCGTGGCTGGCTTGACTTGGTATCTTTTCGCCAGGACGTTACTTGACCGATCCCGCGACCGCCCCGCAGCGTCTTGGCTCCTGCTCGGGCTGTCCGCATCGCCAGCAATTCCCTACCTGGCGCACCTTACTGGCTATGCGGACTACCTCGGCTTATTGTCCATCTTGATCGCAGTGAAACTCAAGAGACCTGGTTGGCTTGCCGCGTTTGCAGTTATAGCTCTTGGGTTCTTAGTTTTCGTTCACGAGGGTGTCGCCCTCTACACAGCGCCCTTCCTGGTCTGGCTCCTTTGGCGAGTCGGCTCTGTTTGGGAAAGGCACCAACGAAGTGCCGCCTGTGGGCTCGTGCTTCTGGTCGGTCTTGTTGGCTCGTTCGTCGTGGCACAAACTTCGATATCGGCCACGGCGGCTCAATCGTTGTTTGAAAGCTCTCAAGCGACAGCCGACATGACCTTGCGACGAGACGTGTTCGATGTTCTTTCTCGGGATGTCGACGCGAATCGCACTCGGATGGATCAGCTGTGGTCGGCGCGACGCTCGAAGTTCGAATCTGCACAGTCGCTCGTGGTTCTCTTGCCTTTCATGCTGGCCGCCAGTGCAGGCACCTTGAAACACTGCGGCGGGTCTCGGCTGGAGAGAGCACTAGCGATGTTAGCGATCCTCGCGCCCTGCTCGATGTTTCTAGTAGGTGGCGATATCCACAGGTGGTTGGCGCTGACTAGCGTTTGGGCGGCTCTTGCGTTCATCGCGGCATTAGGGGACCGGAGCTACCATTGCAATCAGTCGCCCATAAGCCCACCCTGGTGTATTGCCTTACTCGCCTGGGGGTCAATGTCCAGCCTTCCGTTCTTTGATGGCAAGCAGATGAGATCCGTGCCTTTTGTGGATGTTCAGCAGTGGGGCATGCAGCTCATTCGTGATATCAGGGGCAATGCCAAGACTTCCGAGCTACCAACTAAATGGGGAACCAACTTGGAACAAGCGACAGTCACCCTCGACTTACCCGGCGAGATGGCGAAGGCGATCGTGGAAGGGGCCATGGTCCAAGTCGAAGAGCGAGCCGCCTACACGACCGGGTATTTCCGGTTGGACTACCCCATGGGCGACCTCCCTCGAAATCAGGGCGTGTGCACCGACGTCGTCATCCGCGCGCTACGCCACGCTGGGTTCGACCTGCAACAACTGATGCACGAGGACATTCGCGCCCACGGATCAACGTATCCGCGCGTGGAGGGGAGTGCAGACCGGAACATTGATCACCGGCGCTGCCCCAACCAACGGCGCTTTTTTGAGAGGCACGGCCAAACCCTGACCACCCAACTCAGCGAAGCCGACCGCAACCACTGGCAACCCGGCGACATCGTCTATTGGAAGCTCGACAACGGCCTTGACCACACGGGAGTCGTCAGCCACCGAATCGGCGAAAGCGGGTGGCCGATGGTGGTTCACAACCTGAGCGTCACGAGCTTGGAAGACTGCCTGGGGCGGTGGAAGATCGTAGCGCACCACCGCTATCCCTAGGTCATTGGGGCCGCCCGACCTGCTTCCCGCGGGGTCCGTAAGGCACCAGATTCCTTCGCACGCGGGAGTGTTCCCGCTTATACTGGTCGCGCTTTGAACCGAATCACTCCTCTTGGAGGCCCGCGTTGACGCCGCTGATCCGTTGGGTCCTTTCCATCGTCGTTGTTTGCGCGCTCTTGTCCGCCGTGGTCGGCATCGGCATGGCCGGCCTTGTTGCGGTGGCGTTCGCATCCGATTCGTGCGAGGCGGCCTCGGGCGAACCCGCCATGACGATCATGCTGTTGTCGCCGGCGATGATTGGCTTGGGAGTGATCGTCGCGGGCGTCTCGGCCGGCCTGGGCAAGCCGGCCAAAGTCTGCTTGAAGTGGTTGGCGATCGGAGTCGCTTTGGGCATCGCGGGCTATGCGAGTTGGGTGATCCTCCTGACCACCCGGTGCTAGATCATCGTGACCGCGCCGCTGGCCTTGATCGCCTCGATCTCTTCCAGCGCCTTGCCCGTGCCGATCGCCACGCACTCCAGGGCGTTTTCGGCAACGCGAACCGGGATGTCCGTGACGTTGTAAAGGAACTTGTCCAGCCCGCGCAGCAGCGCCCCTCCGCCGGTGAGGGTGATGCCCCGCTCGATGATGTCCGCCGAAAGCTCGGGCGGCGTTTCTTCCAGCACCACGCACACGCGTTCGGCGATTTGGCGCACCGATTCGCTGAGCGCTTCGCGGATCTCCTCGCTGGTGATCTGGACGGTGCGCGGCAAGCCGGCCACCATGTCTCGCCCTCGGACCTCCATCGTGAGTTCCTGCTCCAGTTGGTAGGCCGAGCCAATGCGAATCTTGATCTCCTCGGCCGTGGGCTCGCCGATCATGAGGCTGTAGGCGTTGCGCATGTGCCGGACCAGGGCCTCGTCGAACTTGTTGCCGCCGACGCGCAGGCTGCTGGCCGTGACAGGCGCGCCCAGGCTGATCACAGCGATGTCGGTGGTGCCGCCGCCGATATCCACGACCATGTTGCCGCCGGGGCTGGCGATGGGCAATCCCGCGCCGATCGCGGCGGCCATCGGCTCTTCGATCGTCATGGCGAGCGACGCGCCCGCCTGCTTGGTGGCCTGGAGGACGGCACGCCGCTCGACGTTGGTCACGCCGCTGGGCACACAGACCAGCACCACGGGGCCGAACAGACGCCGACGTCCGGCGACCTTGTCCAGCAGGTACTCCATCATCTTGAGCGTCGTCGTGTAGTCCGCGATGACGCCGTCGCGCAAGGGCCGAATGGCTTGGATGTTGCCGGGCGTCCGGCCGAGCATCTCGCGCGCTTCGTTGCCTACGGCCAAGACCTTGCCGTTTTGGGTGTTGATCGCGACGACGGTGGGTTCGCGGACGACGATGCCTTTGCCCCGCCGATAGACGAGGATGTTCGCCGTCCCGAGATCGACCCCGATTTCCGGCGCGAGTCTCAACGTTCGGCTCTTACCTGCGCGGCTCCGCTGAGCACGGGGCGTCCATTGGCATCCAACCGCACCACGTTGCCGCCCAATCCATTGAGCGTGTTTTCGAGGTCTTCGTAGCCTCGGTCGATGAAATGGACGTTGCGCACCGTCGTGGTGCCTTCCGCCGCCAAGCCTGCGAGGACGAGTGCCGCGCCCGCGCGCAGGTCGGAGGCTTCGACGCTCGCGCCCCTCAGGCGATCGACGCCCGTGATCGAGGCCACACGACCTTGCAGTTGGATCTTGGCGCCCATGCGGTTGAGTTCAGCGATGTGGCCGATCCGGCTTTCGTAGATGGTCTCGTCGATCACGCTCACGCCGTTTGCCAGCGCCAGCACGGCAGCCATGGGCTGTTGCATGTCGGTCGGAAAGCCGGGGTAGGGCATCGTTTTGATCTGGATGGCATCGAGCCGGCCCACCGAGGACACGCGCACGAAATCGTGGCCCTCTTGAACGAACGCGCCCGCTTCGCGAAGCTTGTTGACCACGGGCGTCTGGTTTTCGGGCACGAGGCCCTTGACGCAGACATCGCCGCCTGTGATGGCCCCTGCCAGCAAGAACGTGCCCGCCTGCAGCCGATCGGCTGGGATGCGGTACTCGTTGGGCTCCAATCGGGACACGCCGTGGATGTAGATGGTGCCGGTGCCCGCGCCTTCGATGCGCGCCCCGAGCCGGTTCAGGAACTCGGCGAGCGCGACGACCTCGGGTTCGACGGCCACGTTTTGGAGCGTGGTGATGCCCTCGGCCAGAACAGCCGTGGCCATCAGGTGCTGGGTCGCGCCTGCGCTCGGAAAGTCGAGATAGATTTCCGCGCCGCGAAGCTGGTCGCACCGGGCGGTATACACGCCGCCTTCCAAATCGATTTCGGCGCCGAGCGTGCGCAAACCCTTGAGGTGGAAGTCCACGGGCCGAGCGCCGATCCTGCAGCCGCCAGGCGCGGGGATCCGGCAGAAGCCCAGCCGCGCGAGCAACGGCCCGAGCAGATAGAACGACGTGCGGATCTTGCGCACCAGTTCGGCATCGGGCTCTGCAAACGAGAGCGGCGTGGCGTCCACGACCAGCGAGCCCTCGACCCAATCCACCTGCGCGCCGAACATGCGCAACAGCTGGCACTTGGTCTCGATGTCGCTGACGTGGGGCACGTTGTGCAACATGACCGGGCCGTCGCAGAGGACGACCGAACTAAGAACGGCGAGCGCCGAGTTTTTACTTCCGGCAACTTCCAAGTCGCCGACGAGGGGCTTTCCGCCCTGGATTCGTAGCATAGACATCGTTAACCTTCCCTCCGTGGATGGCCAAACGACCTCATTCTATCAAAACTTTTCGCAAAACGCATACCCGACGACGACCAAGTGGAAGAAATCCCTCGAAAAGATACCGCAAACAGAGGGACGAGCCATAGGCGGCATGTGGTGCGCTAGGCGCTGGGCTCTTTTGGGATCGGACTTCCGTGGGGATCTTCGACTGGGGAATCGAGTTCGCGCAGCAGCTCCGCCCGTTGGACGGCGTCGAGCAAGTGCTCCGCGCGGTGCGCCGATTCGTGGACTTCGTCGGGCGATCGGCCCACGTCCTTCACCAGGAACGTTTCGACCAATCGGTGCCCGCTGACCAGGCGTCGGGCGGTGATCAGACCCTCGGACGTCAGGTGGGCACCATCGGACCAACCCCGGGCGACGAGCCCACGATCTCCGAGAAGGGACGTGACTCCCGAGCGTTCCAAGTCGCGATAGGCGTTCGCCAACAGGTCCTCGGCGGCGATGGTCGCCCGCGACGCACGGAGCCGCACGGCCCGCTGAAGCACTCCGCCGGCGGGCGAGAAGATCGCGGCCAATCCACACGCCACACCCACCGCGACGGCCATCATTCCCGCCACCGAGGTGTTGGTGGCGACGGCCAACGCGTAGCCCGCAACGCTCGAACCCACGGCCACCAGGGAGGCGATCGCGAACATGGTCCGCCAGTTGCGCGTCCACAGGTTCGCCGCCACCGCAGGGCCGATGAGCATCGCGATGACGAGGATCGAGCCGACCGCTTCGAACGAGGCCACCGTCACCACAGCCACCAAGGCCATGAGGCCGTAGTAGATGGCCGTGGGTCGGAAGCCGAGCGTCCGCGCCAGACCGGGGTCGAACGCCATGACGAGCACCTCCTTGCGAAAGAGGACCAAAAGCACGCCCGTCAGCGCCAATGCCGGCGCGAGCGTCTCCAGAGCACGCGGGACTTCGACGCCGAGGATCGGGCGCGTGTCGAGGGCCACGAATTCGAGCAAGCCGTACAGCACGCAACCGGGGTCCAGGTCGATCTGGCGCGCGTACCGTGTGATGAGCAGCACGCCGAGCGCGAACAACACCGTGAACACCACGCCCATGCTCGAGTCTTCCTTCGCTCCTGTCGCCGACGCGATCGAACGCGTCAGGTAGGTCGTCGCCAAGCCCGCGACCGCCGCCCCCAAGAACATCGGCCACGGCGCGCGGGTCCCAAACATGAGGAACGAGACGACGAGGCCGGGCAACACCGAATGGCTGATGGCGTCGCCGATCATGCTGACGCGTTGAAGGACGAGCCAGACGCCCACCCATGCGCACGCGAGGCTGCACGTCGCGGCCACAACGACGGTCCACAGGTGGATCTCGTTCAAGCCTCCAACCTCCCTTCGCGCCACGCGTGCCGCAGCCGTTCCAGCCTGAGCCGCCGTGCAACCAAGCCTCGCTGCGGCGCGAACAGGGCCGAAAGGACGAACAAGACCGCCGCGGCCAACACGATCAACGGGCCTGAGGGCATGCGCTCCTGCGAGGCGCTCACCAACACGCCCAGGGCACATGCCAGCGCACCGAACACCGACGCGATGCCAAGCATCGGGCCCAGCGACTCGGTCCAGAACCTTGCGGCTACGGCAGGGATGATCGTCAGCGCCGCGACCATCACGACGCCCACCATCGGCAGGCCCACCACGACGGCCAGGGCCAAGAGCCCCGTGATCAGGAAGTCCACCCATCCGACGCGCAGCCCGGTGCTCGCCGCGAAGCCGGGGTCGAAGCAGACCAAGCGCAGTTCTTTGTAGGCGACGGCGATCACCCCCAGGCAGACCAACGCCACCCCGCCCGTGATCCAAACGTCCGAGGCGACCATGCCGGCCGTCTTGCCGAAGATGAACGACTCCAGGCCCGCATGGCCGCCCGTGGAGACGTTCTGAACGTGCCGCAGCAGCACGATGCCCAGCCCGAACATCGAGGCCAGCACCAGCGCCATCGCCGCATCGTCGTGGGTGCGCGAGCGGTAGCGCATGGCCGCGAACCACCCCATGCCGAGCAGGATCGAAGCGGCTGCGCCGGTCAGCAGCATCGGCAGGGACTTCCCTCCCGCCAGCAGGAACGCCAGCGGCAATCCCGGCAACGCAGCATGGGCCATCACGTCGCCCATGAGGGCCCGGCGGCGCAGCACGGCAAACGAGCCCACGGCCCCGCAAAGGGCACCCAACAGGCACGCTCCGGCCAGCACGATGATCGTGTTGTAGGTCATGACGCAGCGCCCGTCGCCGATTTGGCGATGGTCTCCAAGGCCCCTAAACGTCCGCCATACGTTTGGCGCAGTCGTTCGGGCGTCATCACCTCGGCCACCGGGCCGACACCGAACACGCGCAGGTTCACCAACGCGACGTCGTCGAAGTAGTCGGCCACGGTTTGCAGGTCGTGGTGGACGGCGACGACGGTCTTCCCTTCGTTGCGCATGCGGCGCAGGAGTTCGAGGATGGCGACTTCGGTGGCGGCGTCCACACCTGCCAACGGCTCGTCCATCAGGTAGAGGTCGGCTTGCTGGAGAAGCGCGCGGGCCAGGAACACACGCTGCTGCTGACCCCCCGAGAGTTGGCTGATCTGGCGGTTCGCGAACTCGCCCATGCCGACCTCGTCCAAAGCCTTCGCGGCGGCGTCGCGTTCGCGAGTGCCCGGGCGCCTGAACCAACCGACGCGATGGTACGAGCCCATGAGCACGACATCGAGCGCCGAGACGGGGAAATCCCAATCCACGCTCTCCCGCTGAGGCACGTATCCGACGCGCGTATCCACGCCCGAGAACGCCTTGCCGAACACGCTGACGGTCCCAGAGACCCGGGGAATCAGGCCGAGGATGGCCTTGACCAGGGTGCTCTTCCCCGCCCCGTTCGGCCCGACGATGGCCATCAATCGGCCCTTGGGCACGTCGAGGTCCACATCGAACAGCACGGGCTTGTGCTCGTAGGCAACGGTGAGGCGACGGACTTGAATCGCGAGTTCGTTCATCGGTCGGCCAAGAGCGACTGACGGATCGAGTTCGTGTTGTAGTTGATCATCGCCATGTACGTGTGCGCCCCTTGCGCTTTCGTGCCCATGGCGTCCGAGAAGAGCGGGTCACCGACGCCGACGTTCCATCCTCGGGCACGGCTCCCCTGAACCAGGCTTTGCACATTCTTCTCGCTGACCGAAGTTTCCACGAACACCGAGGGGATCTTGCGCTCGACGATGAGGTCCACCAGATCGTTGATCTCCTTCAGTCCCGCCTCGGACTCCGTGCTGATGCCCTGGATGCCGCGAACCTCCAAGCCGTAGGCGCGCCCCCAGTAGGCGAACGCGTCGTGGGCCGTGATGAGCACGCGCCGCTCCTTGGGAATCTCCGACATCGCGCTTCGCACGTAGTCGTCCAACTGGCTCAGGCCGAACGCATACTCCTCGGCGTTGGCCTGGAAGAAATCCGCGCTATCGGGGTCGATCTCGGAAAGCCATGCGGCGATCGGGCCGAGCGCCTCGCTGAAGAGCTTGACGTCGAACCAGACGTGGGGGTCGTAGGTCGGCTTGCCGCCGACTTCGCCAACCTGGATGAGGCGACCCTGCGGCAACGCCTCCGCGACGGCCAACGTCGGCTTCTTCTTGGCCATGGACTCGAGGACTTCGCCCATCTTGCCCTCGAGGTGCAAACCGTTGTACGCGATGCCGACGGCTTCGCCGAGTTTGCGCACGTCGTCGGGAGACGCCTTGTACAGGTGCGGGTCGGTTCCCGGACCCATCAAGACCTCGATGAACACGCGGTCGCGCCCGACGCCCTTCACCAAGTCGCCGATCATGGCCGTGGTGACGGTGATCTTGATCGGATACATGCCGTCCCATCCGCCCACGCGCGGGGGCCGGGAGTCGCACGCGGACGTCATCAGACATGCAACAGCCACACATCCCGCTGCGACGCGACGCAACCATGCCAAGGCGCAAGTTTGACCCATGTTCTCATTATTGTAGCACAGGCTACAAACTGGAGTTGCGTTGACGTCTGGCCGCCAGTTCGCGATTCATGGCGAGGCACATGCGCTCGACGGTCTCCACCGTGTCCACCGAGGGAAGGATGCCTTTGATCGAGGCGTCGGCGTCTGAGAGCAGCTTGAAGCACCTTGCGAGGCCGTCCAGATCCACGTGACGGGCCGACTCGAACGCCTTCTTCTCGGCCCACGGAGACAGCGAGCCCAAGCCCTTGGAGGGCCAACTGCGCTGAACGCCGGCGGGCGCTGCTTTGGCCGTGTACGCTCCGGCATCCAGACAGACCCGCGCCTGCCAGACCGCTCGCAATTGTCCAGAGAGGCGCGGCAACACGGAACGAAACGCGGCATCCTGAGGCGTCTTGTGTGACGAAAGGAAACCCTGCAACTCGCGGATCGTGGTTCCGGGTGCGCCGGTGAACACGGCCTCCACCAGCTTCCAGATGCTCCATTCGGGCGATGCGATCACGACCTCCTTGAGGTCGTGATCCGTGATCCGCTCGGCCTTGCCGACGTAGATGACCACCTTCTCGGCCTCTTCGGTTGCTCGGGTGATGTTGTTGCCGACCATCTCGGCCAAGAGCTGGCACGTCTTGCCGGTGACCTGCTTCCCCGCTTGCTTGAACACGTCCTGGACGATCGCGGTGACGGCCCCGGTGTCAATGGTGGGGTTGAACACATACGCCCCCGCTTTGCCCGCCACGTCCATCCATTCCTTGCGGTTGCGCTCGTGCGTCTTCTGTTTGTCGTCGTCGCCTGGCTCGTCGTCGGCGACCAAGACGAGCAGCCCTGTGGGGGCCAGCTTCTTGAGCATCGCCGCGACGTCGCCCCAGTCCTTGGGCCGGCCGGCGCGGAGCAGGTTGCGGATCAGCACCACGCGCCGCTCGGAAAGGAACGGGGCGGTGCCGGCTTCGGCAAGCCATGCGGGCAGCGGACGCTCGTCGCCGTGGATCGTCGCGATCTCTTCGGCATCCTCGCCCAACGCAGTTCGAAACGCGTCCAAGGCCGCATCGCGGAGATAGCCTTCGTTCGACGCGATCATCACGCACGTGTGCGCGAGGGCCTTCTTGACGTCGAACTGAGCTTTCATGGACGGCCTTTCGACCAACGCCGGAGCGATTCGCGCCACTGCGCCACCGCATCTGGAGTCGGTTCGTCGCGACCGAACAGGGCTCGTTCGAGTTCTCGGTTCAGCGATTGAGCCGATGCAAATCGCTCGCCCAGTTTGGGTCGCACCACCTCAAGATACTCGCTCGGCGTCTGCGAAAGCCGCTTGGGCACATCGGTCGCATCGCGAATCGAGCGGACGAACCCCCGATAGAGGCGGCGGATCTCTTCGCGAGGCTTCGGCGGGGGCAGAAGCTTCGCCCCATACTTGAACCACAGCACCCGTCCGATGCCGCCAACGACAGCCAAGCCTGCCAAGACGAAGATGGCCCTTGCCCAGAGTTGCTCGTGCCACGGCCGATTGTCTACGGCCTCGCCTCGGCCCGCTCCCTCGACCTGCGTCGCGCCTTCCGTCGCGTCGAACACCACCCAGCCGTGCCCTTCGAAGAACAACTCGGCCCACGCATGGTAGTCGGCCTGGAGCACAACGTAGCGCCCTTGCTCGTCGCGTTGGCCCGTGGTCGGGTAGTAGCCGATGACGTAGCGCGCCGGGATACCCACC
>DDSP01000033.1:44803-150555 GCA_002343445.1 Chthonomonas sp. UBA2387
TCGCGCTTGACGGCCATCGCCTTCTCGTAGTCGGTCTCGGCGTCGGCGGCGACGTCTTGAGCCAATGCGCGCACCTGCGGGTCGATGCCAGCGGTCTCGTAGGAAGGTGTCAGGCCGCTCGGCGGAGCGTCCGGCACCTTGGTCGGCGTGCCTTGCGCAATCAGCGCGCGCCCAGCGACGTCGCGCACCGGCTCGTTACGGTTCAGGATGCCGACGGTCCCGTCGGATCGGGGTCTGAACTTGGATCGTTCAACGTCCAGGCCGATCACTTCGCCCGGCACGGGCAACGAGTCCAACGGTGTCAGCAGACTGATTCGGAAGTCTTCGATGCGCGAGTTCAGCCGCCGTGCTCGTTGCTGAAAGCCCTGAACGGGGACCTCGAACCGGTCGCCGCTCTGGCCCTCCCACTGGTCGCCCGCGTCGGCGGCCGATGAGCGCCGCGTCCAGCCACGACCGTTGTAAACGTTGTAGGTCTGGGTGCGCAGGTACATCGGCACGCTGAGTTCGGCGGTCAGCACGGGCGTCTGCGAAAGACTGGTGGGTCCCTGCCCCACACGCACCGAGTCCGACTCGGAAGCCAATCCCAACGGGTTGCCCGGCAACGCGCGGCTCTGCGGCACCTGAATGCGCACGAAGCCCGAAATGTCTTTCACGCTCGACTGGATGACCGGCGCGCCAAGCAGGCTGAGGACGATGATCACCGCGGCCGAGGCAAGCCCCCATTCCGGACCCGCCATCCACCTCCACGGGCCTTCCTTGAGCCGCTGGTTCGCCTTGCCGAGGTTGCCCACCAACTCGTGACGCTGCATGTCCAAGCCCGCGAAGCCGGAGGCCGCCGCCCGAGCGAGCATGACCCGACGGTGGGCGCGGGCGAACAACGTGGCCACGCACAACAAGAACACGAAGAACAGGATCGTGGAGTTCGAGTAGGTGTCCCAGCACCCGACCAAACCGAACAGGGCAATGCTCGGCACGGCTTGGAACAACAGCGTCGAGTCGCTCCAGAGCGAGAAGCTCCCCAGAAGCATCATCCAGCAGAGGGCGTTGGCGATGAGCAGGGGCCTTGAAAAGCCGTCGTCGGGCAGGAGCGCGTTCAGCTCGTTGGTGGACGCGATCGCGACGATGGCCAGCACCGCATAGAGCCACCCGTCGGCCCGGCCCGCACCTGCCGCCAACGGGCGATGCAGAAGCATGCTGGCGATCGTGCCGATCACGATGCCGAACACAAAGAACCAGCCGATGCCCGGGCTGGAAACGCCCATACCCGCCGAGTACGCCGCCAGAGCCGCGGCAAATCCCGACAACAAGTAGTCCGCCGTCGTGATCTGGCTCTCGATGGGTTCGGCTGCGCGAGCTTTCACGCCGACACCTCCTGGCTTTCCAAGGGGTACGGCAGCACCGAGGGACTCATGCCCGCCGACTGAAGCCGAAGGATGTTCTCCTCGCTTGCGGCGCTGCCACCCTTGCGAACGCCTCCCGCCACGGAGGCGTCGTAGAGCAATGGCCAGACTTGGATGTTGCGCGCGCGCAGGCTTTGAGCGGCCGCGATCAGGCCAGGGTCGTCCACGGCTTGGAATAGGAACACCACGGCTCCTGTGGGAACGCGCGGCGACAGCTCGATGAGTTCTTGGGCCAGTGTCCGCGATTCGTTGGCTTCGAGTTCGGCGAGCAAGTGGAGAATCTGGCGGTACCGCTCATGCGGCGCAAGGGTCTTGGGCTGGTCCTCCAGTTGGGGCAACTCGAGTTTGGCGCCCTCGCGCAGGAAGCGTTCGGCCAAGTAAGCGGCGTGCCCACACATGGCATCGAGCGTGGTGGCTCCCAACGGGCCGACCTCCGAACCGTGGGAACGTTGGAACAGGAACACGACCGACGCGTTCGAGCCCGTCTCGAACTCGCGGACGAGGAGCCTTCCCGCCCGAGCGCTGCTGCGCCAGTGGACGAACCGAAGCGAGTCGCCATGGCTGTACTCCCGGACGCCGTAAGGTTCGATGCCGGGGCCGCGAGAGAGGCCAGAGGTCAAGTCGTTCAACCCCCAACCCGCCCCAGCGGGAAGGTCCACACTGACCGGAATCGGGGCCGGCAGGACCAACATCTCGGCGGACTCGGTCTCGTAGTCCTTGGTCATGGTGACCAGGCCAAGCGCATCGGTCCCCGAGACCTGCACTCCCTTCCACGAGTGCTTGCCTCGCCTCATCGGGCGAAACTGATACTGCGTGCGGATGGGCTGCTCGGCCGAGGGTGCGATGGGCAGGCTGGGGGTCACCGATCGCGCCCCGATCTTCGCGCCGAGGTTGTCGCGCACCGTGATCAGCGGGCGCCGGATGCGCAGGTCGCTTCCGACCAAGATCTCGACTTGGATGCGCTCGCCCTGGATGGCCGTCTCCGGCACAATCCGCTCGAACTGGAGGCCCCGGACCGAAAGCCAGGCTTGCAGGCGCGACGCCGCGAGGGTCAGGATCATCGCCGTGCACATGTAGAACAGGGCGGCCGACCCCAGCATGATGGCGACCATGAGCAAGAACAGCGCCGACGCCGTAATCGTCAGGCCGGCAATGCGGCTCATCATCGCTCGTCCACCTCCTGCGAGTGCTCCGCCATCAGACGGGCACCGGAGCGGCGACCGAATCCACCAGATCGCCGATGATGTCGTCGGCCGTGACGCCGCGTGCCCGCGACTCGCCGCGAGGAATCACACGGTGCGCCAGAACCGCGACGGCGAGTTCCTTCACTTCGTCGGGCCGAACGTAGTCGCTGCCGTCCATGGCCGCCTTGGCCTGAGCGGCGCGCATCAGGTGCAACGATCCCCGAGGCGAGGCGCCCATCGCGAGCAAACCGCTCGACCGAGTGGTCTGCACGATGTCCACGATGTACTGCCGCACACTCTCGTGGACAAAGACGTTCTTGACTTCCTTCTGGAGTGCGAGGATGTCCGCGAGCGTGGCCACCACGCCCACACGGTCGAGCGGGTTCTCGCTGACACGCTCCGAGAGGATCTCTACCTCGTTCTCTTTGGAGGGGTAACCGATGGCGACGCGCATGAAGAAGCGGTCCATCTGCGCTTCAGGCAGCGGATACGTGCCCGTGAGTTCGACCGAGTTCTGGGTGGCGATGACGAAGAAGGGCTCGGGCAATCGGCGCGTGACGCCGTCGCTGGTGACCTGTCGCTCCTCCATGGCCTCCAAGAGGGCCGACTGCGTCTTGGGCGTGGCGCGGTTGATTTCGTCCGCGAGCACCACGTTGCCGAACACGGGACCGGGCCGAAACTCGAATTCGGTGGACTTCTGGTTGAAGATGCTCGAGCCCGTGATGTCGGCGGGCAGTAGGTCGGGCGTGAACTGAATGCGTCGGAACTCGCCGCCGATGCTCTGCGCGAGCGCCTTGGCCAGCGTGGTTTTGCCGACGCCGGGAATGTCTTCGATCAGCAGGTGCCCCCCCGAGAGCAGGGCGATGACGGCGTCCTGGACGGTCTCTCTCTTGCCCACGATGGCTTTCTCGACTTCCTGAACGATGCGGTTGGCGGTCTCGGTGAGTTGGGACAAGCTGGAGGACTCGTGGGTCATCGTCGTCATCATATCGCCTACTGAGACGCCAAAACCCGCCCGAAGGTCTGATTCCGGTCGTCAATGTCGTATCTATATGCGCCGTGGGGCGCGTAAGTTCCGCGAACCGTCGCAGTGGTCCCAAGGTCACGGGTCGTCGCGGGGGCTGCGATCCGGATAGAATCGCGTCAATGACCGATCTTGTCGTGGGCGTGGACTTGGGCGGCACCAACGTGCGCGCCTGTGTCTACGACCCGCAGGGCGTACCCGCCACCGAAGCCTTCAGCCAACCCTCGCGCGCCCAAGAAGGCGTCGAGCCCGTCTTGGACGCCTTGGCCGAGGTGATCCAACGCGCGATGGCCACCGCGCCCGAGCATCCGCGGGCCGTCGGCATCGCGATCCCCGGCCACATCGACAACGCCACGGGCGTCGTTCGGTGGGCGCCCAACTTCGGCAAGACCGTGGACGGTGTGTTCCGGTACTGGCTGGACGTGCCCATTCGCGAGCCGTTGCAGCGCCGCATCGCCTTGCCCATCGCGATGGACAACGACGCCAACATGGCCGCGTTGGGCGAGTATCGGTTCGGTACGGGCCGGAATCAGGCTCGGGGCCTGGTCATGTTCACGCTCGGTACCGGCGTCGGCGGCGGCGTGGTGCTCGCGCCGCAATGTGTTCTGGGTGATGCGCGCGGCCCTTTGATCCTCATCGGTGGGAACACGGGCGGCGCCGAACTCGGCCACATGTGCATCAACGAGGCGGGCGTCGAGTGCAACGCGGGAACCTACGGCGCGGTCGAGAGCTACTGCCAACGCGACGCCATCATCCGCCGCGCGCAGCATCAACTCCGCCGGGGCCGGAAGTCGCTTCTCAACGACTTGTGCGAAGGCGACCTTTCCAAGATCAGCCCGCGCCTGATCTCCGAGGCCGCCGCCCAAGGCGACGAAGTCGCCATCGAGGTGTTCGCCGAGGTCGGCCGATTCTTGGGCATCGCCATCGCCAACATGATCAACGTGTTCGCACCCGAGGTGGTCGCCGTGGGTGGCCAGATCGCCAAGGCGGGCGAGTTGATCCTGGGGCCCGCCCGCCAATCGGCGCGCAAGGTGGCCGTGCCCCAACTCTACGATTTCGCCCAGATCGTGCAAGCCGAGCAGATCGAAGACGCCGGCATGCTGGGCGCGGCGGCCCTGGCCCAGGAGAGCCTGAAATGGAACCGATAAACCCCGAAACGCCCGACACGCTGAACATGGAGGTCACGGAACTGACCATCGAGGGCGAACGCCGCCTGCTGTTGTTCGAGTTCGAGGATGTTTCCTCCGAGACCGAGGGCTAGCCGACCATGCTGCCCCGGTTCTACTACCACCCGCGCATGCTGGGCTACGACTTCGGTCCGCGTCATCCGCTCAAGCCTGAGCGCCTGCGCCGCACGATCGAATTGCTGGAGGCGCTTGGTCAGACCGAGTTCCTCGACCCGGGGCTTGACGCACGGGACGACGTCTTGCGCGTTCACGACCTCGAGTACGTGGGAGCCGTGGCCCTGATCGGCTCGGGTATGGCGCCCTCGCAAGGCTTCGAGAGCAAGTTCGGCTTCGGCTCGCTGGACAACCCGTCGTTCCCTGGCGTCTACGAGGCATCGCTGGCGTATTCGGCAGGCTCGGCTGCGGCTGCCCGAGACGTCCGCGACGGAGCCCCGCTGGCGTTCAACATCTCTGGGGGGCTGCACCACGCCCATCGAAACAAGGCCAGCGGGTTCTGCGTTTTCGACGACCCTGCCATCGCGCTTCACATCCTGCGGGAGCGGTTCGACCGCGTCGCCTACGTGGACATCGACCTGCACCATGGCGACGGCGTGCAGTGGATGTTCTACGACGACCCCAACGTGCTGACGTGCAGCATCCATCAGGAGGGCAGCCGCTTCTTCCCCGGCACAGGATGGGTTGAAGAGTGCGGCCCCGTGTTCACCAGCGTCAATGCGCCACTCCAATCGGGGACGACGGGCGACGTTTGGCTGGGAGCGTTCGAGCGTATCGTGATGGATGCTCTGGGCCGGTTCCAGCCCCAAGCGATCGTGCTGCAGATGGGAACGGACGCGCACGAGTACGACCCCCTTGGCGGTTTGCGGCTCGCCGCACAAGAGTGGCTGGGNNCCGTCGAACGCATCCGAGACTTCGGGGTGCCCATCGTCGCCGTCGGCGGAGGTGGCTACTGCCTGACCACCGTGCCCCGCATGTGGGTGGCCGCTTGCCTGACGCTGGCGGGGCTCGACGTGCCCCAACGCGTGCCCGAGCCGCTGGGATCAAGGTGGGGCATGCCCAGGTTTTTCGACGAAGATCTGCCCGAGCCGAGAGAGTCCGGGACTGTATACGCCCATCGAACTACTGAGCAGTATCTGAATTCTGTGGCGGAGTTCATCCCGAATCCACACTAGGACGCGCACAATACGTCAAACCCGGTGAATCCAATGACTGGGCGTACAGCGTCGGAATCTATAGTGACCGAACCACGGCCCGATCCGGGGAGGCGATTGGATGTGAACGAGCCGGACTGGAGCGCCAAAGCCCTCATCGTGGACGATGACGCAGACAACCATCTGCTCATTCGCCACGCCCTCCGGGCCACGCCCAACATTCAGGTATTCGGCACCACGGATTGCACGGCAGCCGTCCAGATGTTCGAGGACGTCCAGCCCGACATCGTCCTGATGGACCTGCACATGTCGCCCATGTCCGGGTTCGAAGTGATCGAGCGCATTCTGGAAAAGGTGCCCAGCACGACTTATCTTCCCATCCTCGTGCTGACGGGCGACGACTCGACCGAAGCCAAGCGGCGCGCACTCGCTTCGGGGGCTAAGGACTTCGTCAGCAAGTTCGCCGATCATGACGAAGTGTTGCTGCGCACGCGGAACCTGCTGCAAACCCGCCTCCTGTACAAAGAGATCGAGCACCAGAAGGCCACGCTGGAGATTCGCGTTGCCGAGCGAACCTCCGAACTCGAACAAGCCCAACGCGACGTGCTGACCCGGTTGGCCCTCGCGGCGGAGTACCGGGACGACGACACGGGGCACCACACCAAACGCGTGGGCAACCTGTCCGCGCTCATCGCCCAAGCAGCCGGACTCGGCACCGACGATGTCGAAAACATCCGGTTGACCGCCCCGTTGCACGATCTGGGCAAGATCGGTCTCCCCGACGGCATCCTGCTCAAACCGGGCCTTCTAACAGACTTTGAACGCGAGACCGTTCGGCAACACGTTCACGTGGGTCGCCAGATTCTCTCGGGTTCTACGTCCGACCTGCTCCAACTCGCCGAGTGCATCGCCTACTCGCATCACGAACGCTGGGACGGAAAGGGATACCCGGAGGGTCTTGTCGGCGAAGCGATACCTGTTGTGGGCCGCATCGTCGCCGTCGCGGACGTCTTCGATGCTCTCCTCCACCCGCGACCCTACAAGAGCGCCTGGGAGTTCGTGGACGCGTGCAACTACATGCACGACCAATCGGGCTTCCAGTTCGACCCAGCGATGGTCACTGCTCTCGATCGCGTCCTGGAAAGTTTGGGAATCGTCTCGAACGACCTCTTCGACGAGGTCATCGGGGAACCCGATGCCGAAGTGGTCGAGGGCTACCGCTCCCGCATCCGTTGGGACTAACGGGCGATGCCGCAGAAGTCCATCAGCTTGTCGTTCGCCAAGCCCGCGAACTGCTGGTGCTTGACCAAGCCGACGAGGAGGTCGGAGGACGCCAGCGCCTCGTCCAAGCCCACCAAGCCCGCGTGGGCGACCGCGTCGGTGGCATAGGGTTCGACGGCATCCACCTGAAGACCTCGTGCCCGCAACCCTTCGAAGATGTGGAGCGCAGGGCTCTCGCGGAAGTCGTCCACGTTCGGCTTGAACGCCAGCCCCAGACAAGTGACTCGCGGCTCGCGACCCAGTTCGGCACGCAAGCGGTCGGCGGCGGCGCAGACCTTGTCCATCACGAACTCGGGCTTGGAATCGTTGACGCGCCTCGCACTCTCGATGAGCCTGGCCCGCTCGGGATCCATGGCCACGATGAACCACGGGTCCACAGCGATGCAATGGCCGCCCACGCCAGCGCCGGGCTGCAGGATCTTGACCCGGGGATGGTGGTTGGCGAGGGCGATCAGTTCCCAGACATCGATGCCCACACGGTCGCAGAGCATCGAGAGTTCGTTGGCGAACGCGATGTTGACGTCGCGGTAGCTGTTCTCGACGAGCTTGGCCATCTCGGCGGTGCGGTCGTCGGTCTTCAGGACCTCGCCCTTGATGAACGTGGCGTAGAGTTCGGCCACGCGCTCGGCGGCTTCGGGAGTCTCGCCGCCGACGATTCGGTCGTTCTCGACCAACTCGGTCATGATTTTGCCGGGCAGCACGCGTTCCGGGCAATACGCGATGTGGAACTTGGCCGTTGTGAGTTCCCGCAGCCGCTTGGCGACGTCGCGGGTCGTGCCCACGGGCGACGTGGATTCGATGATGACGGTGCTGCCGTCCTTCAGGAACGGAGCGACGGCTTCGGCGGCGGCGAACACGTAGTCCACATTGGGGCGGGGGATGGAGCCCTCGTCGTGGTGGAACGGGGTCGGCACGCAGATGGCGTAGAAGTCGGCGGCTTCGGCGGTCGCTTGGGCCCGCAGGTTGCCGGATTCGACGGCGGACTTCAGGGCACCGTCGAGATCGGGCTCGACGATGTGCGCCTTGCCCTGGTTGATGCTCTCGACGGTCGAGGGCTTGGTGTCCACTCCGACGACCTCGTGGCCCGCGTTGGCCATGACGGTAGCGGTGGGGAGGCCGATGTATCCGAGGCCGACGACGCAGATTTTGAAGCGAGCCATGGTGGAAGAAGGCGTTGCCCAACCCGGCGCGCGGCTTGGGGTTGGGCCTGTCCATTGTACCAAAGGGGGCCGACGGCGAGTCTGAACTAGCGACCTTGGCTCTACCACCCGATCTTGCCTCGCGCCGATTTGCTCTCGCCCTTTACGGGGCGGGCTTTGCGGCCCTTGCGCTCTTGCCCGTACCTCACGGAGTGGCCGCCTTGGGCGCAGTTGCCGGTTCGTGGGCGATCGGTCGCCTTGTCGGCCAACCGGTGGTCGTCTGCGTGTGCATCGGGTGGGCCACGGCCCATTTCTCAGGCGGGGCTGGAGGAGCCTCCGGAATGCACCAGTGGATCATGGCCACGTTCGGGCTGGACGCGGACTCGGCTTGGAACGCGATGGTGTTCCTGCGCAAGGGGATGCACTTCTTCGGCTATGGTCTGCTGGCCCAGAGCGCCCGGACCCTCGCCTCGCGTCTTGCGCTCCCATGGCCCGTGGTCTTGGGGCTGCTCTGGTGCTTCGCGCACGCCTCCCTAGACGAGGCGCGTCAGGCGGGCACGTTGGGGCGTACGGGCACGGCTTGGGATGTGTTGCTCAACCTCTCGGGTGCCGCGTTCGTGATGGCCGTCGCCGAACTCGCCTCTATGGGCCGACGACTTGGCCAAAGGTCTTGAAGTGCACCTTGCACACGCTTTTGAGCGCGTCCACGCCCTTCGTCCGAACGATGGAGCGGGCGGCATCCAGCACCGGAGTGGACGCCCCTTTGGGCAGCGTGCATCCCAAGTCGCGGCCCAACGATTCGAGCCGCCGGAGGAACTCCGCCCGCGCAAGGACCGAGGCCGCCGCCACCGCGATGTCGGCTTCTGCGCGCACCACCGAAACCAACTCGACCTGTCGGCCCTTCTCGAACAGCCGCCGCTTGAGGCCAGCGGGGTTGGCGAACTGGTCGGAGATGACCTTCTTGGCCGAGACCTTGCCCAGTAGGTCTTCGATGGCCCGCGCATGCCCCCACTCGAGCAACTTGTTGAGGTTGCGGATCTTCTCGTAAAGTTCGTTGTACTTTGCAGGCCCGATCGAGATGACGACATGCGGGCACGCGTTCTTGATCGCGACGGAGAGGGCCAACGCGCGCTTGTCGGTCAGCGACTTCGAGTCGCGAACGCCTTCGAGTTCGGCCAAATGCTCGGGACCCACGTAGCAGGCCGCGATGACCAGCGGTCCAAAAAAGTCGCCCTTGCCGCTCTCGTCTACGCCGATGTGGCCTTCGTCCATCCGATGCATGATACACGTCCCATCAGTGCCCCGGTGCGCGGCTCGCCACTGACGCAAGCATGAACAATTGTAAACAGAGCGATTTGTAGTGGTTGTTCTTGCGAATGTCCCTTATACTTGGGGACATGGCAAGTCGACGCATCATTCTCGTGGCCCTGGCGGCCCTCGCGCCGTTCACCATGGCCTTCGGTCCCGGCATCCTGAGTGGCAACGAAAGCGGTGCCCCGCCGACGGTTCACTTGCAGGACCCCCTCGGCGGAACGATCTACAATTTCATGGCCTTTGATCCGGCGCATCCATTCGGAGTCAACGTGGCGAAAGCCGACGTGGATGGCGACGGGGTTCCGGACTTGGTGATCGGATCAGGACCTGGCGGTCCACCTCGAGTTCGAGTCTTCGCTGGCAGTACAGGCCTTCAAGTCGCCGACTTCTTCGCGTTCGACCCTGGCCTTACGGGAGGCGTCAATGTCGCCACAGGTGACGTGAACGGAGACGGCTTCAACGACATCATCGCCGGCGCCGGCCCAGGCGGCCAGCCAGCTGTGCGCGCCTTCAACTTCGCCGACATCGGGGGCGGCCCTATATCCAGCTTCTTGGCCTATGATCCGGCCTTTTCGGGCGGGGTCTTTGTCGGCGCAGGCGATGTCAACGGCGACGGTCGAGACGAGATCATCACGGGAGCCGGCGTCGGTGGCACGCCTCAAGTGAACGTGTTCGATGGGATCTCCGGGACCTTCATGCAAGGGTTCTTCGCCTACACGGGCGGGTTCACTGGCGGTGTTCGGGTGGCGGGTGGAGACTTGGACGGCGACGGTCGCGAAGACATCATCGCGGCTCCGCATTCGGGTCAGGCACCGGTCTGCGTGTTCTTGGCACCTAACCTGGCGTTCCACAATGCGTTCAACCCTTACGGAACACCATTCGCGAACGGAATCCGGGTGGCCGCGCTCGACATCAACGGAGACGGTGGGGACGACATCATCACGGGCGCCGGACCCGGCGGCGGCCCCCACGTCAGGGTGTTCGACGGGTCGAACTTCGACCCGCTGACGCCTCCCGAGATCCAGCCGTTCGGCACGGGTCACAACTCGGGTATCAGCGTCGGTGGTGGTCAACTCCACGTCGACTCGTTCTTCGATATCTTCTACAACGTGTCGTTCGGCAACCCGCCCGCGATCCCTGTCGAGATCGTGATGATGGATCTCAACGGGGGCGTTTTGGAGAGAGACTTCCGCATCTTCGATCCGGGCACACCCACCCGGGTGTGGACCGCCAACGGGTTCAACAACTTCAACTTCTACTTGAAGGGCTTCAACACGCTTGGCGTGGAGGTCCAGAACGTCGGCGTGTTTGGTGGGGGCACCATTCCTCCCCAGCAGTTGGTCCTCGGCGACTTGGACGGAAACGACTCGATCAACATCGCGGACTTCGGCCTGTTGCGGAACGCATTCGGCTCGGCGTCGGGCGACCCGTCGTTTTTGCCCCAAGCCGACCTCAACGGGGACGGCTCCGTGAACATCCAGGACTTCGTGATCTTCCGGCAGGGCTTTGGACAGAGCGGGCCGGGACGCCCGTGACGCCTTACCGCTGAAGGAAGAACGACACCCAAGACCCGTCGGGTGCGAACACGACGAGCCACATCAGAGTGGAGGTTCCCTGAGCCTCCACTCTGGCCGCATAGGTCAGGCCCGTGGCCGCGTCACGGTATGCGGTCGTTCCCAGCCATTCCCGGGCGAGCAGGTCGAGATGCTCGTCGCCGCCTGCGCCGACCCATGCGGCCGTGCCTGAGGCCAGGCCGTTCGCCGAGGCGTCGAAAAGCGCTGCCGCGTCAAGAAACGCGGGGTCGTCGGAGAACTCCACGAAGCCCGTCCAGTTGCCGCGAAGATCAATGGTCTCTCGCGAGAGGTCGAACACCTCCAGCGTGCCGCCCTGGTTGCCCTCGGTGCTGACCAAAGCCCAGGTTCCTGTCAGTTCGCCGCTCAGGATGGTCGCATCGAGCGTAAGGTCGCCCAGACCGCCGTTCAATCGCACGGTGCCTCCAAACTCGCTCCCATCCGCAGTGCCGAGGAAGTTGCCTCGGTACAGGGCGCGGTTGTTGACATCCACCACGGTGACCGTGCCCGCAACCGCTCCAAGGTTCTGGGAGAGTTCGAGTTGCAGCCCGCAGGGCTCGGCGCCGCACTGCGTCAGCCCGATCTCGCCCGTGTACAGCCGCGCCAGCAACGATTGGTGCGCCCCGCCACCGCTGCCGCCGCAACCCGCCAGAACGCAACCGAGCCCAGCCAAGAGCGCGAACCGCCTCACGAGTTGACGACCTCGCGCAGGTCCGCGTCGGTGACCTCCGACTTGGTGTCGGCCACCTTGAGGAAGGCCGCGTAGATCGCCTCGAATCGCTCGTCGGTGAAGCTGAAACCGATCTCGGCCAGACGGTGCTTGAGCCCGTGCCTTCCCGAGCGTGCCGTCAGCACGATCTCGCTCTTCTCGGCGCCCACTAGGTGCGGATCGATGATCTCGTAGGTGCTTCGCTCCTTGAGGACGCCGTCCTGATGGATGCCAGACGAGTGCGCGTAGGCATTCGCCCCGACCACGGCCTTGTTGCGCTGGATGACCATGCCGGTCAGCCGCGAGACCAGCAGGCTGGTCGGCAACAGGCGTTGGGTCGAAATGCGCGTCTCGCAGTCGAAGTAGTCCTTGCGGATGTGGAGCGACATGACCACCTCTTCCAAAGACGTGTTGCCGGCCCGCTCGCCGATGCCGTTGATGGTCACCTCGACCTGGCCTGCCCCGCCCAGAACGCCCGCCAACGTGTTCGCCGTCGCCATGCCGAGGTCGTTGTGGCAGTGGCAACTAAAGATGGCGCGATCCGAATTCGGGACGTTCTCGATGATGCCTTGGATCAGCGACCGGTACTCCTCGGGGTAGGTGTAGCCCGTGGTGTCCGGCACGTTGATGACCGTCGCACCCGCTGCGATGACCGACTCGACGACCTTGTACACGTAGTCGCGATCGGCGCGGCCCGAGTCCTCCATAAAGTACTCGACGTCGTCCACGAACTTGCGCGCGTGCCTCACGGCCGAGACGCCGACCTCGAGCGCCTGCTCCCGGGTCATGCGGAGCTTGTGCTCCAGGTGGTTGTCCGAGACGCCCAGACCGGTGTGGATGCGCGGACGCTCGGCGTCTTTGAGTGCGTCGGCCGCGACTTCGATGTCTTTCTCGCGGGCGCGGGTCAGGCCGCAAATGGTCACGCCCTTAAGGTTGCGCGAAAGGGTCTGCACGCTTTCGAAGTCGCCGGGGGAACTGATGGGGAACCCGGCCTCGATGATATCCACGCCCAACTCGACCAAGGCGTGGCCGATCTCCAGCTTTTGCGGCATGGAGAGGCGGACTCCGGGGCTTTGTTCGCCGTCACGGAGCGTGGTGTCGAAGACGTGGATGCGGCGGCTCATGGCGGTTCCTTGGGAAGCCCGCCAAAGGCGGGCTGGTTCTATTGTACGACTTCGAGCGGCTCGCCTATCCTTGCGCGTGGGCTTCGACGAACCAAAGCTGCTTGTCCAGGTCGCGGGCGACCTCGGTCAAGATGTCGGCGGTCACGTCGTCGCCGAGTTCGGCCATGTCGCCGATGAGGTTCCGCGCGGCCTTGCCTGCCTCGGCCAGAGCCGTGGCGAGCGCGTCGACGTGCTCGGGTCCGACCACGGCTTCGTCGGGGTAGGTGGACAGGCGGCTGGCGCCCAAGTCCTGGCGTCGGCCCATGGCCGTGCCGCCGAGTTGCACGATGCGTTCCGCGACGGTGTCCGCCGAGGCTTGCGCGATCGCGGCGACCTCGTCGAACAGCGTGTGCAGGGCTTGGAAGTTGGAACCCTTGACGTTCCAATGCGCGTGCTTCGCCGCGAGTGCGAGGTCCACGAGCGTGGCGAGTACGGGGTGCAGGGCGTCGGCGACGCGCTCCCGGGTCGAAATGGCGATGCCGATCTTGGTGCGGTGCTGTGTGGTTGTCATGCCCCTAGTTTGGCCCCCGTGGCGGCGATCCACCGGGACCGTTCCGTTCCTTGGAGCCCCTACCATGCATCCAAAGTCCTACGCGATCAGCAACTGGGGGAGCCTGACGGGTCCCAAACACAGATCCCTTGGCAAACGCACTGCTTGAGCGCTACAATTCCGCCATCTCGTCCGTCCCTCATTTGCCATGCAAATAGTTCAAGAACGAGACCTCTTCGGCAATCCGATCAAAGACAAGACGCGCCGATTAGTCCTCTTTGCGGATGAGATCAAACCAGGCGAGCACAGTCCGTGGGTCTACGGTTGCATCCTTTGCGTCGCCGAGGACAAGCTAAGAGATGCCCTTGGTCGGCTGATGGCAGACCGAGACAGCTGTGGCTACCACCAAGAGATCGGCTGGAAGGACGTTCGGGGTGACCACTGCCGCCCCGGCGCCAAGGAAGCTCTGGTCACCCGCTGGCTCACGCGCGTTGTCACGGAACCCGACATATGGCGGTTTGCAGTCTTTGGAGTGGACACAAGCAAGATCCGAACGGAAATGTTCGGAACGACTCCCGGTGAACTGATTAAGAACTCGTATCGAAGGTTCTTTCGAGCAACACTAAAGTATATGGTTCGCCTCTCCAATGAGGATGTCCAGAAAGTGCACGTAGTGAAGGCCTATCACGATCAAGAAGGGAATCTCGAGCGCGACGGGTGGTTCTCGTGGCACGCGCTTCATGCTGTGGGTCAGCAGACAGATGTCGTTGTCGAGTGCCGTGAAGTTTGCTTTGTAAACTCCTGTCACGCGAAGGAACTCCGCCACCCAAAGGCAAGTCACTTTATCCAGCTAAGCGATATCAGTGCTGGAGCGACACGGTACATATTTGAGGGTATCGGTTCTGGAAAGACCAGGGACCGAGCGGCTGCACCTCTAGTTCCTCTCATCAAGCGCGTGACGTGTCCGACAACATCGCGAAACAAGAACAGTAGGTACAAACATGTTGGACGAGTCAACGTTTCGTTCTTCCCGAGAACATCTCTTTCTGTGGACGATTGGGAAAGTCCCATTGCTCGGGCGAAGTCTTGTTTCTATTCCGACCGACCTATAGGGCCCCGGTATTCGCAACCGGCACTGGATGTGCAATTGTAGACTCGGCGTCGTCACTGATGCATGGGCATTGTCTACTCGCGGCGCAACGCCACGATCGGGTCGAGGCGCGCCGCGCTTGCCGCCGGGAAGAACCCAAACACCATCCCGATGAACGCCGAGAACGCCGCCGCTCCCAGCGCCGCCATAACGGGAAACGGCAACGCAAGCCCCTGTTCGTTGGGGATCTTCTGCATCACGGTCACCGCAGTCACGACGTAGCCCAAACCGCGCGCCATCAGCATCCCGATGATGCCGCCCACCAAGCTCAGCGTGGCCGCCTCGATGAGGAACTGCAGCAGCACGAACTTGTTCTTCGCGCCCACGGCTTTGCGCAAACCGATCTCCTTGGTGCGCTCGGTGACGCTCACCAGCATGATGTTCATGATGCCGATGCCGCCCACGAGCAGCGAGAGCGCCGCGATGCCGGCCAGCGCCGTGCCCGCCACGCCCAACACGCCTTTGAACACGTCGAGGATGGACTCGCGGGAGTCGAGCCGGTAGACCGGTTTGTTGCCCGAGCGGGTCATCAGGGCCTGCCAGACCTCCTCCATCGCCTTGTCTACGGGGGTGCCCTTCTTGGCGCGGAGCATCATCATGAACAAGCTGTCGCCACCGACCCACTTGTCCTGCGCCGTGGAGATCGGGACCAGCATCATGCGGCCCGTGCTGTCGCCCATGAACTCCATCTTCTCGATCACGCCGACGACTTCGAGCGATATGCCCGACAGCGTGACGAACTTGCCCAGCGGGTCTTCGGCACCGAAGAGCCGGTCTCGGACTTCCTCGCCGATCAGGCAGACGTTGGCTCTGCTGGCCACGTCGTCTTCGCGCATCGGACGGCCTTGAATCACGGCGAAACGGTTGAGTTCCAGGAAGTTCTGATCGGTCGAATAGATCTGGGCGTTGTCCACGTCCTTGTCGCCGTACCGCGCGACCTGCCCCGGAATCTGGCTCATCGGAGAACCGATGTCCAGTAGGTCTACGCGATCCAGCAGGTACTCCAGGTCCTCCATCTTGAGACCCTCGATGGAGCCAAGGGCTTGGCCCCGCTCGCGGCGACCCGGATCGTAGAACACGAACATGGTGTCCGCGCCCAGCTTGCGGAACTGGACGTTGAGGTAGTTCTGAAACCCTCCCGAGATCATGACGATGAGCGTAACGCTCATCACGCCGATGATCACGCCCAGCATCGTGAGGAATGCGCGCAGTTTGTTCCTGCGCAGCATGTCCAAGGCGACCAGAAACGACTGGACGAAGATCATGGCTTACTCTTTCTCGGCTTCTTCGCCCGAGGCTTGCTCGTCGTCGCCGCCGAACTGCATCGCACCCTTGCGCGCCGGACCCGTGAACTCGGGCTTGACCAGTTTGTCGCCGAGCTTGACGCCCTCGACCAGTTCGACGCGTGCGCCGGACGTGAGGCCGGTCTTCACGCGGACCTTCTTTGGCTCGTCGGTGGGTTTGGCCGGCTTGAGCAGCACGAAGGATCCGTCGGCATCCTTGGACACATACTCGGCGGGGACCTGCAGGGTCTTCGCTCGCTTGTCCGTGATCATGGTGCACTTGGCCGACATGCCGCTCTTGAGGTTCAGGTTGTTCGGATCGAGCCAGACTTCGACTTCGAACTTGACGACCGCCGCTTGACCGGCAGCAGCCGTCGTCGCCAAGGTCGCCGGGGCGATCTTGCGGACCGTGCCGGCGACTTCCTGATCGGCAAACGCGTCCACCGAAACCCTGGCGGGCATGCCCAAGGTCAGCTTGGCCACGTCGATTTCGTTGACGTTGAGCTTGACCATCATGGCCGTGCGATCTTCGAGGCGGATGATCGGCGTGCCGCTGGAGAAGCTGCTGAGGCTCGCCACGAGTTCCCCTTCCTGAACGAGCTTCCGCGTGACGACGCCTGCGATGGGTGCCCGAATCTCGGTTTCGCCGAGTTGCCGCAAGCTGTCGCCGAGGACGCTGCCGATTTGGTCGGCGCTGGCAACGCTTTGGTTTCGGCTCTTTTTGAGCACTTCGATGTCTCGGAGCTGGGCTTTGGCTCGGTCAAGGTCGCTCAGGGCGATCTGGTAGTCGCGCTGGCGAACGTCGTCTTGGAACTGGTTGGTCTTGCTTCGATCCAACTCGGCCTTGGCTTGCGCGATCGCGGCATCGGCCCGTTCCAGTTCCACACGATGCTGATCGTCGAGCCGTCGCAGGTTCTCCTCNNCGAGCCTTGGCGAGTTCGAGCTGAAGCTGCGAGTTCTCCACGTTGCGGCCAGCGGTGTAGCCCAGGGCGAGCAGTTCCTTCTGGCGCGTGTGCTCGGCCTCGGCGTTGGCCAGATTGGCTCGGGCTTCGCGCAGGTTGGCTTCGGTGGACGTGCGCTGCGTGGGGTGCGATGAGGAGACGAGCCGCTCGCGCTCCTTGGTGGCGCTGGTGAGCGACGCTTCGGCGCTGCGGATGCCGACCTTGGTGAGGGTCGGCTGCGCCTGCAATTGGTCTTTGGCTTGCGCCAGCCGCTCTTCTGCCTGCTTGAGCGCCGATCTCAGCAGCGACTCGCGTTGCACGATCTCGACGTCCAACCGCTCGATCGCACTCTGGGCGCCGCGAAGCTGGGCTCGGTCCTGTTCGACGCGGAGTTCGGTCTCTTGCGGGTCGATCACAGCGATCAACTGGCCCTTTTCAACGACGTCACCCTCTTCGACGAGCAACTGTGCCACTCGGCCCGAGACCCGGCTCTTGACCTCGACGGCCTTCACCGCATCGATCTGGCCCGTCTCGACGACCTTGATCTCCATGTCGCCCTCGGTGACCTCGGTCTCTTTGACATCGCCCTTGGCCATCGCTTTCATGCGGTCGGCGTTGAAGCGCATCATCGCAAACGAGCCGATCCCACACAAAGCAACCACTCCGAGCAGGATGAAGATGGACGCCTTTTTCATGAATGACGAACAGTTTGCATCAGTGACGGTCCCGGACTGGGACTTTCGGGATTCGATCAGGGCGTAAACTGCGATGCATGGCCAATATCCGCGACATCGAAGGCATCGGGGACGTATACGCCGGCAAGCTCGAGGCCGCCGGCATCAAGACGGACGACGCACTGCTTCAGGCGGGCGCCACGCGCAAGGGACGCGAGGACATCGTTCAGGCGACCGGCATCAGCGACACCCTCGTGCTCAAGTGGGTCAACCGCGCCGACCTCGCCCGGGTGAAGGGCATCGGCTCCGAGTACGCCGATCTGCTGGAAGCTTCGGGTGTGGACAGCGTTCCCGAACTCGCCCAGCGCAACGCCGCCAACCTGCACGCCAAGATGGCGGAAGTCAACGAGGCCAAGAGCCTCGTCCGACAGTTGCCGTCGGCGGCGCAGGTCGAAAAGTGGGTCGCCGAGGCCAAGTCCCTCGACCGAGTGGTCACGCACTAAGCGTTCGGCGCGTAGAGGATGGGGGCCGCGCTGGCTTCGACGAGCCGCATGGCCCCCTCCCACCCATCGCATGCACCCGCCGCCATGAACTGAGCGGCCAGGTTGCCGAGGACGGTGGCTTCGGGAGGACCGGCCCGCACGGGCAAGCCGGTTCGGTCGGCGACGGCTTGGCAAAGCTTCGCGCTCTGCGACCCACCCCCACCCAGACGGACTTCTTGGATGTCGTGTCCCGTGGCGGCTTTCAGGTCGCTGGGGACGGCGGCGATCGCATCGGCCAAACTGAACAAGCCCAATGCCGCCCATTCGCCGGGGCTCTCGGGTTGGACCGTGGTCAGTTCGCGGCAGAGGTCGGCCATCGAGGTCGGATTGAAGAACGCTTCGTCCAACAGGTTCACTCTTCCTTGGAACCCGGTGTCCGCGGCTCCGACCCACTGGGCCATCGGTGACGCGAGACCGAGTTCATCGTGCAATCGGTTCAGGACATAGAAGCCAGGCACGTTCTTGAGCAATCGAACGCGCCCGTCGGCGGTGCGTTCGTTGGTGAGGTTGGCCGATTTCACCGCAGCGTTCACGATGGGTTGAGCGACGACCGTCCCGGCGAGCGACCACGTGCCGACGTTGACGAACATCTTCGTGGCATCCAGCCTTCCGAACCCCAGGACCGCCGAGGCCGTATCGTGCGAGCCGACCGACACGAGGTCCACGCCATCACCTAAGGCCGCCAACTTCCGGCCCGGAGCATTCGGTGCCAACTCGGGAGTGGGCCATCCGATCGCCTCGAACGCATCGGCACACCACGCGCCATCGAGCCCGAGGAGTTGGGTTGTCGAAGCCTGCGTCAGTTCGTGGTGTCGAACGCCTGTTAGGGCGTAACCGAGCAGGTCCGGCAGGATGAACCAGTCGGCGCGATCGGGCAGGGTCGGGTCTTCGATCCTGCGGGCCAGCAGTTGAAAGACGGTGTTGAACGGCTGCCGCTGGATGCCGGTCCACTGAAAAAGCTCGTCCCAACGTTCCCGGAGACGGTCCATCGCCCTCGCATGGGCAAGGTCGCGGTAGCAGACGGGCGGCCCCATGACGACGCCCGAGGCACGGTCCACGAAGCCATGGTCCACGCCCCACGAATCAATGCCGATGGTCGCCCGCTCGAAGTGCGCCTTGGCGTACTCGATGGCGCGCTCGGGGAAGGCGATCAGGCTCGGCAGGTCCCAGACCAGCCGCCCGCCCACCTCCGACGCCTCGTGCGGGGCTTGGTGGATAACCTCGAACTCGATCCTCTCGCCCACCAGACGCCCGGCCGCGCACCTCCCGGACGAGGCTCCCAGATCGACGGCGACGGATCCAAAGGGGAACATAGGGTTCAGTTTTCAGTTTTCAGTTTTCAGTTTTGAGTGTTTAGTGTTCAGGGATCAGTATTCAGCGTTCGGGTTCAGGACTTCGGAAAGTGGCTTGCTGGTAGTCGGCACGCAGGATTCGAGATCTGAAAACTGAAAACTGAATCCTGAACACTTCCGCTAGATCTCCGGGTCGCGCCAGATGCCCCAGACGTTCAACTCCTCCCACTCGTCGGAGGGTTCTATGCCCGCGTTCCGCAGCCCGAGCAGGATCAGAGCAAAGTGGTAACCCTCGTGCCAGAGCATATGCTGCAGGAAGAACACCGCGTGGTCGTAGGGCGGGATGCGGCCACCCCGCTCTACGCCGGCCTCGGTCGCGTCGCGCACGGCCTTCGCACTGACCTTCAGTTGCGCTCGGATCGCGTCGAGGTCGGCGATCGGCAGCCACTGGTCGCCTTCCTGGCGGAGCACGTCGCCCAAGGTTGCCTGATGTGCTTTCGAGAACTCGCCCAACCACCCATGCCGCACCTCGTGAATGTGGCAGAGCTGCATGTCGAGGGCCATACCGTCCGGCGAGGGCTTGGTGGACCGATTGGACTCGTCCACGAGCGCGGCCAGATTGTCCAGAATGCGGCACTGCCGATCCCACGACTCGAGGAAAACGGGCAGGAGGGAATCGCTCGCCATCAGTCCCCCGTAGCTCCGAAGTTGCGGCGCAGGATCAGGAAGTCCGGAATCCCGACCGATCCATCGCGGTTCAGGTCGGCCATCGGGTTCCACGTCGCGCTGCCCGGGCTGGTGCCGAACGCCGCACGCAGGGCCAGGAAGTCGGAGATGTTGACCGAGTTGTCGCCGTTCACATCCCCGTTCACGAGGGACAGATTCACCGAGGCGCTACCCGTCGGATTCACCGCCACGCGACGTCGTAGGAAGTGCGACGCCTTCATCGAGACATCGAACGGTGTCGCCCTCGGACAAGCGAGCATGAACTCGAGGTTCGGCCCGACTTCGACGGTCGCCGTGCCAAACACCGATCCTCCCCCCGGCTCCCGGAACTCGATGTCGTAACTCCCGGTCATGTCGGCATCGGAGTGCACCTCTTGGAACACGATCGTCCCGGGCACAACCCAAGGCGAGACCATCAGGCTGGCATTCGTCACGGTGTTGAAGGTGGCGCTGATGAACGCCACGACGGGCGCGGCAACCACGGACGTGGTCACGGTGAACTTAGCCGAGCGCTCGCCGGCGGGCACCAACACGGATGCGGGCGTTTGCGCCGCAGCTTGATTGCTGCCCAGGGTCACCGTGGTCCCCGCTAGCGAGGGCGCAACCAAGAACACTTCTCCCTGAACCGAGCCGCCGCCAGCGGTCATGCCCGGCGACAGTACGACCCCCTGGACCCGCTGCACCCGCACGGTCACAAACGCAAACCGACTCATGGTTCCGTTGTCCCCCGTGATGGTTACGGATTCATCCACGCTCACCAGAGACGTACCGATGGGGAACGTGGCTTGCGTCTGGCCGGCCGGAACGGTGACCGTCGAAGGAACGGTCAGCACACCTGGCAACGAGGAAGTCAGCGAGATTCGCACGCCTCCGGTCGGCGCCGGAGTCTGCAATGCCACGGTACCGACGCTGGAACCGCCTCCGGCGACACTGTTCGGGTCCGCGAAGACCGTGAACGTCGGGGGCGAGAGCATCAACTCGAACTGGTAGGTCTCGCCACCAGCGCTGGCTTGGACGATGATCGGAGTCGCCACCGATACGGGGCGCGTGGTCCCTTCGAACGAGGCATTGGTATCGCCTTCTCGGACCGTCACGGTCTCGGGAAGCTGGACCAAATCCGTCTCCTGCAAGCCGCCCGTTTGGCCAGGGATGTAGGCCTTCAAGTCGACCGGCAATCCCGGCGGGGGTGCGGGCAGATTCAGTGTGAGCGTGCCCTGGATCGGGTCGCCTCCCGGATGCGGCTTGCCCGGGGTGCCCAATGTGAGTTGGTTCAGGGTGCTCTCGCCCAGCTTGATCCGCCAGATGCCGCGGCCCCATGTCGCGCAGTTCAGATAGCCGGTACCCGGAACGTACTGCAGGTGACGAATCTCGACGTTGGGGAGGTTCAGCGGTTCGGTGGCGTTCGTCCACGTCGCCCCGGCGTTGTTGGTCATCATCACGCCGACGTCGGTGCCGGCGTACCATGTGGCTTGAGGGTTGTAAGGGTCGCGCTCGATCGTGTTGACCGGGATGTTCGGCAAACCCGTGCCTCCCGCGCCGTTTCGAGCCTCCCAGGTGACGCCGAGGGAGCCCACCGAGTTGCCCGTGAGCGTTCCGCGAAACACGTGGCCCGCCGTTCCCGTCCCGCTGAACGTGATCAGAACGGAGTTGAGGTTGCTGGGATGGACGCTGATGTCGGTGATCGTCCTCCCCGGCAAGCCGGTCGTGGACATGTTCTGAACCGTTCCCGTCGTCAGGTCAACGGCCAGGAAGCGACCGTTGGCCGTCCCGATGTACATGCGGTTGGCGACGCCTGGGGGCACATGCAAAGCTCGACCGCTCCCCGAACCCGAAGGATAGTTCGCAAAGTTCATCGTCCACGTCGAGGTCTGGTTGTCCCAGCGGTGCATGCTGGTCGTCCCCGAGTGGTAGAAAAACCGTGGGTTGGCGTTGTTGATCTCGCTCACGGAGATGAAGTCGAAGTTGAACGTGCCCGCCGGCCGCTGTGCGCTGATGCTGTCGGGGCCTGGGTTGTCTCGATTCCAGGTCGCCCACGCGTCGCTGGTTCTCATCAGTCCGCCTTGTTGCGAGCTGACGTACTGGACCAGGGGGTTGGTCGGATCGATCGCGCTCCACCCGCCGTCGCCGGCACCCACGTTGTCCCAGTCGTCGAGCGTGCCGGGACTGACCACCGTCGACGTGCTGGGCGAGGCGTTATCCTGCGTTCCCGCCAGGATGCCGTTGGCGGCTGTCGGATGGAACGCAGCGTGATAGAACTGAGTGATGGGGAGACCTGTGTTCAAGTTTTGGACCGTGGGCGTGCCCGTTGAATCCAACGTGAAGATGTAAGCGCCACCGTCGTTGCCGACGAACAACACATTGGCGTTGCGGGGGTTGCGGACCAGTGCGTGCGTGTCGTTGTGCGTCAGCGCCGGCGAGAGCGTTCGTTGGCCCCCGGGACCGTTCACGGTGGTTTGCCCAAGATCAACCCAGGTCCACGCGGAGGTGGCCGTCGGGTTCGTGCACATGTAGAGCCCGGTCGTACCGATCACGACTGCCTCCGTGCCTCCGGCACCCATCTGGACGACCTCGATGCAGAAGTTGTAGGTCGTCTGAGCCCACCAATTCGCATTGAAGTTCCCCGTGATGTTGGTCCAAGTCGCTCCGGCATCGTTGCTGCGCCAGATGCCGCTGTTGACGAGGAGGGCGTAGACTCTGTCCGGCACCGTCGGCGAGGTCGCCACGTTGATCATCGTCGCGCTGCCGATGTTCCCGGGGCTGGTGACTTGGGCAAAGCTGGCGCCTCTGTTTCGGGAGCGCCAGATTGATCGCGGGTTCATACTGGCGGCATAGTAGTTGCGGTTGCCGTCCGATGGGCGCGGAAGGCTGATTTTCAAGTCCGACCAGTTGCCATCCGCGATGGGGTTTCCCGTGTTGAAGTTCGTGGGGCGGTCCCAGTCGAACCCTCCGTCGGTCGTGCGGTACAAACGTCCGGTCGCCGTACCTCGTCCCGAACTGGCGACCACGATGTTGGGGTCCTCGGGATCGATCACCAGCGCGCTGATGTTCTGGCCGATTTGCTCGGGCGTCACGTTCGTCCAAGACAGTCCAAAGTTGGTGCTGCGCATGATGCCTTGGCCTTGGTTGCCGCTGCCCTTGTAGTCGCCTGTTCCCACAAAGATGCGCGCAAAGTTCGTAGGGTCGACGGCCACTGCGGTCGCCTGCGTGGTCGACCACCGGTCGGATCGTGCCATCCAGGCATTCGGGCCGACACCGCCATTCGCCGACGTGAACAACCCGCCACGACCGCTCACCACGTGCAGGTTGAAATCCGTGTTCGGGTCCCAGGCCATTCCGGCGATGCGACCTGCAACCGGCGCCGGCCCCCACCAGCGGCGATAGGGAACGGCAAGGTCTCTGGGTCCGACGAACTCCCACTTGCCGAGCGGCACCGCACGTTGTCGCGCGCCGCCTCGAATGCGGGCAGGCTCCATACCATCGCGGTGCAGGGCTGCCGCCGCGTAATGCTCTGCATCGAGTGCGAAGTCCGGGTACAGCTTTTCGCGCATGTACCACTCGTAGGCTTCCTTCCACTCGCCTTGCTCGGAACGCTTCTTGAGTTCTGACTCGAAGGCTGCTACCGAGTCGTCCGAGACGGGAGTCTCATTCGGTCGAAATCCCATCCACACCAGACCTGCCCCGATGGCCAAGGCAAGAGATATCCAGATGCCGCGTCGCATATGGGCGTGAGGATACGACGGAATGTGGAGCCTTCCCTGCCCGATCTATCTGAATTCTTGTGCCGGAAGGACGCTGAACTCGACGGAGACCTTGGCACCGCGAACCCAAACCGTGAGCGTCGCCTTGCCTGCCGTGAGGCACCGCACCTGGCCCGTCTGATCCACCCAAGCCGCTCCTTGGCAGGCCCACACCACGTCGGAGGCGTCGGGAGCGTAGGCCGCACCCGCCACAACCAGGCTCGCGGCGAACGTCTCTCCCACACGCACCGCCTCTGGCACGGCCAACTTCACTTCGGGCAGCGGCTGCGTCTCAGGAGGGCCATAGAGCAGGATGCCGTTGGCGACGTACCGCTCGATTCCTCCGCTGGGGCGGTTCAGGGTCAGGCCGTAAGCATGGAGCGCCGAACTGCCGCCGCCATCCAGGTTGAACGCCTGCACACAGCCCCACGCCTTCATCAGGTCGGCCAGTTCCTTGAGCGATGCGCCCACCGAGACCGTCTGGCGACCATCCACCACGACGTACCAAACCTCGCCGTCGGCCGTCACCCCGACAGCGGAGCGCGGGTGGCGCGGGTCGTTGGCCGCGTTCACCACGTTTTCGCCGCTGCGAAGGAGGACCGGTCCGCCGCCCATCGCGTGATCCATCTGCGACCAGTCGCTGCCCGAGACATCGACCTCGACGGTCGCGGTCTCTCCGACTTTCGCGCCAAGGAGAGCTTCGCGTCGTTCGCCGGAAGCCGCCACCACGAACGTCCCGTAGCGGACGGGCATCTTGGTCACCTCGGGCAGCACGGCCACCACCCTTCCCGTCAATGTGTCTTTGGGCTTCAGCCGGTAGGGCGCGTCGGCTTTCACGACCACGCATGCCATGGGACCCGCATCGCCGTACAGCGAGCCGCTCGCATCGGTGAACAGGACGGTTCGGTTCGCGCCCACCCGCTGGTTCAGGCCTTGGACCGCGACCTCCCTATCTCCGATTCGGGCGGTGGCCCTCCAGCGGTGCTGTTCGATCACCGGGGCGCGCCCTTCCCTCCAGACCAACGCATGGTCGCGATTGACGCCGGCAGCAGGGGCGCTGAGCAGTTCGCCCGCACGCACGTGCAGGCCCTCCGGGTCGCCGCCCGGGTCTTGGCCCCATTGGAAGAAGTCGCCATTGATGCCGGCCACCGCCCCCGTGGATGCCACCATCTTCGAGACGATGTCGCGGCCCTTGTAGGGCGTCTCGTCGTAAACCTTGTCCTTGGCCAGATGCGATTCCGCTCCCCACGATCCGGGGGCGACGCGGATGCCGTAGAGCGTCCGCGCGGGATCGGCCTGGACTTCCATGCGGAACGTGACGCCGGGCGCCAAGACCCGGTCCCACGTCTGCGACCATGCGCCGCACCAAGCGGCGACGCCGACGAGAAGGAGGGTCAAACGGTTCACACCGTCAGTATGTTCCGTCAGTCAATGGCCTTGACCGACGCTGGCATCTTGACCGTCATCCCTTCGCGGATGCCGAGCCGCTTGAACGCGCCTTCCTTCATCTCGAGGGCGTACATGGCCGGATAGTTGCTGGGGACGCCCGTTTCGTCGAGCGCCTTCATCGAAGTGGCCCGCACGATCTGCTTGCGCTTGTTGATGTAGGCGATGTCCAGCGGGATGAGCGTGTTGCGCATCCAGAAGCTGAGGTAGTCCTCGTCTTTGAACACGAACAGCATGGCGTCGTCGGGCTTTACCTCTTTGTTGGTGAGCCACATCATGCCCTCCATGCGCTTCGCGTCGGAGTTCATCAGCCACGTCTTGAGCTTGTTGGGCCCGATCTCGACTTCGATGCGCTCCAAATCTTTGAGCTGGTGGGTTCGGTGCGGGTTCTTGGGATACTCGTCCTGCTTCTGGCCCTGCTGCTCGTCCATCGTCGCCTCGGGTTCGTGCGCGGCGGGCGTCGAAGCGACGGCCGGCTTGGGTTCGACACCCTCTTCACCATGGGTCACGCTGGACCTGACTTCGATGAAGGAGCAACCAGCCACCACCAAGGTGGTCAACGCGGCGAGAGCGGCGAACAAGCGCATCATATCATTTTAGACGCCGTTAGCGGGCGACCGATACATAGGCGGGGAGTTTGGCCTCGTGGTGGGCGATTTCGTCGGCGTAGACCAGGGTCCGACCGATCAGGTCGCGCCCCTCGATCATCGCCTCTTTGGTCACAGGGTCCATGTCGAAGGTCGCTTCTCCACCGTCCCAGACGACCCGTTGCGTAGGCAGATCCACGGTGCACTTGGTCCCTTGGCCGGCGGCCACCAGCCGGGCGTGGTCGACCTCCGCGAGTTCGATCAGCAACAGGCCGCAGTTGCCGGCGTTCGAGCGGAAGATGTCGCTGTAGCCGAGGTTCTGGGCGGTGCGTTTGGCGATCACCGCCGCGTACCCCGCCTGCTGGATCGCCCAGACCGCATGCTCCCGCGACGAGCCGCACCCGAAGTTCGAGCCGACGACGAGGATGGACGCGCCCTGCGCCTCGGGACGGTCGAGCGGGAAGCCCGCGCCACGCACGTCTTTGAACAGCAATTCGCCGTACCCACGCTTCGTCACCATCGTGAGGAACCGCGCGGGGATGATTCGGTCGGTGTCTACGTCGTTTTCGTCGAGCACGGCGAGCGTGCCGGTATGGACGTTGAAGCCTGGCATGCCGTGATTATGGACGTTGGGGAGGCGCGGCCGGTGGTTGGCAAGTGGTCAAGAAGGAGGAACGGGGAAGGTGAAGAAGGATGCGCCAACGTCGCCGAGACACCCCGATCACGAGTTCCAGCCCAAGAAAGAGCCCGACCGTCGAAACGACGATCGGGCTCTCGAAGCGTCTGAAGCGTGGCGGCTAGTTGCCGCGCAGGTCGTCCATCGGCGGGGCCGAACTCGCCTGCGGACCTCCCGCTTGCGGGGCGGCTTGGCCCTTGAGCGGAGCGGTCTTCGGCTTGTTGGCTTCCGCCACGTCTTCCGCAGATTCGCCCTTGGCGCACCCGACCGCGAACAACGCGGCCAGGCAGGACAGGAGAACGAGTCGCTTCATCCGATTACTCGCGGGTGTCCCAGAGGTACTGGGAAGCGTCGGTCACGACGATGCTGGCCGCCGGGGTGTCCTTGGTCCAGTTCGTGCCTCGGGCCAGAGCGCCGGGGCTGAGCTTGGACGTGTGGCCGTCGGTGAAGGTCGTGGGGATCTGGCCGTTGGCGCGGGGCGCGTTCAGGCCGGTCCACTTGCCTTCCTGCTCGCTGGGGACCTGGTCGCTCCAGAAGCTGTCGGTTCCCCAACCGCCGCCGCACCAGTAGTCCGGGGTGGTGTAGCAGTCGGGAGCTTCGACGGTGCCGATGGTCATCCAGCCGACGCCCGCACCGTACCACCAAATGCCGCCGTCGTTGCCGCGGCCGGTGCGCTCGGTGAACATGACCGTGCCCGCCGGATTGGCGACGGAGGTCGAACCGATCGTGGTGATCGGCGTGGGCCACGTGCAGCAGAGCGACGGGCTCAGGTAGGTGTAGTTGTAGCCGTAGTTGACGAAGCGGGTGCCTGCGCGGCGAGCGATTTCACCGCCGCCGATCATGCCGCTGCTGAGCGGCGAACCATTGAGGTCCACGCTCTTCTGATACGGGTCGAGGAGCAAGGGCCAGCCGGCGTAGCCGCCCGCGGACGCCCAGGCGTCGGGGTCGTTGCTGTTCCACGTGCCGACCGGGACGAAGTTGTCGTCGTTGTCGTTCGCGTACATGATCTGCGCGAGGCCGATCTGCTTGACGTTGCTGATGCTGGCCGCGCCCTTGGCGGTCGCCTTGGCCTGAGCATAGACGGGGAAGAGCATCGCCGCGAGAATCGCGATGATGGCGATGACGACAAGGAGCTCGATGAGCGTGAAGCCTTTTCGCATGGTGTGTATTGGTTCCTCCGAGACGGACTCGCAGTGGTCCCTCGCGGTGACCCGACGGATCGGTAGCAGCTCGATCCGTCAAGGGCCGTAGCGAGGTAGTACGTCAGGCTACCAGCGGGAATCCCACGATTCTCGGAAACCGCCGCCGATTTCATCGGTCGTTCATCGCCCTTGGTCCCACGTTCAATCGCCGTTCATGCGCCTATTTCTACCGTGAACGCGATATAGTGGAGAGCGACTTCGGCAACCGGAGTCCGAACGGCACACCATGAGCTTGCCCATCATCGCCCTGTGCACCGGTTTGGTGCTGGTCGTCGCGTACCGCACGTACGGCACCGTTCTGGCACGCCTGTTGCGTTTGTCGGACGCCAACGTCACTCCCGCTGTCGCCATGCGCGACGACAACGACTTCCTCCCCATCGAGCCCAAGTTCTTGCTCGGGCAGCACTTTTCGGCCATCGCGGCGGCGGGTCCGATCGTCGGGCCCATCATCGCCGGATTGCTGTTCGGATGGGGGCCGGCCCTCGTCTGGATCATCGTGGGCTCCATCCTCATCGGGGGCGTCCACGACTTCACAGCCCTGGTCGCTTCCATCCGGCACCGGGCGCGCACGATCCCCGAAGTCGTTCGCGAGCACGTGAGCCCTCGAGCCTTCGTGCTGTTTCTGGTGTTCATCTGGCTGACGCTCGTCTACATCATCGTCGCGTTCACGGACATCACGTCGGCGGCGTTTGTGGGTTCTCAGGCGCTGGAGAACGGCCAAGTCGTGAAGGGAGGCGGCATCGCGACGTCTTCCCTGCTCTACCTGCTGTTGCCCGTCGCGATGGGCCTGCTCCTGCGGTTCACCAAACTCAGCCTCTCGGCCGCCACCGTGATCTTCGTTCCACTCGTGGTGGGCGCGATCTGGGTCGGTCAGATGATCCCGATGGACGTCGAAGGTTGGCTGAACATGTCGGGCCCCGACGCCCAGAAGGTTTGGGACGTGGTGATCCTCGGCTACTGCGTATTGGCAGCCGTCGCCCCGATGTGGTTGCTGCTGCAGCCGCGCGGGCACTTGGGAGGCTACTTCCTCTACTTCTTCCTCATCGTGGGCGGGCTCGGCATGCTCTTCGGGGGCAGGCCCATCGAGTACCCGGCATTCTTGGGCTGGACCAGCGAGAAGGGCGACACGCTCGCGCCGATCCTGTTCATCACCATCGCGTGCGGCGCGGTCAGTGGCTTCCACGCACTGATCGCCAGCGGCACAACCTCGAAGCAGTTGGCCCGGGAGAGCCAAGCCAAGATCGTCGGCTACGGCACGATGCTCATGGAGGCGGGCGTCGCGGTTCTTGCCCTGAGTTGCGTGATGGTGCTCGCCAAGGGCGACCCGTTGACAGGGCAATCGCCGAACCTCGTGTTCGCCTTCGGGATCGGTTCGATTCTCGAAAAGGTGGGCATCCCCGCCGTTCTAGCCATCTCGCTGATGCTCATGGCGTTCACCACATTCGTGTACGACACGCTCGACGTGTGCACTCGGCTGGGCCGGTACATCGTTCAGGAACTCACGGGCTGGCAGGACCGCAAGGGTGCGTGGATCGGCACGATCTTGACCGCGGGCGTGCCGTTGTTCTTCGTCATGCAGAAGTCCCTTGACGCTGCGGGCAAGCCCATCCCGGCGTGGCGCACGTTCTGGTCGTTGTTCGGTGCCTCGAACCAACTGCTCGCCGCGCTCACGCTGCTCGGCATCACCGTGTGGCTCGTGCGAACGCGACAGGCCCGCTGGCCGCTCTTCGTCACCGGCCTTCCGGCTGTGTTCATGTATGGCATGAGTTGCTGGGCGTTGGTGGGCTTGGTTTCGAAGGCGCAGGTGGCCGCCGTGGCATGGGTCGGGGTCATCCTGCTGGGACTCGCCGCATGGATGGCCGTCGAAGCCGTCCTCGCCATCTTCCGGCCCACCCGAGTCGAACCCCTTTCGGCCACGCCTTGAGTCTACGTCCGACACGCGAAGCACCCGTCAGCCGCCAAGGTGCGGTCAGTCCCGCGTGCGTCGCCTACCAAAGCGGCCCTGTCGCCGAGGTCCTCATGGCGATGGATCGGCAAGGCATCACGGGCACGATCTATGTCTACGCTCCAGTGGCCGTGGACATGGTTCGCCTGCTCCGCTCGGCTGTCTTGGCGGGGCACGAGATCGGCAACGCCGCGCTGATCCATCTGACGGACGAAGACGGGCTGCTGATGACCGAAGACCCCGAGGTGCTCAAGCGCGAGATCGCCGAGACCGAAGACTTCATCGCCCAAGTGCTTCAGGACAAGCGCAACCACTCGCTGGCGCTCGCGCTCGCGCCCGACTCGCGCGGCCCGGAGCGGGTGCTCGATCAGATCGCCCAAGCACTCAACTTGCTCGCGATGGAGGAACTCCGCAATTGGGGTCCACGCACGTGGCTGACCGGATCCCACGGCCTGAACGTGCCACCCGTGGATCGCCGAAGCGTCCTGAGCTGGAACGTCCGGGACGGCGACGGGGTGGTGAGACAAGCCATTCAGGCGCGGGGCTGGGCAGTGCCGCGATTCGATCCACCGATGCAAAGCGCCGGGGAGTCCTCGCTCGACGGCTTCGCCGAGATGTGCCGCTTGGCCGCCGAGGCCCGGGATCGGGTGTGGGTCGGCTCGGTCCACCAGGCCTCCATCGCTCTGACCAAGGGCAACCTCGTTCTGGACGCTTGAGCGCCCCAGCCGGTAGGACTTCCGCGTTGGGTGTCGAAACCCACGTGTTGTGACGCCGACGCGAGCCGAATTCATGCACTTCCAGCCCTGGGAGAAGGTGCTGTCGTACGTGCTGGTTTTCGCCGCCGTCGGCTACATGGGGTGGCAAATCTGGCAACGGGCCAAGCTCTGGCGCAAAGGCAAGCCGCTCGACTGGAAGCCTGACCCCGTGGGCAACGTCCTGCGGTACGTGCTGGGTCAGCGCAAGGTTCAGGGCGCGCGTCCCCGCAGCGGGGCGCCGATGCACCTGCTCATCTTCTACGGGTTCCTGACCCTGTTCATCGGGACCTCGCTGCTTGCCGTCAACACGTACAGCGAGATGCTGTTCGGGTTCAAATTCCATCAGGGGGGCTATTACCTCGCCTACGAGATGGCGCTCGACGTCATGGGCGTGGCGTTCGTGGTCGGCGTGATGTGGGCCATGGGGCGGAGGTTGCTCGCCCGCCCGCCATCGGTCGGCCATCAGACGTCCGATCTGCTCGCCTTGGGCCTGCTGCTGGTCTTGGGCGTCACGGGGTTTTGGCTGGAGGCGGCGCGCATGGCCAACTCGCCCCAGCCCTGGGATTGGTCGGCACCGGTCGGCCACTGGATGTCGGGCTGGATCGGGCCGGTGTCCCCCGGCATGTACAAGGCCGTTTGGTGGTTCCACTTGGCGTGGGTGTTGGTGTTCTTTGCCGTGTTGCCGCGCATGCGGATTCGGCACCTCGTGTTGGCCATCTTCAGCACGGGTGGATCGCCTCAACGGGCGCCGAGCCACCTTGTGCCGCTGAGCATGGAGGAGGTCGAGCAGACGGGCAAGATCGGCGCTTCCGAGCCCTCCGACTTCAGCCGATGGCATCTGCTCTCGCTGGACGCCTGCATGGAGTGCGGAAGGTGCACCGACGTTTGTCCGGCGCACAACGTGGGCAAAGCGCTCAACCCCAAGCAGGTCGTGCAGAACCTGCGCGGCGCGATGGAGACGGGCGGCAACGTCGTCGAGGCGGCAGGGTTCGAGCCGCTGATGGACTGCACCACGTGCGGCGCGTGCGTCGAGGTCTGCCCCGTGAACATCCGCCACGTGGACCTGATCGTGGACGCCCGGCGCAACCTGGTCGCCGAAGGGCAACTGTCGGGCACGGGAGCCACAATGCTCCGCCAACTCGCCGGGACCGACAGCGCCTGGGGCCAGAACCGGAACGACCGCGAAGCGTGGATGAAGGGGCTCGACGTGCCCCTTTGCCGCGACGGAGGCGCCTTCGACGTGCTGTTCTGGGTGGGCTGCGCGGGGGCCACCGATCCCGGCGCGATCCGCACCACGCGAGCCGTGGCCCAGTTGCTGACCAAGGCCGGTGTGCGGTTTGCGTGTCTGGGCAAGGAGGAGTCTTGCACCGGCGACCCGGCAAGGCGTCTGGGCGACGAGTTCCAGTTCCAGGAGCAGGCCGCCAAGCTGGTGCCCGTGTTCGAGAAGTACGGCGTCAAGCGCATCGTGACCACATGCCCGCACTGCATGAACACGCTCCGCCACGAGTACCCCGACTTCGACGGGCGCTACGAGGTGGTTCACCACACGCAGTTGCTCGCCGAGCAGATCGCCAAGGGAAGGTTGAAGGCTGCCTCTCCCGCACCGGGTGCGGTCACGTTCCACGACCCGTGCTACCTCGCGCGAGCCAACGGCGAATCCGATGCGCCGCGCGCTCTGGTGGGCGACGAGAGCGGTTTCAACGCCGACCGCGCTCCCGTCGTCGCGTGGGTCCAATCCGAGCCGGGACAACCCCTGCGCAGGCTTGCCGAACCCGAGCATCGCGGCCCGAAAACCTTGTGTTGCGGGGCCGGGGGCGGCAGGATGTTCATGGAAGAGCCCACCGACAAGCGTCCGAGCGATCGGCGGGCCAAGGAACTGCTCGCCACAGGCGCGAAGACCGTGGCGGTGGGTTGCCCCTTCTGCCGCATCATGCTCGACGCGGGCATCAAGGCGCAGAGCGAAGAAGACATCCGGCTCGTGGACCTCGCCGAACTGTTGCAGGAAGCCAACCCGTGAGCGAACGTCTTGTGGGCATCGGCACCGACCTCGTCGAAGTGGCCCGCATCCGCGAAGCCATGCGCCACCCCCGGTTTGCCCGCCGCATCTTCACCGAACGCGAACGCGAGCTGATCGGGGCCGACCCCTTGCGCGCGGCGGGAAGGTGGGCGGCCAAGGAGGCCGTGGCCAAGGCGTTGCGCCTGGCGGGAAGCCTCTCGTGGCAGGAGGTCGAGGTGCTGAACGCGCCGGACGGTGCGCCGGTCGTTGGGTTGCCAGAACGGCTGAGCGACGTGCGGGTGATGCTCTCGATCAGCCACGAGCGCGGCTACGCCCTGGCGATGGCGGTCGCGACGTCCTTAGAATCCGCCTGAGATCGTGATCCAAGGCGTCGTGTAAGCCCGCGACGAAGGCTCGCCCGCGAACTGGTAGCCGCCCCGGAACTCCAGGTTGAACGACAGCATGCCCTTGTACACGTAGCCCAGGCCGGCACCGACCTCGACGCGGTTTTCCGTGCCCGATTTGCGCTTCTGGCTGGCCCACATCTGCCCCACGCCGTACGCCCACAGGCGACCGTTCTCGTCCCGATGCAGAATGGTGCCCGGCCGAACGCGGACGGTGGCCAACGCGTCGTCGGCCCGAGAGACCCAGAACGCCTCGGCATACAGGTCGCCCACGGCCTTGCCCTTCTCCCAAAAGTCGCCGAACACGAGGCCGATGCGGTAGTCCGGCTTGCCGACGTTTTCGCCCAGGATGCCCGCCCCGGCGCTGGCCGTGAAGAACGCCTTGTCCTGCGGGCCGAAGTAGTAGCGGTAGCCCACACCCGCCACGCCGCCTCGGCTGGCGAACTGGAACGGCAGGTCGCTGCCCCGGCTGTCGAACGTCTCGTTGCGGAAGAACCCGTGGATCTCGTGCTGCCCGTAGCGGTAGCCGTACCGCCCGATGATGGCCGTGGACGTGCCGGTGAGCCGGTTGTAGACGGCCTCGCTGTACACCCCGAACACCATCTTGCCGCTGGGAACCTGCGCGAACGACGCCAACGGCAGGCAGGTGAGGAGGCTGACAAAAGCGGCTCGCGTGGTCATGGGGTCCATTGTAACTTCGGCATCCGGGGCGGGGCTTTGGAGAGGTGACGGGCTCAGTGCTTGATTCGCTCCCAGTACGCCGCGAAGTCGAACCCCGGGCTGTGGTCGGGTACGTGGCACGGGGCGCACGACCCCGCTCCCACCTTCGCCATTTTGCCCTTGCCCGGATCGGCGACATGCGCCGCGCCCGGACCGTGGCAACTCTCGCAGCCCACGTCGGCCAATCCGGGCGTGTGCGCGCGCGACTTGAATCCCGTATCTCGGTCGAGGCCGACCACGTGGCAGCCGACGCACTCGGGGTCCGCGTCGTGGCCGGTCTTGTCGAGGGTGGCCAACGCCCCGGCGTGTTGCGAATCCTTCCACACCGTATAGGCTGCGGCGTGACAGATGCCGCACGCGTCCGAACCCGCGAACGCCTCGCCCTTGCTGCGCGGGCGGCGGGCGAGAAGGTTTTCGGAGCGGACTCGGTCTTGATACTCGCGGTAGAGGGCGGCGGCGCGGTCGTCGTCCACCAGATCCGCGCCGAGCTTGATCGGCCGGTATCCCCGAAGCGATCCTGCGGACCACTCCAGCCTGATGACGTGCTTGCCTTTCTCGCCGGGGCTGACCAGCCACGTCGCGCCCACCTTGACCGGTTCGTTGGGCGGGTCGCCGGGCGATCGGTAGACCACGAGGGCCAGCTCGGGGTGTGCTTCGGCCGTCCTGCGGGCGTCGTCGAGGCGACCGTCGAGCAGCAAGATCGGGACTTTGCCTTCGGCCCTGGCTTGGTCCACCAATTCTTGAACCGCTGCCTGCAACGGAACCGCCGAATCGGCAAGGCGGCTGGCCATCAGCGCAGAATCCACCGATGCCGCACCGATGAGGAACGGGCCCTTGGTGCGCGTGCGAGGCAAACCCAAGGTACTTCCGGGACCGAGCGAAAGCGTGGTCAGCCGGTCTTGGGAGAGCCGTGCGACGCTCGCAATCACGCCAACCCCGAGACGCGCGTCATCGGCCGCCAAACCGACGGCGTCGGCGCCCATGCTCGCCATCAACTCCGCCATGGTCTCGGCTTTCAGCTCGCTTTGGCGGCCCAAGCCGCCCGCCAACGGCCCGAGTTCCAGTGACAGGGTGCGTTCGGAGGCAGCGTTGCGAACGACGGTCGCCCGGCGCATCACGCCACCGACCATGGGCTTCGCGCACCCGCATGGCGCCAGATACCCGGCGGTGTCGCCACCGACCACGATGGTCCACGTCTCGGGCTCGGCGCGGGGGAATGCGGCCAACCCGACGCCCAACGCGCCGAGCACCAGACACCAACGCTCAAGCCAGGACTTTGCCACGGATCACCATCATCGGATGCGCGCCTGGACGGGCACTTGAAGCCGCGGCTGGCGAGGATCGTCGGTCGCGAGCGTCAACACAGCAGCGAAGCGCCCGATGAGCGATTTGCCGTCGAAGACCACCGTGACGACCCAGTCGTCGTTGTTCGTCGCTTTCACCCACGTTGCCGAAAGGTGGGGGCTGTCCGATTCGATCTTCGTGATCCTGAAGGGCTGACCGGGACGCGAGACGCGGAAGGTCGCCGTCCGCTCGCTGCGACCGATCTCGCCGAAGTAGACGGACTCGGGCAACGCCACGATGCCCTTCTGAACGGAGAACCCGTAATCAATGGCGGGGAAACGCTCGTCCGAAGTCCGCACCACGACATTCCCGATGTTGCGGCCCGCCGGAAGCGCTTCGTCGAGTTTGACCCCGATCTTGTAGCCGCTCGCTTGCCCCTTGCCAGGCACGTTGCCCTTGAACGGGGCGGCAGACACCACGCCGTTGACGCCCAGGATGTCGAGCGACGTCAGCGAGAGCTTCACGCCTTCGGCGACCAAGAGGTAGAGGTCGAACGCGGTGCTTCCTTGTTCTGCCGCAACCACGACGTCGCCCTTGGGGTTGTGGAACTGCCACAACGGCTCGACGTGCATCTCGAACTGGAACGCCCGCGTTGGCTTTTCCACGTCGTTGGAGAGGATTTCGATGCGCTTGGCCAGGTCGCCGGTGAAGTCCACCGTGTTGACGAACACGGGCACGAGCAACGTATCGCCAGGCTTGATGGGCGGGATCGGGCGCAGCGACAGGCACGTGCAATCGGGAATCAGGGACACTTGGAGCGGCGCGTTGCCGAGGTTCGACAACTGGATGGAAAACTGGGCCGCGTCGCCTTGCCGAACGGGCGTGCCTCGGTAGCTCATCGGGTCCATGAACAGCTTGGGCTTGGCGGGTTCGACCGGCTTCCCTGCCTCGGCGAGCTTGCGGTGCTCCTCGGCGGAATCGAGCATCTGGATGGCCACTCGGGCCTCGAACGGCTGGACGTTGACCTTTCTGAGCCCTGGGATGTCCGACCGGCCCATGGCCGAGCCCTTGATCGGCGTCCACGCCATGCCGAAGTAGGCGCCGATCGCGTAGAGCATCTCGTTGTGGATCTCGTCGGGGGTGGCATCGCGTTCGGGCTTGCCGCGCTTGCGCGCGATGACGACCTCGAGTCGCGGGTCGGCCGGGTCCGCACTGAAGAAGTGCTCTGCGCCGGGCGGGTCGCCACCGTCCCGACCCGGGATGGACTCGACGAACGAGACGACGACATCGGGCCGCCCTTGTTGGACAAACTCCAGTCGGGGGACCAGCCTTTGCCAGTTCTGCACGGCCGCGTTCAGCGTGTCCCGCAGTTCGGGCATCAGGGCCGGCGACACGTCGCTCTCGCGGATCGCGATCGTGAACCGCCGCTTGGGCAGGATGGACGCCATTCGGCGGGCCGAATCCACGTCGCCCGATTTGAGCGCTTCTTGGACCGCTAAGCTCGCCTCGACGAACGCTTGATTGGCGCCAGCGGGAACGACGGGACCGAGAGGATGAGCCGATTGAGCCCAAACGATTGGAAGCAGCAGAGCGGTCAGCATCGCGTTGCGAGCGGGGCGAGTCGTTCGCACCGCTCTCGTTGATGATAGACGTTTGGCGTCGCCGATGGCTTCGGCACGCCTGCTCGGTGGAACCTGTCTGGGACTTTGAGCCGGTTCCCCGAGCGGCTTTACCCTATGATGAATCTGCGGCCGTGTCGGTCGCGTCTGGAGTCATACCGATGAGGATTCTTGTAGCAATCTTGGCGGCCATTGCCGCGCTGTGGGTCGGCGGCATGGTGTTGAAAGTCGCCTTGGGCATCCTGAACACCGTTCTGCCAATTCTGCTCTTGGCTGGCGTCGCTTATCTGGCGTACAGCATCGTGGCCAAAAAGCCGCTCGGCGGTGGCAGGCGGACGTTGCCCTAAGTACGCGCGAGCTTTCACAGACACGCCGCCCGACCTCGCGGTCGGGCGGCGTTTCGCGTTGTACAGGCCCTACTTGCGGCCCATTTCTTCGGCGTTGACGACCGGAGCATTGCTCATGTCGCCCGAAGGGTCGCTGCTGCCGCCCATCTCGCTGTCTTTCGAGACGCCTTCGAGCGTGCCGACGACGTTGGGCTTCTCCTCGGCCCCCATCGAACGCATGCCCATAAAGGCTGCCGCGCCGACGGCGAGGACGACGACTACGACGAGCAGAGCGGTCTTCTTCTTGTCATCCATGGCCGCTTACTTGTACACGTCGCTGTAGTGGAGCAAGTTCTTCTTGCCGATGTTGTTCGCGTCGGCGCCAGCGGTCACGTCCCAAGTCTGGTCCATGACTCGCTCGCGGCGCATCGAGGCGACGTGTCCATCAGCGAAGCCCCACACCACTTGGCCGCTGAACGCGCCAATGGACATGGTCGTGCTCCACGCCGGGTTCGAGCACCAGGCGATGGACCACGCGTTGGGCCAGACCGGAAGGCCTGCGTTGCCCGCCGTGTTCTTGCCGCCGATCTCGATGGTGTACCAGCGGTAGTAGGCATAGCCTTCGCTGACGCTGCCGCCGAACCACATGGGATACATGTTGATCGTGGCGGCCGGGTTGCCGACTTCGCCTTGGCTCAGCGAGGTCCGCATCTGCGCCTGGGTCCACGTGGGGTGGTTGTAGGCGTGGACGCCGAACACGCGGTTCGTGTCGTCGGATCGGTGGTGCGTCCAGCTATAGCTCAGCGCATGACCGAACGAGGCGTCGCAGTCGTTGTGCTGGATGGCGTCGCCCGGATCTTTGAAGATCTCCCAGCTCTTGACGTAGGGATGGAGCATGTCCTGAGACCCGAACGCCCACTTCGGCGGGGTCTGCGGGATGATCTGCCGGATCGCGTGGAACCGGTCGTCGTAATCGTTCAGGTACATCATCGAGGCGAGGATGACCTGCTTGGTCTGGGAGATCGAGGACGCCTTCTTGGCGGCCATCTTGGCCTGGGCGTACACGGGGAAGAGCATGGCCGCCAAAATCGCGATGATCGCGATCACGACCAGCAGTTCGATGAGCGTGAAGCCACCGTTTCGTTGGGAGGATTTCATCGTTGAGTAGTCCTTGGTGGGATGGTTTGCCTGGATTTTCGTCCTGACAGACTCAGTATACAGGCTTGGGTCAGATTTCGAGAATCTGTTCATCTTGCCCACAGTTCCCACAGCTTGGGGTTGTCCTGCGGCTGAAGGGCCAAAGTAGAACAGAACGTGTTGTTTTCGGCTCGACACTCGGCTTCGGGCACCGGATAGATCTGGGCGAAGTCCATCGCCTTCACGTGCCCGTCGAGGAACAGCACGACCGACTTGCCACCATGCCGCCCGTCCGGCCGCTGGTGCCAGGCCCTAAAGCTGATGTTGCTCGCCATTCCGTATGCGGTGGGCACAAACGGGGTCGTCACGTAGGTCATGTAAGCACCGATGCTGTCGTAGAGCGGACGGCTGCTGGGCCCGCTCGGGATCCCGTCCATCGCCATGGCTCTGGTGGCTGGCGACTCAAACGTACCCAGCGCGAGCATTTGGGGAATCGAAGAACCTGCGCCCGGCTCGCCAAGCGGGTACGCCAAACCGTATCCCATCCGACCTTCGTGCCACAGCCGGTTGGCCGTTCCGTTGCCTCGATTCAGTTGCTTGGAGTCGGGGCACTGGGTGTACAGGTTGCTCTTCGCGTACGGCTGCATCAGGTAGGTGAACCCGACGGTGACGCTGTTCGTGCCGCAAACGTCCGGCCAAGGGCAACGCGTCACGTATTGGTAGGGCGGGACCAGGTCGTCGTAGTCGTGCGCGTACATCAAGCCGGCCAGCCCGATCTGCTTGACGTTGCTGATGCAGTTCGACTTTCTCGCCGCGGCCTTGGCCTGGGCATAGACGGGGAACAGCATGGCCGCGAGGATGGCGATGATGGCGATAACGACGAGAAGCTCGATGAGCGTAAAGGCGCGGGTTCGCGATGCCGACATGGGACGTTCCTTGCCCGGGTCGAATCCCGGTGATCTGTAGTATAGACAAATCATGGAGACCATGAGCAACATCACTTCCTCAAACGCCGCTCCACGGGGCCAACCCCTGCGATTCGAACCTGTATGACCGGGGACGGCCACAAAATCTAGACATGACGAACGAAAAGTGTCGCCGACCCTTGACATGCCGGTTGCGCGAGTGTGAAAATGCAAAACGTCGGCGTATGCCGAGCGCCAAAGGAGAACCTCGCTTGAAGGTTCAGGGCGTCAGGAGTAGGCAAAACATGACACGAAAGCAGCACGCATGGGGCGTCGTGGCCCTCGCTCTCGCTTCTTCCGCTGCCAGCGCGCAGCTGACCAATTTCTCTCCGAAGGCCTCCTTCGGCTCCAACGGATGGTTGCCCTCGGTCGCCAGCAGCACGATCCTCGATCAGGGGAACCTGACGCGCGGCATGGACTACAACCCGGTCAGCGGGAACCTGATCGTCGTCAACCGGCAAGGCGGCGTCAACATCAATGTGCTCGACGGCAATACGGGGGCGTTTGTCCGCACGCTGAACAACACCGGCATCACCGGCGGCACGTTCGCGGCGAACATGGCGGCGGTCGACGCCGGCGGACGAGTCTTCATCGGCAATCTCGCCCTCAGCGGCGGCAACTTCAAAATGTACTCCTTCGCCAACGACGCGACCGCCGACGCTGCGACGACGGTGTTCGATGGGACGGCGACGATCCGAACGGGCGACACGCTCGCGATTCGGGGCAGCGGCGAGACCGTGGAACTCGTTGCGGGCCAAAACGGCGGCAACGGGTTCACCTACTACACGTCGAACGGACTTGGCGGGCTCAACGGCTCCGTGGTGAATCCCACCGGCGCTCCCAACAACATCAACCGACTCGGCATCGCATTCGGTCCCGCGGACATCGTGCTGGGTCGCGACGGAAACAACCCGGGCGGCGCAGCGGTCCTCGGCGTCAGCACGGTCGCAGGCACCTACAGCAACGGCAGCAACCTGGCAGACGGCAACGAGCGCTTGATCGACTTCGCGACCGTCGGCGGGTTCAACCTGCTCGCGACGGTGCAGACCGATGGCGGCGACAACCGCAACAACGTCAAGATCTACGACGCCACCGACCTGAACAACCTTGTTCTGCTCGGTACTCAGAATCTCGTCGGCGCAGGCTTGGCGAATGGCAACGGTGTCGGAGCGATCAGTTGGGGCGCGGTGTCGGGCAACACGGCCACCCTCTACGCGATGAACACCAACAACGGCATCCAGGCGTTCGACGTCGAAGTGGTTCCGGAGCCGGCCAGCATGGCGGCTTTGGCGCTGGGATTGGGCGCGCTCGCCGCGCGGCGACGACGCAAGACTGCCTGATCGCCCTCCCAAACCCTAACCTGCCTTCTCCGCCTCGAGACCATCGAGGCGGAGAAGGCTTTGCGTTTTTTTGTGCGCAAAGGGTTGCCTTCGCCGGAAACCTGTGCTAGACTGTGTTTAGATTCGGGCGTTAGACCCGGACGAACATCACCTAGGAGTAGGTTCATATGAAGCGTTTCGCCATCGCAGCCGTCGTTTCTGTTGTCGCGTCTTCGTCCTTCGGACAGACCATTTTCAACGACTTTGAAGCCGCCACCGTCGGCAATGCGGACATGTTCCGCGCACCCAACTTTTCGGGCTCGACCAGCGGGCAGCTCGACACCGGTGGTCCGAACATCGCCCAAGTCGCTGCTGGCTTCGGCACCAATTCGACCAACGTCCTCCAGGTCTCGTGGCAGTTCACCAGCGCGGGCAACTGGCTCCGCCTCACCACGTTCGGCGGCGCGCGCGTCCCGAATCCTCTGGTCGATCTCAACCAGCACCTGAAGTTCGACGTCTACACGGATTCGCCCCTGCACATCGCTCTCGGCATCCGCGAGACGGGCGGCACCGGTCCTGTCGGCGGCAACGGCGGCACCACCGGCAACATCGAATGGATCGGAACCTCCACCACGATGAACAGCGCCACACCTGCCGGCATGGCACTGACGACGGGAAGCTGGAACACGGTTTCGGTCCATCTGAAAGGCGCTCCGGCCATGGGGTTTGCGGGCGGCACGGTCAACGGCGTCCTTGATGGCGACTGGGGCGTGCTGGAGCACATCGCGTTCCAGAAAGCCGGCGCCGACGTCGGACCGCACACCGTCTATCTCGACAACTTCCGAGTGGACACCGTTCCGGAGCCCGGTTCGATGATCGCCCTTGGCGCGGGCTTGGCCGCTCTCGCAGCGCGCCGCCGCCGCAAGGCCGCCTGAGGTCCTGCGCTCCAGAAGAAAGACCCCTCGCCGGTGGCGAGGGGTCTTTCTTTGTTTGTCCGGTCCCTGTGTAGCATTGGGTACATTATGCTTATGTGGTTACATCATGTGGTTATCGCTGCGTCGTCGCTCGTCGAGGCCCAGACGCCCATCGTCACCGACCGTCCGGACTTCACCGAATCCACTTCGGTCGTGGCTTCGGGCTGGCAGATCGAGTCGGGCGCGACCTGGTCGAGCCAGCGAGACGGTGCGGCGCTCGCCCTTCCCGAGGCGTTGATTCGTTGGAGCACGGGGCCGGCGCTCGAAGCTCGGCTGAAGCTGCCCGACTACACGGCGAGCAAGGATGCCAAAGCATGGGGCGAGGTGGGCCTGGGCCTGAAGGGTCGCCTGAACGCTCCGCGCGGGTTGGATGGTTCGGCTTGGATCGCCTCCATCGGCATGCCCACCGAAGGCTCATCGGCACGTCCATCGCTCGCGGCGGCGTGGGTCTGGGACAAGGCTCTGCATGCCGGGGCCGTGGCCGGGATGTCCTCTGCGCACTGGGCAGATGGGCGCATCGCCTGGATGCAGACGTTGACCCTGTCCACCGACTTGACTCCGAACACGTCGGCCTTCATCGAGGGCGTCGCCGAGGGTATGCGGAAGGTTGAAGACACCATCCTTCACCTGGGCTTGGCCCATCGGCCCGACCCGCGTCGCCAGTGGGATATCCACGTGGGCTTCGGGCGAGCCTCCGCTTCCGGGACGTTCCTCGGCATCGGCTACAGCGAACGGCGGTGATCCTCGGCACACGCGCGGGGCATTGAGGAAGGTACCTTCAACGCAGTGAACACGATCCACAACGTCGTCATCATCGGCTCCGGCCCCGCAGGCTACACGGCCGCGCTTTACACCGGGCGCGCCAGCCTCGAACCCGTCCTTTTCTCGGGTCTCGAGCCCGGCGGGCAGCTGATGATCACGACGGACGTCGAGAACTACCCCGGCTTCCCCGAGGGCATCATGGGCCCCGAGATGATGGCCCTGTTCCGCAAGCAGTGCGAACGCTTCGGCACCATCATCCACGACACGCAGATCACCCAGGTCGACTTCTCCGCCCGACCGTTCCGGTTGTGGGCGGGCGACCAGGAGTTCCAGGCAAAGACCGTGATCGTCGCCACCGGCGCCTCGGCCAAGTGGCTCGGACTTGAGAGCGAAGTCACTTTCGGCGGCTACGGCGTGAGCGCTTGCGCCACGTGCGACGGATTCTTCTTCCGCAACAAAGAGGTCATCGTGGTCGGCGGCGGCGATACGGCCATGGAAGAGGCCAACTACCTCACGCGCATGTGCTCGAAGGTCTATCTCGTCCACCGACGCGACGAGTTCCGCGCCAGCAAGATCATGCAGGACCGCGTGCTCGCCAACCCCAAGATCGAGGTGATTTGGAACACGGGAATCGCCGAGATTCTGGGCGAGCACGAGCCTCACAAGCGCGTCACGGGCGTCCGGCTGATGGACACTCGCGACGGCTCGACCCGCGAAATGCCCATCTCCGGCGTGTTCATCGCCATCGGCCACAAGCCCAACAGCGACTTGTTCAAGGGCGTCCTCGATATGGACGACGTGGGCTACCTCAAAGTGCAACACGGCTCGACCCGAACCAACATCGAGGGCGTTTTTGCCTGCGGCGACGTGGCGGACAGCGTCTACCGCCAAGCGGTGACCGCTGCGGGCACGGGATGCATGGCGGCAATCGATGCCGAGCGGTGGCTGGAGGCCAACGCGCACGATCTGGGCGCCTGACGCGTTAGATTCAAGCATGGTCGCTTCACTCTTGGCACTCGGCGTGATGGCTCTGGGCTCGGCCCAGGGGTCGTCGCGCAATCTCGACCTCCCCAGCCCATTTGGCCCGGAATCGAAGGTCCAGATCATGGAGAACCTCGACCGCTTGGAGATTCCCAAGATCGCACCGAAGAACCCGAGTTGGGCCTACGAGTGGTCGGCGTCCGGTTTCGGCAGGTCGCGGCCCGGTGGGATCGCCGGATTGCGAACGGTCGTCTACTCGCAGAAGCCTCGCGGCGACCACCGGCTGAGCGTGGCCCGCTTGCTCATGCGCCTCTGGGAGTTCAACATGAACCGCTTCCAGACGGACAACCCCTCGCCGTGCGACGGGATCGTGACCGTCTATCTCAGCTTCGGGGGCACGGCCGGCGGCGAGCAGATGTTCGCGCGCGATCCGCAACTGCTTCAACGGGGCGGAACGAACGACAAGGTCAACACGATCTACATCTACGATATCGACACGTTCAAAGACCCGGTCCAGATGGTCCGCGAGATCGCCCACGAATACGGCCACGCCACACACGCCACCATCGGGGGACGTCAGTACCTGACCGACATCGGAGGGTTCAAGGAGCCCGAGCAGTGGGCCGCAGGCTATCTCGGCGAAAGACTGTTCATGCGTTGGTTGCGCGACCAACTCCGCGACGGCAAGCTGACCCCCGAAGACACGATGGGCGCGACGCTGGAGCAACTCGACCCGTGGGTGAAGGCCTACTGCGACCCGCTCGAAGACGCGGTAGCCAAAAACGGCCCCGACTTTGCAGCCCTCCGACGAGACGACGCCAAGGGGATGGACGCCTTGATCGGCTTGGTCCTCTTTATGGAGCGCTTCCTTTCCGCCCCTGAGTTGCGACAGACCTTTTACCTGAACGAGCAGCGCAGGGCCTTCACCCTGCCGGCCGCGTTGCTCAAGACGATCGAACCCAAGGATTCGATTGCTTGGACGTTCCCGGCGGACTGGAAAGGACGCACCATCTGGGTGCCCGCCGGGCCCTTCAAGGCCGCTGGCTCGACCGAGACCAAGAACGACTGGGCCAAGGTGACCGTGCCCGAGGACGGCATCGTGCAGCTGACCAAGGGCAAGTAACCCATGAGAACGCTGGCCACGGTCGACATCGGGAGCAACACCGCCCATCTGCTCATCGCGCGCACCGATGGCCGACGCCTGACCCGCATGGTCAACCGCTCGGAGTGGCTCTCGCTCGGCGAGATCGTCTCGGCCGAGCAAGAGCTTCCCGAGTCCACGGTCAAGGACGTCATCCAAGCGCTGCAGCGGTTCAAGGCGCTGGCTCAGGCCGAAGGCGCGGAGCCGCTGACGGTGTTCGCGACCGAAGCCGTTCGTGCGGCGGCCAACCATAGCGAAGCGCTCGACCAGATCGAACAGGCAACCGGGCTGCGCGTCGAACTCGCCAGCCCGAGACGCGAAGCCGAACTCGGCGTTCTGGGTGCAAGCCTGGATACCCAGTTCTGCGGGGCGACGGCCTACGTGGAGGCCGGGGGCGGCAGCATCCAGATCGCGCACACCCACGGAGACGCCATCCTGGAGGAGCGCTCGTTGCCGCTGGGCACGGGGCGGCTGATTGCGACTTTCGGTCTCGGCCAGCCTTGCCCTCCAACGACCTTGGAGCGTCTGGAGCGGTTCGTTGAAGAGACCCTCGATGGGGCCGAGTTTGCTCCAGTGCCGCGCGTCGTGGCCTCGGGTGGCGTGGCGCGAGGGCTGTGGCGCGCGCTGCATCCGGACGGCGACCGGGCCCTTGCCCTTCCCGAGTTGGACTACATCGTTTGGAGCGCTCAGCGGCTTCGCGTGTCGCAGATCGTCGGACGGTTTTCGGTCAAGGAGAAGCGTGCCGCCACCCTGCTGCCGGGCGCAGTCGCCTACCGGGCGATCCTGCGGCGGTTGGGAGCCGCCGAGATGACGGTCAGCTCCTATGGCGTCCGCGAAGGGGCGCTGCTGGAACAAGCCCGCAATGGAGGCAAACGTTGAGACGACGCGCCGACGACTCCAACGAACCCAGATATCTCAACCGCGAACGGAGCTGGCTGCGCTTCAACGAGCGCGTTTTGGAGCTTGCCGAGGACGAGGCGACGCCCCTGCTCGAACGCCTGTTCTTCCTTTCCATCTTCGAGTCGAATCTGGACGAGTTCTACATGGTCCGCGTTTCGGGTTGGATGGAACAGCGGGATGGCGGCGGGCTCCAGCTCACGGTGGACGGATATACGCCCCAAGAGCAACTCGATCTCATCCGCGAACACGCCTTGCCCCTTCGCGTGAGAGCGGCAAGTGCGTTGGAGTCCCTTTGGCCCCTGCTCGCCGAGGAGGGCATCCGCTTGCGTCGCGTCGAGGAGTTGGACGACGCCCAACGCGCTTGGCTGTCCGACAAGTTCCAGCGAGACGTGTTCCCCGTTTGCACCCCGCTCATTCTGCACCCCAGCCCTTCCCCGCCGTTCATTTCCAACCGTAGTCTGAACCTGGCCGTCGTCATCGGGGACAAGAAGGCGCCCAAGCTGGCCCGCGTCAAGGTCCCGTCCGTGCTGCCCCGGTTCATCGGGCTACCTGGCGGACGCGATTTCGTCACCAGCGAAGACCTGTTGGCCCACCACCTCGAAACCCTCTTCCCGGGCGTCCAGTTGCGGGAAACGCACTTGTTCCGGGTCGTACGGGATGCCGACATCGAGATCCGCGAGACCGACGCCGCCGACCTTGTGACCACTATCGAGGAGACGATTCGCGCGCGGCGCTTCGGCGCTGCGGTGTTGCTCGAAGTCGCTCCGAAAATGCCCAAAGAGGTTCGGCGGACGCTGCGCGCCATTCTCGATCTGGACGAAGAAGACGTGTTCGAAGTGCCTGGGATACTGGGAATGGAGGGGCTTTCGGACTTGGCTTCCCTGCCCAAGCCCAAGCTGCGATACGCCCGGCACACGCCCGTGCTCAGCGAGCGACTGCGCGAAGGCAACCTCTTCGCCACGATCGCCAAGGGCGACGTCTTGGTCCACCATCCGTTCGATGGTTTCGCCTCCGTCGAAGGCTTCGTCCGCGCGGCAGCCAACGATCCGGCCGTGATCGGCATCAAGCAGACGCTCTACCGGGTCGGGGCCGAATCGCCCATCGTCGATGCGCTGTTGCAGGCCGCCGAGGCTGGAAAGCAAGTGGCGGCGATGGTCGAACTCAAAGCCCGATTCGACGAGAGCAACAACCTGGTGTGGGCGCGCAAGCTGGAGCGGGCCGGCGTACACGTCACCTATGGCTTCGCCGAGATGAAGACCCACGCCAAGATGTGCCTTGTCGTGCGCCGCGAGCCGAAGGGCATCCGCTCCTACGCGCACGTCGGCACGGGCAACTACAACCCCTCGACCGCGCGCGTCTACACCGATCTGGGCCTGTTCACGTGCGACAAGGAGATCACGCAAGACGTGGCCGAGCTGTTCAACCTGCTCACCGGCTTTTCGAAGCAGGACTCGTTCCGCGCCTTGGTCGTGGCGCCGCTGAACCTGCGCGAGGGCATCATCGAGCGAATCGAACGCGAGGCGAAGCACTTCCAAGCCACGGGCAAGGGCCACATCGTGTTCAAGGTGAACAGCCTGGTGGACCCCGAAGTGATCGACGCCTTGTACGAAGCGAGTGCGGTGGGCGTCCCGATCGACCTGATCGTGCGCGGCATCTGTTGCCTTCGGCCGGGAGTCGAGGGTCTGAGCAAGACGATCAGGGTGCGCTCGATTCTGGGGCGATTCCTCGAGCACTCGCGCGTGTATTGGTTCGAGAACGGAGGCACGCCCGACGTGCTCATCGGGAGCGCCGACCTCATGCCCCGCAACCTCGACCGGCGCATCGAGACGCTGGTCCCCGTCCGGGCGAAGAAGCTGGTCGGCCACCTGCGAAGCGTGGTGCTCGAGGCGTACTTGCAAGACCAGTCGAATGCTTGGACGCTGGATTCGGATGGCCTGTACAAGCGGTCCCGCAAGAAGAACTCGATCTCCGCGCAGAAGTCGTTGGCCGAACCCCCGACTGCCGGCAGCGTGGTGGCGTAAGCTGGCATGCGGGAACGTGCCGGAAGGAACATGAAGCCGTCCGTCGCGGGGCGCCAACGTTCCCGCGTTTCCAGCCGGCGGCGCCTCTGGATCCTTTGGTCCATCATCGGCCTGATGGTCACGGTCTATTTGGCCTTGAAGCTGAACGCCACGGCCCGCATCCGCTAGGCCGAATGCAGGATGCAGTTCCCATAGGGCGAACGTCTCTGTGAGTAGAGCCGCTCGCCCGACGCGCGCGTCGGACATGCAGGTTCGCTTGGAAGCGGAACATGACCGAAGCCTTGCCTTGGCTCCTCCTCGTCGCTGCGCTCGTCGCCATACCTTTGGCACGCTCCAAAGAGCCCTCCTCCCCCGCCAAGCCCCTCTCCCTTGTGGGGCCCGTCGTCTTCGGGTTGCTCGCGCTCGCACTCGCCTTTGGGACCGGGGCGGCCGATGGCGTCCGCAACGCGACGCTCGCCCTTGCCCTCGCCCTGGTGGTCGCGCGCGGTTTGGCCCTCGCGCCCGCGTCGCTGGCCTTGGGCGGCAACCAGGCGTTTGCCTACGGCATCGGTGGGGCGTTGGTGGCGCTCGGCGGACTCTGGGCCGAGGGAGGTCCCTTTGTCGCGGTGGGCTTGGCGGCGGGGCTGGCGCTCGGCGCGGCCCGGGGATGGACGTGGCTCGGCTTGGGGGGCGCGATCGTGGCGCTCGTCAACGGGCTCGGCGCGAAGTCGGAGATCGGGGCGGCGTCCAGCCTCGGCACGGCCTTGGCTTTTGCCATCGTGCTTGCTTGGGTGCTCCGTTCGCTTCTGGCCGGACGGGGGCAATCTTGGCTACCCGGAGTCGCTGGCGCAGCGTTGGCTGCCGTGGGCGCGTGCTTGGCGGCGAACCAGTACGTCGTCATCGCCGATGGCCTGGTGCTGGTGGCTGTCGCCGTGGTGTGTGCTGTCGTGGCCCGCGCCGCTTCGTTGGGTTCGGCGAGTTCGTTCGCGTCCATTTTGTGCGCCGTCGTGTGGCTTGCGGGCGCGAGCATCGCGTTCGGTTTGGCTCGCGGCCTCGGTATGTCGGTGCTGTTCGCGGTGGGCTTGGCGCTCAGCGGCCTGTTGGGCGAAACGCGGCGCTTGGCCGCGCTTGGGCCTCTGGGAGGCTTGGTCGCCTACCGGCTGTTCCGCGAGCACTTCACCGAGGCCAGCCGTTCGCTCGACATCGGCCAGCATTACGCGATCGTCGGGCTGGTGGCGGCCATGCTCGTCCCGCTGGCCGTGGCGCAGTGGCGGGCGATGGCGAAGGGCCACGAGACCCCGCAAGCCGCTCTCGGCGAAGGCGCGTTGCTCGGTTTGAGCATGGCTTCCCTGGCCACGGGCATCGTCCTCCTGGCCGCGAAGGGCGCGGTCGGCATGCTGGTCGGCTTCGGCATCGCCCCCATTGCGGCGATGCTGTCCGATCAGGAGCCTGAAGAGACCCACTCGCTCGCCCTCGGTTGGGGCCTGCTGGCCTTGCCGACGTTCGCCGCCCTCGACGCCATGCTCGACCTCTCGCGCGACGACAAGGTCCAGTTCCTCGTCAAGGCCTCGGTCGCGTTGATCGCCCTCGCCATCGCTTTGACCTTCCTTTCGCCCAAGAACACCCAAGAGACTCCATGAAGACCAACCCTCTCGTCGCCCGAATGATCGGCCTCAGCATCGGCGTGCTGGGCTGTTTGGCGCTGCTGGCCCAAGGCGTCACCGAAGAGGTGCCCCGGGGCGGGTTGACGGGCACGTTGACCATGTCGGAGAACGGTCGTCCGCTGCCCAAGGCGGCCGTGTACCTGACCGAAGTCAACGGCGACCGCTACCGCTACGTCCACACGGACGATCAGGGTCGGTTCGTGTTCCGCAACGTGGTCGCCGGGGCGTATGCCTTGAGTTTCTCGGCCAAAGCCCACACCGCAGAGGAACAGACCATTACGATCGCCGAGGGGCCGGCCACGGTTCACGACGTCGCCCTCGCTCCGTCGCCCCCCTACCTTGACTTCCACTACTCGACCCACACGTACACACCCGGCGAAGAGCCCGAGTACCAGCTGACGGGGTTCACCCAATCGGCGAATCTCGAGGTGGCGGTCTATCGGCTCGACTTCAACGAGATCGCCAAGAGCGGATCGTTGTACAGCGTGCTCAGCGACCTCCGGTGGGATCGGAACAAGAGCGGCATGCTCAAACCGGAAAACCAAGTCGCCAAGTTCGAGCGCACGCCCCAGATGGTGGATGCCGAAGGGGTGTTCATCGAAAAGGTGGCTTTGGACCCCATGCCGGAGGGAGTGTATTGGATCGAGGCGACCTCGGGAACGACCCGAGCGGGCTCCTACGCGATGGTGACCACCACAGCCGCGGTGGCCAAGGCGTCGTCGTCGGGCACGCTTTGCTACGTCACCGACATCGTCAGCGGCCAGCCCATCGCCGGTGCCAAGGTCACGTTGATGGCCAATGAGCAAGCCAAAGCCGAAGGCGTCACCAACGCAAGCGGCTTGGTCGAACTGCCCGTGGCCGGCGACAGCGAGCAGGTTTTGTTGGTCCAACGTGGTGCGGATTCGTTCGCGATGGTCTCGTTCTGGAACAGCGGCGAGAGGAGCGACGGCGTCACGATTTCCACCTACACCGATCGGCCGATCTACCGGCCCGGCCACACCATCGAGTTCAAGGGCTTGGCCCGGCGTTGGGCCAACGACGCGTACCAAGCGATGCCCAACACGCCCGTGCTCGTTCAAGTCCGCGACCCGCGCGACAACCTGGTCGAATCGCTGAACCTGACCACGACGGGCGCGGGATCGTTCACGGGCTCCTTCAGCCTCTCCACCGAGGCGGAGCCGGGCACCTACTACGTGGTCACCCAGATCGGGCAGAACACCCATTACGGCTACGTCACCGTGGCCAACTACAGCAAGCCCGAGATGCAGTTGACCGTCAAGCCGGGCAAGCCTGTCTACCTGCGTGGCGACCAGGTCGAGATGACGGTTCAAGCGGAGTACTTCTTCGGCGGGCCTGTGGTCGGCGCCTCGGTGACCGGCTATATCCTGCGCAACGACGCCTATGGCGGCGGCTGGTGGGATACCGACAACGACTCGGGAGAGTACGTCCAGGACTATGAAGGCACGACCGACGCCAACGGCAAGTTCGTGCTGCGGTTCGGTTCGCGCACGCCCAACAACCCGAACGAACTCGACTCGCAGTTCACGGTCTACGCCACCGTCTCCGAAGCCGACGGCCGATCCGTGAGCGGTGAGGGCAAGGCGCTCGTCGCCCGAGGCGAGTACTCGCTGGAAGTCGAGCCGCTGCAATACACGGTGGTCAGGGGCCAGCAGGCAAGCGTCAGGATCACCATGGCCAACCATGCCGACGGCAAGCCCGTGGCCAACCGCGAAGTGCGTATCGTCTCGGCTACCGAGCGCTGGGCCAATGGGCGCGAGGTCCGCGATCCCGGCACCTCCCTGACGGCCAAGACCAACGCCGAGGGAGTCGCCACGGTGCGGGTTCCCACCAACTCGGATGGCGCGTTGGTCGTTCGGGCGAGCGCCCAAGACGATCGAGGCAACACCATCGAGGCCACCACCCAGGTCTGGGTGGGCGACGTGAGCTGGGGTCCCGAGTCGGACCAGGGACTGACCGTGACGCTCGACCGAGCCGAGTACGGCGTCGGCGACGAGGCGTCGGTCCTCATCCGCACACCGAACCCCGGCGGAGTCGCTCTGGTGACCGTCGAGGCCGATCGCATCTACACGACGCGGCTGGTGCCCCTGACCGCGCAATCCACCCGCATCGAACTCGACGTGGACCGGCGTATGGCGCCCAACGCGTTCGTGTCGGCCGTCTACGTCCGGAACAAACGCTTCGATCAGGCCGATGCGAGTTTGGCTGTCAACGTGCCCGACCGAAAGCTCCAAGTGACCGTCGAAAGCGATGCCGCTTCATATCTTCCAGGTCGCGAAGCCAGATTCAAAGTCACGACCCGCGACGCCAACGGCAACCCCGTGCCCGCCGAGTTCTCGTTCGGATTGGTGGACGAAGCGATCTACGCACTCAAGGAAGACCGGTTCGACCCCTACGAGGAGTTCTATCCCCAACGCTACAACGGCGTGCAGACGAGCCACTCATTCCCCGAGGTGTATCTGGACGGCGACGAGAAGGGACCGGTGAGCGTGGACATCCGCCGCGAGTTCAAGGATACGGCCACCTGGCAACCCGTACTTGAGACCGATGACACCGGCACCGCCAACGTCACCGTTCGGCTACCCGACAACCTGACGGGATGGCGGGCGACCGTGGTGGCCATCACCGACGACGCCAAGGTCGGCAAATCCACCCATAAGATCGTGGCCAAGAAGCCGGTCATGGTGCGCCTGCAGCCGCCGACGTTCCTGGTGGATGGCGACGAGCAGGTCATCGGTGCGGTGGTCATGAACGAAACCAGTCAAGACGCCGAGTTCGACGTCGAACTGAAGGCGGTCGGGGTGACCATCCTCTCCGATGCCAAGCAACGCGCGTCCATCCGCAGGGGCGGCTCGCACAGCGTCTCGTGGCGGGTCAAGGCCGCTCAGACCACGTCCGCCGTGCTGACCGTGACCGCTGTCTCGAATGGTTCGGGCAGACCCTCGGACGGCATGGAGTCCCGCGTGCCGGTAATGACGTTCGGCGATTGGACGCGCGAGGCGCGAGCCGGTTCGACAGACGCGTCGGCACGACTCGAGTTGAACTTGCAGAGCGGTGCTTACACGGAGGCGTCCACGCTGAAGATCACGTTGGCCTCCACGCTGGCCTCCGATATGTTCACCACGCTGGACGCGTTGGTGGAGTACCCCTACGGGTGCGTCGAGCAGACGATGAGCCGGTTCATGCCGCTGGTCGTGGCGTCCCGTGCCGTGGACTCGCTGGGCTTGCCGCCGCTCGCCCGCCGCGCCGAAATCCCGAAGATGGTGCGCGCCAGCTACGATCGGCTCCGCAACTTGCGCTCGGGCCAAGCCTGGGGCTGGTGGCAGAACGGCGATCTCGACCCGTACATGACGGCCTACGTCTTGGAGGGCTTCTACCGCGCCAGCCTCGCCGGTTATCCGCCGCCCGCCGATCTGGTCGGCCCAGCGCTCGACGAATCGGTCAAGTGGCTCGCGTCTCCCCCGCCCCAACGCAAAGGCGACGATGAGGATGTCGTGCGCCAGCGACGCTCCGATATGGCCGACCGCGCGTATCTGGCCTATGTCGTGGCCCTCCATGGTCGAGACTCGTCCCGGGAAGTCGCCTCGCAACGCATGCACCCGCAAAACCCTGACGCCGTCGCGTTGCTCGGATTGGCAGCGGTCGCACTCGGCGACCAAGCCAAGGCCGCCGAGGCGATCGGCGTGCTGTCGCGAGCGGCCAAGACCACCGATCAGCAAGCCCATTGGGATCCGGCAAGCTACTTTGGCGTCGAGACCACGTCCCGGGCGCTGAGCCTGCTCTCGCACGCCGCCCCGTCCAACCCGTTGATTCCCAAGGTCGTCCGATACCTGACGTCCATGCGACGGGCGGATGGCTGGTCGAGCACCCGGGATACGGCCCTGACCCTCGTCGCGATCATCAGCCACCTGCAGCGCACCCAGGAACTCACCACCACCCCCATCGCCACGCTCCTTATCAACGGCGAAACGATCTTCGGGGCGCCGCTCGATCGAGCACGCGGTGCGACATCGCTCAACGTTCCCGTGGCCAAGTTGAAGAGCGGGGCGAACACCATCGAAGTGCGCGCCGAAGGAGGCACGGTCTATTACAGCGTCCAGTTGGACCAGGTGGTGCCCCGCCAAGAGATCGAGGCCAAGCCCAGCGCCATCGTCAAGGTCACCCGCTCCTACCACACGCTGGAACCCAGGCGGCTGGAAGACGGAACCCTTCGGTTGGGCGAATCGAGGAATCCCGTTGAGAAGGTGACCGAAGGCACGACCATCCGCGTCAAGCTGACGCTCGAGGCCAATCAGGTCATTCCATACGCCATGATCGAGGACCCGTTCCCGAGCAACCTGCGTCCGCAGGTCCGATATGACCTGGAGCCGTGGGAAGACTGGCGGTTCTGGTTCTCGGGGGCGAGCCAACGCGACGACCGGATGGTTTTCTTCAGCCGATGGCTGAACCAGGGCACCAACGTGATCGAGTACGAGTTGATCGCGGAGTCCACCGGCGTCTCGCGGGCGGCCCCCGTGAAGGTCTCGAACATGTACGATCCGAGCGTCTTCGCGACTTCGGCGAGCAACAAGTTCGAGGTGACCAAGCGGTGATCTCTCGCTGGGTGGCGGTGGCCGCGTTCGGCACGCTGGTCGGCTTGGGCTATGCCGTACTGGCTCGGCCAGCGAAACCCGAGGTCGTGCTCGGGGCCTACGTCACGTCGCTCAATGGGCGGGACGGTGGGCAGCGCCGCAACGCGGAAACGTGCCTCAAGAAGTTGAATGGCACGGTGATCGAGGCGGGCGAGACGTTCTCGTTCAACCAGATCGTCGGCACTTGGTCGCGCGATGCGGGGTATGCGAAGGCGCCGGTCAGCTACGGCGGCCAGCTCATCCCTTTCTGGGGCGGCGGCGTTTGCCAAACGTCTTCGACGGTCTACAACGCGGCTTTGCTCGCCGGGTTGCCCATCGTGCAGCGTCACAAGCACCACTTCGCGCCTGGTTATGTGGCCGCCGGTCGCGATGCCGCCGTGGCGTATCCCAACATTGACCTGCAGTTCTTGAACGACACAGGTGCGCCCATCGAAGTTCGCGGGCGCGTTCAAGGCGACACGTTGCTCGTGGAACTGATCGGACCTCGGCCTCTCGATCGCCCGGTGAGAATCGCGCAACGCATGATGCAGGAGCGCCGGCCGATGACCTTGCGCACGGGCTCGGGCCCCACGGTGAAGCAGCGGAACCCGGGCAAGGTCGGCTCGCAGGTAGCCACCTACCGCCTATGGCCCGATCGCGAGGAGCTTCTGAGCGTGGACTCCTACCCCGTGATGCACCGCATTCTCGAATCGCGGTGAAGGGCATGCGATTCAGGTTTCAGGTTTCAGGGCTCAAGATCGGATTCGGAGTCGCCCTCTTCCACCGTCGTTCGCTCTCGGATTCCCATCCGGTCTCGCCGGTGGGAGAGGGGTTAGGGGTGAGGGCCGGGCCTTTTGGACGCAGACCCGTGGCGAACAAGGGGGTCACGATCCGCCTCTCCCGCCACTTGCCAACCATCTGCTCACCACGTGCCGACCACTTGCCCACCTCGGAGCCGGTCCCCTCCCGATCCTCGGGAGGGGACGCTCAGGACGGCTGCTACCCGCCTTACTTGTCGACCGCGACGGTCGTCCGCTCGCGAACGGCAGCCTGAGCGGCGGCCAAGCGCGCGATCGGCACGCGGAACGGCGAACACGACACGTAGTCGAGGCCGATCTGGTGGCAGAAGATGACCGAATCCGGGTCGCCACCATGCTCGCCGCAGATGCCGCACTTCAGGTCGGGTCGAGCCGAACGACCTTCCTCGACGGACATCTTCATCAGCCGGCCCACGCCCGTGAAGTCGATCGTCTCGAACACGTTGTAGGGCAGGATCTTCTGGTCCACGTAGCGGCCCAAGAACTTGCCTTCCGCATCGTCTCGGCTGTAGCCGAACGTCATCTGCGTGAGGTCGTTGGTGCCGAAGCTGAAGAACTGAGCGTACTCCGCGATCTCGCCCGACGTGAGCGCCGCGCGCGGAATCTCGATCATCGTGCCGAACAGGTAGGGGATTTCCACTCCCTGCTCGCGAACGACGTCCTTCGCTGTCGCTTCGAGTTGACTCTGGATGACCCGCAACTCGTTGACCGTGCCGACCAGCGGGATCATGATCTCGGGGTGGGCTTGCTTGCCCGCCTTGATCAGCGTCGCCGCAGCCTGCAGGATCGCGCGCGTCTGCATCACGACCAAGCCGGGGAACACGACCGAAAGGCGCACGCCGCGAAGGCCGAGCATGGGGTTGCTCTCCTTCATGGCCTCGACGCTCTCCAGCAGTTCCTTCTTCTCGGCAAGTTCGCCTTCCAGACCCGTTTTGCCCAACTCGATCTTGGTCTCCAGCTTGGCGACCTCGACGAGAAGCTCGTGGTACGACGGCAGGAACTCGTGCATCGGCGGGTCGATCAGGCGGACCGTCACGGGTCGGCCCTCCATCGCCTCGAAAATGCCCTCGAAGTCGGCCTGCTGCACGACCAAGAGTTGATCCAGGCACGCTTGCCGCTCGGCCTCGTCCTTGGTGAGGATCATCTTCTGCACGATCGGCAGACGGTCGCCCTCGAAGAACATGTGCTCGGTGCGGCAAAGGCCGATGCCCTCGCAGCCGAACTCGACGGCTTGGCGCGCATCGCGCGGGTTGTCGGCGTTGGTGCGAACCTTCAGGCGTCGCGCCCCGTCGCACCAGTGCATCAGCGTGTCGAAGTCGCCGCTGATTTCGGGATCGATCAGGGACAGCGCCTGGGTGAACACCTCGCCAGAAGAACCGTCCACGGTGACCCAGTCGCCTTCGTTGACCACGGTGTCGCCCACGGTGAACTTCTTGGCGTGAACATCCACGCGAAGGGCTTCGCAGCCCGCGACGCAGGGGATGCCGAAGCCGCGCGCAACCACCGCCGCGTGCGACGTCTTGCCGCCGCGCGCCGTCAGGATGCCCTGCGCCGCCAACATGCCGTGCACGTCGTCGGGGTTCGTCTCGTCGCGGATCAGCACGACCTTCTCGCCACCGTGGCCCAGCCGCTCGGCCGTGTCGGCATCGAAAACAGCCTTGCCGACTGCGGCGCCGGGCGAAGCCGCAAGGCCCTTGGCCACCGGCTTGATGCCCTTGGTCACGAGGTCCTTGGGGTCGATGCGCTTGTGGAGCAACTGGTCCAGGTGCGAAGCCGTCACGCGTTGGATAGCCTCTTCCTTGGTGATGAGGCCCTCTTCCACCATCTCGACCGCGATGCGGACGGCGGCGGGACCCGTGCGCTTGCCCGTGCGGCACTGGAGCATGAACAGCTTGCCATGCTGGATGGTGAACTCCAGGTCCTGCATGTCCTTGTAGTGCTGCTCGAGCGTGTGGCACACGCGCTGGAACTCGGCGAAGATCTCCGGGTTCTGGTCGGCCAGGTGGGTGATCGGGACCGGGGTGCGGACGCCGGCGACCACGTCTTCACCCTGGGCGTTCATCAGGTACTCGCCGTACAGGGCGTTCTCGCCGGTCGAGGGGTCGCGGGTGAAGGCGACGCCCGTGCCGCAGTCGTCTCCGGCGTTGCCGTAGACCATGGACTGGACGTTGACGGCCGTGCCGATGTCGTCCGAAATCTTCTCTTTCTTGCGGTAGGTGATCGCGCGGTCGTTGTTCCAGGACTTGAACACCGCTTCGACGGAGAGCGTGAGTTGCTCCCAAACGTCGGTCGGGAATTCGCGGCCCGCGCCTTCGCGCACATGGGCCAGGAACAGGTCGCAGATCTCCTTGAGGTGGTCGGCGGTCAGGTCGAGGTCGTTCGCCGCGCCCACCTTCTTCTTGTACTCCGCAAAGATGTGGTTGTCGAAACCGTGCTTGGGCAAGTCGAACGCCACGTCGGCGAACATCATGATGAACCGGCGGTACGAGTCGTACACGAACCGGGCATCGCCCGTTTCGGCGATCAGGGCCTTCACGGTGTCGGGGTTCAGGCCGAGGTTCAGGACCGTGTCCATCATGCCCGGCATCGAGAACTTGGAACCGGACCGCACCGAAACGAGCAGGGGCTTCTCGGTGCCGCCGAACGTGCGGCCCATGGTCTGCTCGACGTCGCTCATCGCGGTGTGCATGGCTTCGGTCAACCCGGCAGGAAGCTTGCGACCGTTCTGGTAGTACTCGGTGCAGACCTCGGTGGTGATGGTGAAGCCGGGGGGGACCGGAAGGCCGATGTTGGACATTTCGGCAAGGTTGGCTCCCTTGCCGCCGAGAAGGTCGCGCATGGTGGCGTTGCCTTCCCTAAACAAATAGACGCGCTGATGGCTCATGGTGAAAGTCTCCAGGGGACTCAGCCACGGAACTCCGACGCCGTTGGCGAAAATCGGCGGCCAATCGTTCGGGGAGTTTACCTGCGGTCGCCGAGCCGACCCGGGCCAAAACGTCTCCGGCAGCCTAGATCAGCGGCATCCGACGGACTTCGACCTCGGTTCCCCCGCAAACCAACTTCGAGCCCGCTTCGTTGCTGCCGTTGCGGATCATCGCCGCACCCACGTGCCCCAACTCGGGCGAGAACGCGACGCTGGTCACGGTGCCGACCTCCTGGCCCGCAGGCGTCAGCAACGGGGCGCCTACGGCAAGCGCGACCGGCGACACCAGGCCGCACCACGTCCGATTGGTGTGCCCCCGGCTGAAAATGCGCATGAGCACCTCCTGCCCCGTGTAGCAACCCTTGGTGTAGCTGACATAGCGCGCCTCGAACTGCGGCCCCATTTCGGGCGGCAGCGTCCGTTCCCCGAAGTCGGCACCCCAAAGCGGCAGCCCGGCCTCAAGGCGCAGCGCTTCGCGGGCTTGGCCTTCGAGCAACACGAGCCCATCGAGCCATTTGCGCGTCTCGGCGGCCATGCCTTCGGGAAACACCAAGTCCCATCCGCCCAGCCCCGTCCGGTTGGAGCGCAACGCCAAGACGGGCTTGCCGTGCAACTCGGTCGCGGCGGCATCCATGCTCGGCAACGCCAGCCGCGCGCCCAGCCAAGCCGTGGCTTCCGGACCCTGCACCCCGACCGCCTCGCCGGCGATGAGGGTCGCCTCCACGTCCTCCATGACGACCATCTGCTCGAACCGCTCTAAGGCCGCCGGGACGCAAACCGTCGGAAGGGCCAACACCATGCGGTCGTCGAGCGCCCAAGCCGTGACGGGGGCGATGATCTGCCCCGTAGGCTTGCAGAAGCAAAAGGCCGTGGACGATCCGGGCGTGAACGAGCGCAGGTCGTTGGTGGCTTGGCCCTGCAGCCAGCCCTTCCGGTCGTCGCCGGATACCGACACGTACGCCTTGTCGGCCAGCGAGACTCTGACGACGCCTTCTACGGCCGCCTGATACAACGCTAAATCTTCTTGCGCGAACGCGACTTCTCGTTCCCGGACGTGCATGACAAAGAAACCACCCGTTGCGAATGTGGAAAACTGAGGCTCAGCGCCGAGACTCGACTTCTCATCATACGCCTTTCTGCACCGAATCGTCTGGAATCATGGGACCACTCGCCCTCGTGGCTGCTTTTGGATTGCTCATCGGAGCGGGATCATCCGAGGTCCGCAAGTTCGAGCGCCTGGCCGCCGACCACATCAAGGCGACGCTGAAGGGCGCGGCGCCGGTGGTCACGGTCAAGAGCAAGTTCAGCGGTTACGTCGCGGGGCCCCTGGGCGACCTCGCCTCCGTCGCGATCCACGGCCACTCGTTCGGCACCGACGGGCTGCCCCTGTTCACCGAGCCCGGCCCGACGCGCGGGCGCATCCGAAATCTCGAATTGGCCCTGCGCAACTTTCGGTTGGGCAAGCTCGACGTGGCCCGCATCCGCGCCGACATCCCCGAATGCCGATTCGATTACGACCTCGCTTTGCGGCGCAAGCAGATTCGCCTGACGCACAGCGGCGAGGGGACCGGCGAAGTCGAGGTCGCCGCCGCATCGCTGCAAGACTTCATCGTGCGGAAGTTCGGCGAGGTGAAGCGGTGTACGGTAACGCTTAGCCGCGACCGCATTATCGTGGAAGGGTACGGCGAGTTCATCATCGTCAAGACCGACTTTCGCGTCTCGGCACGGCTGCGGATCGAGGAGGGTCGGCGCTTCTACCTGGACGAGGCGTTCATCATTTTCGGCGACCGGTTTGCCGACGAGGCCAGCGCCAAGGTGTTGCTCGACCTGCTCAACCCGGTGGTGGACTTGGACCGCGACCTGGGCCTTCATGGCGCGATTGACGTGCAGGGCCTTCGCTTGGAACACAACGTGCTGCGCGCGTGGGGCGCTGCCCGCATCCCCAAGCGCCCCGAGTAGTCACCGTCTTGGATCGCCTGGAGGGCGACGCTTGCGGAGCCAATGCTGGGCGTCCGCCCCAACGAACAGAGCGAGTCCCTCCGAATCGGAGCTAGAACTGGGTGTTGGCGCGCGGCTTGTCCATGCGGAACTGCTCGATCAGGTTCTTGGCCACGTCCACGTCGTGCCAACCCTTGACCTCGACGCTCTTCTCTTCGAGCACCTTGTAGACCTCGAAGAAGTGGATGATCTCCTTTTGCCGGTGACGGCTGAGGTGCGAGAGGTTCTCCCAGTGGCTGAAGCGAGGATCGCGCGCGGCCACGCACAACAGCTTCTCGTCCCGCCCTTTCTCGTCGCTCATTTCCAACACGCCGATCGGCTTGGCCTCGACGATGCAACCCGGGAACGTGGGGTGGCTGAGAACGACCAGCGCGTCCAGCGGGTCGCCGTCGATGTAAAGCGTGTCCGGAACGTAGCCGTAATCGAACGGGTAGTACAGCGGCGAGAACAGCACCCGGTCGAGCCGAATCGTGCCCGAATCCAAGTCGTACTCGTACTTGTTCGTGGACCCCTTGGGACATTCGACGACGACGTTGATCAGGTGCGGCGGATTCTCGCCAAGCGAGACGTTGCGGAGGCCCATTGACGCCCATTGTACTTGCAGGAACCAAGGGTCCCGGCGGCAAACGTACCAGAGTCATGAGCGAACGCCCCAAGCCCGGCACCATCGGCTGGCACGACCTTACGGTGCCCGACGCCCCCGCCCTCCGAGACTTCTACGCCTCCGTGATCGGCTGGACCCCCGAACCCGTGGAAATGGACGGCTACGAGGACTTCAACATGGCGACCGACGACGGCGTCCCCGTGGCCGGCGTGTGCCACGCGGATGGCCCGAACACCGACCTGCCCCCTTGCTGGCTGATGTACGTCCACGTGGACGACCTCGACCGGGCGATGGCGGCGTGCACCGCCGCGGGTGGAACCATCGTCGGCGACGTGCGCGGTTCGCCCGAATACGGGCGCTTCTGCATCATCCGCGACCCTGCCGGCGCGCACCTGGCGTTGTTTCAGGCTGGGGCTTAACCCGCCCCGGTCCGACCGAAGTTCTTCCGCAGGATCAGGAAGTCGGCGACGCTGACGAACCCATCCTTGTTCAGGTCGGCCATGGGGTTCCAGTTCCCTGCCCCGGGGGCCGAACCGAACGCCTGCCGCAGCGCCAGGAAGTCCACCACGTTCACCGTGTTGTCGCCGTTGACGTCGCCGTTGTTGAGCAACACGTTCTGCGCGCCCAAGTCAGACACCGCAACGACCACCGTCCGGATGCCGCGCAGCCAGTTCAGGTGCTTCACCGCCACGTCGTACCGACCCGCGACGGGGGAGTCGAACGTGTACACCGTGTCGGCGTCGATGTTCACCAAGATCTCCTTGAACACCGTCGTCGTGCCCTCGTTGCGAAGCTGAAGCGTGATTGGGTTCAACGTGGTCGCGAGCCCAGAGAGGTCCTCGAACACAAGCTTGCCACTCACGCGTGCCGGACGAAGCTGAAGGACGTCGCTGGCCTCCAATCCGTTATGCTTGGCGATCACCGTCAGGTCGCGCAGGAGGTCGGTGTACTTCGTCCCGAACTCGGCCGAGCCAGTATCGCTCCCCTCGGGAATCACGATCGAAGTCGGTGAGACGATAAGCGTCGGCGAGGGGTTCTCGATTGAGACGGGCGTATCCACCGCCGCGATCCCGTCGAACTCCACGGTTCCCGTCACCGAGTTGCCGCCGATCACCTGGTTGGGATCGAACGTAAAGCGAATCAGTCGCGGCGCCCAGATCGTCAGCGGCTTGGTCTTGGACGAGGCGCCCACTTTGGCCGTGATGTCGAGGACTTCGTCCACTTTCACGGGGAACGCAGTGCCCTCGAAACCCGCCGACGTACTTCCGGCGGGTACTACGACTTCTTCTGGAATATCCACAAGCGGGCGGCTGCGCGACAACGTGACCGGCTGGCCTCCGGCGGGTGCTGGCCCTGTCAGGAAGACGTACCCCTGAAACGCGCGTCCGCTCGGCACAAAGTCAGGCGAGAGGTAGAGGTCCAGGATTTCGACGGGATTCAAACGCAGGTTCGCTTGACGCGTGATTCCGCCCGAAACCGCGGTCAGGGTCACGTCGGTGGTGGACTGAACGCCGAACGTTTCGATATCGAACGTGGTGGACGATTGGCCCGCCGGGATCGTGACCGAGGCGGGGTGGCTCACCAAAGCGGGATGCGTGCTGGAGAGGTTGACCACCTTGCCGCCCGCTGGAGCGTAACTGGTCATCGTGACCGTGCCTTGCACCGTTGCACCGCCCGTCACAGGACTCTGCGAGACGGTGTATGAGGTCAGAAGGCCGGCCTGCACCGTGAGCGTGTCTTGCCGCGAGGAACCCCGATACGTGGCCGTGACCGTGACGTTCGTGTTCGCGGCGACGGCATCGGTCTGGATCGGGAACGTGACCATTGAAGCCCCTTCGGGGACGTTGACTGTCGCAGGGACGTTGACCACGCTGGGGTGGGAACTGGAAACGGTGAGGGTCGTCGCTTCGTGAACCAAACCGTCGAAGCGCACCGTACCTGTCGCATTGCCACCACCAAGAACGGACGACGGATCGATCTCCAGCGACTCGATTGGAGCGGGCCGCACACGCAGCGTGGTGGACTTTTCGAGGATGCCTCGCCGGGCCGTGATGGTCACATCGCGGACAAAGTCGTCGCCCCACGTGTCGATGGTGAACGTCTTGGTTCGTTCGCCTACGGGAACGATCACCGAGGCGGGCACGACGGCGCTCAGAGGGCGCGAACTCTCCAGAGTGACGATGGTCAGTTGGTTCGGCGGAGCAGGGTCGAACAACGTGACCGTGCCGGTGGACGTTTGCCCGCCATTCACGTCGTTCGGCGCGACGGAAACCTCGATCAGGTTCGGGCCACCGAGCCGGATGCGCCACATGCCGCGCCCCCACGTCGCCGCGTTCAGATAGCCGGTGCCGGGGACGTACTCCAGATCGTTGACCTGAACGTTGGGCAGACCAAGCGGCCCTGTTGCGTTGAACCACGTCGCGCCGCCATCGTTGGTCATGAACACACCGACATCCGTGCCGACGTACCATGTGTTTTGGGGGTCGCGAGGGTCGTGCTCGACCGTGTTGATCGGCACGTCCGGGAGCCCAGTTGCCCCCGAGCCCGAGACGTTCGCGAACGTCACCAAGAACGTGTTGTTGATCGGGGTCATCGTGACGCGGAACAGGTGACCCACGTCTCCGGGGCCTTCAAATCCCGAGAACGCTACGAGGAACCGGTTGGGGTTTGTGGGATGAACGTCAATGTCCGTGATCGCTCGGTTGGGCAGGCTGGTGAGCGGGGGCGCCTGGTCATCCCAGGAGGTGAACGACGCCCCCGAATCGGTCGAGACGGTCAACTCGCCGGTCACGCTTCCCGCGTAGATGCGAGTCGCATCGCTCGGCGCAAACGAAATCACCTGCCACTGGCGCGTGTCGCGAGTCTGACGAAGGAAGGAGGTCCAAATGCCTGTGGCCGGACTGTACCGATCGATCCAACTGAAGTTGGCATGGTACAGCTGATTGGTGGCAGCGTGGTAAGAGATCGGCTCGCGGAACGCATTGTTCGCCCCCGAGGCTCGAATCTGACCGGGCAGTGTGTCGCGATTCCACGTCTGCCAGTTGTCGGTGGTCTGATAGACCGATCCGAACTGGTTGGTGATGTACTGGACGTTGGGGTTGTTCGGGTTCACCTCGACCCCCAGGCCGTCGCCCAAACCGTAGTTTTGCCAGTTGTTCAAATCGCCGGGACGCGCCGCGCCAATGCTGTTCGGGAACGCGTTGTCCTGCGTCGCGCCGATGGCTTGGTCTCCTTGGTTGGGGTGCCACGAGGCGTCATAAAACTGGGTGAACTCAAGGTCTGCATTCAGGTTAGCGAAGTTCAGGTCGTTGTTCGCGACGGAGTACGTCACGCGATACACGCCGCCGTCGTTGCCGATCAGGGCTTGGTTTCGGTTCACGGGGTTGAGCCCAAAGGCATGCTGGTCGGAGTGCGTCCGTGCCGGAGACCCGGTCAGGGACGTCGCTGCGGGACCGGCAACGGTGGTCTGCCCAACGCTGACCCAGTTGGGCGCGGCCGCCGTGGGATTGCCGCACAGGAACAGGTCCACCTGCCCCAACACCAAGACATCCTGCGGGTTGCCGCCGATCGTGGCCCGCATGCACCCCAGATAGAAGTTGTACGACACTTGGTCGAACCCCGGAAAGTTCGTGATCCACTGCCACCACGTGTTGTTGGAAGCCGCTCCGGTCGGTGCATTCGCTCCGGAACCTCCCGACTGGATACAGGCGTAGACTCGCCCGTTCCTGATCACGCGGGCGCCCAGAGGATAATCCGCCCCGTTCGCCCACGCGGGGCCGTTGGGAAAGTCGCCCGTGATGTTGACCCAGTTACCGCCCGCGTTCTCGCTACGCCACACGCTCCCAGCGGTGCTTGAATCCATGACATACACCCGGTCCGCAGCAGTCTCGGAAGCAACCACGTAGGGGTTGCCCGTGAACCCAGCGGGAAGGGCGATAGAGGTCCAGTTTCGCCCCTGATCTCGGGAGCGGTAGAGAGCCGAAGCGAAGGAACCCGGCCGGCCCCCGACCGCGTAGACGTTGCGCGTCCCGTTGCCCCTCGGCTGGCTGACGCTCACCGACGAGAAGTCGTTCTGCTGAATCACGCCGCCCACAGTCATGGTCGCCCATGATTCGCCGAAGTCTTCGCTGACGAACACGCGGCCGGGCCATGAACGACCGCGACCCGTGGCAGCGATCAACACATTGGACGCATCGGGATGAACGATGAGGCTGCTGACGGCTTCGCCCACCATCTGGGCGCGGCCCACGTTGCGCCACGTCGAGCCTCCGTCGGTGGACTTCATGATGCCGATGCCATAGCCCAGACCCGAGCCTGCGCCCGTCGTCTGATAATCGCCCGTCCCGACATAGACGTTCTGGGAATTGCCGGGATCGATGGCGATCGAGGAGACGTGGGTCATCTCCCAATCGTCCGACAGGACCGACCACGTCGTCCCGCCATTGGTCGAGCGCATCAGCCCGCCGAATCCGCTGCCGGCAAACACTGTCGTCGTGTTGTTTGGGTCGTAGGCGACTGCGGAGACGCGACCGTTGACGGGGTTCGGTCCCCAATAGCGGCGGTAGGGGGCGTCCATGTTCCGGGGTCCCATGAACTCCCACGAACTGTTGGGGGCCATGCTGCCGCTCGCCGAGGCGATGCGCGCGGCCGCCAGCTGGTCGCGATGGGCTGCGGCCCGCTGATACGCGCCCTCGGGAATCGAATCGTAAGGGTACTGTCGCTGAAAGACGTAGTCCTTGAGGGCGTCCTTCCACTCGCCTGCGACCGAATCGAACTCCTTCTGGAACTCCTGGGTGCTGAGAGCCCGGCGATCTGCGCTTGGTGTCTCCGGTGACTTCGAGGTACAGCCCAAGACGATCCATGTGATCGAGGCTGCGAGCACAGCCATCCGTACGAAAGCGCTTCCTTCCTTCATGCCACGTTCGTCCCGCACGGCAAGCACCCTGCGGGTCAATGGTTGGGACGCCCCCAGGGGAGTCTGGGTTCCCGAGCGGGGCTGGTGTTGGGCTAGGGTCTGGCTAAGCTTCGGCTCGTGTTGAGATCCACGCACGCCAGCCGAACAACCAGCGCAACCCAACAAAAATTGGACCCCTAACACCCCCTTAACGCTCTTAAGCGCCTCTTAACGGACGCCGCTTCATAGTTCGGCACAGCGTTCCGCACGCACGGACCACACCTATGAAAAAGGCCTTCACGCTGATCGAGCTTCTGGTCGTCATCGCGATCATCGCGATTCTCGCCGCCATGCTCTTCCCCGTCTACGCCCAGGCGAAGAACTCGGCCAAGCAAACGGCCAATCTGAGCCAACTCAAGCAACTCGCCGTTGCCGCTCAAATCTACGCGAGCGACCACGACGACCATCTGCCGAGCGACCCGCTCACCGACTTCTGCCCGTCCGACCCGACCTTGGGCTTGGGCGACATCGACCGATGGGGCAACTACTATTGGCCTTGGCTGTTCAAGCCGTACACCAAGGTGCAGCCCACGTCCACGTCGCGAGCCCGCGATGGGTTCATGTGGTCGCCTCTCGCGCCGACCAACAACCCTCAGAACCTGAGCGGCGACCGGGCGGCCTGCATCTGGCCCCAGCCCGCTCAATCGTGGGGTCTGGACTGCACGGTGTTCGACGGCGCCGTGTGCGACTCGATCCAGTACTGGTCCACGTACGCTTACAACGAGCACATCGGCGACTATCCGGGCGGCTCCAGCCTGACCGCTTGGCAAGAGCCCGCAGCCTCGTTCCTCCTGCTCGAAGCCACCGACTCGGAGATCGAGGGCGACGAGTTGGACGAGCTTTACAGCCGCACCGAGAACTGCCCGAACTTCGACGACCCTGACAACGCGGATGCCACGTTCGGGGGCCACAACGGGGGCACGACGATCGCCTTCCTCGACGGCCACGCGAAGTGGCGCAAGACTCAGTTCGGCCCGAACGGTCAGTGCGGACTCGAGTGGGGCAACGTCCCGTTCATGGTGTTCCCGCCGGCGACCCAGGGCGGCAACAGCGTCCGCGTCAAGGGCTGGACGCCGGTCTTCGACAACTAAGTCTCGCTTCAATCGGTCTTTGGCGGTTCGCCGCCAAAGACCCCGATGGCTCGGTAGGCGGCTCGCAACAGGCTCCCTTGGTAGAGCAGCAGCCGCCTTCCGCCTCTCACTTCGGCGCGGTCCCACCGCAATCCGCACAAGCCATCGGGCATCCTCCCTAGCCGATCCGCTTCGATCGTCGCCCGCACGGCCAACGCCTCCCAGCCACCCGCCGGGTCGAGTGCGTGCAAATCCAGCCACGCATCGGCCATGTGGTGAGCAAAGCTGGCCTCGTCTTGGATCGCCCCGCTTGCCGTCAACCACTTCGTGCGACTGGCAACCCCGATGCGTTTGGCCTCGGCCAGGTCGGCGGGATCGTGCCGCAAGCGGTATCGGTGGACGAGCGCGCGCAAAAGGAGGGCGCTGTTGTAGGTCCACTTGGTGCCGTCCACCCGTCCGCTGAGCGTCAGGTGGTCCATGACCAGACCATCCTCGTCCTGAAGCCGCTTGGTGAACGCGATCAAGCGGTCGGCGGCGGCCAAATGGGCCGGATCGCCGGTCTCGGCAAACAACCCCAGAGCCGCCAGCGCCACCGGCGCATTCGAGCACGCGTTCTTCGAGGTGCGCTCCCGCTCCCGCCAGAACACGCCGCCGCCCAAGGCATCGCTCTCGCCCGCCATGGCAAAGGCGTGGGCGCGGAGCGCTTTCGCCAGGAAACCCTCCTGGGGCAACGCTCGATGGGCGTCGAGATAGGCGAGCGCGATCCACGCATTGTCGTCGTAGTACCGGTCCGGGTCGCTCTGGCCGGGCAACACCGCATAGCCCTCGCCGCGCGCATCCTTCGACCAGTAGGCGTCCATCGCCCGGTCGGCGTGCCGCAACGCCTCGAACGCCTTGGGGTCGCCCACGTGGGCACCGGCGGCGAGGGCGCTCAGGAGCACGGCCATGTCCCAGACGAAGGCGGGCTCCTCGGCGGACGCCTCGGGCGACACCCAGGCGCGGTAGCCCTGCTCGGTTCGGAACCGGTCCTCCACCTGCGCCAAAGTGCGCGAGGCGATGCCGGCGGGACCCTCTGAACCCGGCCAAACGAAAACGGCGGCGGCGAGTGCGCTCAACACGCCCGGGTTCTACCCGAGAAGGAATCGGCACTCCGATTGGCGAATCTGCCGTCCCGAGGTCTTTTCATGCATATTCTGGTTCCCGCGCCCTCTTTCCGACGCTTGATCGCCGCTTTGGCGCTGGCGTCGGTGATCGCTGTTCCCACGGTGCATGCCCAGGTTCGCCCCACGAACAAAGCCAATTGGCTTCAGGCGGAGCGGTTCTCCACCGAGAACCTGCGGCCGTATCTGGGCAGCACGTCGCTCAGTCCCAACTGGATTCAGCGCACCGACGAGTTCTGGTACACGTGGCGCGGCTCAGATGGCACGCACTTCTGGCGCGTGGACCCCAAGGCCAAGAAGAAGACGCCGCTGTTCGATCGTCACAAAATGGCGGCGGCCCTCTCGGAACTGCTGAAGAAGCCGTTCGACCACACCAACCTGCCGATCACGACGATCACGTTCACCGAGAAGGCCGAGGCCATCCGGTTCACAATCGAGCGGGTGCAATACGAGTGGAACCTCAAGGACGAGACGCTCAAGAAGGTCGAAGCCGAGCGGCCCCGCACCGGAGAAGGCGAAGGCGAAGGCCAGCAGGAGGAGCAGCAACAACAGCAACAGGGCCCTCCAGGCTTTGGCGGAGGCGCGCAGAACTTCCGCAACTTCTCGCCCGACCGCAAAGCTTACGTCTACGCCAAAGACCACAACCTGTTCTATGTGGAAACCGAGAAGGAAACCGACGTCATCCAACTGACCAAGGACGGCGAGATGAGCTTCTCGTTCGGCTCGCGCGACGGCACGGGCAACGACTACGCCGTCATCCAGCGGATCGGCGAGACGCAGCAGGGCCAAGGGCAAGGCGGGCAGGGCGGCCAGAACCGCGAGGATCGCGTGCGCGCCCAAGCGTCGTGGTCCGAGGACTCCAAGTACTTTCACGTCACGCGCCGCGACTCGCGCGAGGTCGCCAACCTGTTCCTGGTCAACTCGCTCAACGAGCCGCGACCATCGCTGATGATCTACAAGTATCCGATGCCGGGCGAAGAGAAGGTCACCCAGACGGAGCTCTTCGTCTTCCATCGCGAGAAGAAGGAACTCCGCAAGTACGATGTAGGCAAGTACAAAGACCAACAGCTGTTCAACATCCACTTCACCAAGACCCCGGGCGTCTTGCGCTTCGTCCGCCGAGACCGGTTGCAGCGGAACCTGCAACTCTGCGAGATGGCGTTGGACACCGGCGCGATCAAAGTGCTGCTTGAAGAGTCCGTCGAGAACGCGTTCCTCGAGCGGCAGAACGTGAACTACGTCAAGCCCGGAGGCGACTTCATCTGGTTCTCCGAGCGGACCGGATTCGGCCACTTCTACCTGTACGACCACGACGGCAAGCTGAAGAACGCGATCACGTCCGGCCCTTGGCGAGCCAGCCAGATCGTGAAGGTGGACGCCGATAAGGACACGGTCTACTTGCGCGGCAACGGACGCGAGGCGAACGAGAACCCGTACTATCAGCACCTCTACCGGGTGAAGCTCGACGGCAGCGACTTCATGTTGCTCGATCCGGGCGATGCCGACCACAACTCGACGCTCTCGAACAGCAACAACTACATCGTGGATGTCCACTCGCGAACGGACATGGCCCCGCGCGCGGTCGTCCGCAACAACAAGGGCGAAGAGATCATGCTGCTGGAGGAGGTTGACCTGACCGAGCTCAAGAAAATCGGCTGGATGATGCCCGAGACGTTCAAGGTGAAAGCCGCCGACGGCGTCACCGACATCTACGGCAACATGTGGAAGCCGTTCGACTTCAGCCCGCACAACAAGTACCCCATCATCCTGAACATCTACCCCGGGCCGCAAACCGAAAGCGTGTCGTCCACCTTCTCGGCTACGGCGGGCAACCAGCGGTTGGCACAACTCGGGTTCATCGTGATCCAGATCGGCAACCGTGGTGGCAACCCCGCGCGTTCCAACGCCTACCACAGCTACGGCTACTACAACCTGCGCGACTACGGCCTGGCCGATAAGAAGGCGGGCGTCCAGCAGTTGGCGCAGCGGCACGCGTGGATCGACGTGGACAAGGTCGGGATATTCGGCCACTCGGGCGGCGGCTTCATGACGGCTGCCGCATTGCTCATGCCCCCCTACAACGACTTCTTCAAAGTCGGCGTCTCGTCGGCGGGCAACCACGACAACAACGTGTACAACCAGAACTGGAGCGAGCAACACCACGGCCTTCGCGAGACCCGCGCCCAGGCGACGGGTGGAACCGCGGGACGTGCCCCCGACGAGCCCGATTGGGATGCACTCCTCGCCGCACTCAACGACGACCCGCAGCAGCGCGGCACCGGCCAAGGACGTCGCGGTGGCGCGGCGGGCCAAGGTCAGGGCCAAGGTGGTGGGCAGGGCCAGCAACAAGGCGGCCAAACTCAGGGCACCAGCGAAACCAAGTTCGATATCAAGGTTCCCACGAACCACGAACTCGCGGCCAACCTCAAGGGCAAGCTCCTGCTCGTCCACGGCGACATGGACAACAACGTCCACCCCGCAGGAACGATCCGGCTCGTGAACGCCCTCATCAAGGCGAACAAGCGGTTCGACATGATGATGCTCCCGGGCAAGGCCCACGGCTTCGCCGACATGCAGCCGTACTTCACGCAGATGATGTACGAGTACTTCTCCGAACACCTGCTCGGCGATTACTATCGCGGCACCGCGACGATGGGCGGCCGCAACTAAGCCGCTCCCAGCGACGGGCCGGGACAACTCCCGGCCCGTCGGCCGAACTTCGGTGCGGCTACCGACGCCCCAGCGTCGTCCGTACCTACGATGCTTGCTGTCGTCGCGTTCGTTTGCCTTGCGGGAGCCGTTCAGGACGCGCAGGTCAGGGTGCCCTCCATTTCCGAAAAGACCGTCGGCCTCGAACGGCGCAGCGGCCTGTTCCCAACCTATCTGGACACCCGAAAGGGCCAGGTCTACGTCCGCTTCCCTGCTCCGGCGGCTCGAGGCAAGTGCGCCGAGTTCCTTTACGTGGATTCGCTGCGGCAGGGCCTGGGGTCCAACGATGTCGGCCTCGATCGCGGCCGGTTGGGCGAGACGCATGTCGTGGACGTGCGTCGCCTAGGCTCCCGCATCCTCTTCGAAGCGCAGAACCTGGGCTATCGCGCCAGCTCGGCCAACCCGGATGAGGGCATCGCCGTGCGCGAGTCGTTCGCCTCGTCGGTGCTGTGGGCGGGACCCGTCGCCGCCGAAGACCCCGACGGCGCCGTCCTTGTAGACCTCACGCCCTTCCTCGTGCGCGACGCCCATGGAGTTGCCGGAGTCTTGCGGAACGCCAACCAAGGCGCCTACCGCCTCGATGCCTCGCGCAGCGCGCTCGACCCCGAGGCGTGCCTCGCATTCCCCGACAACCTGGAGTTCGAGGCCGTCCTGACGTTCGCGACCGATGGAAACCCGGGCCGATTCGTGTCGTCCACCACCCCCGAACCCGCATCGGTCACGCTCGTCCAACACCACTCGATGATCCGGCTCCCGGGCTTTGGCTACACGCCCCGCACCGATGATCCGAGGATGGGCATGTTCAGCGTGTCGTTCTTCGACTACTCGACGCCGATCGACCAGCCCGTCCAGAAACGTTGGGTGGCGCGGCACCGATTGGAGAAGACCGACCCCTCGGCGCCCGTTTCGCCGGTCAAGAAGCCGATCGTGTACTACTTGGATCGGGGCGCTCCCGAGCCGATCCGAAACGCCCTGTTGGAAGGAGCGCGATGGTGGGCCGAGGCATTTCAAGAAGCGGGCTTCCAAGACGCCTACCGCGTCGAACTCCTACCCGAGGGCGCCCACCCCCTCGATGTTCGCTACAACGTGATCCAGTGGGTTCATCGCAGCACGCGGGGTTGGTCGTTTGGCTCGTCGGTCGTAGACCCTCGAACGGGCGAGATCCTCAAGGGCCACGTCACGCTCGGTTCCTTGCGCGTTCGGCAAGACCGGCTGCTCTTCGAGGGCCTACTCGGGGCCGAGCGATCGGGTTCGGGCGAGTTCGACGACCCTGTGCGGCTCTCCCTAGAGCGGCTGAAGCAACTTTCGGCCCACGAGGTCGGCCACACGCTCGGCTTCGCGCACAACTTCGCGGCCAGTTCCTACGGTCGGGCGTCGGTCATGGACTACCCCGCGCCCTTGGTCACCGTGGCCGATGACGGAACGCTCGACATCGCGAGAAGCTACGCCACGGGCATCGGGGCCTGGGACAAACTGGCCGTCAAGTGGGCCTACGGACAGCCGGCGCCGGGCACCGACGAAAGAGACTTCCTGGCCGGTGTGGTGGCCGATGGCATTCGGGGCGGCATGCCCTACCTCGGCGACCGAGACGGCAGATCGGCGGGCTCGGCGCACCCGATGGCCTCGGTCTGGGACAATGGGGCCGACCCCGTGGCCTCGCTTCAAGAGGCCGTTCGAGTGCGAAGGGTTGCCCTGCTCCGCTTCGGCGAACGCAACCTGCGGGCAGGGACGCCGCTCGGCCTGCTGGAAGAGACGCTCGTCCCCGTGTATCTGTGGCACCGGTATCAGGTGGATGCGGCGGCCAAGCTGATCGGCGGCGTGAACTATGCGTACGCGGTCAAAGGCGACGGCCAAGTGCCCACCCAACCCGTCCCGAACGACCAACAGTCTCGCGCGATCGAGGCGCTGCTGGCGTGCTTGGAACCGGACTTCCTCGACCTGCCCGATTCCGTCACACGCTTGCTCTCGCCCGCCCCGTCGGGCTATGGCAACGCAAGAGAGATGTTCCCCCGGGACACGGGTCTGGTGTTCGACCCGTTGGCGGCGGCGGGCTCGGCGGCCGACATCGTGCTGGCGGCGCTCCTTCACCCCGAACGCTCGGCCCGGCTGGTCGAACAGCACCGCAAAGACCGCAACGCGCCTTCGCTCGACGGATTGCTGAGCAGGCTTGCGGACCAACAGTTCGGCACGGTCTCCAACGAGATTCGGCGGCGGGTCCACCAGGGAGTCGTGGATCGGATCAAGCTGCTGGTTTTGGAAGGCAGCCCTGCCGTGCGGTCGGCTGCGGAAAACGCCTTGGTGCGATTGCAGGAGCGGCTCGCCTCCGTTCGGGTGAACCCGTCCGACCCGGCGGAACAGGCGCACGCGCGGCGATTGGCGAACGAGATCAAGCGGTTCCTAGAAAAGCCGACCGCTGAAGGAATGCGCCCAGTATTGCCCAGCGTGCCGCCGGGCGCTCCGATTGGTGCAGGGGTCATGGGTTGCGGGTGCCACTAGACGCCCCCGCAACCCGAACAACGATCACGCGCCGATGGCGTCGGCGGCCTCTTCGAGCGCTTCCTTGCCTTTGGCCTTGTGCTCGGCGATCCAGCCCTCGGTCTTGGCCTTGAGTTCCTTGAACTTGCCAGCCAATTCGTCGCGCGTGTCTGAGCCCGCCTTCGGGGCAAAGAGCATGCCTGCGGCAACGCCGATCAGGGCGCCAAGGCCCACACCGGCAAGCAGGTACAGCATCGCGTTCTTCTCTTCGTGGTTGTTGTCGCTCATGGTAGATGTCACCTCCGAGATTCGATTTCATTTTACATGGTTGTGTTCCTCGGCTGGCTCAAGGGTCCCGGTTCCGAACCTGCGCGTGCCGATTTGTTGCCGGGCCATGCTATGATGAAACCACCATGCTGTCTCTCATCGCATCCCTCGCTCTCGCCGGCACGTTCGCCCAAGACGCCAAGCCCATCGTCTGCGCCGTCATGCACTCCGCCGCCAACGAGTCGGTCGCCAAAGTCGACTTCGCTGGAGCACGCTTCTCGTTCTGCTGTGGCGGTTGCGACAGCCAGTTCAAGTCTTCGCCCGCCAAGTTCCTCGCCAAGGACGCCCTGAAGGGAGACACGATCGGCGAGTTCCTCTTCGACCCCGCCACGGGACTCCCCATTACTGCCAAGAAGGCCAAGGCCTGGGCCGACCATGGCGGCATCCGTTACTACTTCGCCAACGCGGCGGGCAAGACGGCATTTGCGTCTCAAGCCGAAGCACTCGCCAAGGTGACCAAAGAGTCGCTCGTGTGCCCGATCTCCGGCGAGACCATCAAGGACTACGCTTCGGCGGCCGGTTACGCTGACGTCGACGGCGTGCGCTACTACACGTGTTGCGCCAACTGCCTGGGCGCGCTCCGCAAAGACGCCAAGGGCGCGCTCGCCAAGTCGAAGGCGGTGATCACCGCGCCCAAAGCGATGGCGGCCCCGAAAGTCGGCTGAGTCCCTTCAGTCCGTCCGGGTGTAGGTGTGGACCGACTCGACCACCGACGGCATCGAGTAGATCCCGAACCAACACGCCAGCAGCACCAGATAGCCGACCAACAGCACCGATAGGTTCACCACAGGCGACATGGTGCGCTTGAGCCGAAGGTGCAGATACACGAGATAGGCACCCCAAGTGAGCAACGCCCACGTCTCCTTGGGGTCCCAAGCCCAGTAGTGACCCCACGCCTGCTTGGCCCATACGGCGCCGAACATCAGACCGCACGAAAGCAGCGGAAAGCCGACCACGACAAGCCGGTGCGCCAGGTCGGATTCCGATGGGGACGGGAGCGCCTTCGTCACACGCCAGCGAACCAAGGCGATCAAGGCGATCAGGCTGGCCAAGCTCAAAGCGGCATACGCCAGCATGTAGACCAGCACGTGCGGGACGAACCACGGGCTCTGCAAAGCGGGCATCAGCGTCCGGTCCATGGTCTCGGGCTGAGCCAGATTCATCGTCCCAAACAACGCTCCCATCCCGGCCGAAACCGCCGCCAGCGACCGAGCCTCGAACCTGCGGGCCAGCAGTCCGCCCACCAAGGGTGCCAACGTGGCGTACCACCAGCGGGTCTCTCCGAGCGTTCTTAGCGGCGGGCGGTGCAAGGTCGTCCACAGAACGGCCATATGGGTCAGGCTCAACGCGACGGCAATCGCAAGGGCCACCCAGCCCCACCTCTCGCGCCTGAGCAGGAACAACACGCACGCCAAGGCGTTCGCCCCGACCACGATCGGCGCGAGCGGCATCATCGGCTTTCCCACCTGGTGCCCAGCACCAGTTGGCCAATGACCCCCAAGAGCGTCAAGGCGATGCCGACATAGACGATGGGCACGGCACGGTCCTCGACGACTTCAAGCACGCTCGTGAGCGATGCGGCACCCATCGTCTCGTCGTAGGAGAGTTGGTACAGCAGCAAGCCCGCCACCGGCACGGGACGGTTGACTTCGATGGCGACCTGTTCCACCTGGTCCCCATGGCGGATGTCCACCGTCGAGCGGTAGCGCCGGGCATTCGGGGGCGGCATCAGGATCGCGGTGGTGTCGTCGAGTTCCAATCCGGCCTGCGCCGACTCCAGCCCGCCGCACGAGACCCAGCCCTCCAGCGTCTGCTCCCCGCGGGTCGCGCGAATGCGAGCCGCAGGCGCCGCGGACTTCCACGGCATCGCTCGCCACTCGCCCTCCACGGCGACGGCTTTGGGCACGAACTCGAGCACCTCGAGAGAGACGCCCTCGACCGTGGCACGCATTCCCTGCTCCACAAAGCCGCCAACAGGGGTCGCTTGCGCCGTCTTGGTTTCAGGGTCATACTTTGCCAAGACCAGCGTGGGCGGGAACGTCTCCAGCTGGAACTCCCTGAGCGTCGCCTCGAACGGCAGCATCTGGACGGAGCCATCCGCCGCCCTCGCCAGGTTGTTGGGCACCCCTTCCGTGAGCACCATCTGGCGTCGGTCGAGCAAAACGCTGCTCAAACCCCCGCCTGCCAGCACGACGAGCAAACCCGCATGGGAGGCCAGGTAGGTCGCGTTGCGCCACGTCAGCGGTCTTGCCCGTCGGGCGCAGGAGGCCGCCAGGTTGGTCGCCACCAACACCGCGCACAAGCCGAACGGCCAAGACTCCCAGACCGACGCGACACCGAACCTCGAAAACGCATCCGTCGGCCAGATGGCCCCCGGCAACACCAGCACCAACGCAATGGTGGTCGAAGCGACGGCCAACGGCGCCCCGCCGAGGAACCTCGCCGACGCACTTTCCGGTTTGATGGCGCTCCAGAAAGCCGCACCCAGAGCGGGAGCCCACAGAAGCGAAAGGGAGACCAGCGACCGAGGCACGGGGCCGGTTGCGAGGTGGAGGCCCACGCCAGCCGCGAGAACGGCCAGCGCGAGCGTCCATGCGTGACGGTAGCTCAGGGTCTCACGAAGTTCGACCCGCACTCGCACCCTCCGGCGCCGGCGCGGGTGCAGGCGCGGCCGTGGTCGCAGCGGTCTTCGCCTTGGCCGACTCGACGAACAGCCCGATGAACTCCTGAGCCTTGGCCTTCGACCCGAGATCGGGCATGGCGAACGGACCAGCGCCGAAACGGGCCCGGATCACGGCCACCTCGATGCGGGCCATCTGGGCGTAGTTCGTGGCCTTGGCGAGCACGCGGGCGCACTCTTGCGGCGCGTGGAAGCCCATGCCGTTGTTCGCGGCGACGTAGTCCCAGAACATCTGCGCCTTGCTGATCTGCTTGCGCGGGCCGTCCAGTTCGGCGTCGGTCGCCCCGAGTTTCTTGGCGTCGCCGATCTCCAAATGGGCGCGCGTGATGGCGTCCTGAGCCGCTGCGAGCAGTTCCTTGTTCTTGTCCTGAATGGACTCGACCCGACCGATGACCTCCTTCTCGCTCCATTTGTGGCAAACGCCGCAGGCGTTCTGGATGTTGTAAAGGGGGCTGCGGATCTGGTGGTCGGTGAACTTGATGCCGCCCTCGGACCGGTACGGCATGTGGCAGTCAGCGCACGAAACTCCGCGGAACGCGTGGATTCCCTGCTGATACACCTCGTAGTCGGGGTGCTGCATCTTGATCATCTTCGCGCCGCTGACGGCGTGGGTCCAGTCCACGTGCTCGTTCTTCTCGTAGTACTTCTCGAAGTCCTCGGCCTTGAAGCCCTCGTCCCACGGGAACGTCAGGTACTTCTTGTCGCCCTTGAAGTAGTACTCCACGTGGCACTGCGCGCACACGAGCGACCGCATCTCCTGGTGGGTGGCCTTGCTGATGTCCTTGCCCTGCCGGTCAAACGCTTCGACCAGCGCCGGACGGCTGATGCGCAGTTGCATCGTCTTGTTGTCGTGGCAGTCGGCGCAGCCGATCGGGTTCTTGATCTCCGGCTTGAACTCGGCGAACTTGCCCGAATAGAACTGCTCGATGCCCACCTTCTCCATCATGCGGGGCACGTCGGGGCTCTTGCACGTCCAGCACGTTCCCGGCGTCTTCTCGTCGATGCGCTTGGTGCCCGTCACATCGTCCACCGAGTGGTAGTGCCCTCGGGCCTGATTGAACTCCTTGGCGAACGGGTAGCCCGCCCACATCACCACGAGCCGAGGGTCCTCCTCCAGGTAGTCCCTGAAGCCCGAGCCGCCGTACTTGGAGTTCTCGTTGGTGTCCTTGGTGGACTCCCACGAGTTGTACTCCCGAGGAAAACTCTGGCCCCACTTGGCGTTGTCAGCCTCGAAGTCCGCGATGGGCTGCATGAACTGGAGCCTGGCCGGGACGGTCTCCGCGCGCCGCTCGGTGATGCTGCTCGCCAACATGCCGAGGGCAAACACGCCGATCCCGGCGACCAGGAACAGCAGCCAGCCGGCGATGGGACGAGATTTGGAGTCGTTGGGTTTGCTCATGGTTGTTCTTGGTCTTTGGGTCGCATGAACTTGGGAGTCACGGGTTCCAAGGGTGGAACGGCGGCGTTGGGAGTCGAAGAGAGGCTGTGGACGCGCCCGTGCGGCACTTCGCGGTGGCAGTCCACGCAGGGCCGCTTCGAGCCCGAGTGAACTTCTTGAAACACGTCGCCGATCTGGCGCACGTGGCAGCGCACACAGTTCTCCTGAATAACGGCCTTACCCGGCGCGTGCGCCGCGATCACTTGAGGCTCCATGCGGAACGTGAACATGAAGGCGTGTCGCGCGCCGTCCTGCGCCTTGAAGTAGTACTTGCGGAAGACGTTGTCGTGAGGCACGTGGCAGTCGTTGCACGTGGCGACGCGGGCATGGCTCGAGTGCTGCCACGTGGCGTACTGCGGGGTCATGATGTGGCAGTTGATGCACGCCTTCGGGTCGTCGGAGAGATAGCTGGTCGCGTTCGAAATGTTCGCCACGTAGGCGAACGAGCCAGCGAGCGCGCCGAACCCGCCAAAGCAGGCGAACCTCCAGCGGGGCGGGAGAAACCCCAGACTCAAAAGACCCATCAACCTCATCGCTTCCTCTACTTTCCCCGAGCCGCGCCGCAGAATCTATGACGCCCGTCATGGACCCAGGACCGCCGCCCGTCGAACAGGATTCGGCAATGCGATGGAATTTTCCTTCCGCTAGAGCGGTTTGATCCAAATGTTGCGGTAGCGGATCTTGTTGCCGTGGTCTTGGAGCCGGATCGGGCGGTTGCCCGCGCCCTCCTCGCGACCCGCCGTCGTTCCCTTGGGAATCTCGACCTCTCGGTGGATGAGCACGCCGTTGTGGTAGGCGTTTATCTTGGCGTTGGAGACCTTCTTATCCCCTTCCCAGCGGGGCGCGGTGAACTTGAGGTCGTACGCCTGCCACTGATACGCGGGGAACGCCATGGCGAAGTCGGGAGCTTTGACGCTGTAAATGCCCCCGCACTCGTTGTGGAGGGGGCCGCGAGGAGCCGAGTTGAGCACCTGGATCTCGTAGCTCTGGTGGAAGTAGACCCCGCTGTTCCCGTTGGCCTGCCCTTCCCCGCCGTTGTCGTCGGTCATGAACTCGACGTGCAACAGGCTGTCGCCGAACGACTCGCGCGTCGAGAGGTCGCCGTTGCCCGAGGCGATGGTCAGCCCCTCGCCGTCCCACGTCCATCGGCAATCGCGACCCGTGCCCTCGTGAACCCAGTTGGCCGTGTCGGCCTGAGTGCGCAACAGCCACTTGCCACCCGCAGGAGGTTGCGCGCCCGGCACGCCCAAATCCTTGATGCGGATGTTGCGCCAGCGGACTTCGAGAGGCGTCTTCGAGTCGGTCGAATGCACCTGGAAACCGATGAAACCGTAGATGGCAAGGTCGTCGCGCAGGTCGGCGGCAGGCACCCCGTTGACCCACGTCTGGAGGCGGTCCCCGATGGCCGACACGCGGTAGCGGTTCCACTGGCCCGATTTGAACGCCTTGCCCGCCGCAGGGCGCTTGACCAGGTCGTCGAGCCAGCCGCGACGCTGCTCGTCGTAGATGCCTCCCGCTTTGCCCGAGGCGTTGTCGATCTCGACTTGATAGCCATGCACGGCCCCGTTGCGGTAGCCGCCGACGCTGTGGCTGCGGACCTGCACCCCCGAGTTCAGCGAGGGATGCACCTTCACTTCGAACTCGAGTTCGAAGTCGCCGTAGACTCCCGGCGGGCAAAGAAACGTGTTGGGCGTCCCGGGTGCGGTGCGGCCCACAAGCTCGCCGCCCTCGACGGTGTACGTGGCTGCGCCCCCACGTTTGACCCACCCCGCCACCGAGCCGGTGAAAAGCGGCTGAAAACCGTCCTGGGCCAAGGCGAACGCAAGCAACAGCGTGGTCATGGTTCTCAGTTCGCCAATCACGGCGCAGCATCCTGCTGGGGTTCAATGAAGACATGCCGATCTTCACGACGGGAGCGACATGGCGGATCGAGCGGCCGCACACTCTGGTCGTCGCGTGTTCAGACGGGCGACTCCAAGTCCAGATCGACGAGTTTTTGCGCGAAGGACTGGGGGTTCAGGAGTACGACCGCCTGTATCTGCCGGGTGGCCCCGGCGCTCTGGCGACCAGCGGCGACGAGTTCGCGCGCTCCGAGCGAGCCACCTCCGAACTCACGTTCCTTCTCGATGCCCACAAGATCGAAAGCGTGCTGCTCCTGTTCCACGGCCCCGGACCCGGCGGGCCGCGCGGCTCTGTCTGCGCCGACTACGCGCGGAAGTTGCGCCACGACGACCCCGCAAAGGTTCGGCAACAACAAGAAGCCGATGCCGGCGAAGTGCTTCGGCGGGTGTTCGCCTTCCGCAAGGTTGAGGTCCGGGCGTTGTTCTGCGACGTGCGCGAGGACTTGGCGCTGGACATCGTGGAGTACGACCTCGGGAAAGGCCGCGCTGTCCGGCACACGCAGGTCTGACCGCTCTAGCGGGTGCTGGGAAGCGTGGCAATGCCGGTCTGGGCGAAATCGTCCCCTGTGCAGAGGATCGGCAGCCGACGCAACTTGGCGACGGCGTAGACCATGCAGTCGCCAAAGTTGAGCTGGGCTGGGTGTCTTCCCTTGCCGAACTCGAGGAACGCCTCCACCGCGAGTCGGGCGCACGCGTGGTCAAGAGGAACCACAGTTGCACCGATTCTGGACAACACCCGTTCTACCTGGGCCGTAGCGTCGCGGTCGGCGACTCGTGAGATCACCATGCACGCCTCAAGGAAGGCAGGTGCAGGGATCAAAGCGGACCGCGCGGACCCGAGAATCGAATGAACCTCTTGCCAACCCGGCTCTTCAAACGCAACCGTGACAATGGCAGACGTGTCAACGACAAACCAACGGTCCCCATCAGACGCCATCGGGCCCATAACCGAGAATCTCCTCGCGTTCTTCCTTGCTGACACCTCGACCGATCAACTCTGGAGGAAGCAACGCCCTGAGTTCGGAGAGGGCTTGGTCCAGAAGCACGCCTCGGGTGCTTTGGTCATGGGTCGCATCAAGGCTGTCCAGACGTTGCAGCATCGCCTGCCGCACAGCCTCGGTCTTCGTTTCGCCCGTGCGCGCGGCGACTTCGGCGATCAGCCGTTCGACCTCGGGGTTCTTGATGTTCAGGCCCATGGTTCTACCATTCTACCAAGAGAAGGCTGATGACCACTCCGTCCTGCGGCCACCCCTCCAAAGGAGGGGATTCACGTCTACTTACGGATGCGGATCAGGCCGACATCCACGGCTTGGCCGCCTCGGGTCTGCTTGCAGTGCACCGCCACCACGTTGCGCCCGGGACGCAGTGCGGCGAGCGCATCGGCGTTCAGCCGAATCAGACGATAGTCCGTGACGTAGCCCGGCAGCGTGGCCGCCAAGACCCCGTTCACGTACACCTCGGCGTCCTCGTCGTGGTACACAAACAGCCGCAGTTCGTCGCGGTTGCCGAGGGTCGCGACTTCGAAGGATCGGCGGGCCCAAATCTCGGGTGTGTTCCAAATCGTCCGCACGTTCACGCCCGGCGTTTCGGATGTGCCGAGCACGCCCGGACCCTTCGACCACCCCGAGGCGTCGAACGCGGGTTGCATCCAGTCGTCGCCGGGCTTCGTGGTCGTGTAAGACCACTCCAAGCCTTGCGTGTCGCTCACGGGAACCAGGGTGTCCAGGTGAAGCGAACCCTCGATGACCGCACGATTCATCGCCGCGAGACGATCCAGCGGGATCTTCTCGACGGCGCGGTCGTAGGTGAGCAAGCCGTTGATCTCGATCTCGACATCGGTCGTCTGCGTGTACACGCCCGCCGCGAGGCCCCGGCCCTTCAAGATCAAGAGCCGCTCGCACAGGTCCGCATAGGCTTCTTCCAGCGACCTGGCGTCGGCATACGAGCGGTAGCCCCAGTTGCCGTCCTCTTGCCACAAGTGGCCCTTGACCGCGTAACCCAGCCCTCCGTACTCGCCGAGGATCGAGGCTCGGTCGCTCACCGGAGGCATGGCCGGCCCGGGATACACGTGGATGTCGTGGAAGTCGCCCACCTCCTCGTCGGTCCAGCCGCTCACGCTGTTGATCAGACGCGACGGATCATAGGCCTTCATCCAAGCGGCGACCGAGGGCGTGTCGTGTTGGCCCCAGCCCTCGTTGAACGGCACCCAGCAAACGATGGAGGGATGGTTCCAGAACGCGTCCACCATCGCCCTCAACTCCTTGAAGTAGTTCTGCTGGGCCCAAGTCGTGTAGTGGTGCGTCTTGCTGTCCCCGCCGCCGCTCGGCACGTGGTCGAAGAAGCTCGGCATGTCTTGCCACACCAAGATTCCGAGACGGTCCGCGTGGTAGTACCAGCGCGCGGGCTCGACCTTGACGTGCTTGCGGATCATGTTGAAGCCCATCTTCTTGGTAACTTCGATGTCGAACGCGAGCGCCTCGTCGGTGGGAGCGGTGTAAAGCCCGTCCGGCCACCAGCCCTGATCGAGCGGCCCGAGCTGAAAGAGCGGCTTGCCGTTCAAGGTCAGCGCAGTGACGTGACCCTCGGCATTGCGCTGCATGCCGACGCTGCGCATCCCGGCGTAGCTGGTGATCCGATCGTTCCCGACGATGATCTCGACCCCGTACAAGAAGGGCGAATCGGGCGACCAGAGCTTGGCATTCGGCACATCGAGCGAGGCGACGGCCCGAGGATCGAGCCCCGACTTCTCCGCCACCACGCGCTCGCCATCCTTGATCCGGATCGTCATGTCCTTGGCTGCCGTGTTCTTGTCCGTGTACGCACGCACCGAAAGGCTCGCCTTGTCGCCGGAGACGCTGGGAATCAAGCGCAAACCGGTGACGTGCCGGTCCGGCACTTGCTCCAGCCACACCGACTGCCAGATGCCCGAGACCGCCGTGTAAAAGATGCCGTGCGGGTTCAGAATCTGCTTGCCGCGCGGGATGGGGGCGTCCACGGGGTCCTTGACGCGGACCTCCAGTTCGACGCCACGCTTGGCTTCGACGCCATCGAGCATGAAGGTGAACGGGTCGTAGCCGCCCGTGTGCCGCCCGACCTCCTTGCCGTTGACCAACACGGTGGCCTCCCAATCCACCGCTCCAAAGTGCAACGCCCAGCGGTGGCCTGCTGGGAGCCCGGAGAGGTCGAGCGTCTTCTTGTAGACCAGCGTCTGGCTGGGCAGCAGGGGCTTCGTAACGCCTGACAGTGCGGATTGGATCGGAAAAGGAACGACGATCTTGCCGGACCAAGCAGACGTGCCGTCCGCCTCGACGATCGCGGCATCCCAGCGTCCGTTCAAACTCACCCAAGGCGTCGAGCGCACCAGGTTCGGGCGCGGGTGCTCGGGCAGCGGGATGTCGGGGTCGAGGTCCTTCGCCCAGCGGGTGAGCATCGGGTTGGAGGCGCGCGCGAGGGCTTGGTCGGGAGAACTCATCAAGATCGCTCCGGCAATCAGGGCCAGCATCGCCGCCCATCATACACCAGCCGAAGCTACTCGGAAGGTTCGGGCAGGGGCGGCTTCTCGGGCGGCGAGACGTGTGCCCGCCGATCGATGCCGTATTCGCGCCGGAACACTTGGAGCCAGCGCTCGGTCTTCATCGCATCGCCGCGGCGCGAAGAAGAACGGGCCAGCGCCTTGGCCACGTCGTGGAAGTCCTCCGGCGGCAGTCGCTCAAGCTTGACCTGCGACTCGACGCCGTCTTTGACCATCACCAGCGCCTCGCCATTCCAGTGCACTTTCGTCGCTTTGTTTGGCGGGCCGACGACCAAGGGTTCCTGCGGCCCGTGAGCGGGCAGCTCGTTGACCACAAATCGGCGAAGCTCGTTGAGCTGAAGCGACGTGGCCAAGTGCCGACCGGCTTCGGGTTTCGAGCGCCATTCCGGGTCGGTCGAGACCCACTTCGCGAAGTTCTCAAAATCGTAGGCCTTGAAGAACTCCGTTTGAGCCTCCTCAAGGTCCTTCAGGTCTCCCACTTTGACGGTCAGTTGCGGCTCTTGAAAGTTCCCTTCGCCCACTTCGGTAACCGTGATGGGCGGCGCGCTCGGAGGGGGAGCCGGGTCGCTCTTGGCATCGGGCTTGGCTCCCTCCGGCTGAGACGCACTGGCGGTAGGCTGACTGGCAACCTCCAACTTAGGCGCGGCCTGAATCCCCAGGCGCGACGCTTCGGCCACCACGTCGGGCAGGTAGAGCAACTCGGTGAACCTCGACGACGGCAACACCCAGCCGATGCGCGGGTCCTCGGTGGCCGCGGCCACAGGTTCGGGCCGACTGAACACATACCGGAACAGCACCGCTTGGGAGAGCACGACGATGACCAAGAGCCCGACGACCACCGACATCGTCTTCTGCATGTTGCGCTCGGCGCTCCGCTGACGGTGCACCCGTTCTCGTCTCCCGGCGACGGGCTCCTTGGCGACGGCAAAAGCGACGATCGGCTCGCCGATGTTCTTGAGGTGCTGCGGCCCCAATGGGCGCAGGTGGAGCGGCGTGATGCGGCCCTTGACCACGTCGTGCACGGTCTGGGACAGGCAGATGCCGCCCGGCTCGGCCACTTGCTGGAGCCTCGCCGCGATGTTCACGCCGTCGCCCAACAAGTCGTCTTCGGTGACCAAGACATCGCCCAAGTGGATGCCGATACGATGCTGGAAGCCCGACAACCGGGCCGCGAGCGAATCCTGAACGGCGATCGCCCATTCGACGGCGTCCACCGCACTGTCGAACCGCAACATCAGACCGTCGCCCGTGGACTTCAGCACCCGACCACCGAACTCCTCGGCCAAGTCGCGAACGAGGGTGTGGTCGGACTCGAGTGCAGACAGCGCGCCCGATTCGTCGCGGTTCGCCCACTCGCTGTAGCCCACGGCATCGGTGAACGCCACGGCTGCCAGAGAGCGCTTGCCTCGGGTCAATCGGAGCGGGTCTTGGTTGGAGAGGTTCATGGTCGAGTCTGCTTGCGGCGGGGCTGTCTACTGGGAAAGACGAACAACGCCTCAGGTTCGTTCAACCGATCTATACGAGCCCGAAGAGGGAACGCGGGACCAAGGTCACGCCGTATACTACGCGCGAGATGAGGACTTCCCGTCTGACCGTTCTTGCGTTGCCTTGGATCGCTGGCTCCGCCCTTGCCGAACCCGGTGCGTTTCTGGCCCAACCGGACGTCCACGGGGACCACGTCGTGTTCACGCGGGAAGGCGACCTCTGGCTGGGTGCCCTTTCCACGGGCAAGGCCAAGCGTCTCACGCGTCACGAAGGCATCGAAACGCGTGCCCGGTTCTCGCCCGATGGTCGGACCATCGCGTTCACCGGCCAATACGAAGGCACGAACCAACTCTATGTGATGCCCGTCGACGGCGGCCTTCCAAAGCGCGTCACGAACCATCTGGCCACTGCGTTGCTGGAGGGTTGGACGCCGGACGGGCAAAACCTCCTGTACACCTCTCCCGACTGGAACTTCTCTTACAAGCCGTACCTGGCACCGCTTGCCGGAGGCACGAGAGACCTGCCGATCCAGTACCTCGGCCAAGGCGGCTTCGACGCCACTGGCGCCAAGCTCGCGTTCACCCGTTGGCCGACCGTCTCGGGCGGCGCCTGGTTCCGCTATCAGGGCGGCGCGAAGAACGAGATCTGGGTCGGCGATCTGACCGCGCTCAGGTTCACCAAGGCGTTCTCGGCAGACGGCGCGTGCCAGTTCCCCCGATGGGTGGGCGACCGCATCTACTTCGTCCGCGAAGAGAACGCCACGTTCAGCGTGGGTAGCATTCGACCCGACGGCAAAGACTACAAGCGCCACGCTGGCCCCTACCCCGTCGAAGTGTTCGACCTCGAGACCGACGGCAAGAGCCTCGTCTACGTCAAGGGCAACGAACTGGAACGCCTCGACCTCGGCAGCGGCCGCACGTCGAAGGTCGAGTTCGACCTCAATTCCGATCTCATCCACACCAAGCCCTTCAAGGCCAATGCCGCGGCGTTCGTCGGCGGGCTCTCCATCGGCCCCACAGGCAAGCGCGTGATGCTCGAGGCTCGCGGCCAGATTCTCAGCGTCCCGGCCAAGGAAGGCGCGGTCGAGCACATCCTGGGGCGATCGGGCGTCCGCTACGAACTCCCGACCCTCTCGCCCGATGGGTCGAAGCTGGCCTATGTCAGCGACGAGACGCGCGAACAGCAGGTCTACGTCGCCGATAAGGACGGCAAGAACCCCGTCCAGATCACCAAGGACGGCGGGCGGCAACTCGACTCGATCAAGTGGTCGCCGGACGGCAAGTGGCTGGCGATCGGAGACAGCGAATCCCGCTTGAGACTGATCAAGGCCGACGGCAGCGAAGAGCGGCTGGTCACAACGGCCCGCCGCGAGATCACGGCTCTGGCCCACTCGTTCTCCCCGGATTCCAAGTGGCTTGCGTTTGTGGACCAGAAGCCCTGGGTTCAGCAGAGCATCCTGCGCGTACACCTGCACAACATCGAGGCCGGAACGAGCCACCCGGTCTCGGATGGGTTCTTCTCCGAGAACGCCCCCGCGTTCAGCCGCGATGGCAAGTTCCTGGTCATGCTCTCGCGCCGATCGGTGGCACCCGAATACGATGCGCTCTACAGCCAACTGGCGTCCAACGCCAAGGACGAGGTGTTCTTGGTCGCCCTTCGCAAGTCGGTGAAGTCGCCGTTCCTCCAAGAAAACGACGAAGAGCCCGTGAAGAAGGCCGACGAAAAGCCCGCCGAGAAGCCTGCGGACAAGCCCGCCGAAGAGACCGGCATCGACCTGGACGGCATCGGCAAGCGCATCATCAAGGTCCCGCTGCCTGCTGGCCTCTACACCCAGGTGGAGATGGTCGGCAACCGCGTGATCGCGGCGGGCGACGGAGCGATCCACTTCTACGACATCGCCGCCAAGCGTGCCGGACGCATCATCTCGGGTCAGGCGTTCGAACTCTCGGCGGACGGCAAGAAACTGCTCGTCGCCGGCGGCGGATTCCGAGTCGTGGACGTGACGGCCACCGACCTGCCGCCGACCACCCCGGCGCTCAACCTCGCGCCGATCAAGGTGGACGTGGACCCCGTCAAGGAGTGGGAGCAGATCTTCTGGGACGCCTGGCGCCTGTGCCGCGACTACTTCTACGTGCGCAACCTGCACGGGGCGGATTGGGACGCGATCGGCCGCAAGTACGCCGCCATGCTGCCCAACGTCCGTGCCCGCAACGAGCTCACCGAGCTGATTCGGTGGATGCAAGCCGAACTGAGCGCCGGACACTCGTTCCGCGCAGCCCCGGCCAACCCACCCGTTTCGACCGCTGTGGCCCAGGGCTATCTCGGCATCGCGACCGAGTCCGCCGACGGCTACCATCGCGTGACGCGCGTCTACGACGGCATGGGTCTCGGCAACGCCTCGCCTCTGGCGGAAGTGGGTGTGGGCGTCGAGCCGGGCACCTACCTCATTTCCGTCGCCGGAGTCCCCGCAACCAGCGACTCGGACTACACGCTTGCGTTGGGTGACAAGGTCGGTCAGGTGGTCGCCGTTCAGGTCAACGACAAACCCTCCAAGGAGGGGGCGCGCACCGTCTACGTCCGTGCCATCTCGGCGACCAACCAACGCACCCTGTGGGCGATGGACGAGGTGAAACTGCGCAAAGAGGCCGTGGACAAGATGTCGGGCGGCAAGGTCGGCTACATGTTCCTGCCTGCGATGGGCGATCCGGACTACGGTCTGTTCACGCAGTTCTGGTTCCCACAGCTCGACAAGGAAGCCATCCTCATCGACATCCGGGGCAACAACGGCGGCTACATCGGCGGCGTGCTGGTGAACATCCTGCGCAAGGAGACTTATATGCGCCGAAGCCAGCGCAATTCGGTCGAGGCCGGGACGCGTTACCACGACTCGTTCGAGGGTCACCTCGGCGTGATCATCAACGAGGAGTCGTACTCGGACGGCGAAGGCTTCCCCAACCGGTTCAAGCACGCGGGTCTCGGGCCATTGATCGGCAAGCGGACCTTTGGCGCACTGGTCGGTTCGGCACCCATGTGGCCCCTCGTGGACGGCGGCGGTATCCAAGTTCCCCGCTATGGCAACTGGCGAGACAACGAGGGCTGGGTCGTCGAAGGGCCCGGCGTTCCCCCCGACATCGAGGTGGACAGCGATCCGAACGACTACGCTCGAGGCATCGACACGCAGTTGACCAAGGCCGTCGAAGAGATGATGAAGCGGATCGCGGCAAAGCCGATCCAGCGACCTGTTCAGCCCGCCGACCCGACCACTGCAAAGACTCGGGGCGGCGGGTAGCGCCTCAGTAGTGGAGCGACCTCACCTTTCCTCGGAACACCCAATAGATCGAGGCGGTGTAGGCGAGCACGAACGGCATGCCCAACAGGGCGATGCTGAACATGATGGTCAGCGAAGCCTCGGATGCCGCCGCGTTGTAGGCCGTCAGCGAGTACTCGGGGTTCGGTTGCGACGACACCAGGTTCGGGAACATGCCGATGCCGAAGAGCGACAGCAGGAGCGCGATGTTCAGGCACGAGCTGAGGAACGCCAAACCGTACTGCTTCCGGTAGATCTCGCGCGGAATGTTGAACGCCACCAGCATGTTGAGCAGCGGAACCAACATCAACCAGGCGTTGGACCGCAGCCGCTCTGCCATGTGTTCGGCGAACAACAACGTGGCGCCCGTCGCAGCGAAGTAGCAGATGGCGAAAAACACGATGGTGCCGAACACCCACTTCTTCGCCTGCTCCTGAACGTCCCCCTCGGTCTTGAGCACCAGGTAGATCGCACCGTGCATCATGAAGAGGGCGACCGTCGTCACGCCGATGAGCAACGCGTAGGGGTTGAGGAGGTTGAAGAAGCCGCCCTGATACTCGCGATCGGCGCCGATCGGGATGCCGACCACCATGTTGCCCAGCGCCACACCCGCAAGCAAAGCGATGAGGAAGCTGGCGACGCTGAACGCGCCGTCCCAAAACGAGCGCCACCGAGGGCCCGGTTCCTTGCTGCGGAACTCGATGGCGACGGCCCGGAAGATCAAAGCGGCCAACAACAGAAAGAAGGGGATGTAGAACCCGGAGAACACCGTCGCGTAGACGTCGGGGAACGCGGCGAACAGCGCACCGCCACCCACCAGCAGCCAAACCTCGTTGCCGTCCCAGACCGGGCCGATCGAGTTGAGCAACACCCGACGCTGCCGGTCTCCCTTGATGAACAGGTGGAGCATGCCGACGCCGAGATCGAAGCCGTCGAGGATTGCGTAGCCCGCCAACAGGATGCCGACGATGATGAACCAAGCGATGGAGAGGTCGAAGGGATAGTTCATTGCTGCACCCCGTGTGCAAGGCTGATCGAATCCGCGAGGTCGCCGTCCGGACCTGCCTTGATCTTCCGATCGAGCAGATACACGAACAGCACGAAGAGAAGCACGTACAGGAACCCGAACAAGATCAACGACCCGAGCACCTGGTTCGCCTTGACCACCTTGCTCAGACCGTCCGAGGTGCGCAGAAGGCCATACACGATCCATGGTTGACGCCCGACTTCAGCCGCGAACCATCCCGCTTGGTTGGCCAAGTGCGGCAGCAGAATCGCCGAGACCAACAACCTCAGCAACAGCGTCGAGTTCTCGAGCCGACCACGCCACAACTGAATCGAGGCCGCCAGCGCCAGCAGGATCATCGCCATGCCAAGCGCCACCATCAAGTGATAGAACTGGAACGCGGCCTGAATCGGCGGCCGGTCCTCCCTAGCGAAGTCGTTCAGCCCCGTGATCGGCGCCTTGGCATCCCCTTTCAACAAGAGCGATGCGCCTCCGGGAACGGAGATCCCCTTCACGTCTTCGCCAGCCGCATCGTAGTAGCCTAGGAGGACCAAGTCCATCGGCTTGGACGAGTCGTGATGGCCCTCGAACGCCGCCATTTTGGCTGGCTGGTTCTTGGCCACGCCAACGGCGCTCTTGTGCCCCAGGAACGGCTGGATCAGGGTGACGGCAAGGGTGAATGGCACGGCGACCTTCATGGCCGCCCGGGCCATATCCATGTGTTGTCGCTTGAGCAGATAGAAGGCCGACACGCTGATGACGAGGAATCCGCCGGTCGCCCAGGCGGCGACCACGGTGTGGGTGAGCCGATCGAGGCTCGATGGGTTGACCACCATCGCCCAGAAGTCCGTGATCCTCGCGCGGGCGGCCAACCCTTCGCCTTCGATGACGTAGCCAGCGGGGGTCTGCTGCCAGGAGTTGGCCACGATGATCCAGACGGCGCTGAACGAGGAGCCCAACGCCACCATGCAGGTCGCGAAGAAGTGCATGGCTGGCTTGACCCGATCCCATCCGAACACCAGGATCGCCAGAAATCCGGATTCGAGGAAGAAGGCGAAGATGCCCTCTGCGGCCAAAGCGCTGCCAAAGATGTCGCCGACATAGCGCGAATACGTCGCCCAGTTCGTCCCGAACTCGAACTCGAGCACGATGCCGGACGCCACGCCGACGGCAAAGATGAGGGCGAAGACCTTGACCCAGAACTTGGTGAGACGCTCGTAAACCGGGTCCTTCGTCCGGAGGTACATCCCCTCCATCACGACCAGCAATAGGCCGAGACCAATGCTCATCGGCGGATAGATGTAGTGGAAAGCGGCGGTGAAGGCGAACTGAACTCGCGAAAGCAACTCGACATCCATGGATGGACCGGTCCCTGGGATGCCTCGCGTGACTGGCGCTTCGTCGAGCCTAGCGGGGTGCGGGGCACCCTACGCTAATCGAGATGCTACTCACGGCGAGCGGGGTTCTTTGGGACCTGGATGGGCCCCGCTCAACGGTGCGTCGAGGAGGTCAGACCCATCCACTTGCGGATCTTGTAGACCGTGGTGTCGCGGTTCAGACGAGCGATCGCCAGCGTCAGCGGCACCTCTTTCGGGCACACCTTCACGCAGTTCTGCGCGTTGCCGCAACCCGTGATGCCGTCCTCGCCCGTCAGGGCCTCCAAGCGATCTTCCTCCAACGTCGCCCCCACGGGGTGCAGGTTGAACAGCAGCGCCTGCGCCAGCGTCTGCGGTCCCACGAAGGACGAACGCTCGTTGATCTGCGGACACGCTTCCAGACAGCAGCCGCACGTCATGCACTTGGAGAGCGCATACCGAAGTTGGCGCACGTGGTCGTCCTGCGGGGCGGCCATGCCGCGGTCGTACGATCCGTCGATGGGAACCCACGCCTTGACCTGCTTCAGGTTCTCGAACATCTTCGAGCGATCCACGATGAGGTCGCGCACCAGCGGAAACTTGTGCATCGGCTCCAGCGTGATCTCGACAGCATCGCCCTTGACCACGCCCACCTGATCCACCAACGCCGTACACGCTTGGCGCACGCCCCCGTTGATGTTCATGGTGCAACTGCCGCAAACCTCTTCCAGGCAGGCGGCTTCCCACGCGGGCGGGCTGACCTTCTGACCCTCCACCGTCTTGGGGTTCTTCCGAACCTCCATCAGAGCCGAGATGACGTTCATGCGCTCGCGGTAGGGAATCTCGAACACTTCCCAGCGCGCCTTGTCGTTGATGTTGTCCCGTCGCTGGATGCGGAGCCGGATCGTCGTGGGCATCGTCTTCCTCATGTTACTTCAACTCGGCCCGCGATCGGTTCGTCTCAAGCCGTGTTAGGGTTGCGTCAAGATCGCGCGACGAGAGAAGGAAGCCCAGGGCCCGTGCCGAACCACACGCCCCATGAGGCGCGCCTTCACCCTGATCGAGCTTCTGGTCGTCATCGCGATCATCGCCATCCTCGCCGCGATGCTCTTCCCCGTGTACGCCGAGGCCAAGCAGGCCGCCAAGCGCTCCAACTGCCTGCAGCAGCTCTACCAGATCGGCATCGCCAACGCACTCTATCTGAACGACTACGACGACCTCATGCCCTGGATCCCCGACGAGCACCTACAGCTCACGCCGCCGGTGGATACGGGTGGCAAGCGGTACGCGGGCGTCGGCGCGTTCATGCCGCTCTGGGCACCCTACATGAAGAGCGTCGAGATATACAAGTCTTCGGCCACCGAACTCTACAAAGAACCGACCGACTGGCGATCCCACTTCACCACGCCCTGGTCCGAAGGCGGCGTTCCGATGCCCGAGAAGGGCTGGTCGAACTACACGAGCGACCTCCTCGGCGAAACCAACCCAGCCAGCGCCCGCTTCGCCCGGGGCCGATCGCCGCTCTCGGTGTGCGACGCCAAAGGCGTGAGCGTTTCGGAGCAAGAGTGGCTGATGAGCCCCTTCTACGAAGCCAAATGGTGGGCCTTCTCGCACGAACTGTGGCGCGTCGGCGGCTCGGAGCCGCCCGCAGACGGGTGGTCGGCGCACAAGGGCGGCCGCAACCAACTGCTGTTCGACAACCACGTCAAATGGGTCCGGAAAGACATTCTGGTGCGTTGACCCTATAATGAGCGCATGACTGCCCTGCTCGCCCTTGTTCTTCTCCAGCCGACCGCAGGTGCCGAATCGGTCACGCTGAAGGTCGGCGACGTCGAACGCACGGCCATCGTCTACGCGCCGCCCAAGGGCAAGGCCCCGGTTCCGGTGGTGTTCGTGTTTCACGGGTTTACGGGATCGGCGCGTCAAGCCGCGTTCTCGTACCGGATGCACGAGGCGTGGAAGGAGGTCGTGACGGTCTACCCGCAAGGGCTCGACGTGGACCTGCTGGGCCGCACCGCGCCGGGCTGGCAAGTCGCTTCGGGCCTGCAAGGCGATCGCGACCTCGCGTTCTACGATGCACTGCTCGCCAAAGTGCTGAAGGACCGGCATGGCGACCCCAAGCGGGTGTTCACGTGCGGCATGTCGAACGGCGCGATCTTCTCCTATCTGCTGGTCGCCAAGCGAGGCGCGACTCTGGCGGGCGCGGCCACGGTGGGCGGGTTCGCTCCCATCGGCTTCGCTGCGGCGGCCCCCATGCCGCTGCTCATCGTCCACGGCAAGAACGACGACCTCATCCGAATCAACTCGGCCGAGCGCAGCCGCGACGCCGCACTGAAGAACAACAAGCTGTCGGAGACGACCACCGAGTGGGCTCCAGGATTCGTCCGGTACGGGGACGCGAAATCCAAGACGCCGGTGGTGTGGAATGCCCACGAAGGCGGGCACGAGTGGCCGACGGGGACGTCGGAAGCGATCGTCAAGTTCTTCAAGTCTCTGGCGGGCTAAGGCGTTCGTCACTGTACAAAAAAAGGCGCGCCTCAGGCGGATTCAATCAACCCTCCCCTCAATCCCCTCCCGATCTTCGGGAGGGGACGTTTCACCAGCCCTTGGGTGACCGAACCGGGGTCGAGAACATCGCGGCACCCACTGGGGCGGCATCCGAACCACCTGCAGACCATTTGCCAACCACCTGCCGACGTCCCAAGATGCGCCAAGTCCGGCTCCAACTTCCATCCTCCCCATTCCCTCACGAAGGGACCGACGGGACAAGCACACACGGCGTTGCGTAGAAGGGCCTCGTGCCCAGGCGCAACCGTGCCATATTGAAACCGCGCATGTTCGGCTCCCCCCTCAACCCCTTGGTCTATCTCGTGCGCAACGCCGCCAAAAGCGTGCCTATGGTCGGGGTCATTGCGCTCGCCGTCATGCTCATCGCGTGGATCGTCGCGCTGATGAACTCCATCCCGGATTCGGTCAAGGCCGTCTACTCGTACTCGCAGTACTCGCTCGGCGTCACGCCGCGTGGCGACCCGGCCATGACGCCCAAGCTGGTCGAGACGTTCCGCAACGAGTGCCCCGTCCCCATCGAGCGGATCATCGTCTGCCGCGGCAGCTCCGCTGTGGTGCGCTCGATCGTGGGAGAGTGGCCCTTCGTCGTGCTCGCGTTCAACCAGGACGACATGGACTACTTTCTCGACAAACACTTCGTGACCGGCATCGAGGGACGCAAGCCAACGGTCGGCCGGCCCGAGGCGCTCATCAGCGAGCCCGTGGCGAGGAACCTCCGCCTGAAGATCGGCGACGTGCTCCTCGGACCCGACAAGTCCGACGACTACTCGCCGCAAGAGGTCCGCATCGTCGGCATCGCCAAGACCTCGGAGTGGATGATGCTCACCGACCTCGAGTACCACAAGGCGAACCACTTCCCGCCCATCGACGTGTTTCTCGTCCTGGCCAAAGATCGCGCCACGCAAGCCGAACTCGACGACTGGGCGCTGGAGCGGTTCAAAGGCGACCGAGCCAAGCTGTTCGCCTATCGCGAACTGGAGGAGAGCACCAACGAGATGTTCGCCACCCTCTACCAGATCCTGAACGTAGTGATCGTCACGCTGGTGGCCGTGATCGCCCTGATGATCGGCATGCTGATGAACATCTACCAATCGCAGCGCCTCGTCGAATTCGGGCTGCTCCAGTGCATCGGCTACGCGCGCAAGGTGTTGCTGAAGCGCTCGCTCAAGGAGGCGCTGTGGGTGACCGTGGCCGGGTGGGCGTCCGGCGTGCTCATCGCGCACGCCATGCTCCGCATCGCGTATGCCGTGCTGATGGAACCCAGAGCCTGGGCGCTCAACACAATGGACCCCAAGGCCTTCGCCTACACGTTGGTCGTGCCGGTCGCTATCTTCGCCGTCGGTTCGTTCACCGTGCTCAACCGATTCCGCAAGTTCGACCCGGTGAGCATCGTGGAAAGGAGGCTGGTTTGATCCAATCGCTGCAGGCTTCGCTGGTGTACGAAGACCACGGCAAGGAGATTCGGGCGTGCGACGCGATCGACCTCGAAATCCGCCCTGGCGAGTTCGTCGGCATTCTGGGGCCATCCGGCTCGGGCAAGTCTTCCCTGCTCTACCTGCTCTCCGGACTCAAGAACCCCACGTTTGGCGCCGTCCTCTTCGAGGGGCGAGACCTGGGACAGATGGCCGACGACGAACGGAGCCGGCTTCGAATGGAAGCGTTCGGCTTCGTGTTTCAGCAGCCCTACCTGCTCGGCTACCTGTCGGCCCTGGAGAACGTGATGCTCGCCGATCCAAGCCGGAACCTGCGCCAACGCGCCCTCGAACTTCTCGACCTGCTCGGGCTCTCGGAAAAGACGGGCCGACTGCCCCATGAACTCAGTGGCGGCGAACGCCAACGGGTCTGTGTGGCACGGGCGCTGGCCTCCCGGCCGCGCGTCATCTTCGCCGACGAGCCCACCGCCGCGCTCGACCACGCGAACGGCGTCCAGGTCGTCCAACTGCTCGACGCCCACCGGGGCGACGGCGCGTTGGTGATGGTCACGCACGACCCAACGATGCTGGAAGGCTCGGACCGAATCGTCCACCTGGCGGAAGGGACGATTCACGGCGAAGAAACTAGACAAATGTAAACATTTTCTTCGCATCCGGGGCACCATTTTCGGCGGAGCCGTCGTATCATGGTCGTTATGTCGGACGATCCGAACACTCAACACGCTCTCAACACCGGCCGCACCTTTGTGTGGCACGAACTCTACGTCAAGGACCCCGCCGGGGCGATCAAGTTCTACTCCGAGTGTCTGGGCTTTGGACACCAGGAAATGGACATGGGCGAAATGGGCAGCTACCCGATGCTGACCATGAACGGCCACGGCGTCGCCGGAATCATGGACACGACCAAGCTCGAAAACAGCGAGCACATCCCGCCGCACTGGGCCGTCTACCTGGCTGTGGACGATGTGGATGCCCGCGTTGCCCGATGCATCGGCCAAGGCGCAAGCGTCGTGGTGCCCGCCATGGATGTGCCCGGCGTGGGCCGCATGTGCCTGATCGCCGACCCCTTCGGCGCCCACATCTGGCTGTACACGCCCGCCGCCATGTGATTCAGGGCGCGAGCCGCTCCACGATCCAGCCTTCGCCCTCGCGGCGGTAGCGAATGCGATCGTGGAGTCGGCCCGGCCGCCCCTGCCAGAACTCGACCGTTTCTGGAATCAAGCGGTATCCCCCCCAGTGCGCGGGCCGCACGGGACCTTCGGGGTCGGCTGCCATCGCCTCGGCCAGCCGAGTGTCCAGAACCTCGCGGTCCGCGATGGGCTCGCTCTGAGGGCTGATCGCTGACGCATGGCGGCTCATCGGGGGTCGGCTGTCGAAGTAGGCGTCGCTTTCGGCCTCGGTCGTCCGTGCCACGCGGCCCTCGACGCGGATCTGGCGTTCCAGAGGAGCCCACCAAAACGTTGCGGCCGCCCAAGGGTTGGCTTCAAGCTCGCGGCCTTTGCGGCTGCGGTAGTTGGTGTAGAAGAGCAGGCCCTCGTCGAGGCCGCGCAACAACACGAACCGGTTGCTCGGACGACCGTCCAACGCCGTAGCCAGAGCCATGGCGGTCGGCTCGACGATGCCCTCGTGCCTCGTCGCTTCATCCAACCAAACCCGAAGGAGCGCCATCGGATCAGGGCCAAGAGACGCTTCGTCCAGCGTGGCGCGGGAGTATTCGTAGCGACCGTTCATTCCCTTCCATTGTGGCGTTGGTATAACGTGCGAATGCGTTGGCTCTTGCTCGTACTTTGCAGCGTCGTCGTTCTCGGGTGTGCCGGAAGCGGGAGTTCCGGGGTGGCGAAGTTCGCCGGATACTACGCGGGCGACTGGGTGAGCCTGACCGACGCCACCGATGCCGGACCGTGCACGTGGACGATCGGTTCGGATGGAACCATCGAGGGCACCGACAACGACCCGGTCCGTGGACTGGTCTTCACGGTACGGGGCCGCATCGACAAGGATGGCAACGTGACCACGATGTCCACTCCCGACAACGGCGACCCGGCGGCTTCGCTCAACGGGCGGTTGCAGTTCCGAGCAGACGGCACGCTCTCGGGAGTCCTGGAATGGGGCGTCGCGCCGCCGCTCTCCTACACCTACACGTTCGCGCGCACCGATCCGCCTCGCCCATGAGCGGGACCTGAAGCGAGGAGGGGCGGCGGTGTACAATGGCCCCATGCCCAAGCTCGTCTGGCTCAATGGCGAAGTGACGTCCCTTGAGGACGCGAAGGTCAGCGTCGCCGACCACGCGCACCTCTACGGAGACGGCCTTTTCGAAGGCATCCGCATCTACGGTCGCCGCGTGTTCAAGCTCGATCCGCATCTGGACCGGCTCTACCACGGCTGCCGCTTCCTCGGATACCGCATGAGCATGGGCCAAGAGCAGTTGCGCCAAACGATTCTGGACGTGTGCGCCCAAGCCGACATCTCGGACGGCTACATCCGCTTGAACGTGACGCGCGGCACCGGACTCGGGCTCGACCCCAAGAACATCAACCAGGAGCCCAACGTGATGATCATGGTTTCCACGCTGGCGCTCTATCCGCCGGAAGCCTACGAGACCGGCCTGAACGTGATCACCACGTCGTTCCGCGTGATGAGCGGCGACAGCCTCGATCCGCGCCTGAAGTGCATCGGCCGCTATGCCGCCAACATCATGGCCAAGCAGGAGGCCAACTACGCCGGGGCGGGCGAGGGCCTCATGCTGAACGCGCAGGGCTACATCGCCGAGTGTACGGGCGACAACCTCTTCTTGGTCACGGGCAGAACGATCCGCACCCCCGACCCCTCGTGCGGCATCCTGAAGGGCATCACGCGCGACACCGTCATCGAACTCGCACGCAACGCCGGATTCGAGGTCCAAGAGGGCTTCCTGACGCCGTTCGACATCTTCACCGCGGACGAGGCTTTCCTGACCGGAACGGCCGCCGAAGTCATTCCGATGGTGCGCCTCGACGGTCGCCCGATCGGCGACGGTTCCGTGGGTGCGGTCACCCAGGAAATCGTTGGCTTGTTCCGTGCGGAGACCAAGAAGGGCGTGCCCTTCGATGCGCCGGTCACGGCCTAACGCCTCGCCTCGGCCACCATGCTCAATCTGCGCGGGCTGAAACGGGCGATCCTCGGGATTCCCATCGCGACGAAGCACGCGCACCACGAGCGCTTGCCCAAGCGGTTCGGGTTGCCCGTGTTCGCCTCCGACGCGCTTTCTTCCGTGGCGTATGCCAGCGAAGAGATCATGCTGGTGCTGGTCATCGCCGGCCCGATCGCGCTGAGCTACCTGTTGCCCGTCTCCATGTGGCTGGCCGTGCTGATGGCCATCGTCGCGTTCAGCTACTACCAGACCATCCACGCCTACCCGAACGGCGGCGGCACCTACCTCGTCTCGACCGAGAACCTCGGCTCCGGCGCGGGCAAGGTGGCGGGCGCCTCTCTCCTCATCGACTACGTCTTGACCGTCGCCGTGTCCATCTCGTCCGGCGTGAGCGCGATCGTGTCCATGTATGGGCCGGCGCAGCACTATGCCGTGGCCATCGGTGTCGCAGCCGTGACCGCGATCGCCGTGGTCAACCTGCGCGGCGCCAAGGAAAGCGGCGTCGCGTTCGCCATCCCCACGTACACGTTCGTGTTCATGGTGCTGGCTCTTGTCGCCACGTGCTTGGTCAAAGGCGTCGGCGAACCGCACCACGCGCCCGACCCTGCCAAGTTCGACGAGCCGTTGCATGCCCTGACGGCGTTCGTGTTCCTGCGGGCGTTTGCGGCATCGTGTACGGCCCTCACCGGGACGGAAGCCATCGCCGACGGGGTGCAGGCGTTCCGCCCGCCCGAGGCCAAGAACGCCTCGCAGACGCTCATCATGATGGTGGTGCTGCTGCTCATGATGTTCATCGGCCTGAGTTGGTCGGCGCAGCACTACGGCCTGGTGCCGCTTCACCCCACCGAGCCCGGGTTCAAGACCGTGGTGGCCCAACTCGCCGAAAAGGTTTGGGGAATCGGACCCGGCTTCTACATGCTCCAGATCGCCACGGCGCTCATCCTGTTCCTGGCCGCCAACACGGCGTTTGCCGACTTCCCGCGCCTCTCCAGCTTCATCGCCAAGGACGGCTATCTGCCGCGCCAACTGACCAGTCTGGGCGACCGGCTGGTGTTCAACAACGGCATCGTGACGCTGGCGGTGCTGGCCGTCGCGCTGATCATCGGCTACCACGCCGACACCCACTCGCTCATTCCGCTGTACGCCATGGGCGTGTTCATCTCGTTCACGCTCAGCCAAGCGGGCATGACCGTGAAGTGGTACCGCTCGGGCGTGCGGAACTGGAAGATGATCGTCAGCGGAGTCGGGACGATCACCACGTTCACGGTGATGGTCATCCTCCTGGTGACCAAGTGGAGCGAGGGCGCGTGGATCATCGTCGTCGCGCTGGCCGTGATCCTGTTCATCTTCGCCCGCATCCGCAAGCACTACGACTATCTCGCCGAAGCGATGGCGCTCGCACCCGTGGATCAGGTCGGCAACCCGAAGATGACGGTGCTGTTGCTGGTGCCGCGCGTCCACCGAGGCATCCTGCAGGGCATCGCCTACGCGCGACAGCTCTCGCACGACTGCCGAGCCCTTCACGTGACCCTCGACCCCGCATCGGTGAGCGAGGTCAAACACTCGTGGAGCACCTACGCGGGCGACCTGCCGCTGGTCATCCTCGAATCCCCGTACCGCTCGCTCACCGAGCCGATCCTCCAGTACGTGGACCAAACGCTCGAAGAGAGCCCCGAGACGATGATCACGGTGATCGTGCCGCAAGCCGTGCCCAAGTACCCGTGGCATTCGTTCCTGCACAGCAATGTGGCCGAGCGGCTCAAGAAGGAACTCGGCAGCCGCAAGAACGTCGTCATCACCAACGTGCGCTACTTCTTGCCCTAGCGGATTGGGAATACTGGGGGCATGGCCCGCAAGCCCAACTCCGAAGCCTCCGCCGCACCCGTACGACGCCTGCAGGAAAGCGACCTCAAGCGCATCCCGTGGCGTTCGATCGGCCCCGCCATCATGGGCGGACGCATCTCGGACATGTGCTTCGAGCCCGGCAACCCCAAGACGTTCTACATCGGCTACGCCAGCGGGGGCCTGTGGCGAACCACGAACATGGGCACCACGTTCGAACCTCTGTTCGACAAGGAGATCACGTCGAGCATCGGCGCCGTCGCGTGCTGCGACGCACCCGCCGATTGGAACGGCTGGACCGACGATACGCCCAAGGCCGACCGGAAGAAGGAAGGCAAGGGCAAGATCGTGTGGGTGGGTACGGGCGAAGGCAACGGCCGCAACAGCAGCAGTTGGGGCAACGGGGTGTACCGCTCGACCGACAAGGGCAAGACCTGGCAATGCCTCGGACTGGAAGCCACCCACGACATCCCGCGCATCGCGGTGGACCCGCGCAACCCCGACGTGTGCTACGTCGCCGCGCTCGGACACCTGTGGGGGCACAACGCCGAGCGAGGCGTCTACAAGACGACCGACGGCGGCAAAACGTGGGACAAGGTGCTCTACCTGGACGAGAAGACCGGCGCGTGCGACGTGACGCTCGACCCCAGAGACCCCGACACGGTCTACGCCGCGATGTACATGAGGCTCCGCACGGCCTGGAGCTTCACCAGCGGCGGACCCGAGGGCGGCATCTACCGCAGCAAAGACGGCGGCAAGACGTGGACCAAGCTCGCCGGAGGACTGCCCGCCCAGACGGGGCGCATCGGGCTGGACGTCTTCGCGGGCGACACCAAGAAGCTCATCGCCGTGGTCGAGAGCACCCAGGACGGAGCGAACAGCATCCGCGACGACCGCATGCGCGGCGGCGGGATCTTCCGCAGCGACGACGGTGGCGACACGTGGCGACGGCTGAGCGTGCGTTCGCCCCGGGCCTTCTACTTCAGCAAAGTCAAGTTCGACGCCAAGAACGACCAACGCGTGTACCTGCTCGGCTGGACCACCGAGGTCAGCGACGACGGGGGCGCATCGTTCCGGGGCGGGTTCGCCGACATCCTGCACGCCGACCACCACGCCATTCTGGTGGACCCCAACGACTCCGACCACCTGATCATCGGCACCGATGGCGGCGCGAGCCAAAGCTTCGACGGCGGCAAGACGTGGGACTTCATGAACACGATGGCCGTCGGTCAGTTCTACAACATCGCCCTCGACGATTCGGACCCCTACCGCATCATCGGCGGGCTGCAAGACAACGGCACGTGGATCGGGCCCAGCGCCACCAATCGGCAAGCGCCCAAGGACGACGCCCAAGGCACGCCCGAAACCAGCATCACCAACGCCGAGTGGCAGGTCGCATTCTGGGGCGACGGCTTCCATGCCGCATTCGACCCCGAAGACGGGAACTGGGTCTACGCAGAATGGCAAGGCGGGCACATCACGCGCATCAACCTGCGCACGGGCGAGCGCCGCTACCTGAGCCCCGAGGCCCGCGAAGGCGAAGCCCGACACCGATATAACTGGAATTCCCCGTTCTTCGTCAGCCCCCACGACCCCAGCGTGATCTACCACGCGGGCAACTACGTGTTCAAGCTCAGCCAGCGCGGGGCACGGTGGCAACGCATCAGCCCGGACCTGACCACGCGCGACCCGCAGAAGATGGAGACAGTCGGCTCGAACGCCGAGACGCATTGCACCGTGGTCAGCCTGGCCGAATCGCCGGTCGAGAAAGGCGTCCTGTGGGCGGGCTCGGACGATGGGCTCATCCACGTGTCGCGCAACGACGGCGGCGAGTGGGCCAACGTGACGCCGCCGGAAGTCGGGGGCCGCTACATCTGCCGCTTGGTCGCCAGCGCACACGTCAAGGGCCGCGCCTACGCCGGGGTGGACGGCCACCGAAGCGACGACATGGACCCGTGCATTCTGGCCACCGACGACTATGGCAAAACGTGGCGCGACATCACGGCAGACCTGCCCAAGGGGCGCAGCGTGAAGGTGGTGAGCGAGGATCGTTTCGGCGAGAACGTGCTTTACGCGGGCACCGAGCATGGCTTCTACGTCAGCCTCGACCGGGGCGGCTCGTGGACCAAGATGCACGGCAAAGCCCTGCCCACAACGCCCGTGGACGACATCCAACAGCACGCGCGTGAAACCGACTTGGTGCTCGGTACGCACGGACGCAGCATCTGGGTACTCGACCGCGCGCTATGGGTTTCCGAGCTGACGCCCGAGGTGTTGGCCAAGCCGCTGCACCTGTTCTCGGTGCGCGATTGCCGCCCCCGCTGGGTGTTGGCCTATTCGGGAGCCTGGACGCACAAGACGTTCCGCGCCCCCAACCCGCCGATGGGTGCGGTGTTCGACTATTGGATCGCCGAGTACACGGGCGACGATGTGTCGGTGGTGGTGGAGGACGCGCACGGGGCGGTCATGAAGAAGCTCTCGGGCTCGAACGCGGCGGGCTACAACCGCGTGGTGTGGAACCTGGAGCCGGAGGAGTGGCGCAAAGTGGCCGACCGAGGCGAAGACCCCCTCTTCCCCTTCCACGCTCCGGCGGGTGAGTACACGGTGAAGCTGAGCATGGGCGAGCACAAGGCGTCGGCGAAGTTCCGGGTGCTGGAGCGGGGGACTTGACTTCGCGAACCCCCTGGGAACCAGAACATTCAACGATTCAGCGGGTCAGGCACATCTCGAGTCGGCACTTCCCAACCAATGATTCTGACAACTTGATGAACCGGGTGTCGTAAGCCAGTACGTCGGGACTCGACGCGAGCGGATAGTTGAAATGGCAATACTTGTTTGGCAACCGCCTCAAACGAGCTGATGAGAGGGTCTAGCGAGATCAGCGGGGTTACATGTTCGTAGCCGACGACAACCGCTACTCGCCGCTCGACTCCGAGCCAGTCATGCAACTTGAGACAATCTCCAATAACGCTTACATTGCCTGCATAGGGGTGCAGTAGATTGACCGACCAATTCTCGGCTTCCGCGCCGTTGTCGCCAAATGGCCTAGCAATCTTGAACTCAATTGCCCAGTGTCCCTTGACCAACAGGTCCGGCGTACGTTTAGTCTTTGCAAGTCCAGAATAAGCTGGCAATGAATCAAGATAATCTTGAATACATTTGACCAGCTGCGGCTCGCCATATGGACCCACGCCCGGTTGAAAGTTCTTGTGAGGAATGCCTCTAGCATCAATGCATGCACATCCATTCGCGATGTCCTCAATGAGGTTATGAAAGGCTGAATCCTTACTCATGACGCACTCCTTGGCTGCGAAGTTTACTACTTGGAAAAGCCGCGGGCAGAGGGCCCCGTCTTGACTCCGAACCGCGTGTGTCGCCAGCCCTTGGCTTTGCCGATCGGAGTCAAATGGCCCGTCGTCGCTACTTGAATGATATCTGCCACAGCCGTAGATCGCTCGAAGTCGAACTGGTTCATGAGTTTGTCCTTTGGTCCACTTTACCCGTGGACGTTCTGGCGCGGCATGCCGACTTCCGGCCCCAACCCCGCGTAGAACGTCAAAGCCCATGACCAAGCCGCTCGCCGCTCTGCCCCTCCTGCTCGCAATCGGCCACGCCAGCGCCCAAGACAACCCGAAACGCTGGACCCTGGAGCTGGAAACCGGCTTCACCGCGCCGCGCTACAACAACGCCCAAGTTCCCAAGGAGACGGGCACGAACCTGGACCTCGCAGGCCTGGTCGGCAAGAACTGGCGCACGTTCGGGCGGGTTTCCCTGCTCTACCAAGACCCCAAAGGCGGCACGTGGAAGCTCCTCGTCGCCCCGTTTCGGCAAAGCGGCTCGGGCGAACTCGATGCCCCAGCCAGCTTCGCCGGCAAGACGTTCGCGGCGGGAGCGGCCAAGGCGACCTACCAGTTCGACAGCTACCGCCTCACCTATCGCAAGCCGTGGAAGGGCGGCTGGGCCGTCGGCGGCACGCTCAAGGTCCGCGACGCCGAAATCCGGCTCGAGCAGGGCGTGACCGAGGCCTCGGAACGCAACGTCGGCCTGGTGCCCCTGCTGAACCTGCACAAAGAGGGCGTGCTGAGCGGAGACGTGCGGTACGAGTTCGAGATGGACGGGCTGGCCGGCGGCCCCGGCCGCGCGTTCGACGTGAGCCTGCGGGCCAAGCGGCGGTTCGCTTCCGGGACCACGGCCTTTGTGGGCGTGCGCGTGCTTGAAGGCGGTGCCGACGTCCCGCGCGTGAAGAACTTCGCCTGGGTGACGTATGCCACGGCGGGCGTCTCGCTGCCGTTCTAAAGGGGCTCTGCTCCGGCCAAGAAACGCCAGAGCAGAGCCGGTCTTGTCCGCGGAGGCCTAGAGCCTAGCTGCGGCCTCGATCGCCCTCGGGAACAGGATGTTGTTCTCAAGGTGGACATGCTGATGGGTTTCGAGTTCGAGCTCCGCCAGAGCATCGAGCATCGCCCGATGAGTGTTGCACGCGTTGGCATCTGGTACGAAGCCCTCGGTCAAGGATTTCATCTGCTCGAGCGCCTCTCCCGCGCTGTCGTGATCTTCGAGCATCACCCGGATCGGATGCTGGATATTGCGGGCCAGATCATCGGGTCCACTCTCGGCTTCCAGCGACCGGATGGCCGGAAAGAGGATGCGATCCTCTTTCGTCGTATGCTCTTCCATCTCGGCCCGAAAGGCCATAAAGACGCCCCTGAGTTCGACCAAACGCGGGTCCCGATCGCCGTGCCGCGAGGCAACCTTCTCGGTCAGCATCGAAAGGCGCGGAAGGGCCAAGCGAAGATAGCCGTGGTGGACCTCCTGAATATGGTCGCAAAGGGCCATGAGCGACTCCGCGTTCCAGTCGATGGTCTCGGGCTGAGGACCTGCGTCCGAAGCCACGAGTTCCTGAACGACCGCCTGGGCATCGAGGTTCTTGGTGGTGCAAACCTGACCGAGGGTCTTCTTGCCCCCACAGCAGTAGTCGATGCCCCAACGTTCGAAGACGCGGGCACGGGAGGGCTTTTCGGCCACGAGTTGGCCAACGGGACGATCGAGTGTGGGTGTGTTCATGGTTCTTCGGTTTTGGCTGTTCCCGGTGCTTCGGAGCCGGACAGCCGACGGCTCTCGATGGCGTTCTTCTCGATGTATTCGCTCCAGCGAGTCGGCACATCGAAATCGACGAAAATCGCGGTGACGGGGCACTCGGGTTCGCACAAGCCACAGTCGATGCACTCGTCTGGGTGGATGACCAGCATTTCATCGGTCTCGTAGATGCAGTCCACGGGACAGACGGCGGCACACGACTTGTCCTTGACGACGATGCACGGTTCGGTGATGACGTAGGGCATCTAGCCGACGCCCCCTGTGAGCGCTTCGATCAGCGAAGTCGGCCTTACCGCGCACCCCCGCGTCGCGTAGGGTCGGTCCAGATGAAAGACCTGCTCCAGAGGGGTGCGATTCGCCTCGACCAAATCGGCCAGAGTGTGCCTGCCAAGTTCGCCAAGAAAGGCTACGACCGCCGATTCAAGGACTCCCTTGAGCCGGCACGCCGGTTCGATGGAACAGTCGCGGGCTTCCTTGGTATGCAGGCATGGAACGATCGCAAAGTCCGGCTCCATTGCCCGGACCACTTGGGCTACGGTGACCGAAGCGGGATCATCTGCAAGCGCAAGGCCGCCGTGCCTCCCCCGGGTCGATGCCAGCAGCCCCTTGCCCACCAACTTGGCCACGATTCGCATGGTGTGGGCGCGCGACAAGCCCAGCCTGCCCGCCAACTCCGGGATCGTCGTCGGCACATCGCGCCGGACGGCGAGAAACATCATGATCCTCAGCGAGAAATCGGTTTGCGCGTTCAACCTCATGCGTGAAGCCATTATACATGACTATTCGACTCATCTTTTCTGCCGGGGATTCGGTCCCACTCGAACGCCTCTCCAACTCACGCTGGTAGACTCTCCGATGTCCATGAGCAGCGCGCCTCAAGCCTTCATGCCCTCGACCGAAACCGTGTTCCAGCGCACCGGCGAGAACACGATGATCGTGAACATGGGGCCCCAGCACCCCAGCACGCACGGCGTTCTCCGCCTGATCTGCGAGCTCGAAGGCGAAGTCATCATCCAGTGCAAGTGCGTCATCGGCTACCTGCACACGGGGATGGAGAAAGAGGCCGAATACCAGCAGTACCACAAGTGCGTCGTGATGACCGACCGCATGGATTACCTGAACGCGAACGGCAACAACCTGGCGCATGCGCTGGCCGTCGAAAAGCTGCTCGGCTGCGAAATCCCCAAGCGGGGCCAGTACCTGCGCGTCATCCTGGCCGAACTCAGCCGCATCGCCTCCCACTGCGTGTGGCTGGGCACGCACGGGCTCGATTTGGGCGCGATGACCCCGTTCTTCTACATCATGCAGCAGCGGGAGATGATCCTCGACATGTTCGAGATGTTCTCCGGGGTGCGCATGATGCCCAGTTGGATCGTCCCCGGCGGACTGCGCGGCGACATGCCCGACGGCTTCGACGTCAAGCTCAACGCGTTCCTCAAGGAGTTCCCCGGCGAACTCGAGGTGGTGGAGAACCTGTTGGTCGAGAACCCGATTTGGAAGGAGCGGACGATCGACGTCGGCGTGCTCACGGGCAAGCAGGCGCTCGAACTCGGATGCTCCGGCCCCATCGCGCGGGCCAGCGGCGTGGCCTGGGACCTGCGCAAGAGCAACCCCTATTCCAGCTACGAGGACTTCGATTTCCAGATTCCCGTGGGTTCGCACGGCGACGTGTACGACCGCTTCCTGGTGCGCATCGCCGAGATGAAGGAGTCGTGCAAGATCATCCGCCAGGCGATGGACGGGTTGCCCTCTGGCCCCTGGAACACCTCGGACCGCAAGATCGCGCCGCCCCCGCGCGCCGAATTGGATTCCTCGATGGAATCGCTGATCCACCACTTCAAGCTGGTCACCGAGGGCTTCCGCCCGCCGGTCGGCGAAGCCTACGCCGGGATCGAAGGCTCGAAGGGCGAACTGGGCTTTTACATCGTGAGCGACGGCTCGAACCGCCCCTACCGGTGGCACGAGCGGCCTTCGTCGTTCATGAACCTGAAGACGCTGGAAGTGCTGGCCGTCGGCCGCCTGATCGCCGACCTGATCGCGATCATCGGCTCCGTAGACATCGTGCTCGGCGAGATCGATCGGTGATGTGAGTGGTCATTCGTGTTGATCCGGGTTTGGAGGTAGCCTTCGAAAGGGTGTGCTGCAATGGCAATTCGCGTAAAGCCGTTCGACCTATCTGATCTGCAAGAGTTCCTCGTGGACCACAGGTCCGAAGTTCAGAAGCGTCTGTATTTGATCGAGTTGCAGAAAGAGTGGATTGAGGGCCTCACCGAGGACGAATTGCTGCTGCTAATCTCTTCGGTGCCACGTGCTCGCAAGGACCGAGAGATGAGCACGCTCCGGGAGACCGTTGCACGCTCTCGGTACACACCAAGCCACATACTTTCAGAACTTGCCAAAGATGACGACCGCGAAGTGCGAGAGTGGGTCGCTCTGAACTCCAATACGCTACCCTTAACGCTCAAAATGCTTGCACGCGACGGGGACAAAGAGGTCCGTCGCTGGGCGGCCGGGAACCTGAACACCCCTTCGGCCGCACTCGAAGCGCTGGCAAGGG
>DDSP01000064.1 GCA_002343445.1 Chthonomonas sp. UBA2387
TATTATTGAGACACATCACTAGGAGTTGTCGCCCGGCCCCAAAGACCAAGGTCCCGGGGCGATATTAGCACTCTCGGCGGTATACTGCCAATCCGACGCCGATTCGCGCGGTGCGCGTCCGGCACTCGAATCATAGGAGCATCAAGAATGAACCTGAAACCGCTTCACGATCGCATCATCGTCGAGGCCGCATCGAAGGAGCAGCAGACCGCGAGCGGCATCTACCTCCCCGACACGGCCCAAGAGAAGCCCCAGCGCGGCACCGTCCTCGCCGTCGGCCCGGGCAAGCGGCTGGACAGCGGTCAGCTCGCGCCGGTCGACGTGGCCGTTGGCGACACCGTTCTCTACGGCAAGTACAGCGGCACCGAAGTGTCGGTCTCTGGCAAGGACTATGTGATCCTCCGTGCCGAGGACGTTCTCGCGGTCCTTGAAGGAGCCAAGGTCGGAGCCTAACGCCATGCCAGCAAAATCACTCAAATTCGGAAACGACGCCCGCAAGGCCATTGAAGCCGGCGTCGACAAGCTCGCCAACGCGGTCAAGGTCACCCTTGGTCCCCGTGGACGGAACGTCGTGCTCGAGAAGAAATTCGGCGCGCCGACCGTCATCAACGACGGCGTCACCATCGCCAAGGAAATCGAGGTCGAGGACCGCTTCGAGAACATGGGCGCCCAGCTCATCCGAGAAGTGAGCAGCAAGACCAACGATACGGCCGGCGATGGAACCACCACCGCCACCGTGCTCGCCCAAGCCATCTTCAAGGAAGGCATCCGCAACGTCGCCGCCGGTTCCAACGCCACGCAGATCAAGCGCGGCATCGAGAAGGCCACCGACGCCGTGGTCGCCGAGCTCAAGGCGATGAGCAAGGAGATCTCCGGCCACAAGGCCATCAAGGAAGTCGGCACCATCTCCGCCAAGAGCGAGGAGATCGGCGAATTGGTCGCCAACGTCATCGACAAAGTCGGCAAGGACGGCGTCGTGACGGTTGAAGAGTCCAAGATCGCGGACACCACGTTCGACATCGTGGACGGCTTGCAGTTCGACAAGGGCTACATGAGCCCCTACTTCGTCACGGATGCCTCGCGCATGGAAACCGTGTTCGAAGAGCCGATGATCCTCTTCCACGAGAAGAAGATCTCCAACGTCCAGGACTTGGTCCCCGTGCTCGAGAAGGTCATGCGCGCCGGTCGGCCGCTGGTGATCATCGCCGAGGACGTCGAAAACGAGTGTCTCGCCACGCTGGTGCTCAACCGGCTTCGCGCCAACCTGCCGCTCGCGGCGGTCAAGGCGCCGGGCTTTGGCGAGCGACGCAAGGCGATGATGGAAGACATGGCGATCCTCACGGGCGGCCAGTTCGTCAGCGAGGATCTGGGCATGAAGCTCGAGAACGTGGACCTGACCATGCTCGGTTCGTGCGCCAAGATGGTCATCACCAAGGAGCACACCACGATCGTCGGCGGCAAGGGCGATCGTTCCAAGATCGACGGCCGCATGAAGCAGATCCAGCAGCAGGCCGAGACCACCGACAGCAACTACGACAAGGAGAAGCTGCAGGAGCGNNCGCGAAGCTCTCGGGCGGCGTCGCCGTCATCAAGGTCGGTGCGCCCACCGAGCCTGCGCTGAAGGACAAGAAAGCCCGGATCGAAGACGCTCTCGCCGCGACTCGCGCCGCGCTTGAGGAAGGCATCGTGCCCGGAGGCGGCGTGGCGCTGCTCAAGGCCGGTGCGGCTCTGGCCGACCTGCAAGGCGAAGGCGACGAGAACATCGGCATCGCCATCGTTCGACGCGCCATCGAATCGCCCATGCGCACGATCGCGGAGAACGCCGGCGTCGAAGGCTCGGTCATCGTGGAGCGCGTCCGCGTGGCGAACGAGGCCAACTACGGCTTCAACGCGTCCAACCTCGAATACGGCGACCTGCTGGCCGCCGGTGTCGTGGATCCGACCAAGGTCGTTCGTGCCGCGCTGCAGAACGCGGCTTCGATCAGCGGCCTGTTGCTGATCACCGAAGCCGCCGTCGCCGAGTTGCCCGAAAAGGAAGACGAGGGCGCCGCCGGCCACCACCACCACTAAGACTTCTGGGTCTTGGCTTATGTAGGTCCTATAGGTCGGACTCGGCCTGTAGGACCTATTGCTTCACACGAGCCTCCGGCTCGGACAGGACTCTGCTATCGAATTCCGGGTGACCCGGCACGGGTAACCTTGCGTGGCCCGTCTATCCAGAGGTAGCGAAAACAATGACTTGGGAACGCATGAGTCGCGATAACTTCTATTGCGCACAGCTCCTGCTTGATCGGGAGGACGAGCGGCTGATGCGCAGCTGCGTTGCCCGAAGCTACTATGCCGCGTACGCTGCGGCCTGTTCGCTCGTCTGCGAGCCGGGCAAGACGTTCAGGCACGGTTGGCACAATCCACCGCACGAAGACATCCCAAGCCTGCTGGGTCAGGTGGCGGGATTAAGCGAGGACGAGAAACGTCGCGCAAAGCGCGGACTAAGAGTGCTGAGGGAAGCGCGAACAGACGCCGACTACCGGAACGGACGCACCGTCGGGCGGAAGGAGGCACTGGAAATGCTTAGGGAATCAGCTGCCGTTCTCAAGCGTCTTGGAGTATGGACATGACCACGCTTACCCCCGAAATCATCCAGCGCCAAGTGGAAGTCGTTCTCCAGCAGATCGACAATCCGCTCGGGTTTCGACTGAAGAGAGACGGCATCGTGGACGTAGACGGTCGGTGGTGGGTGATCTTGGAGGCCGACAACGAGCCACCTCGCCGCTCGGAAGTCTGGGACCGTCTCGCGGAGATCGAGGAGAAATTGGAAGAGGCCGACGTGAAAGTGCTCGTCACTTCGACTTAGCTTGCGCTTCGACGGCCTTGCAACAGCCGCACGCCATACTCGCTTGTGCTCATCACTCCGGAACTGATCCAGCGGCTCGAGCGCTCCGAGACAACGAGGCTGGCGCGAGCCGTCAGCGCGGGGCGGGGCGATGCACTCGAACTCGCTGGCGGGGTCGCCGCCTTCTGCGGCGAGGGTCACGTGTTCACACAATGCGTCGGAATCGGCGAGGATCGAGGACTCGCCGACGACGATTGGCGCGCGCTTTTGGGGCACTACACAGGCCGCTGCTCCAAGTTCGAGTTCAAGTTGAGCCCCATCGCACACCCTGAGACGGTGCGTCGCGTGGTCGCGGCTGCGTTCGATGTCGCCGAGTTCGAGGCCATCCTCGCGCGGACGCCCAACAACGACCCAACCGATTCGCCGAGCGTCGTGATCGAAGAACTCCCCACCGCAGACGTTCGCGAGTACGTCCTCGCCAGCGAGCCCTGGTTCTTTCCGGGCGGAGCCGCGCCGGGCACGCTGGACGGCATCGCCGATTCGTACCAAGTGCCGGGGAGCCACTGCTTCGTCATCCGGTCCTCTGGAGAGATCGTGGCTGGTGCGAGCCTCATGGTGAGCGAGGGTATCGGGTGGTTTTGCGGCGGGGGAGTGCATCCCGACCACCGGAGGCGCGGCCTGCACCGCGCCCTCATCTCCCATCGGCTGCGTGTCGCCGCCGAAATAGGCCTGGACCTCGTTGCGCAAGGAGCGCTACCGGCCTCTGAATCCATGCGGAACGCCCAACGCAACGGGTTCGCGCATGTTTACACGCTGACGTCCTACTGGATCTCGCCTTCCGGGCCCGATCCGATGCATGTAACCTGAAGGAACCGAACCCGGGCAGCGAGAACTCAACCGCGATGCTTCTCGCACCCTTGCTCTGCCTCGCCTCACTCCTGCAACCCGTCTCGGTCACGCCGGTCCCGCAAGACGCCGACTGGTGGCGGCAGCGGCACGAACACAAGATGGAGGTCACACGCAAAGGTGGGTACGACGTGGCGTTCCTCGGCGACAGCATCACCCAGGGCTGGGAAGGAGGCGGCAAAGCCGCATGGGACGAATTCTTCGCGCCGATGAAATCCGCCAACTTCGGCTACTCGGGCGACCGGACGGAGCACGTCCTATGGAGGCTTCAGAAGGGCGAGATGCTGCCCGCCAAGCCCAAGGTGGTCGTCATCATGATCGGCACCAACAACGTCGGCCACGGCTCGTCGAATCCGGCGCAGACCGTCGAAGGCATCCGCGCGATCCTCGCCGCGATCGGCAAGGGCTCGCCCAAGACGCAGGTGCTCCTGCTCGCTGTGTTCCCCCGAGGAGCGACGGCCGACGACCGGTTGCGGGTGCAGGTGGGCGAGATCAACGCCGGTCTGCGCGGGATCTCCTATCCGGGCGTGCGGTTCCTCGACATCGGGCACCACTTCGTGAGGTTCGACGGCACGCTGAAGGACTCGCTGATGCCAGACCTGCTTCACTTGAACGCCGACGGCTATGGCATCTGGGCCAGAGCCATCGCGAGCGAAGTGCGGGGCATGTTGCGAACGTGATCCCGGAGTTGCGTGTATAATGCACGAGCCTCAGCGGAGAGATGGCTGAGTGGTCGAAAGCGCCCGCCTGCTAAGTGGGTAGGGGAAGAAATTCCTCTCTCGGGTTCGAATCCCGATCTCTCCGCCAGATATCGCCGTGCCGGATTCGGTCGAAACATGAAGCGAACGCGAAATGCGACGGGCAACTGGGGCCGCTTGGCGGTCTGGTGCGGCGTCGCGTTCCTTGCACTCGGTTCGAAAGCGCTCGCCCAACCCACCCTTGAGCGGTATCTCGGTGAACGCACCAAGCTAGGCATCTCCGCCCCAGTCGGACTCGAAACCGCATTGACCACCGTCGGCACCCGGACCTTCGAAGTGCGCGCTTCGGTTCGCGGCAGCCTCGTGCGCGATGGCAAGCGCAGCTTGCTGCTCGAACTCGAAGACGGTGAACATGTCGTGGCCGGGGTCGGGGCCGACCACCAGTGGCTGGCCGGTAGAACCGGCGCGATCCGCATGATCCTTCGCACGATCCGACCGAACGAAGCGTCCGACCCGGTGACGGACGTACACATGGCCATCGACGAGGGCCATATGACGACGCACGAACTGGCTCAGGCACAAGAGCGCGCGATGGAAGTCGCCCGGAATCGCCAGCGGGGTTCGGCAACCTCCCGAGGCTCGGTGCAGCGCCCCCCGCGGGAACAAGTCGAGGTGGCGAAAGACTGGAGCTTGGGTGCCCACGAAGCGACGCCCTACTATGCCGGCTATGTGAAGCGGCAGAACTCGCGTCTTTCCGATGCCGAGGCGTACCGCATCGCCGAGGGCATCGTGGGCTTTTCGGTGCGGTTCGGCGTGGACGCCCGTCTGATCTTGGCCATGGTCCAAGTCGAGAGCGGCTTCGACCCCAGCGCAACCAGCCGAAGCGGGGCGCAAGGGCTCGGGCAACTCATGCCCGGAACGGCGCGTGGGCTGGGAGTCAGCAACTCGTACGACACCAACGAGAACCTCTACGGCACGGTCAAGCTGATCCGGGGCCACATCGCCAACTACATGAAGAAGACCGGCGACGCCTACGAGTCGCTGGTGCTGGCGCTGGCCGCGTACAACGCGGGGAGCGGAGCGGTTCGACGTCACGGTGGCGTCCCGCCCTACCGCGAGACGCAGAACTACATCCCCAAGGTCATCAACCTGTACCGCAAACTCTGCGAAGGCTAAGTCTGCGGAAGGAGTTCTGAGCCGAGCGGCGAATCAACGCCCACATGTCCGCTCGCAAGATGCCTCTCCACACGCGCATCCTCATCGGCTTGGTGTTGGGCGCGGTCGCCGGATTGGCCTGTCAACAAGCTCTGGGCACCGATCACCCCGACCTGAGATGGTGGGTGGACAACGTGGCCAAGCCGATCGGCCAAGTCTTCCTGCGGATGATCTTTATGATCGTCGTGCCGCTCTTGGTGTCCGCCCTCATTCTGGGCGTGGCGGACATCGGCGACGCGAAGAAAGTGGGTCGCGTCGGCGTTCGGGCGTTGGCGATGACGGTGCTCCTGTCCGGCATCGCCGTGGCGATCGGACTGACCGCAGTGAACTTGGTGAAGCCGGGCATCGGGTTGGACCAGGTTCAGAAAGACCGGCTCTTTGAACTGTATGCAGACAAGGCGGATGCCCAGAAGAAAGTCGAGCAGGCCGGTCAGGCGAAGTCGGTGGGCGAAACGCTGCTTGAACTGATCCCCGCCAACCCGGTCCAAGAAGCCGCGCGCGCACTAGAGGGCGGCCTGCTGCCGCTCATGGTCTTCAGCCTGATCTTCGGCATCGCACTCTCAGGGATCGCCGCCGAAAAGGCCCTGCCCGTCCGGGCATTCATGGAAGGGCTGTTCGAGGTGAGCCAGAAAGTCATTGGCTACGCCATGTCCATCGCGCCCTATGGCGTGTTTGCCTTGGTCTTCTCGACCACGGCCTTGCTGGGTTTGGACGCCCTTAGCGCTCTCGGCAGGTATGCCGTCCTCGTGCTGGTGGCGTTGGCGTTCCACCAAATCGTGACGTATTCAGTCGTGCTCAAGCTGATCGCCCGGATCAACCCGCTCGACTTCTTCCGGCGGATTCGAACGGTCATGCTCACCGCATTCGCCACGTCGTCGAGCAATGCCACGCTCCCCGAAGCGCTGAGGTCGGCAAGGGAAGACCTCGGTCTGCCGCGCGACATCAGCTCGTTCGTGCTTACCGTGGGCGCGACGGCCAACCAGAACGGCACCGCGTTGTTCGAAGGCATCACGGTGCTGTTCCTGGCGCAGTTCTTCGGTATTACGCTGGACCTAGGTCAGCAAATCACGGTCATTCTGCTGTGCGTTTTGGCGGGGGTGGGCACCGCGGGTGTGCCCGGTGGCTCGTGGCCCATGATCGCCATCGTGCTCACCAAGGTTGGCGTGCCACCGGAGTCCATCGGCTTGGTGCTGGGCATCGACCGCATTCTCGACATGAGCCGAACGGTGCTCAACGTCACGGGCGACCTGACGATCGCGACGTGCGTGACCAAGATGGAGGAGCGCTCGGGGCTCGAGTACCGCGACGCGGCAGGCTAGAACGCCATACAGTCGTAATCGCGGATGAGTCCCACGATCCGCCCGATCACTTTGGCGTCCTCGCGATCGATCGGGATCGGGTCGTAGGCCGGGTTGCTCGGCATAAGCCGCGTGCCCTTGCGGTCGAAGTGGATGCGCTTGACCGTAGCCTCGTCGCCGATCATCACGGCCACCAAGTCGCCATGATTGGCCGTCGGCTGTGGACGGACGACCACCAAATCGCGCGGCATGATGCCCTCGCCCGTCATCGAATCGCCCTTGACCCGGAGCAGGAACGCGTGTTCGATGTTGCGCACCATCTCGGACGGCACGGGGATGAGGTCCTCCACGTTCTCCTGGGCTGCGATCGGAGTGCCGGCGGCGATCGTGCCGACCAAGGGCAGCATCGCCACGCGCTGGTTCGCTTGGTACGCCGGGTGGGTCAGCTTGATCGAACGGGGCATGTTCGAGCGGGAGATGAAGCCCTTGCGTTCCAAGGCGTCCAAGTGGACGGTGACCCCTCGAAGGGACCCGATTTCGAAGTGCTTGCCTATCTCGCGAATCGAAGGCGGATACCCTTCGCGTTGGATGTAGTCGAGCACGAATTGAAGGATTTCCTTCTGTCGGATGGTGAGACCTTTCGCCATGATGGAGCCTGTGACCGCAGAGCCAGTCTACAAGAAGAGACGCTCATGTGTCTACCAAAGTCGCGGGTTTTCCACACATTCTTCACCGTCTCGGCTGGGCACCGACGGCTGGGGTACTCTCGCCAGCGGATCGCGGTCGGCCCGACGGTCCGTTTCTTCACCATGTCGGTTCTTGTCGGTAGTTCAACGCGCGTCATCGTTTGTGGGATGACGGGTCGCGAGGGCGGTTTCCACACCCAGCAGATGATCGAGTACGGCACCCAGGTCGTGGGTGGCGTCACCCCCGGAAAGGGAGGCACCGAGTACCTTGGTCGCCCGGTCTTCGATTCGGTCAAGGATGCCGTGGCTGCCACTGGCGCAAACGCTGCCGTGATCTTTGTTCCGCCTCCTTTCGCCGCGGATTCTGTCCTTGAGTGCGAAGCCGCGGGCATCCCGTTCGTGTCCCTGATCACCGAGGGCGTGCCCGTTCAAGACATGGTGCGCGTTCACGCCCGCCTGAAAGCCAACGGCAAGACCACGTTGCTTGGCGGCAACTGCCCGGGCATCATCACTCCCGGTGAGTGCAAGATGGGCATCATGCCCGGCCACATCTTTGCACCAGGCCCGGTCGGGCTGGTGAGCCGCTCTGGAACCCTGACCTATGAGATTGTTTGGGAACTCACCAGCGCCGGCATCGGCCAGACCACGTGTATCGGCATCGGCGGCGACCCGCTGCCGGGAATGCGCTTTGTCGACGCCTTGCGGCTGTTCAACGCCGATTCGGACACCAAGGCCGTGGTGATGGTCGGCGAAATCGGCGGCTCGGACGAGGAAGAGGGCGCGGCCTACATCAAGGCGCATATGACCAAGCCGGTCGTCTCGTTCATCTCCGGTCGCACGGCCCCTCCGGGCAAGCGCATGGGCCATGCCGGCGCCATCATCAGCGGCAACACGGGCACGCCGCAATCCAAGGTGAGCGCGCTCAACGACGCGGGCGTGCCCGTGGCCGACAAAACCAGCGAAATCCCCGCTCTCGTCCGCCTTGCGCTCGATCGCACGGCCGTCACGTCTTAACCCTCCTTCACCGGGCCACAGCGTCGTGGCCCACGAGCCATGAACGAAAACTACTTCGACAACGCCGCTTCGACTCCCGTGGACCCAATCGTGGTTCAGGAGATGTTGCCGTTCCTCACCGAGGCCCACGGCAACGCCCACTCGATCCACTCGGCGGGGATGCGCGCCATGCAGGCCGTGGAACTGGCCCGCGAGCGTGTGGCCGCCCTGATCGGAGCCGAAGATCCCGACGAAGTCGTGTTCACGTCCGGCGCGACAGAATCGAACAACTGGGTGCTCCGCAGCTACGGCAAGATCGCCATCAGCCCGTTCGAACATCCGTCCGTAGCGGTCACGGGATGCTGTGTGGGCGCGGAAGTGCTGCGGAACCAGGGTGAGGCGATCATGCCGCCGACCAGTTCGCCCGACTTGGTCAGCGTGATGTGGGTCAACAACGAGATGGGGGGCATCCTCGATGTGCCCGCCTGCCGGACGTGGGCGCGAAACGTCCACTCGGACCTGACCCAGGCCGTCGGCAAGGTGCCCTTCGATCTGAAGAGCATCTGTTTCGGGTCGCTCAGTGCACACAAGTTCTACGGTCCAAAGGGCGTTGGAGCGCTGTACGCCCACGGGGGCTGCAACCTCGACCCGCTGCTCGCCGGCGGAGGGCAGGAGCATGGCGCACGCGCCGGCACGCTCAACGTCCCCGGCATTGTGGGCATGGGTGCGGCGGCTGCGATTGCGAGAGACCGCCAGGAGCAGGACTTCGCCCACGCGAGCGAACTTCGCGCCATCGTGTTGGATGAACTTTCCAGCGTCTCCGATTGGCGCGAGAACCGCTGCTCGAAGCAGAGCCCGTTTGTGTTGAATCTGAGTTTTCTTGGGTTGGTCGGCGAGGCGCTGGTGGTCGAGTTGGACTGCGTCGGCTATGCGGTGAGCGCGGCATCGGCATGCAAGTCGTCGAGCCACGGAACGTCGGGTGTCCTCACGGCTCTGGGCGTCCCCGCCGATTGGGCCAAGGGCGCCTTGCGCATCAGTTTCGGTCGGGCGAACACCAAGGAGTCGGCGCGGGCGCTGGGTGCAGCGCTGCGCGAGAGCGTTTCTTCCTTGCGCGCCATGCGCTAGAGCCCACCGCATCGGGGTATCGTATGTCTTCAGTGAAAACGTTGGTCCGCTCCATCTCGGCGGCCGCGCTCGGTGTCGCGCTGTTTGCGGCGGCGGGTTGTGGCGGAAGCATCTCCAGTTCAAGCGCACCGGATCCTCTGGTGCAGTTCGTGAACGCGGTTCCGGACTCGGTGGCTTTGGACCTGCTGTTCGACGATTTCAAGGAAGACCGGCTGGTCACGATCGGCGCGGGCGTCGCTTACGCGGGCACGAATGGGGCCTTCAAAGAAGTGCGCGCAGGCGGTCACGGTCTGATCCTCAAGGAGGCTGGCGACCCGTTCGAACTGTGGTCGCAGACGTTCGACACGGCCAACGACCGTTCGTACATCGCCGTGGCCATTGGGCAAAAGGCGTTCGGCACCGACTTTGAAAAGCGGCCCCGATTCATCACGTTCGACATCGACCGAACCGCCCCGAACGGTAACAAGTCGCGGCTCTACATCGTGCACGGGTTCAACCGAGCCGCCAGCATCGACACGCCGGCCATCGACTTCCAGACCCCGGGGGACAACCCCACCTATCGTGCCGCCGACATCGCGTACGGCACCGTCAAGGACTTGACCGTCGATTCGGGACCCATCACCCTGCAGGCCCGAAACCGTGGGACGGACTTTGTCTACGCCGAAGCGACACCGACCCTGGAATCAGGGAAGATCTACCTTGCGGTGGTCAGCGGAATCGAGGATTCGGTGGGTGCACAGGCTCCGCGCGTCTTCTTCACGGAACTGCGGACTCGATAACCCAGCGCTTGGCCAAGTGCTATAAACTGGGGTAGCGCGCACCGTTTCGGTTGGCGCGTCCGTCCTTCATATGCCAAACAAAGAATCGGAAGACGGCTTGATCGAGAAGCGTTGGCTCAGCGCGCTCGCCAAGGGCGACTCGGCTGCATTAGGCGGCCTATTCGAACTGTACGGCGAACGCGTGTTCCGGTATACGCTGCGCATGCTCGGCAACCGCTCCGATGCCGAAGACGCTACGGCAGAGACGTTCCTGCGGGTCCTCAGAAGATCTGGAGAACTACGGGCCGACGGCGCATTTCGGACTTGGCTGTTCCGAATCGCCAGGAACCTGTGCATCGACCGCATGCGGCAGCATAAGCTGATCGAACTGCCGACCGATGCTCAATATGGCGGGACCGAGGAACGCACGACACTGAGGATCACGGTCCATCAGGCGCTCAGCGAGCTGCCGATGGAATACCGAGAGCCCCTCATGTTGTGCGATCTGGAAGACATGCCGGCTCGGGAAGCGGCGGAAGTGCTCGGCATCACGGTGCCGGCGCTGAAGTCGCGACTCTACCGGGGGCGGCGGGCGCTTCGAGACAAATTAGGAGGGTCGATGATCCGATGAACGAAAGCACACTGTATCGAAAACTGGTGGACCTCTACGCGGGCAGTGAACTGCCGGCGGAACTCGAGGAAGAGATGGAGGCCGCTGGGTTCCGCGACAAGGAACTCAGCCACGACATGACCACGTTGCGGCAGACGGTCGAGATGCTCAGGACGAGCCCGCGTCCGGCCATGACCGAAGAATCCATGCAACGCATCCTGATGAAGCTCTACAGCCGAGGCGTGGACATCCAGCCCAAGGCGCCAGAGCCCATGCACCTGCAGTATCACCTGCCGATCGCCGGCTGATTCGAGGAGACCCTAGCCCTTTGAAATTCGACTGTCAACGATCTCATCTGTTCGACGCCGTCACGCTGGCGCACATCGCCGCCAGCTCGCGGACGCCGCTCGCCATCCTCCAGAACCTAAGGCTGGAAGCCACAGGCAACCAACTGATCGTCCTGGGCTGCGATGGCGAAATGTGGGTCCAGCGGTCGGTGCCGTGCTTCGTCCATGAAGAGGGCTCGGTCTGCCTCCAAGGTCGCTTGCTCTTCGACATCGTCAAATCGCTGCCAGAAGGCGACTGCACCCTGACGGTCAACGCCCAGGGCTCGGCATTGCTCCAAGAAGGCAACTCCGAGTACCGCATGATGGCCCTGAGCGCGGAGGACTTTCCCCCGATGCCCGAAACGGGCAGCGAGGCGACTTTGACGATTCCCATGCAGACATTCCGCTCTGCGGTTGACTCGGTGGCCTATGCCGTGGCGACCGACAGCCACCGCCCGGTGCTCACGGGTGTGCTCATGCGCTACGATGGGGAATCGCTTACGATGGTCGCCACCGACACGCATCGGCTGGCCCATCGGAGGATTTCCGGCGAGGGTTGGGGTGCCGAGGTCGGTGCGATCGTTCCCGAAAAGGCCCTGCGCGCGATCGCCAAGATGCCGATTCCCGACGACCAAGCCGTCACCATCCGCTTCGGCGATCAGCGGCTTGGCGTGTCCGCCGATGGCGCCGAGATGGTCTGCCAGTTGCTTCCCGAGCCCTACCCGAACTGGGAACGCGTGGTGCCGCAGGAGTTCACCCGGACGTGGACCGTCGAAGTGGACCAACTCCGGGAGAAAGTCAACCGCGTCATGATCATCGCCCGCGAAAGCGCGAACCGCGTCAAGTTCTCGGGCAAGGCCAACGAGGTGGTCGTTTCCTCCCGAAGCGAGGAGAAGGGCGACGCCAAGGAAGAGCTTCCAATGATCGGAACGGGCGGCGACTTGGACATCGCATTCAATGGCGAATACGTCCGCGATGCCGTCAAACCGATCACGGGTGCGGGCGCCCGCATCGAACTCACCGAAAGCTCTCGCCCGGCCGTTATCCGGTCGGTGGACGACGACAGCTACTTCTGCGTCATCATGCCGATGGCGCTGGGCTGATCGGGGAGGCCATGTGCGCGGCGGACCCGTTGGGGCTCTCAAGGACATCCTTAGGGTCCTGACGTTCCGGGTCACGCTCGACGACCTCCGAAACCTGACCCCTTGGCACCTGGGCCTTGGGCTGGTGGCGACTTGGATCGTCGGCATGGGCCGATGGTGGGACGACCCGAACGCGATCGTCCTGCAACGCTTCGGCGTCGGTTCGGTGGTGTACGTCTTCGTCCTGTCGCTCATGCTGTGGTTCGATGCCAAGCTGCTGTGCCGCGAGGAGGGCTTCACCTACGGCGTGGTGCTGACGTATGTCACCATGACCTCGCCGCCAGCCATCTTGTACGCGATCCCCGTGGAACTCTGGAACGATGGGAGCGGCACGGCGATCTGGAACTCGACGTTCTTGGGCGTGGTCGCGACTTGGCGGGTGGCCATGTTGGTGCGCTTCTATCGCCTGTTTGGATTGACACGTTGGGAGACGCTCGCGGCGACCGGCGCTCCCCTTTCGGCGTTGGTGCTGGCGCTGGGATGCTCCGGCACGGCGACCGCGGTCGCGTCCTCGATGGGCGGCTATCGCGACGAAGGCGCTAGGGTGGCGGCTGAACTCGCTTCGATGGCCATGATTGTGGGCTTCGTTGGTTGCGTCGTCCTCGGGCCGATCTATCTGTTCATCGTGGTTCGGCGCAAGCGCGAGCGGGACGAGGACACTTGGTCCGATTGAAGCAAGAATCGGCCAGATCGGTATCGAGACGCTACACAAACCCCACGCGCTCGGCGAACGCTCTGGCCTCGGGGTAGCCGGCGTCCAGGTGCCGCGCGACGCCCATCCCCGGGTCGGTGGTCAATACCCGCTCCAGCCTCCGGGCCGCTTCCGGCGTGCCGTCGGCGACCACAACCATCCCCGCATGCTGCGAGTAGCCGATGCCCACGCCGCCGCCGTTGTGCAGAGAGACCCACGTGGCCCCCGCCGCCGTGTTGACCATCGCGTTGAGCAGGGCCCAATCGGCGATCGCATCCGAGCCGTCGAGCATGCCCTCCGTTTCCCGGTTCGGGGAAGCCACCGAGCCGCAATCGAGGTGGTCGCGCCCGATCACGATGGGCGCCTTGAGTTCGCCGCTGGCCACCATCTCGTTGAACTTGAGACCCGCGCGCGAACGCTCGCCGTAGCCCAGCCAGCAGATGCGCGCCGGCAACCCCTGAAAGTGGATGCGTTCGCCGGCCAGCTTCAGCCAACGCTGCAGCGGCGCGTTCTCGGGGAACATTGCGGCGATGGCGGCATCGGTGCGCCGGATGTCCTCGGGGTCGCCCGAGAGCGCCGCCCACCGGAACGGGCCCTTGCCTTCGCAGAACAACGGTCGAATGTACTCGGGCACGAAGCCCGGGATGTCGAACGCGTTCGAGACGCCCGCCTCCTTGGCGTACACGCGGATGTTGTTGCCGTAATCGAACGTCACCGCACCCATCGCCTTGAGTTGCAGCATCGCGGCGACGTGCTCGCCCATGGTCCTCACGCTCTCCCGCCGATAGGTCGCTGGGTCGGACGAGCGAAGCGCCTCGGCCTGCGAGAGGCTCATCATGTTGGGCACGTAGCCGCCGACCGGGTCGTGCGCGCTGGTCTGGTCGGTCAAGAGGTCGGGCACGGCTCTGTGCCGAACAAGCTCGGGGAGCACGTCGGCACAGTTGCCCACCAGGCCGACGCTGATGGCGCGACCTGCCTCGGTTGCCTGTCGTAAGCGTGCGAGAGCGTCGTCGAGGTCTTCGGCCAGAACATCGAGGTAGCCCGTTTGAAGCCGCTTCTCGATGCGCGAACGATCCACGTCGATCCCGAGGAAGCACGCTCCCGCCATCGTGGCCGCCAAGGGTTGCGCGCCGCCCATGCCGCCCATTCCTCCGCTGGCGATCCAACGGCCCTCCAGCGACCCGCCAAAGTGCCGCCGAGCGGCGGCGACGAACGTCTCGTAAGTCCCCTGGACGATGCCTTGGCTCCCGATGTAGATCCATGAGCCGGCCGTCATCTGACCGTACATGATCAGCCCCTTCCGCTCGAGTTCGCCAAACACGTCCCAGTTCGACCAATGGCCCACCAGGTTCGAATTCGCGAGCAGGACCCGGGGCGCATCGGCGTGCGTCTTGAACACGGCGACGGCCTTGCCGGATTGGATGAGCAGGGTTTCGTCGCTTTCAAGTTCTCGCAGGGCGCGCACGATGCAGTGGAAGCACTCCCAGTTGCGCGCCGCTTTGCCCGTCCCTCCATACACCACCAAGTCCTCGGGGCGTTCGGCAACCTCGGGGTCGAGGTTGTTCATGAGCATGCGCAGCGCGGCTTCCTGCAGCCAGCCTTTGCATGTGAGTTCGGAGCCTCGCGGGGCGCGGATCGGCGTCGCTATGGTGGCCATTTGCACCGGGTTTACCCGAGCCTAGATGGTCTGCGTCACTTTCTGGATGAACTGCGCGTCGTCGGGGTCTAGTCCGCGCGCCCGAGCGGCGAGCAGGGCGAGCCACTGCCCGTACACGACCTGCCAGATCGGGTCGGCGACGCCTTGACCGGGCTCGGGCGCATTCACCACCAAAGCGCCTTGCGAACGCAACGCGGCGCCGTCTTCGCCAAAGAGCACGGCGCAACTGCCGTGGCCGGCCAGAGCCTTGGGCCCGTGTTGGAAATCCGCCGTGGAGTAGCTCTTGCACGGAAGCAGGGCGCACTCCATGAGCTTCAGGGCCGTCTCGTGGGCCGTGCTGAACGCGTAGCCGCGCCCCAAGGCGAACAGAGTCTGCGAGCGCAGCAGAGCACCCAGTTGGGTTTCGGCCGATACTTGCGCCCTCTGAACCCAGACGTCGTCGGGCAGCGCGGGGACGGGAAGCCGCCCACCCAGTGCGCGAACCAATTGGTAGAGCGCGAGAAGGGAAGCCGTGTAAGTCTTGGTGGCGGCGATGGAATTCTCCGTACCGACGCCGAGCAAGAGCGCGTGGTCGGCGACGGTGGTGAGCAAGCTGTTCTCAGTGTTGGTGATGGCCAGCGTGGCGTGCCCCTGCCGCTTGAGCGCGCCGAGCACTTCGGCCACGTCGGGCGCCGCCCCCGACTGCGAGATGCCGACGGCCAGGCACTTGGGGAAGCGCACCTCGCTCCCGAACCGCGTCCACACCGAGGGTGCGGCGAGCGACACAGGGATGCCGAGATGCACCTCGATGAGGTAGCGGCCATAAAGGGCGGCGTTGTCCGAAGAGCCTCGGGCGACCAGCAGAACCATCTCGAACGCTTGCCCGCCGAGCGCCCGGGTCAGTTCGTCGTGGTAGCGGTCGGCGTTCGCCGCGAGCGCGCGCGGCTGTTCTCGCATTTCGGCTTCCATCCACTGGCCCAGCATGTCCGGATGCTACCCTTCGTTGGGTACACTCTGCCTTCGCGTCGGGGCGTGGCGCAGTTTGGTAGCGCGCTTCCATGGGGTGGAAGAGGTCGCACGTTCGAATCGTGTCGCCCCGACCAGCGATCCTCCGTTCTCCGCCTTAGGTCGCCTTTGTGCCAGATGGCGAGCCCGCAAAGAAGGGCGAGGCAACTGAGTCGTTGGCTGACCGCTCCCCGCGTGATGGCTGCCGTGACGGCGCTTCTTCGGGTCTTGGGCGATATGCTCGTGGTGGCCGAAGCAACCGAACGTGGTGGTGACTCTCGATGCCGACGCGGGCTCCGGCGCTACGGGGCAACCAAGGTCAAGACGCCGAACAGCGATCGGATCGCACGCGACGGGATTCGCATTCGCCGAGGCGCAGGCGGAACTGGCGCTGGACATGCCCTAACCCTCCATTCGATGGGTGCTCAGATTCCGTGGGATGCCAACACGAATGAAGCGATCGAGCCTGTTCTCCATGCCCGAGCTTCTGAAAGAGCCCTCTGATTCGACAAGAACCCGAGTTCGAGGCCAACTCGGTGGGCCCACAGCGTGGACGTACCTTCGACTGGCGACGGTGCGCAGCTATGGTAGAATGCATCCACGGACAGGCATCAGCAGCCGTCAAATCGTTTAGGAATGTTTGGCGAGACTCCGGACAATTCCGGTCTGAAGCCCGCTAACAATAGGGCGATGCTGGCAGTAATGAGGCTTGTTTTGGGACATCACGAGAGAGATGCAACAGAAGAGAATGTGGAAGTGCTCACGATGCTCCGAGCAAAACGGAGATGTGTTCGATTCTTGTTGGCGCTGTGGTTGCTCGCGTGAGCGCTCGCCTTCAAGCGAGCACATCACGGCGGAAGAAGCGTCGGGGGAGCAGGATAGCTCAGACTGGATTACACAGCTCCAAGAGACGGCAGCTTCGGTTGATTCTGACAAATCAGCGGTTTGAGCCTCTAAGTTGCAGAGCAGCTGGTAGAGCGCGCGCCGTTGCCGAGCGGTACCGCGACGCCTACCGCAATGCACGTACCGTCATTGAGCTTGGGGGTGCCGTCAAGGTCATAGGTATCATTGGAGGCACAATCAACCTCGTCGCGTCTTTCGGCTACGAGGGCGCAATGGGATGGGTTGGCGCGGGCATTGGCATCGCGGCAGGTATGATCGTTTACGTGCAGGGATTTCTGGTTTCGGTGGCTGGTCACATACTCCTTTCCACGCTTGACACAGCCGTCAACACGTCAGAGTATCTCACGCCTGACGAGAGGGCGGCTTTCATTTCACGATGATAAGGTGGCTACTTGTTCTGCCACCTAAGTTTGCCCGTCCAATGCCATATGGACGAGCTTTAGATAGTCCCCTTGTGAGCGCGTTAGCAACCATTAAACGTGCTTGGTGAGAAGCCAATCTTCAGTCAGAACCTTTCTGCATTTATTGCCACTGACTAGTCAGTGAAACTGGTCATAGCAAGAGTTGTTCCCCCTGTCTTTGCCGCTCACAAACCCAGCCGGTCCCACATCGCGTCAACCTTCGCCCTCACATCGTCCGACATCCGAATGAGCTTGGGGTAGTCCCGCGAGAACCCGTTCTCGCCCGGCCACTTGTGCGTGCAGTCGAAGCCCATCTTCCCCCCGAAGCCCTCCGACAAAGACGCGTGGTCGAGTTGGTCCACCGGGCCACGCGACATCAACACGTCCCGAGCCGGGTCGCAGTTCGCCCCGATGCGGAACAGCACCTCGCCGATATCCTGCACGTTGCAATCCTCGTCGAACACGAACACGAACTTGGTGAAGGACAGCTGCCCCAGGCCCCATACGGCGTTCATCACCTTGTAGGCGTGCCCGGGGAACTTCTTCTTCATGGCGACGAACGCCACGTTGTGGAAGCACGCGTCCACGGGTAGGTTCATGTCCACGATCTCGGGCACCGTGAGTTGGATCAAGGGCATGAAGATACGCTCGACCGCCTTGCCCATCCAGCCATCCTCCATCGGCGGCACGCCCACGATGGTCGCAGGGTACACGGGTTTCGACCGCATCGTGACGCACGTCACGTGGAGCACAGGGAAGTCGCCCGCCAGAGAGTAATAGCCCGTATGGTCGCCAAATGGACCCTCAAGTCGCCGCTCGGCAGGGTCCACGTATCCCTCGATGATGATCTCGGCGTCGGCGGGCACCATGATGTCCACGGTCTTCGCCTTCACCAACCGAACGTTCTCGCGCCGCAAGAAGCCCGCGAACAGCATCTCGTCAATGCCCGGCGGCAGGGGAGAGATGGCCGTGAACGCATACACTGGGTCGCCGCCAAGCGCCACGCAAACCTCGAAACGCCTGCGTCCCGCTTCGCCGGCGTCTTCCATCTGGCGCATGCCCTGCTTGTGCATCTGCCAGTGCATGCCGCAGGTGTTCTTGTCGTAGAGCTGCACGCGGTACATGCCCACGTTGCGCTTGCCTGTGCTGGGGTCGTGCGTGAACACGAGCGGCAGCGTCACGAAGGGGCCGCCATCCTCGGGCCAACACGTGAGGATCGGCAGTTGCGTCAGGTCCACGTCGTCGCCCTGCATCACGACTTCCTGGCAGATCCCGTCCTTGGCGCGCTTCGGCGGAACGATCTTGACCTCGCCCAGCAGGTGCGGCAGTTTCTTGAGCGCCTCGATCGGCCCCTTGGGGAATTCGGGTTTGAGCAGTTCGCGCAGGCGTTCGGCGTGCTCCTCGAAGTCCTCGCAGCTGAGGGCGAGCGACATCCGGCGCCGCGAGCCCATCGTGTTGATGGCAACAGGCATGCCGTACCGCTTCTCGCCAATGGGCCGCGAAGCGGGATCGATGCTTGGCTGGTTGAGGACGGCGCTCTGCGGGTTGGGCGTACCCAGGCGGTGCGGCGGGCCGACCACGTTCTCGAACATCAGCGCGGGGCCGTTGGCCTTCATCACGCGGTCCGCGATCTCGGTGATCTCGAGGTACGGGCTGACGGGCTCGGCGATGCGCTTCAGCTCGCCCTTCTGGGCGAGCACGTCGAGGAAGTGCTGGAAGTCGTTGTAGGCCATGGGCGTGTCCGCCATAGTCTACGCATTGTCGCCGCCACGAAGTCGCTCAGCGTCTGCCAAGTCCTGCGATCGGCCTGTCGCGAGCTTGTTGATGAGCAAGTGGTCTCGGCAGATCACACGAGTGGGTTCCCCGTCCATCGTAGCCACGATTGCCTCCGCGAGAACCTCTTCTGTTGAGACACCCGAAACAAAGGTCAACAGGTCGATGCGGCATGGAGGATAACCTAACTGCACGACCAAGTCGGGGTTGGTGAAGTCTGACTCGCTCAATCCCAAGCTCGTCATGCCGAACTGCTCCAGCGCAGCCAGCACCCTCTGAGCGTTGGCTTCGGTCGGAGCGACGAGCAAGTCCATGTCACCGGTGTACCTGGGGAAGCCGTGCCAAGACAGAGCGACCGATCCCACCACGCAATACTCAACGCCGATCTCGTTGAACAACCGTAACAACTCTTTCCAGTCTTTGGTCATCGCCATGAGCCTGCCGCCGAAGTTCGAACAGGATGGCCATGCGCTCTTCGGGGGTGAGGGAGCGATAGTAGGCGAGGTCGGCAAGCTCGGCCTCTTCGTGAGACTGAAACACCCTGACCTCGACCTTCCGTGCCATGAGATCAGGATACCCGTCGCGTACAATGAAGCCATGCCTGTGGCTCTAACCGAATCAGAACTCACGCGCCTCATGGACGAAGCGCAAGAGGCTGGCATCCGGCTCGAAGTCCACGAGGGGCTTCCGATCTGGGAACTGTGCCCGTCGCCGTTGCACACGATGGAAGCCGAGCGGATCGCGCAGTCGGTCGAACCTTCGGCACGTCCGGGCGGATGTGGGTGCCATCGCTTTCAAGACATGGCCGTCAGGTTCCCCGATGGTTCGATCCGGCGGCCCGACATCGGAGTCTTCTGCGAACGGCCCGCCGCCACCCAGGAGGCGACGCGCACCCTCCCCCAAGCCGTGGTCGAGATCGTTTCGCCCGGCTCAGAAGTGAAGGACCTCGAACTCAGCCCGCCGTTCTATCTGCGGCACGGGGTGCTGGATGTGGTGGTCTTTGACCCGCGCACGGGCGAGGCGACGTGGTTCTGGCAGGGTGGTCAAGCGATGGGTCAGTCGCCGTGGCGGATCGAACTGCGGTGTGGTTGCGCCGTGACTGTCTGATTCGGCGCCGAACCTACCTGTGTCGGTGTTGCAGGCGTCGGACCCGATCCTCGTCCCACAGCGCAAGCGACCATACTGAATGGAGCCCAAGCAGGAAAACGCCGAGCATGGCAAGCAGATAAGCCGGGTTGTGCAAGAAGAAGCCCAAGAAGATGAATCCGGCCAAGAACAGAACCATAAACAGCACGATGCTCAGCACGATCACATGCTGACCACACCGTCGTGCTTGGAGAGTTGCTGCCTCGCGATAGCTCATTCGCGTCGCCGAGCGCTTGGTCGTGCGAACGAGGCGGACCGACCACACGAGCCGGTGCAACTGCATGACCAGGACCACGGGAATGAGCAGGCGACCATGCTGTTCGAGCAGACTATCCAGCATTTGAGCCACGAAGAAAGCCACCAAACAACCCGCATTCATCCCGACGATGCGACGCTCCAATTTGTCGAGGCGATCGTCCGGAATGACGCATCCACGGCCAAAACCCCATGGGTAAAGCACCCAGCCCTCGGCCGTGTACTTCCAATTGCCGCCCCAAAACGTCCCGGCTACTTCGCCAAGTAGGGGAGCGGATCGGTGTGGTGCCCCACCATTTTCCATTGACCGTTCTCCAATCGGTACATGCTCGTAGCGCGCAGCCGGAGCTTTTCGACCTTGCCGTCGGCGTTGGTGTTTTCGCCTTCCTCGTAGTTGGTGACCACGGCCACGTCGCGGCCCGCGATGATGCGCACGTTCGTGGGGGTCACCTTTCCGCCGAGTTTGAGCGCCGCCTGACCCCGCCAATCCTCGCGGACGGCCGCCCAGCCTTGCTGATAGCCCCCGGTCGGGCCCATGTAGGTCACGTCGTCCCGATGCGACCATACGGCCTCCATCGGCGCCAACTCGCCCTTGAACATCGCGTTCAGAGCCCCATAGAACCGGTCGCTCGCCGAGCGGACGGCCGCCGTGGTGTCTTGGTTGGCCTGGGCATCGTTGCTCATACCCGAGAAGCCTACCGCAAGAAGGAAGCCAAGGGCCGCAAGGCCGAAAAGGACGCGTTTGGTCATGGGTGAACTCCTGTGTTCACCCCATTATAGGACCACTTCAGACGTTGGGCCGACTGTTTGGACCGAAGTTGGCGTTGTAGTAGTTCGCGATATGGCTTCCCGGCGGCACGATCTCGTCGATCTTGGCCAAAAGGTCGGCATCCAAACGCAACTTGCACGCCGCTGCGCTTTCCTGAAGTTGGGCCACGGAGCGCGCCCCAATGATCGGCGACGTGACCCCCGGCTGCGAAGCGACCCAAGAAAGGCTCATCGTGGCCAGACTCATCCCCCCCTCGTCGGCGACGCTTCGCAGACGCGCCACGGTCTCGGCGGTTTGCTCGTTGACGCGGTTCATCGGGTCGGACTTTGCGTAGCGACCTTCCGCGGGCTTGCCATCGAGGTACTTGCCCGAGAGCTGCCCGCCCGCCAGCGGCGACCACGGGATGACGCCATAGTCGTACGTGCGGCAGAAGGGAAGCAGTTCTCGCTCGATGCGGCGATCCAGCAGGTTGTACGGCGGTTGCTCGCACACGAACCCGCTCGCACCGAGCGCCTTGGCCACATAGTGCGCCTCGCACACCTGCCAAGCGGCGAACGTGGAGCAGCCGAGATACCGCACCTTGCCGCTCCGGACCAAGTCCTCCAGTGCGCGCAGCGTCTCGTCGATCGGCACGGCGGGTTGCGGACGGTGGATCTGGTACAGGTCGATCCAATCGGTCCCCAGTCGCCGCAACGAGGCGTCGCACGCTTCGATGACGTGGCGGCGCGTGTTGCCCCAGGCGTTGGGGTCGGCGTCGTCCATCTTGCCGTGGCACTTGGTGGCGATGACCAGCCGATCGCGACGGCCCTTCATGAGCCGACCCAGAATCTCTTCGGAGACGCCCCGCGCATAGACGTCGGCCGTATCGAAGAAGTTGATGCCGAGGTCGAGGGCGGCGTCGAACACTTCGCGCGACTTGTCCTCGCTGGAACCCCAGTCGTCGGGCTCCCAGCCGAACGTCATCGTGCCCAAACAAGCGACCGAGACCTGCATGCCGGTGCGGCCCAGCGAACGGTATTCCATCGCTTCACGGTTTACCCGACGCTGTCGAGGCGACCTAGGATCGCTTCCACCGCAACCTCGGGCGGCAACGTTGCGGTGTCTACGACCAACCTCGGCGTCGTCCAAGCGTGGTAGTCGCGGTCCAGGACCTCTTGCCAGGTCGGATGGGCGTGTCCAAGGATGTCGGCACGCCGGCTTTCGACGCGCCGACGGTGCTCCACCGGATCGGAACACACGACCTCGACTTCGAAGTTTGGCGAACCCGCTTCCCGCCACATCTGGCGCGTCAATTCCCAGGGGTTGACCGTATCCGCCACCACGGTGCGCCCCAGCTTGAGATTCTCGGTTGCGATGCGCTGGGCGACCAAGTACCCCATGCCGCCGATGGCGGCGTCGGACAACCCGTCGTCGCGCATGGCCTGTTCGATAGTGTCGACCCGAAGGTAGACGGCACCCAGACGCGAGGCAAGCATCCGGGCGATGGTCGTCTTTCCAACGCCCGGCAAGCCTGCGAAGATGACCAACACGTCAGTTGGTCGGTTGCAGATCGTACGACGTGTGCCGTCCCAGATAGGGGATCGGCGTGTCCACGAAGTCCGCGACGGTCTCGAGGTCGGGGTGCTCGAACAGCGCCTCCGTTCCCTTGGGGAAGGTCAACTTCTCGTGCAGCGGCCACCACGACACCCAGTGGATCATCGCGATCATCGGGCGCGGCTGGTCGGTGTGGTTGGGCATCCCGGCGTGCCACATCCGCATGTCGCGGATGATCACGCTGCCGGCCCGCATCTTCGGCTGAACCGGTGGGCGCACCGCTCGTTGGGCCTCGAGGCGCTCGGGCGAAACCTTGATGTCGCCGTCCTGCATCGCCACCGATGTGTCGAGATGCGTTCCCGGCCACAGTTCGATGCTTCCGTTGCGGGCATCCATGTCCACCATAGGCATATTCACGATGAGCGCATACGGCGGCGTGGCGTGCTCGGTGTTCGGCCACAGGTGGCCCATATCGGCGTGGACGGGCTGTCGCTGGGTGCCGTGCGCCAAAGCCGTGTTGCCGCTGTAGAAGGCGTTCTTCATGCCTTGCCCCATCACCGAGCCCGTGAGTTGAACGACGTACTCGTTGACCAGTACGTCTCGGAACAGGTACTCGGCCATGGGAGGCGGGTCTTGCTGGACGTTGCTGCGCGTGAAGTTGAACGGCGTATCCGTGCGCGACAAGATGGCGGGCAGGTCCTCGAACATTCGGTCGCGGATCTTGGCGATGTGCGCGGGGTCCACCGCATCCTCGATCGCCACCATCCCGTCTCGCAGGATGGCCTCGCGACCGCGCATCACCGTTTCGGAATCGAATCGGCCCCGCTCGCGTTCGGCGGCAGAGATGGTCAGGGTGACAAAGGGTTCGTTCATGGCGGCTCCTCGCTTGTCATCGTACCGCTCGGCACCATTGGCCGCGCGTGTCCGTCCGTAGGATGTGATCGAACGGTTGTTCGGAGTGGCGCGCGCGGGCTCGACGGTGAGGACGGAGGTCCTCGCCGGGGTGACCACCTTCGTGACGATGGCCTACATCCTGGTGGTCAATCCCGCCATTCTCGAAGCCGCCGGCGTGCCCAAGGGACCGAGCTTCACCGCCACCGCCATCGTGGCCGTGTTCGGGACGCTGCTGATGGGGTTTCTGGCCAACCGACCGTTCGCTGTCGCACCGTACATGGGCGAGAACGCCTTCATAGCATTCACCGTCGTGGGCTCGATGGGCTTGGCGTGGGGTCAGGCGATGGCGGCCACGTTCGCGGCGGGTGTGTTGTTCCTGTTGCTGACCGTCACCCATGTCCGGCGCTGGCTCGCCGACGCGTTGCCGAACTCGCTGAAGGCAGCGTTCGCCGTGGGCATCGGGTTGTTCCTCAGCCTGATCGGCCTCAGCCAGATGGGTGTGGTGGCGCTCGGCCAACCAGGCGGCGCACTGCTTCGATTGGGCGACCTGTCGCAAGGGCCGACGATTCTGAGTTTGGTGGGCTTCTTGGCGATGGCGATCGCCGTCCAGCGGCGCATGCCGGGAGGCATCCTCGTCGTGATCCTCGCGCTCGCGGTGGCCATGTTTGGACTGGGTTGGGCTGCGCCGCCGACTACGTTCACTTCGCCGCCACCCTCGCCCGCGCCGATCATGATGCAGCTCGACTTCTCGAACTGGGCTTCGGTCGCGTTCCTACAGGTCGTGCTGGTCGTGTTCGTTATGGCGTTTCTCGATACGATGGGCACGTTGCTCGGCCTCGCCCAACGCGCCGGGATGCTCGACGAAAACGGCAACCTGCCCGACGTGCAGAAGCCGTTGCTCGTGGACGCCAGCGCCACCACGCTTGCGCCTCTGGTCGGCACGACGGTGAGCGGCGCGTACATCGAAAGCGCGGCGGGCATCGAATCGGGCGGCAGAACCGGCCTGACCGCCGTCACCACGGGCTTGCTGTTCCTTCTGGCGATGGTCTTCGCGCCGGTGCTTACGGCCATACCGGCCCACGCCTACGCTCCGGCGCTGGTGCTGGTCGGCGTGTTCATGGTTTCGGCGGCGAAGCACTTGCCGTTCGACAAGACCGAGGAACTGGTGCCCGCGTTCACGGTCGTGGCACTCATCTCGTTCACGTACAACATCGGCATCGGCATGGCAGCGGGATTCGTCGTCTATCCCGTCACGATGCTGGCGGCGGGCCGCGGCAAGGACCTGAACGTGGGCGTCTGGGCGATGTTCGTGTTGTGTCTGGGGTTCTTCCTGGTATCGGCCCGGGGACACTGAGCGCAAGCGGTACCCTTGGAGCCGATGCGCATCTTGGTGGTCGGGTCTGGCGGCAGGGAACACGCCCTCGCTTGGAAGCTCTCGCAAGAAGCCGAAGTCGTGGTCTCGCGGGGCAATCCCGGCATCGCGCGCGAGTTCGAATGCGAAAGCGATCTCGACGCTCTCTGCGAGCGGTTCGAACCAGACCTCGTGGTCGTCGGACCTGAGGCTCCTTTGATCGAGGGCCTGGCCGACCGGCTGCGCGCCAAGGGCCTCGCCGTGTACGGCCCGGGCGAAGACGGGGCGCGGCACGAGGGCTCCAAAGCGTTCTCGAAGGCGCTCATGGCTCGGGCAGGCGTCCCGACTTCCGTGTTCCGCACGTTCGAAGACCCGAGCGGGGCCAAGCGCTACGCCGAGGAGCGGTATGCCGAGGGCAAGCAACTGGTCGTCAAGGCGAGCGGGGCGGCCATGGGCAAGGGAGCAATCCTGCCGCCCGATCTCGCCGGAGTTCTCGAGACCATCGAAGACCTCATGGTCCGCAAGACCCTTGGCGAAGCCGGAGCGACCGTCGTTCTGGAAGAGCGCCTGATGGGACGCGAGTTCAGCCTGATGAGCGTGTGCAACGGCCCCGAGTTCGTCAGCCTGCCCGTGGCGCAAGACTATAAGCGGGTGGGCGATGGCGACACCGGACCCAACACGGGTGGCATGGGCAGCGTCTGTCCGGCGGACTGGGTCACGCCCGAGTTGATCGCGAGGACCGAGGAGCGGCTGGTGGCCCCGATCCTCCGCGCCATGCGCGAAGCTGGAATCGACTACCGGGGCACCCTGTTCACAGGCGCAATGGCGGTGGACGGCGAGCCCTATTGCATCGAGTACAACGTCCGCTTCGGCGACCCCGAGATCCAGAGCATCGCCGCAGCGATCGGGGATGGCTTCGCCGAACTGCTCTTGCGCGCGGCGCGCGGCGAACCCCTGCCCCCAGCCCCAAAGCTCGAGCGGTGCGCGGTGAGCGTGGTCCTGGCCAGCGCCGGATACCCGGGCGAATACCGCAAGGGCGACCTCATCTCGCTGCCCACCCCTCAGGAGGATGCTCGGTACTTCTTCGCCGGAGTGGGTTCGGATGGGGTGGGCTTGCTCACCCAGGGTGGCCGAGTGTTGGCTGCTACCGGCGTGGGAACCAGCGTGGCCGAAGCTCGCACAGCGGCGTATCGTGCGGCAAAGGAGGTCTCGTTCGAGGGTCTGCAGTACCGAAAGGACATCGCGCTTTGAACGACGTGATCGTCTTGGTGAACGTCCTGGGTGTGGACGCCACGGGCAAGAGCACCCTGTCCAGTCATCTCGCCGACCGCAAGGCGTGCACGATCCAGAACACGAAGTTCGCCCTGGACCGTCTCGACGAGTTCTCGAGTTGCTTCGTCGGGCAGGGGTTGGTCGAATCCATCCACGGCACCAACTTGGGCTTGCGCTTGAGCGGCGATGCCGTGAGCCGGATCGCGGACACCATGGCCATCCTCGCGGATTGCACGTTCTCGCTCGAGGTCGCGTTGGGGCGGGTTTCTGGTCCGTCGGTGCTCGTGGCCGATCGAGGTTTCCCGGGGCACATCGGCATCCAGGCCGTGCGCATCGCCGACGAACTCGGCATTGCAGCCACCGATGCCGCCAAGTCGCTGTTGGACCTCTACTCGGCTTCGCTGGGGCTGGCACGACGCCTCGTACCCAGCATGGCCATCGTCGAGCTGGACGTCCACCTCATCGCCGACGAAGAGGCCATCGGCGAGCGCAACGTGGCCCGAGGAAGGCCAGCGTTTTCGGAGACCGACTGGAGGCAGCTTCGCGCATCGCGGACTCTGAACGACGCTCTTTTGGAGCATCGCGCCGCGTCCGGCATCGAAACAACTACTTTGGATACAACGCGAGTCTCTATCCGGGAAGCCGGCGATGAGGCGTTGGCCCATGTGGCCCGGCTGGTCGCGAAGCGGCAAGTGCAAGAATAGAAGGCGTCATGCGGCCCTTCGCTTCTGCTTGCGTGCTGTCGCTCCTCATCGGCCCTTTGGCCTGCGCTCAGCCCACCGCTTCAGGGTCGAGCGTGCTGGCCAAAGACGCGCACCTTACCGTTCCGGTGTGGGGCTTGGAGGCGACTCAATCTCAGTCCGAGATCGTCTCTTCGGACGGCGGCTTTACGCGGGCGTTGCGGGTGCGCATCGGGGGCGATGCCGCCGATTCGAACGCGACGCAACTCACCCTGCCGAACGTCGCCCGCGTGGAGAAAGGCGATGTGCTCCTGGCCGAACTCCACCTGAGGGGGAAGTCCGATTCGGGCGGGCCAGCCGTGGCCATGTTCTTGTTCGAGCGAAGCACGTCGCCTTGGACCAAATCGGTCGGCGCGAGCATCGAAGCCCACACGGACCCCGCCCGGTTCCGGAAGAGCGTGATCGCGTTCCAAAGCGCCGAAACCTACGCCCCCGGCGAGGCGATGGCCTCGATCCGCATGGCGTTCGGCCGCCAAACCGTCGAACTCGCGGGCGTCTCGATCGTGAACTTCGGCAAGTCCCGTTCGTTGGACGATGTCCAGCGTCAGGCCGTCGAGTCCATGCCACTGGGCGACGTTCGCGTGACGCTCGACACGGGCAAGACGTTCCAGACCATGCGGGGCCTTGGCGGCAACTTTTGCCAACCACGATATGGCCACAACGAGCCGATGGACGCCGTCGGACGATTGATCCTCGACCGGTTGAACGTGGTGCACGCGCGCATCGGCGTACCCTTGGAGGTCTGGGCTCCGTCCCCAGGCGTCTATCGCGAGGAGGGTCCGGCCCGTGCGGCGCTCCAACAGCTCGAGTTGTTCGCCAAGCGGGGCATCCCCACGGTCGCCTCGGTGTGGGAGGGGCCGACGTGGATGCTTCCCGGCGCGCGCGAGCAGAGCGGAAAGGTCATGCCCAAGGAGCGCTACGCCGAGTGCGCGGAGGCCATTGCGCAGTTCTTGGTGAAGGCCCGCGATGCGTATGGCGCGGAGGTCGAGTACTTCTCCTTCAACGAACCCGACTACGGCGTCAACTTCAAGTTCTCGGGCAAGGAACTCGCCGACTTCATCGCCATCGCTGGACCTCGGTTCGAGGCGCTGGGCTTGAAAACAAAGTTCCTCGTCTCCGATTCCGCCAATGGCTCGAACCTCGCCGCCCATGCGGTGCCGTTGCTGGAGGACGCCCGCATCGCCAAGTACCTCGGCCCGATCAGCTTCCACAGTTGGGATGCCCTGAGTGCGCCGGACTCGGTATACAGAGGCATCGCGGACCTGGGCAAGCGCTACGGCAAAGAGGTGTGGTGCCTCGAAGCCGGGCATGATGCGGCGCTTTGGCAGGCCGAATCGCCCTGGGACAAGTGGGACAACGCGTTGCGAACCGCCCAAGCCTACGCGCGCACGATCCGTTTGACAGGGGCCACCTTGATGGACTACTGGACGTACCAGGACAACTACCCGCTCGCCGACAAGTCGGGCACGACCCCCTACCCGGTGTTCGAGGTGATGCGCTTGATGGACGGCGTCTTCGCGAAGGGTTCGCGCGTGGTCGAAGCGCTGTCGAGCAGCCGAGACTTGGTGGTGTGCGGGACGCTGGGCCCGAATGGTGGACGCGTATCGCTGCTCGTGGTGAACACCATCGGCAAGGGGCGCGCCACTCTGAGCGGCTTGCCCAAGAATGCCAAGGTCACGGGCACGTTGCATCAAGCCAACCAGCCCCCCACGACGCTCGACCTGAGAACCGACACCGACGGCCGCCTGACCCTCGACCTCCCGACCCAGTCGGTGGTCGCGCTGCAAGCAGGCTAATTTGAGGCGAACCGCGCCACCACGTCGTCCAGCATGGCCTCGGTGAGCCGACCGGTAAACGTGTTCTGCTGGCTGGGGTGGTAGCTCGCGAGGATCGTCGTGTCTGCGTGGGTCGCCTCGCAACCGTGGCCGAACTTCGGCGCCCTTGCCCCGAGGTGCCGAAACAGCCGATCCCAAGCCAGCCCGCCCAAACACAGGATCGAAGTCCAAGAACGAGACGCCAACAACTCGGCGAGGTAGGGCGAGCAGGCCTCGATCTCCGCAGGCGTTGGCTTGTTGTCCGGCGGGGCGCAATGGCACACCGCTGTGATCATCACGCCGTTCAGCGCGAGCCCGTCGTCGCGGCTGTCGGAGGTCGGTTGGTTGGCGAGGCCCGCGCGGTGCAGAGCCCGATAGAGCCAGTCGCCGCTGCGGTCGCCGGTGAACATGCGGCCCGTGCGGTTGGCCCCGTGGGCTGCGGGCGCCAGCCCAACGATCAGCCGCTTGGCGGATGGGTCCCCGAAGTTGGGAACCGGCCGGCCCCAGTACTCCCACCCCTCAAACGACCGACGCTTTTCGAGCGCCACCCGTTCACGCCATTCCACCAATCGCGGGCACAGGCGGCATTCGCAGATTCGGTGGTCTAAGTCGTTCATGGGCTACGGCATATGGGTTCGCGATTCGGGACGCAGGTATCCTGCCGCGCGTTGAAGCCACCCTGCGACGTCGTCATCTTTGTGGAGCACATCGCGCGCGAGTTAGACATCTCTGCGGCCGTCGCAGTGCATCTGGAACGAGCCCACGGGCTCCGTGCGGAGGTGGCCTCGACCAAGTTCGACCTGCTGGAGAACGTCTCGCGCATCGGCTCGGCCAAAGTGGCGGCGTTTCCCTGGTTCTACGAAGACGACGACGGCCCCATCCGTCGCGTGCGCGAGCATTGGCCCAACGTGCGGTTGGTCAATCTGGCGTACGAGCAGGTGCTGCAGAACATCAATCAAGCGGTCAAAACGCCGCACGGAGACCTCGCCCGCACCGAGGTCCGGCACTTCGCTTGGGGCGAGTTCTACAAGGATCTGCTGGTGCGTTACGGGGTCGCGCCGGAGTTGGTGACCGTCGTCGGCAATCCGAGCTACGGGCTCTATCGGCCGCCCTACCGCGAGTTCTTCCCAAGCCGGTCCGCCTTGGCCGCGAAGCACGGGCTCGACCCGAACAAGCGCTGGCTCCTGGTGGCCGAAAACTACGGCGCGGCGTTCTATGCCGACGACCACTTGGAGGTTATGGTGGCCCGGGGCGCAAGTCGCGAAGAGTCCTACGCGTTCCGCGATTTCGCATCCGCCTCCCTGGCCAAGATGGCCGAATGGCTGCGCGACGCTTGCCGCGAGAACTTGGAGATCATCCTGCGCCCACGCCCGTACACGCCGCTGGAACGGCTGAGAAAGCGGGTCGTCGAGGCGATCGGCGAGCTGCCGCCGGGTCTGAGAATGATCCAAGACGGCTCGGTGCGCGAGTGGGTGCTGGCCTCGGACGCCGTCTGCTCCTCGTATTCGACCACGCTCATCGAATCGGCCGTCGCGGGGAAGCCGATCGCGATGCTCACCCCCCTGCCGCTCCCCGAATTCGTGAAGCACGCGTGGTACGACTTCGTACCCCAGGTCTCGACGTCAGAGGCGTTCGGCGCTTGGGTGACGGACCCAATCTCGAACTCCGCCCAACGCCTCGAGGAGTGGGCGAACGAGACGATGCTTGCCCACGGCGACCCGATCGCAGGCATGGCCGACTTTCTGGCCAACGCCGCTTGGGACGTTCCGCAAACCGCCATCCCACTCGCGATACGCCCCAGCCTTCATGCCCGACTGCTCGCGAGGGCGTTCAAGCGGGCGCGGGGAAGGCGGCCCGACAAAGCGCACGAACACGACCGATTCAGCCAACACGACGTCCAGAGTCGCATCGAGCGTTGGCGCACCATCCTGAAGTGAAGCCCCTCCTCATCGCCGTCATGGGTCCCACGGGGAGCGGCAAGTCCGATCTCGCCGAGGCGCTGGCGGACCGGCTCGGCGCGCGGCTGATCAACAGCGACGCGTTTCAGGTCTATCGCGGCATGGACATCGGCACAGGGAAGAGCCCGCGCAAGGCCGAGTACGACCTCATGGACATCCTCGACCCAAGCGAGCCCTACGGTGTGGGGCGGTTCGTTGAGGACGCTTCTCGAGCGGCGACGGTGGCGTTCGACTTCGGCCGCGCGGCCATCCTGGTGGGCGGCACGGGCCTCTATGCGCGTGCGCTGACCGAGGGCTACGCCGATCTGGCCCCGGCCCCCGATCCCGACCTGCGTGCCCGCCTGGCACAGACGCCGCTGGCTGCGCTCGTGGCGGAGCTTGGGCAGAAGGACCCAACCTTGGCCGCCAAGACGGACCTGAAGAACCCGGTGCGCGTAAGAAGAGCCCTGGAGAAGCTGGCGTCTCCAGCCGTCAGGTTGAAACCGACCCTGCCGGATTGCCGGGTCGTCAAGCTGGGTTTGGTCATGGACCCGGTGGTTTTGGCGCAGATCATTGAGTCACGGACGCAGGCGATGATGCACAATGGATGGGTCGCGGAAGTCGAACGGCTTCGGGATGCTGGCGTACGCGTCGGCGACCCGGGCATGAGGGCGATCGGCTACCAGACGATATGGGACGTGATCGAGGGTCGGACAACGCGCGAGGAAGCGGTTCTACGCATCGCGCATCAAACCACGGCGTACGCCAAGCGACAGCGCACGTGGTTGAGATCCGAACCCCGACTGAACCGGATAGAGCGTTCCTCGACCCCCGAAAGGGTCGAAGATGCAATGCAATGGATTGATTTGAACTGAGGACGCGAAAGACAAATGGCAAAGGCAATCAACCTGCAGGACATGTTCCTGAACCAGGTGCGAAAAGAAAACATCGGTGTGACGATCTACTTGATCGGCGGAGTGCAGTTGCGGGGCAACGTGAAGGGCTTCGACGCCTTCACCATCCTCCTCGATTCCCCCGGCAAGCCGATTCAACTCGTTTACAAGCACTCCGTCACGAGCGTGGTGCCCAGCAAGCCCATCAGCACTTATCGCGCCGTGGGCGACACCGACGAAGGGTCGAGCGAGGATTGAGGCTCCGCTTCTCCAAAATGCACGGAATCGGCAACGATTTCGTGATGGTGGACGCCATCCGTCAGGACCTTTCGGGTCTTGACTTGCCCGAGTTATCCCGAACCACGAACGACCGGCGGTTCGGCATCGGCGGCGACGGGCTCATCTTGGCCCTTCCCGGCGACGACGCTCCCTTCCGCATGCGGATGTTCAATCCCGACGGCAGCGAGAGCGAGATGTGCGGGAACGGCGTGCGCTGCTTCGCCGCTTTCGTGCGAACCGAGGGGCTGACCGACTCCCACTCGATCGCGGTCGAGACCGGCGCGGGCCTGCTGAACCTGGACTCGCTGCCCGATGGCCGCGTCCGTGTGGACATGGGCCTGGCTCGCCTGACTCGGGGCGAGATCGGCATGGCCGGTGCGCCCGACGAGTCGTGGATCGAACAACCCATCGAGATCGACGGGCACGCTTTGACGGCAACGGCCGTTTCGATGGGCAACCCGCATTTGGTGATCTTTGTCGACGATGTGGCCTCAGTGCCCTTGGCGGATTGGGGCCCTCGCCTGGAGCGCCACCCCGAGTTCCCCAACCGCGTGAACGTCCACTTTGTGCAGGCGATGAGTCGCGAGCATCTCGTCCAGCGCACCTGGGAACGCGGGGCGGGCGCGACCTTGGCGTGCGGCACGGGGGCGTGTGCCTCGGCGGTGGCCGGCCACCTCACGGGACGGAGCGACGCGCGCGTCCGCATCTCGCTTCCTGGCGGCGACCTGGAGATCGAAATCGCCCCGGACCGCCGGGTCCACATGACCGGCCCCGCTCGGCACGTGTTCTCCGGCGAGATCGACGTCTAGCTCGCAATTCCCATCCATCGGATGGGTGGCCGCAGACCGGGGTGGTTCCTAACAAGAACCCACCCAACCGAACCCTACGCGCTGTTCGCCTTCATGTACTCGAACAACTCGCCGATTTCGCAGAACGCCAAACCGGTCACGGTGTCGGCGCAGCCGTAGTAGATCGTGATCCGCCCCGTCGCCGCATCCGCCAGGGCCGCGCATGGGAACGTCACGTTGGGCACGTCGCCCGCCAACTCGTAAAGTTCGCGGGGGTTGATCAGGTACGGGCGGCAGCGGGTCCGCACGATCCAAGGCTTCTCAAGGTCCAGCAGCACCGCGCCGAAGCTGTAGACGTAGCCGTTGCAGCTGGTCAGCACGCCGTGGTGGAACAGAAGCCACCCCTCGGTGGTCTCGATGGGCACCGGCCCCGCCCCGATCTTGGTGGATTCCCACGGCTCGCGAGGCCCCATCACGTAACGGTGGCGACCCCAGTAGATCAAATCCTCCGATTGGCTGAGATAGATGTCGCCGAAAGCCGTGTGGCCGGTGTCGCTGGGTCGGCTGAGTAGCAGGTAGCGCCCATTCACCTTGCGCGGAAACAACACGCCGTTGCGGTTGTAGGGAAGCAGGGCGTTCTCCACCATGTGGAACGTCTCGAAATCCTGGGTGTAGCCCAGCCCGATCGTCGGACCATGGAACCCGTTGCACCACGTGACCCAGTACTTGCCATCGAGGTAGCAGACGCGCGGGTCGTAGGCGTATCCGGGGGGCTCGACTTCCTGATCGTCGCAGATCCATTGGATGGGGGAGGGGGCGATGTTCCACGCGATGCCGTCGTCGCTCTTGCCGGCATGGAGGACCATCTCGCGGCGGATGTTGTCGCACCGAAACACGCCGGCGAACTTGCCCTCGAATGGCACGGCGGCGCTGTTGAAGATCGAATTGCTGGTGGGGATCAGGTCGCGCGGGATGATCGGGTTCTTCGAGTAGCGCCACATGGGGCCTTGGAGCGCGCGGTCGGGTCTGGGTTCCCAGGGGATGTTGGGCAGGTTCGGGCCGACGATGCGAATCGAGGACATGAAGACGCGTTCCACACCCTGAGCGCATCTCCTTCCGAGTCCCGGGACGACCACATACGGGCGGGCGGCCCCCGGTGGGGAGCCGCCCTTGGTTATGCCTGCCGACGGATCAGCGAGGAGCTTCGAACTCGAACTTGCGCCCGAGCAACCCCTCCCACTTCCGTTTCTGCTCGTTCGTGAGCAGGGCGAGCACCTTCTTGCCGACCTCCTCGCGTCGAGCCATCATCTGACCGGGATCGCCAAACCCCGGACCACCTTGGCCCTGACCGCGAACGGGCGGCTGGCCTTGGCCCCGGCCCTGACCTTGGCCTTGACCGCGACCCTGCTGGCCCCGACCCTGGCCCTGACCGCGCATCTGGTCGGGAGGTCCGCCGGGTCCCCCGGGGCCTCCGGGTCGTCCCATGCTTTCGCCGATCAGTTGTCGGACCTCTTCGAGCTTTTCGCCCGTGAGGCCGATCTTCTCGGCGACGTCCTCTCGGCCGATGGCGATGGGGCCTTCCCATTGCAGCGAGAGTTCCTGGTAGCGCTTGAACTGGTTGGCGTTCAGGATCTCCTTGACCGGCGCTTCCATGGCCTCGCGGTTCGGGCCACCGGGTCCGCCGGGCCCACCCATGGGGGGTCGGCCCTGAGGAGGACCTCCTTGGCCGCGCATCTGGCCTTGGCCCTGTCCCCGCATCTGGCCCTGCCCCCGAGGTCCGGCTTCAGGGCCACCCATCGGGGGCCGCAGGTTTTCCAGCTTCTCGATCTGCTCATCGGTCAGCTTGAGTTCGCGTTGGACCTTTTCCTGCATCAGGAACGGTGCCGGTCCCATGCGGAAGCCGGGCATCATGCCGGGGCCTCGCTGACCCATGCCCGGAGGCGGTCCGCCCTGGCCACGCCCCTGGGGCGGTCCAGCCTGTGCAAACGTCGAGACGGTCATTGCGACGGCTAGCGCCATCGCCAACATCTTGTTCATTCGTTCGATCTTCATGGTCTGCTCCGTGCCGCTCGGTTCTTCCGTTGCGGCGCTTACGACCGTAATTTGGGGTAGGCGCATGAGGATTCTATGAGGTCCCAGACGGCACGGGACTTTGGGCCGAACGGGTAGCATGGCCCTTGGCGGGCCTGTAGCTCAGAGGTTAGAGCGTGCGGCTCATAACCGCTTGGTCGTGGGTTCGAACCCCACCGGGCCCACCAGCGAGCTTCCGGCAAGTGTCGGCAAGTGGCTCGTTTCGACCTGCCGACGCGTTCACGATTCACGATTCACGATTCACACTCACATCCCCCCAGGCGTCGGCAATTGGTTGGCACGGGGCTAGCGATGGACTGGCATCTGGCTCGTTTCGACCTGCCTACGCGTTCACGATTCACGATTCACGATTCACACTCACATCCCCCCAGGAGTCGGCAATTGGTTGGCACGGGGCTTGCGATGGACTGGCATTTGGCTCGATTCGACCTGCCTACGCGTTCACGATTCACGATTCACACTCACATCCCCCCAGGCGTCGGCAAGTGGTCGGCAAGTGTCAGGAGGACGACCTGCCGACGGCTTCGACTTCCCACGACATGAGAGCGACGGACTCGATGAGTCGTCAACCGATTTGGCTTCGCCCAAATGCCAAAGAGCCCGGCAAAGCCGGGCCCTTGTTTGGACGAGTGGTTGCCTACTTAGCCACGGAGCAGTGACAGCACAGCGTTCGGGGCCGAGTTCGCTTGTGCGAGCATCGCCATGCCGCTCTGCTGCAAGATCTGCAGCTTCGTGAAGTTGGTCATCTCGTCGGCGATGTCGGCGTCGCGGACTGCGGATTCGCTGGCCGACAGGTTCTCCTTGGCCACGCCGAGGTTGCGGACCTGCGATTCCAGCGTGTTCCGGATGAAGTTGCCGATGTTGCCTCGGGCCGCCGAGACCTCTTCGATCGCCTTGTCGATGACCTGCATCGCTTGGGTCGCCGAAGTGCCTCCGGTGATGTCGAGGTTGGCGAGCGTCAGACCAGAAACCACTCCGCTTCCAAGCTCGCTGGCCGCGAAGTTGGCAATGTTGAGTCCGGCGGTCTGTCCCGCATTCGCGCCAATCTGGAACTGCGTCCGGCCGACGTTCAGTTGGGCCACCGTCGCTGCGGCAGCGGTCAAGTTGCCGTTCTCGGTCATCGTGATCGTGTTGCCGTACTGGTCCTTCAGGGTCAGGCCCGAGCCTTGGTTGAACGTGACCGTAGCAGCGGCGCCACCCACCGTCACCGACACATCGGCGACTGCGTTCACGCCGACATCGCTGGTGGCTCCAGCAGCCGACAGCAGGACTCCACTGGCATCGTTGAGGTTGACCTCGGCCGCCGAGCCGTACTCCTTGCTGGTGAGTACCACGCCGCCACCCGCAGCCCATGCGGCGGTCACGCCGGTGACTTCGCTGGCTTGGTTGATGCGTCCCACCACGTCGGTGATCGTGTCGGCGGTCGTGACCGAGAACGTGCGGCCGTTGATCGAGAACGATCCCGCAGCGGACATCACCGTCGTGGCCAGCGCAAACGTCCGGGTGCCGGTCAGGGTGGCGCGCTCGGCGTCGGTCGTCACGTTCATGGTCACGGCAGAGTCAGCGGTGATCGCTTGGCCGTTGAACGTTCCCGTGAAGCTGACGTAGTTGATGTTCGTGGCGCTGACCGATGAGGCGACGACGCCGGCGCTACCGTCCAGCAGCTTCTTGCTGCCGAACTGCGTCTGCTCGGAGATTCGGGTGATAGACTCGGCGATCGAGTTGAGTTGCTGCTGGTTCGCTTGGACCTGCGCTTCGCTCAGGGTGGCGCTGTTGGCGCCGGTGACGGCCAAAGCGCGGGCGTCCTTGAGCAGCTTGCTGATCTCGGCGAGCGCACCCTCGGCGGTCTTGCCGAAGTTGATCGCGTCCTGGTTGTTGCGGATGGCCTGCTCGAGCCCTCCGATCTGAGCGCGGAAGGTCTCGGAGATGATGAGACCGGCGGGGTCGTCGGCGCCGGAGTTGATCCGGAGACCGGTGGAAAGGCGGGTGATGCTGCGCTGCGCTTCGATGTTGGTGTTGCCCACGTTGCGCAGGGCGGTCATGGCCGAGATGTTGTTGTTGATGCGAAACGACATGTTGTAAGTTCCTCCGTGCTTGGGCCGCTCGTCCGACTGTCCATGTCTGCTGGCCCGTACCGGCAATGCTCACAGGAGGAATTCCACAGTCGAAATACGGGGAACCCCAGTGGAATTACCAGGTTTGAGATCTGGCACGAATTGCTTGGGGCATCAAGGCCTCGATGTGGAACGGGCGCCGCCCGCTGCCGGGGCCGCGACGGTCATGGTGTATCCTGAAGTGGATGTTGAGGTTCGCGATTCTCGCCGCAGTGAGCGGCAGCCTGCTGGTCGGCATTGCAGGCGATCTGAGCGCACAAGGGCAGTCCGAGGCCAAAGGGAAGGCCGAGTTCCGGCCCAATGCGGTGCTGGTTGCCTTTCAACCCGGTACTCCCGGCGGCCGGCGCTCGCGCGTGGTGACCGACCTCGGCCTGCGAGTGGACACCAACGTCAAGAGCCCCCACTTCGCCCGACTTCTGTTGCCTCCGAATGCACGGTGGTCTGCCACAGGCTATGTCGACGCGCTGAAGCGGTTGCCGGAAGTCCGGGTCGCCGAACTCGACTTCGTGTACCGTCCCGCCCAGACCGCCCCCAACGACCCTAAGTTCTCCCAGCAATGGGCGCTCCGCAACACGGGCCAGACCGGCGGCACCGCAGGCGCGGACATCAACGCTCTCAACGCTTGGGCGGTGACGACGGGCAGCGAAGGCACCATCGTCGCGGTGATCGACACCGGCGTGGACGCCGCCCACCCCGACTTGAGCGCGAACATTCTGCGCGACGGCTCGAACCAAGTCATCGGCTACGACTTCTATTCCAACGACAACAACCCGACCGACGAGGACGGCCACGGCTCCCACGTGGCGGGCACCATCGGCGCCGTCACCAACAACAACGTGGGCGTCGCTGGCGTGGCCCACCGAGTGCGGATCATGCCGGTTCGCTTCTTGGGTCCCGATGGTGGCTCGGCGGCCAATGCGATCCTTTCCATTGACTTCGCCCGCACGAACGGAGCGCACATCATGAACAACAGTTGGGGCGGCGGCGGCCACAGCCAACTGATGAAGGAAGCCATCGAGCGCGCTCGGGACGCGGGCATCCTGTTCGTCGCTGCGGCCGGGAACGCCGGGCGCAACGTGGACAACAGTCCCTTCTATCCCGCCAGCTACAACCGCGAAGTCTCCAACGTGGTCAGCGTCGGCGCGACCAACGACCGCGATCAGCGTGCCTCGTTCTCGAACTATGGACTCACCGTCGACATGTTCGCGCCGGGCGATGGAATCCTGAGCACGGTCCCGGTGGCCTACGACAGCGACGGGACGCCCGATGGCTACGATACGTACTCGGGGACGTCCATGGCCTCCCCTCACGTTGCTGGCGCGGCCTCGCTCATCAAGAGCCGGTACCCAACGCTTGGCGCGGCTCAGTTGAAGAAGCGGCTGCTCTTCGGCTCGCAGTCCAAGGCGGCCCTCGAAGGTCTGGCACAGTTCGGTCGGCTCGAATCGTTGATGATCCTCGACAACGACACCGTCGTGCCGTTCGCACCCACGCGGCTGTCGGTCGCCAAGACCTCTCCCACGACGCTCGAAGTCGAGTTCGAAACGACGGGCGACGATGGCTACGCTGGACAGGCGTCGCGCTACGAACTCCGCTTTGCGGGTATGCCCGTCACCGAGGCGAACTTCGACCAAGCACGACTTGCCGAGGAGTTTGGCCTCAACACCCCCTCAGGGGCCAGCCAACGGCGCTTCGTTCGGGGCTTGTTCCCTGGTGGCACCTACTACGCGGCGCTGAGAGCCTACGACAACGTGGGCAATCCGTCGCGCGTCGTTTCGTTCGGCCCTCTCGCAACGGGACCGGCGATGTGGTCCGACCGAGTCGAAGGAGCACCCCAGTTCACGGCCTCCACCGGATCGTCCTGGTCCACCACGGATCAAGTCTTCTATTCGTCCAAGCATTCGTGGACCGATTCGCCGGGGGACTATACGAACAACTCGGACACGATGCTCACGCTGAACGCTGCCGTGCCCGTCCCGCAGCTAGCGTTCCTTCGCTTCCACGCCAAGATGGCTCTGGAGACGGGTTACGATTTTCTCGACGTCGAGGTCTCTTCGAATGGCGGAACGAACTGGTCGAAGGTCTTGAGCCTTACCGGCTTCAAGGATTGGTCTCCCTACTCGGTGCCGCTCAGCCAGTTCGCCGGCAGCAACGCCCTGTTCAGGTTCCGGATGCGCACCGACTCCAGCATCGTCTACGACGGCGTCTATCTGGACGACATTCAGATCGTCTCGTTCGCAACCGTCTACTCGGACAACCTGGAGGGGGTCAACCGATTCGCAGGCGACGCTCCCTGGGCCTTGGTCACGACCAACAGCCACAGCCCGACGCGTTCGTGGCACGACAGCCCCGGCGGCAACTACGCCAACGATCTCAACCTTCTGCTGACGGGCACCAACACGATCCCGATCTCGGGAATCGCCGATCCGCACGTGATGGTGTGGGCCCAGTTGGCCCTTGAAAGCGGCTACGACTGGTTCTCGATCCTCACGGCCAACAACGGCGAGTCTCAGTTTGGCGAGCGCGTTCGCTTCACCGGCACCGCACCTTGGGCAGCCCTCCTTGCGCCCATCGGCGCTGCGTCGAGCACGCGCATCCAATTCAAGCTGACCACGGACTACTCCATCGTGGACGATGGTGTGCACGTGGACGACATCTCGATCGTGGGCGAGGCGCAGACGTCGGTAGCCCTATCGAACGTCTCGGGAATCTTCAGGTTCTCGTCGCTGGCCACGGGAGCCCTTCCGCCCGGCGGCGCAATCATAGAAGTCCGCCCGGTCGGCTCGACCGCTCCCGTCATGGCCTACTCGGTGCCGCTCGGCTCTCTGGGCCAGTTCGCGATGGTGGTGCCGCGCGGCGATTACGATGTGTCGCTGAAGATCGGTTCTTGGCTGCGCCGAACGTTCCGCGTGAACGCCAGCGGCGGCGATGTGACGGGGATCGACGTCACGTTCGCAAATGGCGACGTCAACGGCGACAACTCGGTGAATCTCGTGGACTTCCTGATGTTGAGAGCGGCGTTCGGAAGCACGTCGGCCTCGCCAAACTGGAACGAGAACGCCGACCTAAACCGGGACGGCACCGTGAACGCCACGGACTTCCTGATCCTGAGGGGCAACCTCGGGCGAACCGGAGACAGCTAAAACACCATGACGACAGTGATCCTCGCCGGCCTGCTTGCTACTCAGGCCGGAAGCGCAACGTATCCCGTTCAACCCTACTACCTCTATCCCGCCGACCAGCCGTACCACAAGGCGTACGAAGAGGCGGCCAACAAGATCGCCAAGGAGATTCAAGCCTGGTACAAAGAGCGGGTCGGCACGACCTTCCGCCTCAAGCCGCTCATCGTCAAGCAGTCGAAGCTGAGCTACGCCCAAATGCGCGGCGGCGCGAATCCCTCCGAAGAGGTGCTGGCCGACAAGCAGAAGATGCCGCGTTGGTGGGAAGGCGTCGAGCAATCGGTCGGCGGCTGGAAGGATAGGGAAGTCACTTGGGTGTTCGCGCAGGGTGGCGGAGGCTACGCCGCGGCCAACCTCATCCGGACCTACGCGGGTATCGGGATGTTCGGGGACTGGGTGCTCGAACCGATCTCCGGCGTCCGCGAACCCGCCGCGATCACGGCCGACTTGGCCACTTGGCAGGTTCAAGGAGGCGTGCCGATGGGGACGACCGCGCACGAACTCGGACACGCCTTTGGCTTGCACCACCCCGACGACTACCCTGGCAAGAGCATCATGCGGTGGCATGGCGACTATCCGAAGACCGACCTGCTGGATCACGAGCTGCTGATCCTGCGCAACAGCCCCTACTTCGTGCCCAACGCCTATAGCGCCCAAGCGCCCTGGGTGGATTTTGAAAACGAGGACAAGATGGTGTGGGACACCATCGTCCGCGTCCGTGGCCGAGGCTTCAAAGAAGGGGACGAGTTGGAGTTTGTGGACGTGAAGAAGACGATCGTGACCCGACCGATGGTCATCGAGCCCGGCGCAGTCACCGTAAGGGTTCCTAAGGAGATCGGCCCCGGCTTCATCCGTGCGCGGCGCGGCGACCTTAAGGGCAATGCGGTGCCGGTGAACTTCTATCCCAAGTAGGAAGCGCATGAGCGAGGCGTCCCGGGTCACTGTCATCGTTCTGGATGGATGCGGCGCCGGCGTCGCGCCGGATGCCGCCGAGTTCGGCGATCTGGACGGTCCGCACACGCTGGCCCACGTCTGGGAGGCGGCGGGCGCGATCGAGGCGCCGAATCTTGCCGGGGTTGGGTTCTTGGCTTCGGTGGCTGCTGCGGCGAAGCCGGGTCTGGAGGGGTTTACCGTCGAATTCGGGCGGCTGAAACCGCTCTCGAAGGGCGGCAAAGACTCCGTGACCGGTCACTGGGAGATGATGGGCGTCGTCATGGAGCGACCCTTCCCAACGTATCCGAACGGCTTTCCCTCGGATCTCTTGGCGGCATTCGACGCGAGAATCGGGCGTCCAACGCTGGGCAACAAGCCAGCCAGCGGCACGGCCATCATCGCGGAGTTGGGAGCGAAGCACATGGAGACGGGTGCTCCCATCGTCTACACCAGCGCCGACAGCGTGTTCCAGATCGCCTGTCATGAAGCCGTGATTCCCATCGAAACGCTCTATGAGTTTTGCGAGGCGGCCCGAGAGGTATGTCGGGAACCGAACGATGTGCAGCGGGTCATCGCGCGCCCGTTCGTCGGAGACGCCAAGAGCGGCTTTCAGCGAACCGAACGCCGCCGCGATTACCCCTTGCCGCCACCCGAGAACCTGGTGGACGTCGTGGGCGACGTGCTGGGAATCGGTGTGGTTCCCGAACTATTCTTCCACCGCGGCTTCCGAAAACTGCCGCGCACGCAGAGCAACGCGCAACATGCCGTAGCCCTGGAAGAAGCGTGGCGGAGCGACGCCCGGTTCATCTTCGCCAACTTCGAGGACTTCGACATGTTGTACGGACACCGAAACGATCCGGTCGGGTTCCGAAGGTGTCTGGAGGAGTTTGACGTTTGGCTCGGCCAGTGGCTATCGGCGATGGGCGAGCGAGATCTGCTGATCCTGACCAGCGACCACGGCAACGATCCGACCACGGCATCCACCGATCACTCGCGCGAGTACGTCCCGCTTTGCGCGGTGACGCGTGGCTCGGGGACGACCGACGTGGGCGACGTGGACGGTTTCGCCGAAGTCGGACGTCGGGTCGCTCGGCATCTGGAGATCGAATGGCAGGGCTGATCCAGACGATCCGAGGACTCGACCGGGTCGCCGTCGCGAACTTTCTGGCCGCGACCCTGGCCTCGGCGGCCTTGCCGCCTTGGCTGATCAAACAGGGACTTGTTGCAACGCCGCAGCAGGCGATCGCCTTCGTCCTGCCAGTGGCGGGCTTCGTCTACGCGTGGAGCGTCATGCGCATGCTGGGCGACCCGAAGGAGCGGTCCCGGTTTCTCGTGGTCGTGATCTTTCTGGTGTTGTGGTGCTTCGGCGTGTTCGTGGCCGACTTCGTCAGCCGGTTCACGCTGCGCCGCAAGCCCGACTTCAGCCACCTGGAGCAGCGACTGAAGGAACGCGAAGGAAAGGCCGAGCCGCGCAGCGAACACTGACCTTGTGATTGCAGCCCTCCTGGCCCTCGCACTGGCTCCGGCCCCCCAGATCGGCATCCGCGAATTGCTCCCCGAGATGACCGACATGGAGCGACTGGCGTACCGCCCCGACCCTTGGTACACGTGCGCCCAGGCCAGCAGCTACGACCGGAACTCGAAGTCGCCCACGGAAGACTGGTTCGCCAACTGGGATGCAGGGAAGTACCTGCGGGTGGAGACTCGCGAGGGACGCAAGGAGCGCGTGATGGCCGACCTCGAAGGTCCCGGAGCAGTGGTCCGCATCTGGTCGGCCAACCCGGCCGGCGTCATGCGCTTCTATTTCGATGGCGAGAGCAATCCCAGGCTGATGGCTCAGGCGGGCGACCTGCTCTCGGGCAAGGTCAAGCCGTTCGGCGATCCGTTCGCCTACGTGAGTTCGGCGGGCTGGAACCTTTATTACCCGTTGCCTTACGCGAAGAGCCTGAAGATCACGGTGGACGATACGGATGGCGACAAGTCGGCGGGGATGTACTACCACGTGGGCTACCGCACGTACGGACCCTCCACGACGGTGAGAACCTACACGCAAGGCGAAGCCGACTCCAGCGCCCGGACGTTGGCGGAGATCGGCAAGGCGCTGCTCTCCCCAAAGAACCCCGAGCCCAACGGTTCGGCGATGGTCGTGCTGGCCAACGCCGGAGTCGCGGGTTTCGAGATCCCCGGACCGGCTCTGGTGGACTACTTCGAAGTGAAAGTCAAGGGCGGCTCCAAAGACGTCGCCTGGGACGATCCGAACCACCTGCGGCGGGTCCTGCGTGAAACCCAGTTGCGGATGACTTTCGATGACGAACTCTGCGTGGATGTACCGCTGGGCGACTTCTTTGGCACGGCAGCGGGGCTCAACGCCTACCAGACGCTTCCGCTCGAAGTGACTTCCGACGGCACGATGATCTCCCGCTTGCCCATGCCGTTCGGCAAGAAGGCGCGCGTCGAACTCGTGGGGCGCGGCCGGCGAAACCTCGCCGTGGACTTCCGGTACCGTTCCAAACCCAAGCCCTTCGGGAACAACGCCTACTACCTTCGCGCACGGTTTGGCAGCGACTTCGGCGGCACCCGTCCCATGCGCGACATGATGATGCTCTACGCCCGAGGCGAGGGCGTCTGGCTGGGCTCCAGCATGCACGTCGCCAACCCGACTCCGGGGTGGTGGGGCGAGGGCGACGAGAAGGTCTACGTGGACGGCGAGACGTTCCCGAGTACGTTCGGCACGGGCACGGAGGACTACTACGGCTACGCGTGGTGCAGCCCGCAGCCCTTCCTGCGTCCCTATCACTCGCAGCCACGGTGCGACGGGCCGGGCAACTTTGGGCACACGCTGGTGAACCGCTTCCACGTGTTCGATCCCATCCCGTTCGCCAAGTCGCTCCAGTTCGACATGGAGATGTGGCATTGGGAGGACGTGCAATCCGTGTGGGCGTACACGTCGTACTGGTACGCCAAACCGGGCTCGGCGTCCAACCCCTCGGCCGACCCGATGACCACGCCGTTCCCCGAACTCCCCAAGCCAAAATCGGTGGAAGGAGCGCTGGAAGGCGAAGACCTGAACGTGGTCGAGATGACCGGAGGCGAGCGAGAGCGTCAAACCGGCTTTTGGCAAACTTCGAAGGAGACCCAACTGTGGTGGAAGCACATGAAGGTCGGCGACCGGCTCGTGGTCGAGTTCCCGGTCGAGAAGGCGGGTCGCTACGAGATCGTGGCACACCTCTGCGGCGCGCGCGACTATGGCCGCCACCGGCTGTTCCTCGACGGCAAGGAGTTGGGTCTCTTCGACTTCTACAATGGCTCGCTGGTGTGGAACAAGCACTCCTTGGGCGTTCACGACCTGGCTGCCGGTGCGCGGCGTCTCACCGTGGTCAGCGAAGGAAGCCGCGAAGGAGCCCTGCCAGGCGGCATGTTTGGGTTGGACTACCTGCTCCTGGTTCCCGTGAAGGACTCCCGCTGAAAGGTATCATCGGGTTGGTCGCGCCGTCGAGTTCGACCGTCCTCAGCCATGAGCCTAGAACTTGCGGTACAGCGTTGGCCGGAAGCCAAACGGGTTTGCGTCGTCGGCGCGGGAACGATGGGCGGAGGCATCGCGGGTCATCTCGCCAACCTCGGGTTCGACGTCTATCTCCTCGATGTGGATGACCGGGCCGCGGCCAGTGGGCTGGAGCGCGTGCGCTCGTCCAAGCCGCCCCACCTGTTTCTTCCCGAATTCGCCAACCGCATCTCCACGGGTGGGCTGGACGACCATCACGATTGGCTGATGCAGGCCGATTGGATCGTCGAAGCCGTCGTCGAGAAGCTGGATGTCAAGCGCGAGTTGTTCCATCGGATCGCCACGACGATGAACCCCTCGGCGATGGTCTCGACCAACACGAGTGGTCTGCAACTGGCCCTGCTTGCGGAAGGCATGCCCGATGCGTTCCGCGAGCGGTTCGTGGGCTCGCACTTCTTCAACCCGCCGCGCTACCTCAAGCTCCTCGAACTCATCCCGGCGCCCGACACGCACCCGCTGGCGCTGCACGCGATGACCCGTTTTCTTGAAGACCGGGTCGCCCGTCGCGTCGTCCCCGCCAAAGACACACCTGGATTCATCGCCAATCGCTACGGCATGTGGGCCATGTTCCACGCCATCCGCACGGCCGAGAAACTCCAGATGACGGTCGAAGAGGTGGACGCGATCACGGGTCCGTTCTTGGGCCGGCCCCGCAGTGGGAGCTTCCGCTTGAACGACTTGGTGGGCCTGGACATCATGATGGACATCGCCCGCAACATCCACGAGCGATGCCCGCACGACGCGCACCGAGACGTGTTGTTCGCACCTCCCAGTCTCGCGCGGCTCCTCGAAAAGGGATGGCTGGGCGAAAAGGCGGGGCAAGGCTACTACCGCCGCGAAGGGCGCGAATTCATGGCCCTCGACCTCGTCACGTTCGCCTATCGCGAGCGCCGCGAGCCCGACCTGCCCTCGCTCAAGGAACTGGGTCGCCTGCCGCTTGGCCAGCGCATTTCGGCGGCACTCGAACTCCGCGACCCCGTCGGGGAGTTCCTGCGCAACCACTTGGTCCCGGTGCTCCAATATGCCGACCACCTCAAGTCCGAAATCGCCCACAACGTGCGCGACATTGACCGCGTGATGCAGTGGGGATTCGGTTGGGAGGCTGGCCCCTTCGCGATCATCGATGCCGTCGGCCACGAGAAGTTGGGCATCCGCTCGCCCGGCAAGTTCTATGCCGCCGGGGCGATCCTCGGCTTCGATGGGGAGTACAAGCCCGTCGCTCCCGAACCAGATTTCGCTTCGATCGAGGATTTTCCGGTCGTCAAGGAGGCGGGCACCTTCTCCGTCCGCGACCTCGGCGACGGCGTCATGGCCATCGCCACGCGCTCCAAGATGGGGGTCTTCACGCCGGGACTGGTGGAAGAACTCTCCAAGGAACTGACCGAGAACGAGTACGGCCCCCTGGTCCTGACCAGCGAAGCCAAGGTCTTCTCTGCGGGTTACGATCTCAAGTTCATCCTGTCTTGCGTGGATTCTGGCGACTGGGACGGTCTGAACGCCGGACTTGCCGCGTTCCAAGGGCTTGGCGAAATTCTCGCTCGGCACCGCATCGTCGCAGCGGTCAACGGGTTCTGTCTTGGCGGCGGCTGGGAGATGGCAACGGCTTGCGCGGCAACGGTTTATGGCCCCGAGTGTACTGTCGGTTTGCCCGAAGCCAAGGTCGGCGTGGTTCCTGGCGGCGGCGGATTGGCTCGGTTGCGCGTGCGGTATCAGCACGAACCCAGAGCCCTCGCCGAAATGGCCCTCAAGGTCAACTTGGGCATGACCTCCGTCAACGCGGAGGACGCCAAGCGGCTTGGGTTCGTTCGCGAAACCGACCGCATCGAACCGCACCCGGACAAGGTGCTCTCGACAGCCAAGCGAATGGCGATGGAGATCGGCACCAACGTCGAACCCGCGTTCGCTCCCCTCTCGGGCCCGTTCGCAGGACTGGTCGAACAAGCTCAAGACCGCGCGCGCAAGGCGGGCGACCTGACGGAACACGACGATTTCATCGGCGACCGCATCAAGGCCGCTTTCGGCAAGAGCCAGTCGTTCCAAGACACGCTGGACAGCGAGCGGCGCGAGTTCCTTACTCTGTGCAAGCGCGCGCTCTCGGTGGCCCGCATCCGGCACATGGTGGAGAACGGCAAGCCCCTCCGCAACTAGAACAAACCTATGAAGATCATGGTCCCCATCAAGAGGGTCGTGGACCCCTACGCCAAAGTGAAGGCCCTGCCGGACGGCACCGGCCTCGACACGGGCGGCGCGAAGTTCGAGATCAACCCGTTCGACGAGATCGCGTTGGAGGAGGCCGTGCGCAAGCGCGAAGCCGATCCGTCGGTCCAGATCGTTGCCGTCTCGATCGGGTCCTCTTCCTGCGAAGACCAGTTGCGGAAGGCTTTGGCGATGGGCGCGGATGAGGCGATCCTGATCGAATCCGACGCCGAGTGGGATTCGCCCTCGGTCGCTGCCGAACTCGCTGCGCTGGCGAAGGAACTCGCTCCCGACCTCGTCTTGATGGGCAAGCAGGCCACCGACGACGACAACAACCAAGCCGCCCAGATGCTCGCGGCGTTGCTCGATTGGCCCCAAGCCACGTTCGCGTCCAAGTTGGACCTCGCGGGCGGCCGAGCGACCGTGGCACGCGAGACCGACACCGGCGAAGAGGTGCTCGAGATGGCCCTGCCGTGCGTGGTCACCACCGATCTGCGGCTCAACGAGCCGCGCTACATCGCGTTGCCCGGCATCATCAAGGCACGCTCCAAGCCTCTCGCGAAGAGGCCACCCACGACGGAGCCAAGGCTCCGCACGCGAACGGTCCGCCTAGATGCACCACCCACGCGCCCACCGGGACGCAAAGTGGGCAGCGTGGACGAACTCGTATCCGAGCTCAAGGCCCGGGGGGTGGTGGCTTGAAAGCGCTCCTGATCGCCTTCGATCCTTCCGAACTCGAGCCGCTGGCCCGCTTTGGTGCCGCCTTGGGTGCTCCCTTCGACGTGCTCTTGCTCACGGGCAGTGCGGACGACGGCTATGGCGCCTCCGAGATGCTTCTAGCCGGGCTCGCCACCGTGCCTCCGGCGGACGGCCTGGCCAAGGGCATCGCGAGCGTCGCCGAGGGCTACACCCACGTTGCCGCGGCGGCTTCGATGCGATCCAAGGACGTGATGCCGCGCGTCGCCGTCCTGCTCGATGCTGGCATGGTGACCGACGCCATCGCGGTGCTCGATGGCAAAACGTTTCAGCGGCCCATCGTTGCCGGCTCGGTGATTGCCACCGTGACGGTGGAAACCGAGCGGGTCGCACTCACCGTTCGGACCTCGGCATTCGATCCTGCAACGCCGACCGGCTCGGCCAACAAGCGTTCCGTTGCGCTCTATTGCCCGACAGCAGTTGCTCGAACCAGCGCCGAGAGCCAAGCCAGCGGCGGCCGACCCGACCTGACGCAAGCCAAGGTGGTCGTGAGCGGCGGACGCCCTCTGAAGGATGCAGGGACATTCGAGAAGTTGATCGGCGGCCTAGCCGATGCGCTTGGCGGCGGAGTCGGCGCGACCCGGGCAGCCGTGGACAGCGGCATCGCCCCCAACGAGGCCCAAGTCGGCCAGACGGGCAAGATCGTCGCTCCCGAACTCTACATCGCGGCCGGCGTCTCGGGTTCGACTCAGCACTTGGCGGGCATGAAGGACAGCAAGTGCATCGTCGCCATCAACACCGACGGCGACGCGCCCATCTTCGAGGTGGCCGATTTCGGCCTGGTGGAAGACTTGTACACCGCCATCCCGGCATTGATGGAGCGGCTGCGCCCGTGACCGACACCCTTCTCCTCGCCACGTGGAAGGAACCTGGCGAGGTGGCGGTGCGCGCGGCGTGGGAACGGGCCCTTGCCGGTGGCAATGTGCTCGATTCGCTCGAACACGGGCTGGCCACAGCAGAATTGGACCCCAGCCTGATGGCGATCGGCCTTGGCTCGCTGCCCAACCGCGACGGCGAACTCGAACTCGACGCCTCGATCATGATCGGCGAGACGCTCGAAGCCGGTGCCGTGTGCGCGCTGAGGGGCATCGTTCCCGCCATCTCGGTCGCCCGCAAGGTGCTCGAAGACACGCCCCACGTGATGCTGGCCGGCGACCAAGCCCGCCGTTTCGCCATCCAGAACGGCTTCCAGCCGCGCAGCCTCATGACGCCCGAAAACCTCAAGGCGTACGAGGCGTGGCGCGCCGACCCCAGTCTCTACGAGCGGCGATACGTCCACAGCCTCACCGAAGGCTACGAACACCACGGCGACACGATCACGATGTTGGGCTGGCAAGCTCCGGGCCGCATGGTGGCCGCCAGTTCGACCAGCGGGCTCTCGTGGAAGATGCCGGGCCGGGTGGGCGACTCGCCCATCGTCGGTGCGGGCATCTACGCCGACGACGAGGCCGGCGCGGCGGGCGCGACGGGGTGGGGCGAGGAACTCTGGAAGGCCGCAGCGTCCTTTCAAGCGGTCGAGCACATGCGGCGGGGACTTGCTCCCCAGGCGGCATGCGAAGAGGTTGTGCGGCGCATGATGCGGCGGCAACCCCGCTCGACCTGGATGCCGTGCGTGGTGTTTGCGATCTCACCCACGGGTGAGTTTGGGGCAGCGACGACGCAGGGCGTGTTCCCCATGTGGTCGTGCCGCAACGGAGACATCTCGTTCCACGAGTTCCCGGCGCTGACCTTGGACTAAGCGCGCGCCTTGGCGGCGTCCTCGTTGTACTTCAAGTCGCCGCACCCGCCTTCGCCGCTTGGCCTCACATGGGGTCCGTGCCGCTGCTCGATGCCTTTCCACGCATAGGGGTCCTCGCCCGCCACGAGCACGATGTCGCGGTGGTCGGCGACGGACACGTACTGGCCCTCGGGCAACTGGTTGCCGAACCACGGAAGCAGCGATTCGGCGCTCATGTAGTGGTTGACCAACGCCCGCCGATAGCCCGACGGCGCGTAGTTCGGCAGTGAGCGGTGGAGTGTGTAACCGTTGAAGAACACGATGCTGCCCGCCTTGACTTCCACGGGCACGGCCTCGTCGTTCGAATAGGGGAAGCGGCGCGCCTCGAACGCGCAATCGAACCGGGCGTCGCCGTGCCACTCCTGAAAGTAAAGGATGCCTTGACGGTGCGAGCCCGGCAAAACCCACAGGCAACCGTTCTCGACCGTGGCGTCGTCCAGGGCGATCCATGCGCCGGCCAGCGAACGGTCGCGCGTCGGGATGTAAATCTCGTCTTGGTGCCACGCTTGACCGGGTTTGCCCGAGGCCTTGATGAACAGCATGGACTGCATGCACTTGACGTTCGGGCTGATCACGGCCGTCAGACACTCGACGATCGCCGGATGCGCGAGGGCCCGTTCCATGAGCGGCGACACCTTGTGGGGGAAGTGGATGCACAGAAACCGGCGCATGGCTTCGGCGTCGGTCTCGCCGGGAAGGCCGGGATCCGAGCCGGGCAACGGACCGCGTTCGCCCCTGCAGATGGCCAACGTTTCGCGGCGCAGTTCCTCGACTTCCTCAGGCGTCAGGGCGTCTTGCAGGACCAGAAAGCCCTGCTCGGCGTAGAAGCGCGCGGCCTCCTCGCCGACGGGTCGCTTGAACCAACCCACGGGCGGCGAGCCGTTTATCCACGAAGACCAAGGGGCGAGACGGCGCTGTTCGGCGCGGGCGTTCCAACTGGCAGTGTTGGTTTCCATGGGCGTATCCCGACTATACAGGATGCAGCGGGGTTGTGTACCGGACCTTCGCATGGCGCAGGTATCGTCCCTTCATGTCGGAAGTCGTGTTGCACATGGCCGTTTCGCTGGATGGATACGTCGAAGGGCCGGACCGCGACCTCGGATGGCTGATCGAAGACCCGGGGCTGGATTTCGAGCCGTTTCTTCGGAAGGTGGAGATCATGTTGATGGGCCGGCGGACCTACGAAACGGCCCTTGACCTCGGCTGGCCGTACGAGGGGATGAATGCGTTGGTCTTCTCGCGCGACCCCTCGTTCGAGGTTGCCGACGAGCGGGTGGAGGCCTACACCAAGGGTGTGGAGCGGTGGCTGGAAGAGGAGCGACCCTTGCTGGAAGGCGACGCCTGGGTGGTCGGCGGTGCGCCCCTAGTCCGCGCCTTCATGGATGTCGACGCCGTGGACCGCATGTACTTGGGCATCCACCCCATCGTGCTGGGGGGAGGGGTGCCGTTGTTCGAGCAGGGAACGCCGAAGCGCGAGTTCCATACCCGCGCGGTGGACTCGTACCGCGGGGGCTTGGTGCTCGTCGAATACGAACGGGTTCGCTGACGCTTACTTGCGGTTGGCGTCGCCCATCTGCTTGGCGTAGCGTCGCATGAACTTCTCGACGCGGCCGGCAGAGTCCACGAGGCGCTTCTGGCCCGTGTAGAAGGGGTGGGTGAACGCGCTGATGTCCAAGCGGATGACGTGGTGCGTCACGCCGTCGATGACGCGCGTCTCGTCGGTCTTGTGGGTGGAGATGCCCGTCCACTCGTGCTCGCCATCGACGAACAGGACCGGATAATTCTTGGGGTGGGTGCCAGACTTCATGAGCGTTCCTGATGCGGCGCCGATTGCCGACCGGCGCACGAACATAAAAGGATACCCGGAAGCCCTGCTCAGGGTCAATCCGGGTATCTATGTGTGGCGAGTCCCCTCAGCGGCGGCGGCGGCGCGCCAGAGCGGCCAAGCCGATGCCGAGAGCGGCAAGGGTCGCTGGCTCGGGCACCAGCTCGACTTCCGCATAGGAGAACTGGAACGTCGCGCTGGCGGACGTCGTGTCGTCTCCGAGGAACAGGAAGTTGGGCGTCTCATACGGGTCGATAGCGCCGACGAACGGCGTGTAGTCCTTGGTGGCCGCGGAGTACAGCAGGTTGTCGTTGAACCGGACCGAGTAGTTACCGCCGATCACGGTCACGTCCAGACGGTTCAGTCCCGCCATGCCTGTGCCGACGCCTGTGGTGTCCACAAAGCCGCGCTCCTGGGACTGGTGGTGCTCAAACATGGGCGTGTCCGTCTGGCCCCAGATCTCATCGGTCCAGACGCCGAGTTCGATGCCCTTCTTGTCAGAGCCCAGGATGATGAAGCTGAGCCCCGCGCGGTCGGCCAAGCCATCGGGCGGGTTGCTGTGGTCGGCCGTCGAAGCGCCATGGTCCTCGGCGAGCACCTTGAAGTCGAACCGCACACGGAAACCGGCCGCCGGGTCAAGGTTGAAGGGTGTCACGGCAGCCCAGCCCGCGTAGGGGAGGTAAGCCGCCGACGTGTTCAGCGTGGTGTAGCCTGAACCGCCGGGAGGGGTCACGACCGCCGTCCCAGCGGGAAGGTTTTGGTACAGCCAGCCTTGGGCGTCGGGGGTGCTGTTGAGGGCACCCGAGTAAAGCGGAATGATTTGGGCAAAGCCCGTTGCGCCAACGCCCAGGCCGAGCCCAAGCGCGAGCAACCTCGCGTAATGCTTCATATGAACCTATCCTCTCTCTCGGCGCGGCTCGTTGACCACGCCACTCACCAGTATAGCGACCTTACGGCCAAATGAATCAACGATTTAGCGTAAAGATTTCACGAGGAACACGAACTCGGCCGAACCGCCTGGCAATCCGTCGCCCGAGGGCCACGCGCCCAGGTTCTCGCCATCGAGCTTCCAACCGGTTGCCAACCCGGTCAACGAGTCGCGAACCGTGACTCGATACGTGTCCGGTTGAAGAGGCCGGGCTAGGCTGAGCGTCGCCCGACGACCGCTCATGGACGTATGAACGCCGAACTTGACCGATCCCGTTCGGCTGCCAACGATCGCAAAGTCGCCCGCGCGAGCGACAACGCCCGTCGTGAAGTCGATGGCGATGGACCGGACTCCCCGCGCGTTTAGGTCGAAGTGGCGGGGCGACGTGCCCACGATCACCGGGGGCCCCTCGGCATACGCGACGCGCTCGATGCCCGTGTTCAACACCCACCCATCGGGGTCTAGCGTCGGAGTACCCGGATCGGCAGCCACGGGGATCGCGTAGTGCTGCGTCCGCGCCGAGTTCCAGAGCGTGGTGTCCAAACCTGTGCCGCGCAAGCCGACCGGCATGGCGAACGTTGGCCACGCCGTGTTCTGGCGCTGCTCCAGCGAGACGAGCAAGTAGTCTTTGTCTGCGATCCGCCTGAGTTCGCTGCCCCAGCGGTAGCTTGGCGCGCCGGGCTGGAACAGCCAGGGATCGAAGAACCACGAGAGGTCCCGGGCGGCGACCTGCTCGGCCGTTTCGATGAAGTTCGCCGTGGCGGCCGTGCCCCACGCGTGTCGCGCGCGATGTTCTGCGAGGATGGCGAAGAACGTGGCGTCTCCAACCACCTTGCGGAGCATGTGCAGCACCCACCCTGCCTTGCGATAGGAGAAGTTGCCGCTGAAGATACGCGACACCGAGGTTGGGTTCGGGATGTACACGGTCCCATCCACCGAGCCGGGCCGGCGGGATTGCATGGCCGACTTGAGTGCCGGCAACCCGCTGCTTCCCGGCTGACGCTCCGCCCAGAGGGCTTCGGAATACGTGGCGAACCCCTCGTTCAGCCAGATGTCGCTCCACGTTTCGCACGTCACCAAGTCGCCCCACCATTGGTGGGCCAGCTCGTGGGCGGTCAGCGATTCGCCCCAACCGCCTTGGCCCGACATCGTTTGGTGCTCCATTCCTCCGCCAAACCCGAACTGATAGATCCCATACTTTTCGCCCAGGAACGGATACTCGCCGAAGATGGGCCGGAACGCGGCGAGCATGTCGCGCGACCGCTCCCACAGCGCCCGCCGGTCGGCGTTGTCGTGCTCGGGGTAGATCATGAAGTCGAGCGGCATGGTCCCGTTCGGCGATTCGTAGCTGGTCCGCCACGAGTTGTAGTCGGCCACGCTGAAAGCGACCAGGTAGGGCGCCATGCGGTAGCGCGAGACGAACCGGTGGCGGATCAGGCCGTTCGGGGCCGTCGTGGTGCCCGAAGGCAGGCCGTTCGCCGCCACCGACAAGCCGGGCGGCACGCCGATTTCCAGGTCGATCGTGGCTTTGTCGGTGTTCACGTCCTTGGCGGGCCACCACGTGTAGGCGAACCAAGGCTCGCTCAACGTCGAAACATGCGGCATGCCGTTCGCCTTGGTGGTGAACAGGATCGAACCGAAGCCCTCGCCTTGCGGTGGCACGCCCTGGTACGCGACCTCGATCGCGAACGCTTCGCCGTTCTTGTAGGTGCGGTCCAGCGGGACCCGGATCGTGGCAGCGTCCAGCCGCTCGTAGGTCACGGTTCGCTCGTTCTGGATCACCACCACCGTGAACGCGTTCGAGATGCGGATGTCGATGGAGTTCAGTTGCGACGTTCTCGACCTTCCGTGGATCACACAACGGCCCACCAACCGCCGACCCGGAATGTCGAGGTCGATGGAGAGTTGATAGTGGATCACGTCGGACGTCGGATCAAGGTCTGAGGGCGGCAGCAGCAACGCGGCCAAGGGCAACGGCTCGCTACGCGCGATGGAGCACTGGTCGCAACCGTGCCAGGCGAACAGCGACGCAGTCGCGAACATCGCCAGACTGCAGGCGAGGGACCGCAGAAAGGGCCTCATCGCCCTTCATGATACATCGCGCTTACGAACCGCCCGCGATCGCCTTCAGAACCTGCTCCAGCCGCTCGCGGTCGGAGCCCTGGGCGGCTTCCTTGAGCTTCTCGACGGCCATGCGGTGGGCGACGGTCAGGGCGTCCTCGGGCTTGGCTTCGACCTCGGGGAGGACGCCCGTGCCTTCCCAGTTCTTGCCCGTGATCGGGTTCTTGGCCATACCGACGGGGATGAACGCCGAATAGTGGTCGCCGAGCCGAACCGTGCCGCCAGGGTTCGCGCCACCCCACGTGCTCTCTCCGATCAGCGTGGTCCGCTTCTGGGTCTGGAGGTTGTACGCGAACTCCTCGGCGCCTGAGCCGGTGCGCTTGCCAACGACGACGAAGATCGGCTTGTCGAAGTACGCGTGCTCCTTGACGGGCTCGGTGATGAAGTCGTTCTGCACCAGTTGGTCGCCCCGGCGCATGAGCAGGCTGTTCACATGCGTGGGCTTGTCGAACAGATAGCTGCAGATCATCCGGACGGTCGAGGGCGACCCGCCACCGTTCCCGCGCAGGTCGAAGATCAACGCGTCGGTGTCGGCGACAAAGGCCATCGCCGCTTCGACCGGACGCCGGGCGATCGCAGGGTCGCTGAACATGTTGAAACGGATGTAGCCCACGTTGCCTTGCAGCCGCTTGACCTCTTCGAACCCGGCGTTGGCCTGCCGCATCTGCTTCGCCATCGCCGCGATCTCGGCCTCAGAGGGCTCGGCGGCTTGGGCTCGGGCGGGCAGAGGAGTCGGGCTGAAGCGCACGCGAAGGTGGGCGTCGGAGCAGACGCTGTTGACATCCCGCGACAGGGCCAACGCGAACGCCTCGCCCGTCGCGGCCTCATCGTAGGCGCCGAACTTCAGCCGGTCGCGGAGCAACTGGGCTGCGGCCTCGCCCTTGTCCTTGAGCACGTACCGCTCGGTCATCGCTTTGGCCAGAGCATCCACGACCTGGGCCTTGTCGTCCTTGGATGCCTGAGCCGAGGAGAGAGCGGCCGCCGCCAACAGCAGCAGCGTGGAAAGGTAAGAGTGCTTCTTCATCGCGTGTTTCGCGTCGTTACGCTGGGCGGCGCAACGGGAGTTCCCGTTCCCGGCGAGGAGGTGTGGGACAAAAAGCGAGGGCGCATCGCGCCGAGACAAGCCCGGTGGACGATACGCCCCGCAAGAGAGAGGCCTTTCGGCGCAACTCTCACGTGCCCTGGCCGACTCCGAAGAGTCCGCACTCGCACAATCTTCGACCTGGGCACAAGGCCCGTTGCGGTCGAAACCGATCTCAAGTCATTGCTTCGGCGTTGCCGCCTCAGCGCCCTACCGCGATAGTCCTAACCAGACTAACAGCAAGATGGCTTGCTTTCGGTGTTGCAGAAGCTCAAACCCCGCTGCAAGAGCGGCTTTCGAGACATCTACTGCGCCGATTCCTCCGGATACGGGGAGGACGTTTGCTTTCGCTCTCTGCGGCTCGATCCCGCCGCGTCGGCTACACAAACATCGTATCACGACTTTTACCAAATGCCAAGGACTTTTTGAGTCTTCTCGCAAAAATGCGTATTGTCCACGTTAGTTTTCCCCACGCAAGGCTTCTTTTCCACCGGCCGATGCGGGCACCCGCGTCACTTTGTGCGTCAGAGCCAGCTTTCGCTCGACCGGATCGCCCTTGCCGCTCAGAGCGCGGACGGTGCTGGTGGCTGTGCTCGACATCTCGACCAGTGTGAAGACGCCCAACTTGCGGTCGAACGTCGCCGTGCCGGTCCCGCGCATCTGGGTGTCCACCGTCGAGGCGGCCTCCGAGCGCTCCTTGACGGCATTGCGGTTCTCGTCCTCCAGTGTGGAGAACGACTGCGAGACCACCAACGCAATGACGGCCTGATCATCGGTGAGCTTCTTGACCGTCGCCTCGTACCGCATCGGCGCGCCGCCGAAGTCGCGCTCGAACTTCCACGTCTGGTCTTGCGCGAGCGGTCCCTCCGGCCACTCCAAGGGGATGAATGTGATGTCGGCCAGCCGGTCCTGCTCCAGCCCCGGCAACTTGATCGGCAGCCCGCTGCTCTTGGCCTCGGTCTTCACGGTCTTGCCACGCCCAGTGATGTCCACGGCATGCTTGGGGAAGAAATCCACGACGGCTTCCAACTCAAGGGGCATCTTGACGTCGTTGAACTTCAATTCGAAGTCCGCGACCTCGCAAGTCAGTCGTCGCTCCGATTCCTTCGCGGCCACGCCCTCGACCTTCAGGTCCATGCGGATGTCCACCGCTCCCTCGTTCCCGCCGAGGATCGGCAGATAGCCCTCGAACCGGTCTTCCATGCGGAACGTGTGCGTGTCGCCTGGAGCGAAACCGTAGGCGAGAGTGGCGAGCGCGAGGCCAAGGAGAATCATGCTTCCTGATGATATACGCCCGAGAATGCGCCGGTGTGCTAACTTTGGGGTCATGCGCGAACTCACCCGTCGCGAAGTTCTCGTCGCCGGAGCGGCCGTCACGCTCGGACCAGGCGTTTTCCTCAAGCGGTCCCGGTTCGACGGACTCGAATCCTTCGACTTCGCCTACTACAGCGATTCGCACGTGAGCCTTGAACGCAACCGAAAGGAATGCCGCGTGATGCTCGACGAACTCGTGGGCCGGTTCTCGCCTGCGCTCGCGATCAACGGGGGCGACGTGGTGGACTATGGCTGGGCGGGCGAGTACGATCAGCACGCCCAGATGCTGGCTGGGTTCGCGTTCGCCACGCACCACATCCCCGGCAACCACGACGTTCGGTGGTCGCCGCTCGGGCTCAAGATCTTTCAGGAGCGTGTGGGTCCGCCGTTCTCGTCGTTCGACCACAAGGGCGTCCACTTCGCTCTGCTCGACAGCACGGTCCCGCTCTCGCACTGGGGCCACTATGAATCGGCGATGCTCCGGTGGCTCGAAGCCGACCTCAAGAAGGTGGGGCGGGAAGTCCCCGTGATCCTCGCGACGCACCACTGGGTCGGACGCGAACCAGCGATGGTGGACAACGAGCAAGCGTTGATGGAGGTCATCGAACCCTACAACGTCAAGCTCGTCCTCACCGGGCACGGCCACAAAGACCTGCTCTGGGATTGGAACGGCGTGCTCTGCACCATGAACAAGGGCCTGTATCAGGGCAGCTACCAGCGGGTGGAGATTGACGCGGCCAAGAACACGCTCCGCCTCTCCCGACGCGCGTCCGAACAGCCCGAGGTCCTCACGCTCCTGGCCGAACCTGGCCTGAAGCCCGAGAGAGCCAAAAGGGAAGTCTGGGCTCTGGGCACGGTCGCTGTCGCCAAGGGTCGTCCAGTGAGCGCGCCCCCAGCGGCAACCCGCTTTGCATGGAACGGAGCGGCACCGTCGTCCATCGCCAATGGTTCTGTCCCGACCGAGGCCCTGCCGCCAGGCGACAACGCCCTCGTGCTGCTCGATGATGCCGAGCGAAGCGAAGCGTTCACCGTCCGGGTCACCGATCCCGATTCGCCGCTTCAGGAGCGGTGGCGGCGCAAGCTCGGCGGCGGCGTCATGAGCCACTTGGTCGTCGAAGGCGGCCGGCTCTACGTCTCCGCGATGGATGGCAGCGTTCAGGCGCTCGACCCCGAGACCGGTCGGCCGCTGTGGACGTCCTTGACCGGCGCCTACTGCCACTCCTCGCCCCGACTCTCGGGAGACCTGTTGGTCGTCGGAAGCGCCGATGGGTTCGTCTACGCCTTCGACGCCGCCAGCGGCAGGCCACGGTGGAAGGTCCAGACCCAGGGCCCCGTGTACGCTTCGACAGCGTTCGCCAAGGGGGTGTGCGCGATCGCTTCGGGCGATGGATCGGTCTATGGGTTGGACGAGAAGACCGGCGCGCTCCGGTGGCAGTACACGTTGCCCAAGACCAACACGTCGTTCATCCAGAGCCCAGCGGCAACCGATGGGACCCGGTTCTTCCTCGGAGCCTGGGACAACTACCTCTACGCCCTCGACGCCGAGACGGGTCGCTTGGAGTGGCGCTCCATCTGTTGCGAACGCACGTTCGCCTTCTCGCCCGCGATCGGCGGACCTGCGGTCGCGGATGGCCGCGTCGTGGTCCCCGCCAACGGCAACATCCTCTACTGCTTCGACACGGCCTCCGGCAAGACCCTGTGGGAGTACGCGTCGCCCCGCGACAAGGTGGGCTACTCGGGCCCCCGGATCGCCGACGGTCGCATCTACATCGGGTGCTTGGGCGACAACGGCGAGGCGCGATGCATCGGGCTCGCCGACGGCAAGGAGGTCTGGTGCGCGAACCTGGGCCTAGTCGTTTACGATTCGTCGCCGGCAGTCTCGGACGGCTACGTGTCGGTGGGTTCGGTGGCCTCGGTGCTCTCGCTCATCGAGCAAGATACGGGCAAAGTGGCGGCCCAGTACCGGTTGCCGCGGGGTCATGTGCTGGCCTCGCCCGCTGCCCGCGACGGCTGGGTCTGGGCGGCGTCGCTTTCGGATTGGGTCGTCGGCTTCCGCTTGAGGGGCCGCTAGCGGAACGTGAACGAGAGCTCCAGATCGAAGCCACGCGAGCGGTACGCCCCCGAGTTGACCGACGGATCGAGGTTCTTCAGATCCCGGAACCGATACCACCCGATGAGGGCGATGTTCCGGTAAATCTGGTACTGGTAGCCAACCGAGAGCATGCGGTCGTCTTGCGGCAGGTAGTTGCGCGTCCGCCCGACTTGGGCGTTCAGCAGGGCGCGACTGCGCGGCGACAACCGGTACATCAACCCAAGATCGAAGCTCGTGGCGTCCTGGGCGAACGGGGTGCTCTTGCTGGAAAGCAACACGCTCACGCCTGCGCGATAGCTCAACCGTCCCGGCGGAACGCCCGTCAGCACCATGTTCAAGGTCTGGTTGGTCGAACGCTGATCCGTGCCGAAGAAGGACGTGTTGGACGTGTCGAAGCTGGCGTAAAGGTTCGTTTGTTTCCCGAGGTCGTAATCGAACGCGAACCCGTACGTCGTGTTGTCGGTGTTCGAAGTGACGCTGCCCGAGTGCGACCGGTTGTAGGCGAACGCCTCGATGCCGGCGCGTTGCGAGAGCCGGTACTGTGCCGCGACGTTCCAGAACGTGAGGTCGGCCGGGACGAAGTTGAACGCGTTCGACTCCGTGCCTCCCGAAAACCCGTTGCCCCCGTAGCCGATCCCGGAGCCCCCCTGAAACCGGCCAAGCGTCGCGATCTCGCCCGAACGCGAAATCCCGTAAGAAGCGTTCGCGTTGAACCGCTCGCCGGGGTTGTACGTGGCCGCAAGCGTGACGTCGTTGCCCTTCCCCGATTCGCCGTCGGCTCGAATGAACGAGAAACTGGTCCGGGCGCTCAGGCTGGTGTCCGCCGAGGGTTGGTAGGCAAGGTTCAGCCGCAGCGTCTCCATGCTGACTGTGGAGATCTTGGTCGCATTGCCGTCCGCAACGGGGCCGCGCCCATCCTGGTGTCCTATGCCGTAAGTGGCGCGAAGGCGACCGTGGTTCCTCGTGCCGCTGAGTTCGGTGGTCGCGATCTTCGTCTCTTGACCGCGCAGGTTGCTGCCCGACCGCACGTGCTCAAGCCTCCACGAGTTGTTCTCGTCCTTGGCGAACGAGGTCGAGGCGCGCAGTTCGGTCACGCGGGCCCTGTCCGTGAGCACGTTGCCCTGGCTGTCCACCCGCCGCGCGAACACGCTGGCGTTCCTGTGCGAGAGGCCGTAGGTGAGTCCGCCGCTCTCGTAATCCACCCCGAAGTCGGTGGCCTTCTCGTTGCGGTTGAACGAGCGCGACTCGACGCTGACGTAGCCGTCCGGGATGTCGCGGGCGTTGGCGCGGAACTTCCAAGGGCCCCTGGTCAGGTTGGCGTCCAGGCTCCGGGCGGTGCCGCTGGTCGGGTTGACGGGGTTCTTCAAGCGTCCGGTCGCCTGGCTATACGACACGAACCCCAACTCGCCCACAGGCAAGCGGTAATCCAAGCCGACCACCTCGCGGTCGCCGTCCACGGTGGCAGTGGGCTTTGGCGTGTACACGACTTCGATCGTGCTCGTCGGCGCGACGAATCGCGAGAAGTAGAAGACCGCCGGGTTGCCCGTGTCGAACGCGTAGTCCACGTTCTCGGTCTGCAGCACGCCGTCGAGTCGGATCGCGATGGGCCGTCCGGGCATGGGTTCGAACTCGAGGAAGTAGGGAGTCGAAGGCGCGCCGAAGCCCTGGAAGAGCTCCGTTCGCGTGCTCAGCGCCCCCGAGCCCTTGGCCTTCTGCTCGACGGTCGTCACCCCGAAACGCCCGAACTTGCCGAGGTCGTAGGTGGCGCCCGCGCCTTGGATGGTGCCGCGCGGCGCGTTGAACCCGAACGCCTCGAACGTCACGACGATGCTGCTGGTCGGCGGGATGACCTTGCCCACGAACGTGATGGCCCCGAGTTCGTAGGTGATCGTGTAGTCCTCGCCCAGGCGCTGCGCCACACCGTCCACCTCGACTTGCTCCGAGCCCGCCACGACCTGGCTTGTCTGGAGGTAATAGGGTCCTGCCGTGTTGTTGCCCTGGACCGAAACCGTGCGCGGGCTTCCTTTGGCCTCGGAGCGCACGGCTCGCACGTCCAGGCGTCCACTCCGGTAACCGGCCATCACACCCTGGAGCGTCTTGGCGAACGGGATGAGTCGGTTCGAGTTGGTGAGCCTCCCGCGGATGTCGCCTGCGCTGAACTCCAGCGGGCCGCGCTGGTAATCCAAGCTGAACGTCCGCGCCTGCGGATCGCGAAACCGGCTGTCCGTGAGCTGGATGTTGAAGTTGAAGACGTCGAGCACCTTGCGCCCGACGATGTTCACATTGCCGACGTCGGTGAACCGCTTCGCGCCCATGCCGCTGTAGTTCAGCGAGTTGAACGCCTCGAGGTCGCCGTCCACACGGTGCGAGTGGAAGCCCAGGGTGCGCGTGCCGCTCACCGAGATGCGATCGATGACCTTGGCCCGAGTCCAAGCGACAAAGGCCTGCTCCAGCCAACCGGCATGCACCGGAAGCGGCGCGAAGACCACCAGGAATGCGACGGAACGCTTGACCCAAGACACGCTAACGACGACCACCCAAGGCTTCCACGACAAGATGGACGTTTTCCTGGGCGGAGCGTATCAGTTCGGGCATCCGCGTGGCGATGAGCCCGGAATACCGCGTACGATTCTTGTAGAACTCGGCGAACGAATCGTACAGCCGGTTTCCGGTCAAGCCTTGGACGCTCGGCACGCTCGGCAATCCGAGCATCTTGGCAAAAGCGGCCACCTTCGGGTCGTAGGACACCATGAACGGCGGGACGTCGGCCTTCGCCGCGATGATCCCGGCATGAAGCCGCACAGCGATAACGGCCTCCATCCGCGAGAGCCTCTGCTGCATCTCGAGCGGCGAAGTGACCTTGCGGATCTCGGGGACCTTGCCACCCTGCGCCTTGGAAATCTCCTGGATCATCGGCCCGTCCATCGCGGCGTCCATCTCCACGAACACGGGCATCAGGTTGTTGGCCATCAGGGCACGCGCCAAATCGCCGAACACCTTGACGGCAGACTTCATGTCCATGCCGGGGAGCGGCCGCGGCGAGATGCCGATGGATTTCATTCCCCCGACCTGAAAGTCGGTCTGTTCGGCATCCTCTCGGGCGGGCGGCATCAGGAACGCGCTGTCGGCGGTGACTTTCACGGGCGCGGTCACCTTGAGCTCCCGCAGCACGCCCATCGAATCCGGATCGCGCACGGCGATGGCGCTGCACGCATTGAACGCAGACGCCGCCCAGCGCTTGCCCAAGAACGAGCTCAAGGGACCCACGCCTTGTCCGACCATGAGCACTTTCTTGCCGGCCTTTTTGGCTCGGGCAACGAGGTCCGCGTAGTAGTAAACCGACTTGACGGAAGTGGCGTCTTGAAAGATGCTGCCGCCGGGGAAGACCAGTGCGTCTGTGGTCTGCACGACGCGAGCGAAATCGCCCATGTTGCGCCGGTTGATGGCCTGCAACCCGTAGCGACGATGCGTTTCGTCGGGGTTGCCGCTCAGAACGGTGACATCGAAACCCAACCCGTCGAGCCCATGAACGAACCCGAGTAGAACGGCCTCATCGCCAAGGTTTCCGCATCCGAAGTATCCGGCGAGCGTGAGGTGGGGCACTTAGGTTTTCCTGTTGCGGAGGCTCAGTGCAGGCTGCAAGAGCAGCCACACAAGCGCACCGATTATACCGCCGAGCAGCCATCCGATCCCGATGCGCGCGAACCCGACGACCAGCGGCGTATGCAGGTGACACATCGTGTTGACCAGGCTCGTCACACCGATCGAACCAAGCACCAATGCGCCAGCGGTCCATCCCGGGCGGATGCCGAGGTCGGGGCGACCCTTTGCTTGGGCGAGCAGAGCGAGGCCGACGACCAGCGCGGGGTAGCCGATGAGGAACTCCTTCGTTCGAGGGCGCGTGAACAAGACGGCTTCGAGCAGCGAACGCAGGCGGAGTTCCAAGCCGCTGACCGCTGCCGGATTGTCGTTGCCCGTCCGCGCCTGCATCAGGGCCAGCGCCACCAACGCCACGAGCGTTCCAGCCAGCGCACCCCAAGTGACGGGCGAACCCTTGAGCGAGGACCACGGGACCACGCGGCCCAGCAGCCATCCGCCGACGAGCAGGATGGGCAGGAAGTGCGCCACCTTCACGCCGGTGAACTGGTCTACCTGGATCATGAACTCCAACCCGTTCAGCAGCCCTGCCACGACCAGACCACCGACCAAGCTCACGGCGGCGATGAGCGCGTAGCTCGCGGGCCAAGGGTCGCGTCGGTGCAGCACGAGGCGGAAGGCGCCGAGCGGTAGAGCCGTGGCACAGGCCAGCGCCATCAGGCTCCGGCCCGTGCTCGTCGCGCAGCCCAAGGCCAGCAACACGAGCAGCACGGAGACCCCGATCCAAACGCGCCCGGCCAAGAAGATCCCCGCGATCCAGACCAAGGTGGGCACTGCGGCCAACCCGATGCCGACGAACACCCAGAGCGGCACCACGGGGGCCTCGAAGGGACGTGCCGGCCCGAGGTCTGCGCCCTCCTTGATGAGCGCCCGTCCGATTCCACGCGTGAGTTCGCCCAGGTCGGTCAGCGGTTGGTTGCCGCCGTAGTTGCCGGGCCGCACGAGCAACACCCGGATGTTCCGTTCCCGCCCCGCTTTGCTGTAGCGCTCGACCAAGTCCGAGAACGCCAACTTGTCCACCTCGGCGACTTGGGCGGCGTGCAGTCGGACCGTCCGCTCGGGGATGGCCGTCCTGACGATCGAGTCGCCCGCGATCTTGCCGAATTCGGGCGTGCAGTAGAGCATGTCGTTGGCTTCGAGCGCCTCGGCCAGCGGTTCGAGCCCCTTGCGCAGGCCCAGCACCTGCTCGCCGAGGGGCAGGAAGTAGCGTGCGCCCAGCCCGCGCGATTCGGCGAGCGTCTCATGGATGTAGCGTTCGGGCGCCCCGGCGAGGTTGCCATGCCGGACGATGATCTCCATCCCAGCCTTCTGGATGCTGGCGGCAAACGCCGGGTTGATCCCCACCGGGGTGGCGAGGATCGTCTCCATGGACAGCGTTACCTTGGGAGCCGGGTTTCTCCATTTCAATCTCCCAACCGCTAGGCTCCCAGAACCCGGGAACCGGCGTTCGAGCGCCCGCTCGAGTCGGCCTTGCTGGCTCTCGTCGTTAGGAATCACCGAACGGTTCTCAATGCTGATTTCGCCGCGCTTGAGCAGGTCCTCGAACCGCTCCTCGGCAATCGCCACCGCGCGGACTCCCTGGCTGTGGAGCGAGGTCAAGGCCTCGTCGTAGCCGACCCCCTGGGCAGCGGCGAAGTCGCGCACCGTGTCGTGCTCGACGGCGATCATGACGGCCCGGTTCGCCTGCTCGGCCCGGTAGCGGATGGAAAGCGAGTAGCCCGAGACCACGACGGTGAGCAAAAGGCTGGCCCACACCCACCAAGGCGCTCCGGTCTTCGAAGGGTCAGTCGTCGAGGTCATGGTCCTCCTGCGTAGTATCGTGCTTGAGCATCGCTTTGGGGCCGCCCATGATCAAGACGGTGAGCATGCCCGCAAGGAAGCCGCCGACATGCGCCCAGTTCGCCACACCCTCCTGACGCACGAAAACCTGCCACAAGAACCACGCTCCGAGCATGATCCACGCCCTCACGCTGAACGGCAACGGAAAGGGCAACAGCACGATCTGCACCTTGCTGGCGGGATAGAGCAGCAGGTACACGCCCAACACGCCGCCGATCGCTCCCGAAGCCCCGATCATGGGGATGTCCGAACCCGGCAGCACGAACACGTGGGCGGCTGCGGCGCACACGCCCCAGAAGAGGTAGTAAAGCGCGAATCGGGGAGGGCCGAACGCGGATTCGACAGCCTGTCCGAACGTCCCGAGGAAGATCATGTTGAACAGCAGGTGGGCAAACCCTCCGTGCAGAAACATCGAGGTCAGCACGGTCGCCATTGCGAACTTGTCGCCCGCTCCTTGGAGCGCCATGACCACCTCCACCGGACGCATGGCCAGGTCGGCGAACACACGGCTGGGCCCCGCGATCGCGCCCAGGCGATCCCAGAAGAAGATCACCGTGTTGAGCACGATGAGCGTCAACGTGACCGTTGCCGTCGTGGTGGTCCTTCGACCCGCTTGGATGGGGATCATTCAGCCACCCGGATTATGGCTGGAAGGGCCTACTCGGACGTCTCGCGGCGCTCGACGACGATGGTGCAGCGGGTAGCCAGAGCCGCAACGGCCCCGATCGCGGCATAGAACGGCAACAGCACGACACCCACGAGGCCCATCGAGAGCGGAATCTCCAAAAGGGTCTTGCCGGCATCGTTCTTCACGGTGATCTTGCGGGCGTTGCCTTCCTTGACCAGCCGCTTGATCTCGTCCATGAGCTTGTCGCCGCTCACCGAGAACGATTCGGTCTTGGGCGCCTGCGGGTCATCGGAGGGCGGAGTTGCATCGCTCATGTTGGGGAGCAGTCTAACCGACCCCCGCCAACACGTGGGGGACGTTTGGGGCCCTCGGTGGCGTATCCTTAGGGAGATGAACCTCTTGGTCGCCATTGCGGTCGCCGTTCAGGCGGGCAGCCCCTCGTTTGCGGACATCGAGAAGAACAAGCACGCGGCGTACCGTTTGCTGGCCGACTTTCGAGATCAAATGACCATCACGGTCAAGGACGCCAACGAGCCTGCGCAAACCCTGGGCATCGAGCAACGCATCGCGAAGTCCAAGCTCCGTGTCGGCGTCACGATCAACGGCACCAAGGTGGTCGAAGGCGGCTACGACGGCGCGAACCAGTGGGTCGTGTCGCACGTCCAGAAGCAGTTCTCGACCACCAAGATCCCCCATCAGTGGTTCAACGATCCGTACCGACCCGCCCAGTACCCGGACAAGGAGCCGCAGTTCGACATGAAGTTCAACAACGGCTACGGCGTCCGGTTCGACTGCAACCCGCCCCTGAAGATCACGAGCGACTCCGTCGTCAAACTTAACGGCAGCGACGCACGGCTCGTCACGGCTCGAGCCGATGTCCCCGGCACCAACCGGTTCATCGAGGTGAAGCAGTGGTTCTTCCCAGACCGCTGGGTGCTGCGCAAGTTCGAGGTCCGAGGCCAGCGGGACGGTGGCAAGACGCTCAACGTCGTGGGTGAAGCGACGACCGTCCAGTTCAAGGCGAACAACACGGCCAAGGACTTCGAAATGCCGCGCCCGTCCGGTTACGTCGAAGTTCGGCCCGGTTAGTCGCTCGCTTCGGCAGCCGCGAGGCGTCGCGCCTGTTCTTCCTGGTGCAACGCGGTGAGCATCTCGTCGATGTCGCCGTCCATGAACGTCACCATGTTGTGCATCGAGAACCCGATGCGGTGGTCCGTGATGCGGCTCTGCGGGAAGTTGTACGTACGGATCTTCTCACTTCGATCCCCGCTCCCGATTTGGCCCTTGCGCTCGGCCGCGCGCTCCCGGTCGAGCCGCTCCTGCTCCATCTGATACAGCTTGGCCCGCAGCACGGCAAGGGCCTTCAACCGGTTCTGCTGTTGGCTCCGCTCGTCTTGGCACGTCACCGCGATCCCCGTCGGCTTGTGCACGATGCGGATCGCCGTTTCGTTCTTCTGCATGTGTTGGCCACCGGCGGACGAGGAGCGGAACGTGGAGAACTCGAGGTCGTCGGCCTTGATCTCGACGTCCACTTCATCGGCTTCGGGCAAAACGGCGACCGTTGCCGTGGACGTGTGGATACGGCCTCCGCTCTCGGTGGCCGGGACCCGCTGCACGCGATGGACGCCGCTCTCGTGCTTGAGCTTGCTGTACGCCCCGTGCTGCTTGATCTGGAACACGACGCGGTCGGCGCCGCCGATGCCGCTCTCTTCGTGTTCGACCACTTCGTAGGGCCACTTCATTCGCTCGCAGTATCGAACGTACATGCGGAACAGCTCGTTCGCGAACAGGGCAGCCTCGTCGCCCCCGGCAGCCGACCGAACCTCGACCACGACGGGCTTGTCGTCGTTGGGGTCCTTGGGGACCAGCAAGAGCTTGATCTCCTGCTCGGTGGCCTCGATGCGCGGGCGCACCTCGTCGAGTTCGGCCTGCGCCATCTCGCGCATCTCGGGGTCGGAGAGCAACTCCTCAGCCTGTTTGGCCCTTTCGGCGAGTTCGGCGTGCTTGCGCGCAGCCTCGACGTAGGGAAGCAGTTCGGCGCGGGCCCGTCCCAGACGCTGAAGCTCGGTCGGGTTGGTGGAATACGCCGGGTCTTGAAGTTGCGCCTCGATCGATTCGAAGCGTTTGACGATCTCGGCGAGCTTGTCCAACATGGTTCTGGGCGGCGTCCATTTTACCGGCTCGCCAAGAGGGACACCCGCCGAGACCCGTCAGGGTCGCCGAAGCGTCTCGACGTCCTTCTCCAGCGACTGGACGCGCTTATCCACCTTGTTTAGGTAGGCGAACAGCACGAACCACACGAGGAGCGGCGGAATCGCCGCCAGGAGCTTGATCGTTTCCATAGGCTTGGTCAATGGCGCGTTCGAGCGCGCTTGCGCGCAACTTCAGGCGCAGGGTCCACATCATCACGAAAAACAGGCCGACGAAGTTGGCCAAGACGACCGACCAATAGGCCGTGTCGAACTCCGCCCGCTGGATCGTCTGGCTCGGGTGGAACGAAGCCTGAGCGATGTGCGGGAGGCGAGGAAAGATGAAAATCAAAAAGACGGCCGGCAGCGAAAGCGCCGCCGAGTAGGCCGAAGAAAACGTCGCCCGACGCTCCGAATCCGCATACCCGCCGCGCAACGCGAAGTAGGCAAGATACAGCAGCAGCAGGATCAAAAACGACGTCTGTCGGGGGTCCCACTGCCACCACGTGCCCCACTGAACCTGGCTGAACAGAATGCCCGTCGCCATGGTCAAGCAAGCGAACAGGAATCCCAACTCGTTGCACGCGACCGACTTCGCCTCGAACTCGGGGTCGCCACCCCTTAGGAACCGCACCGCATAGTACGAGCCCACAAAGATGAGCCCGGCGGTCAGGAACGCGCAGGGAAGGTGGATGAAGATGATCCGCGCCAAAGCAGGTGATTGGAATCCCTTGGCATCCGGGGCCCAGAACGCTCCGAACGTCGCGACGGCCACGTAGAGGGCGAGGAGAGCGCGCCAGACCATGAACGATCCGAGTCTACCCCTGCTCGTCGGTGTGCAACCGGTGCGTCGCCGCATAGAGCCACGGACCGGCCATGGTCTGAAGAATCCCGTAGGCCAACAGCCCTCCCATGGCGGTCAAACCTGCCTGATCCGTCCCCAATCCGAACGCGTAGCGCAGTCCGCCGACCCCGAGCGCCGCCACCGGCATGAGCATCGGCAACGCCAACACACCCGCCAGCGACTCTCGTTGGCTCGCCTGGGCGACGAGCGCCCCGCACACCGAAACCGTTCCCGACAGCGCCACGTACCCGCCCAGCAACGTGCCGAGCAGCACCCACCCGTGAACGATCGTCACGCCCACCATGGCCGTGTACACCAACGTGATCATCGTGCCCAGAATCGCGATCTGGATCAGGTTGAACGCCGCTTTCCCCCAGAACACGGCGTGCGGCCGCGCGGCGAGCCGCAGCAGGCTCGACGTCCCTTGCTCCTCCTCGCTGATGAAGCACCTCGGCAGCGCCACGACCGAAGCGAACAGCAAGATCACCCACAGCATCCCGGCGGCCAGCCCCTCGCCCAGTTTGAGCCCGTAGGCGGCCAAAGCGACAGCGATGACGGCCACGAAAGAAAACGCCCCGGAAGTCGTCCAGCCCGATTTCGCCCGGCGCTCGACGGCCCACTCCTTGAGGAACACGGCCTTGATCTCGGCCAGCCACGGATTCATCGAGGCGTCCCTCCCAGGTCGAGGCGGACGTTGGCGAGTTCGACGTCGCGCGGGTCGTTCGTGGCAAGAATGGCGACGCCACGTTCCCGCTGCTTCACCGCCATCTCGCGCACGAGTTCCACGCCCGGACCGTCCAGACCCGCGCTCGGCTCGTCGAGAACCAGAACCTGCGGCTGATGGATCCGGGCCAGCGCCAGCCGAAGCCGCCCCCGCATCCCCGTCGAATACTCCTGCACGAGTTGGTCGCCCGCACGGGTCAACCCGACCTCTTCGAGCAACGCGTCCACATCGGCGTCGCACCCGCGCATCTGGGCAAAAAGGCTCAGGTGTTCGCGGCCTGTGAGATGAACGTAGCAATTCTGTTCGACGCTCGCGTAGCCCAGCGAAACGCGTTCGTCTCGAACGGGAAGGGTGACCTTGCCTTCGGTGGCCGGAATGAGCCCGACGAGAGTCTTGAGCAACGTGGATTTGCCCACGCCGTTCCCCCCCGTCACGACCAAGATCTCGCCCGCTTCCAGGCTGAAGTCGATCCCCCTGTAAATCCACCTGCGGCCGTACCTTTTGCCGAGATTGGATGCGGAGACCACGACTTTGAGTATGGCAGGATCGTCTCTGGTAGCGTAGAATGCGCAGGTGGTGGCGGTGTGCAAAGGCGCACCCGCTCGCGGCGAGGTGGACTGGAACACTCCGCGCCGCTTCACTCTCTTCGTCTCTCGACCGTTGTTTCGGCAGGAGGACCCTAGTGCCGAATCTGTTGCCCGCAGACATCCGTATCCCGGAAGCGGAAACCGTTCGCTTCACGATGGAAGGCGACCTCACGAGCGTTGGCTCGCTGGGGCGTTCGTTGCTGGTCGCCACCGAGACGCACCTCTATCGGTACGACCAGACGCCCTTGGGCACGTCGCTGGTCGCCCAGTGGCCCATCGCCGAACTGCTGAACCCTCGCATCGAAGACCTGGTCGACGCGTACGCCCTCATCGCCGACCACAATAGCGCCTCGGTCGAGCTTCTACGCGTCACGACGGCCCTGCAGAACCCGATCAACAACACGCAGAAGCGGGTCGAGGCCCTCGTCGCCAAAGAACCGTTGCCCGACCTGGAGGACACGCGCCGCATCTGCCCCAAGTGCAGCCGCCCGTTGCCCCAACACAGCGACGTCTGCGAACACTGCGTGAGCCGGGGCAAAACCTTGCTTCGCCTCTTCGGGTTCACCAAACCCTACAAGATCAGGCTCCTCTGGGGCACCTTCCTGATTCTGGCCGGCACGGTCGTCGAACTCATCCCGCCGTATCTGTCGAAGCTCCTCGTGGACGACGTGCTCACCGGCGAACAGGTGTGGATGTTCGGCTGGCTCATCGGCGGCCTCGTCGCGTCCAGGTTCGTGCTGTCGCTCATCCAGATGGCGCGCGGCCGCAACGTGGCCCTCCTCGGCCGCAACATCGCCATCGACATCCGGGGCGCGCTCTTCCGCAAACTGCAACAACTGTCGCTCGGCTTCTACGACAAGCGCTCGGTGGGCTCGCTGATGTCGCGCGTGACCAACGACACCGGAGCGCTGTACGACGTCCTCATCGACGGTGTTCCCATCACGATCAACCAAGGCGCGATGCTCATCGGCATCCCCATCGTGATGCTCATCATGGATTGGAAGGTGGCCATCTGGGTGCTCGCGCCCATGCCGCTCATCCTCATCGCCGTCCACATCTTCCGCAAAAAGATGGAGCGGGTTTGGAGCCGGTTCTGGCACAACTGGTCGCGCCTGAGCGGGTCGCTGAACGGCGTCCTGCAAGGCATGCGCGTGGTCAAGGCGTTCCACGGCGAAAGCCGCGAGGTCACCCGGTTCGACAAGCGCATCACCGACGTGGCGCAGACGGGCTACCAGGCCGAAGTCAGCTGGTCCACCCTGTTCCCCGTGGTCATGTTCACCATGGGCCTCAGCACGGTCATGATCTGGTGGGTGGGCGGCCAAGCCGTCCTGCGCGGCGAAACGACCATCGGCGACCTGACGGCCTTCGTCGGCTACGCCCTGATGCTCAACCATCCGCTGATGATGCTCCAGCGCATCATCGACTGGACGAGCCGATCCCTGACCGCAGCAGAACGCGTGTTCGAAGTCCTGGATACTCCGCTCGACGTGCCCGACAGCCCCGACGCCGTCGCCATGCCGCGCATCGAGGGCAACGTCACGTTCGAGGACGTTCGTTTTGGCTACGAAAAGTCGCGCGAGATCGTCAAGGGCATCAGCCTGGAAGTCGCCGCCGGCGAGATGATCGGCCTGGTCGGCCATTCGGGAGCGGGGAAGTCCACGCTCATCAACCTGCTCATGCGGTTCTACGACCCGACCGATGGGCGCATCCTCGTGGATGGGGTGGACCTGAAGCAGATCAAGGTGGACGACTTCCGCCGCCAGGTGGGCGTCGTCATGCAGGAGTCCTACCTGTTCCCGGGCACCGTCGGGCAGAACATCGCGTACGGTCGGCCCGATGCCACCCTGGAAGAAGTCATCGCCGCCGCCAAAGCCGCCAACGCGCACGATTTCATCGTCAACTTCCCGGACGGGTACGACGCCTACGTGGGCGAGCGGGGCCAACGGCTTTCGGGAGGCGAGCGGCAGCGCATCGCCATCGCGCGCGCCATCCTCCACAACCCGCGCATCCTCATCCTCGACGAAGCCACGGCCAGCGTGGACACCGAAACCGAACGCATGATCCAGGAGGCTCTGGAGCGCCTGATCGCAGGGCGTACGGTGTTCGCCATCGCGCACCGGTTGTCCACCCTGCGCAGCGCCGATCGCCTGGTGGTGCTGGATCAGGGCAAGGTCGCCGAGATCGGCACGCACGACGAGTTGCTCAAGCGCGAGAACGGCATCTTCGCCAAGCTCGTGACGATGCAAACCGAGATCAACAAGGTCCGAGAGAACTACATCGCCGAAGACTGAGCCGTATACTCGGGGCGTGACGCTCTGGACCGCTTTGCTCGTCGTCGGGTTGGCTTGCCTCGTCGTGACTGCGGAAGCCCAACCCCTGCGCTCCCACGAGGTGGATGCCTCGGGCCGCATCACGTTCCGCTACGTTGCCGTCAATGCGCAGAAGGTCGAGGTGAACGTTGAAGGCGCGTCGGCCATCGCCATGACCAAGGGCAGCGGCGGCGTGTGGACGGCCACCACTGAGCCGATGAAACCCGACCTCTACGGCTACAGCTTCCTGGTGGACGGCGTGACCCAGTTGGACCCGCTCAACCCGGTCACGAAGCCGAACCTCATCTGGCCGTCCAACATGGTGCTCGTGCCGGGGGCGAACGATGGGTTCTGGGAGGAGCGGGACGTGCCGCGCGGACGGGTGCATCGGCACTTCTACAAGTCTGGCGTGGTCGGGGACCGTCGCGAGTTCTTCGTCTACACCCCGCCGAAGTATGAAGAAAGCCGGAGCCGCTTGCCGGTGCTGTACCTGCTCCACGGATTCTCGGATATGGCCAACGGCTGGACCGAGATCGGGCGTGCGCACGTGATCCTCGACAACCTGCTGGCCGAAGGCAAGGTCAAGCCGATGGTGGTCGTGATGCCGTTGGGCTATGGCGTCGAAGGTTTCGCCCGCCCGGGCAGCGCGGCCTTCCGCGACCGGAGCCTTACCCGCCAAAACTTCGACAAGTTCCGCGAAGCGTTGCTGACCGAAGTGCTGCCCACGGTGGAGAAGAGCTACCGTGTTTCGAACAAGCGCGAGCATCGGGCCATCGCGGGCCTCTCGATGGGCGGGGCGGAAAGCCTCTTCGTCGGCTTGACGAACCTGGACAAGTTTTCGGCGATCGGGGCGTTCAGCTCGGGCGGCCTCCCCGCGACCCAACCCGAGGACGTGTTCGCCAAGCTCGATGTGGCCGCGGCGAACAAGCTCTCGGCGTTTTGGATGGTCTGCGGTACGGAAGACGGCCTGATCGGGTTCCAGCGCGGCTTCGCCACTTGGCTGCGCGAGAAGGGCGTCAAGGTCGAAACCTCCGAGACCTCCGGCGGCCACGTGTGGATGCTCTGGCGTCGCAACCTGACCGACTTCGCACAGAAGCTGTTCAAGTCGTAGACGGCGTGCTATGCAAGGCGTAGCCCCACCCTCCGTGGCGGCTGGTTAGTGCAGGCACTCGCCGAGCGACCGAATCTCCTCGGGAATCAGTCGGCGCGGTACCTGCGCCCCCTTGTCGAGTTCCGAGGCCACGTCCGATCGGTCCAAGAGCGCTTCCAAACGCTGCAGGGCGGCTTCGCCGCGCCGATGGAACCCGGTGTGGCGTGGGAGAGTTCGTGCGCCGAGTCGTCTGCCAATCCCCAAGGCACGAGCCGCGCTGGGCAAGTCGTCTAGTTCGACAAGCACGGCAGCAGCCCACAGAGCGAGCTCTCCAAGGGCGAGATCCAGGTTCGCCTGCTGGGCCGCTTCGGCCGCTTTGGCCAAACCCAGCAGGGCCTCGGGGTGCCTTTCTGCGCGCCAGTGGATCAGCGCATCGATCTCCAAGCAGGAGACATGACCCGAGGTGTCTCCGTGACGGTGCACCAAGACCAGCGCATGGCGGATGTGGTCGTGCGCCGCGTCGGCGTTGTCGTCGAGCGAGGCGCGGATTGCGAGGCTCCTTCTCGCCCAGGCTTCGCCGAGGGCGTCGCCCGAGAGGGTGCAGACCCGCAAGGCGGCCTCCAACAGCCGCTGCGCTTCCGCGTACTCACCTTCTCCAGCTGCCAGATGAGCCTGATGACGCAACGCGATCCCCACACCCAAGTCGTCCCCGAGTGCGTCGGCTCGGGCGAACGCCTCGCGGAAGGCGGCACGCGCCTCGGCAAGTCGGCCCCGATGCTGAAGATTCAGCCCCAGCACCATCAGCGCATCCAAACCTTCCACCGGCATCCCTGCCTCTTCGTACCATTCGGCAGACTCCCTGGCAAATCGCCCTTCAGCTCGCTTCAACCCCCGGCCATGCGCCAAGAGTGCCATGGCGTAGCACCAGGCGGCCCGGGTCGCCGGAGACAGCGACGTCCCTGGGACCTGCGATTCGCGCAGGTCGGCGGCGCACTGTTCCAACTCGCCTCCGCTCAGATGGAGGCGTGCCCGATGGATGAGCAAGTCCGCCCGCAGGGAGTCTTCGATCGTTCCGGACCGCAACGCTTCATTGGCCATTTGCTTGGCTTCGCCGAGCTTGCCCGCGTACACCAGCGCTCGCCGGGAAGTCATCGCGACTCGAGCGGCCAGTTCATGGTCCCCACTTTCTTTGGACCATTGGAATGCGGCGACGATCAGCGGGGTCTCCTCGGCCAAGCGTTCGCCCCAGATTCCGCGCAGCCCCCGCAGCCCCGGGTGATTCGCCTCCTCAAGCAGCCGTATGGTGTGGGCGACCAGACGGCCCTTGGTGTCTCGATCGGTCTCTCTGCCTTGCGGCGCCAGCTTCACCCGGTATCTGGGCGTCGGATCTGCAGTCGCGACTTCGATCCAACCGAGTTCGACCGCTCGGGCCAGAAGCGCAAAGGCGTCGATGCGGTTGCACGCGACTGCGGCCGTCTCGCGAGTGAACGTCCCGGGAATCAGGGCCCAGTCTGCGATGGGCAACTCTTCGTGAGAGACCCGGTGAACGGGCACCTCGATCCTCGTCGTGTTCTGCGCACGTCGGACGCTTTCGGCAAGGTTTCGGAGAGACACGGAGGGCGCGATGCCCAGTTGTCGCTGGATCTGGCGCTCGAACTCGGCGTAGGTCCTCATGACGTCGGACTCCAAACCGCTACCCTTCGCACAGACGAGCAGCGCCGACATCAGTCGCTCGTCCAACGGATCGCGGTGGAGAAGCAACTGCAGCAAGCGGATTGCGTTGGGGTCTTGACCGACGTTCAGCAGGCTGGCCAGTTCGAGAGCCGCGTCCCGGATTTGGGTCCGCATGATGCGCCGCTCGGCGTCGATCCAATCGGTGTGGTAGTCCTCAAGCAACTCGCCCTCGGCATGAGCCAGAGCTGCTTTGTAGGCCTCCGAGTCTTGGGTTGCCTGCGCGTGCCGCAGGTCGTGTTCGAACAGCACGAGGTCGAGGTCGACGGCACCGAGATCGAGAGCCAGAGTGAGTCGTTCGCTTCGAATCGCTATGGCGAGCCCTGGTTCGGCACGGTTCATTGCATCCCGCAATCCGACGAGCGCCTGACGAAGTCGTTGCAAGGTGCGGTCCGTGCCTTCACCCGGCCAGAGCAGTTCGGCAAGAACCTCGCGGGAGACGGTGCGGCCTCTCGCCAAGGCAAGTCGAGCGAGCAACAACGCGGAACGGCGCTGGCTGAACTGGGAGACCATTCGCTCGCAACCAAGAATCCGCAAACCTCCGAAGGTCTGGATTTTGGGGCGGTTCAGTGGGATTGCGCTCAACGTACGCCTGAATTCACGATTCTTTGACGCTATTGTAACGGTTTCTATACGGGGGGCGTGCACATTGCGACCATTCACGGTGCACCGATGATCTCAACTCGCCACGCAACGTCCCTCGCTCTCTGGAGCCTGGCCGCAGCAGCCGCTGTTGCCCAGATCATTCCGACCTACCTCAACGACGTGAGCGACATCGCCTTTCGCTCACCACCCTCGGCTTCGCCCACCCACTCCACGCAGGGAATCGGGCTTTACGACATTTCGTACTCCGGGAACACCGTGGTCTATGACAGTTGGGCTCAGGACCGCCTGGCGACGATCGACTTCCTGCCCACAGAGGCGCACAGCTATTTGGCCGACCTGCGGGTCGGGTCGCCGCCGCGCAACGGGCACCTCAACTGGATCGGCTACCGGGCGACCGAGAACTTCCCACACACCGTCCTGACGCGCGGCACCATCCTCTCGCCCCAGATCAGCGGGAACGGCCTCTGGTACATCGTCGTCTCGGGCGACCCGGCGATGGACCGCATGGGTGCGAAGTCGACCAATGTCCCAGAGATCTGGATTGGTCGTCGCTACGACGAGTGGCCGGCCTACATCCAACCGACCGGGCTCGGCGACATCCGTTTGGACTCGCCCACTTGGATGCCACGCATGGAGCGGTTGCCCAGAGCGGATGGACAGGACCCCGACGGCTGGCTGTTCGACGCAGACATCGACGGCTCTGGCCGCTACGTGACCTTTGTCAGCCAGGCGACAAACTACGTGGCCAGCGACACCAACGACGACCCCGACGTGTTCCGCTACGACCGTGTGTACCGCCGAATGCAGCGGGTGAACACGACCGGTATCGGTGGCCAGAGCGATTCCGATGCCTTCGTCATGACCCCGCGGATGGACGCCACGGGCGAGTTGGTCGTGTTCGTCAGCAACGCGACCGACTTGGGCACGAACCCGTCTGGCCAAACGCTGATCTACCTGAAGAACATGCGGACCGGGGCTATCTCGATCGTCAGCACGAACGCCTTGGGCTTCAATGCGGACGGGTTCTGCGGAAGTCCCAGGCTGAGTCCGGACGGCAAGTACGTGGTGTTCAGCAGTTTGGCCAGCAACCTCGTTCCGGGTGTGAACCCAACGGGGACCGAGTCGTACACATACATCAAGAACTTGAGCACCGGAGCCATCGAGTGCATCTCGCTCGATTGGAACGGTGTGCCCATGCCTTCGACAGAGGCCGATGTCTCACTGGATGGCGAGTGGGTGCTGTTTACGGCAGTTCCCGCCGGCGACTGGCAGACCTACGCGTTTGCGCGCCACCGTCCGACCAACAGCGTTTACGCCGCCAGTTGGTACGACCTGATGCCGCCGGTCCACCTGATCGAAGGAAGGTTCAAGTTCCCGGCTGCCGCACCGCGGATCAGTTCCGACGGGTTGATGTGGTACTGGACGAGCACGAACCGGATGATGAACCTCTACACGGGTGAGTTTCGACTGCCGAACACGTTCCGGACCAACATCTTCCGTTCGGCTCCTGACCCCACGCCACCCACGGTCGAACCCGATACTTACTCGACACCGTTCGAAACACCGATCCAGCTTGCGCTGGAGTCCAATGGCATATTCTCCAACGACGAGTTTCTTTCGGGCCGGGCGCCGAAGGGCCGCTTGCTGACCACGCCAACCCATGGCGCGCTGAACCGGTCCATCGGAGACTGGTTGACCGAGGGTGCCGATGAACTCGTTTACACACCAGCAGCGGGCTTCACCGGGACGGACACGTTCCGCTACGAGGCCTACGACGGGGCGTTCCACTCGGCACCCGTGCTGGTCACCATCTACGTTCGAGGCGCAGGGGACCGCGACCTGGTGAGTCTGACGCTCAACCCCGTGGGCGTCGTGGGCGGGAACCCGAGCACCGGAACTGTAACCATCGATGGCCCCGCCCCGGCTGGAGGGATCGCGATCCAGTTGGAAACAAGCAACACGTCTTTTGGGACCGTACCGAATTCCGTGACGGTGCCCAATGGGGCGTCCTCCGCGACGTTTGCGGTCACCACTTTCCCGACGGCGACCGACAACAACCTCATCGTGACCGCGTCGCGGAATGGAATCGTCCGCAAAGCGCGCCTGACCATCGGACCGGACGTGTTCTCCAAGGTGGCGGACTTCACGGTCTTCCCACGTGTCGGATTGGGTGGCGACACGCGAACGGCGACGGTCGAACTGACGTTGGCCGCACCCTCTGGCGGAGCCCTGGTAGCGCTCACTGCTTCGAACTCGGCAGTGAACATTCCGGCCAATGTGACGGTGCCCGAAGGGCAGTTCTTCCATACGTTCACGTTCACCACCAACCCCGTGTCCTCGGAAGCAAACTGCGACATCACCGCCGACTACAACCGAGCGGTCACGCGCCGAATCACGGTGAACCCCGGACCACAGATCAAGGGCACGTTGGCGCTCTACGACTACATCGGCGTGGTGGGCGGTCTGACTGCGACGGCTTGGATCCGCCAACCAGGGACCACGACCGTGCTGCAAACCGTGCCCGTGACGCTGGATCCCAACGGCCGGTTCTCGTTCAGCACGTCGCTCCAGGGTACGTTCGATGTTGCCGTGAAGGCTTCGCACTGGCTGAGCGCCAAGAACGCGAGCGTGGAGATCCGCGACCGAAACGTCGAGCTGTTTTTCAACTGCCAAAACGGAGACGCCAACGGTGACAACGTGGTCAACGTGTTGGACTTCATGGTGCTGAGGATCGCTTTCGGCTCTTCGCCAGGGGATCCGAACTGGAACCCGATGGCGGATTGCGACGGCAACGGTCAAGTGAACGCGTTGGACTTCGTCAGCCTTCGCGCGAACTTCGGCTCGGCGGGCGAGTAGCGGGCGTCACAGGATGGGGTCGAGCGATTCGATGAGGCGCTCGATCTCCTCCGGCGAGTTGTAGTGGACGGCGCTCACGCGCACCACGCCGTCGTCGGTGCGGATGCCGAGTTCTTCGCACAAGCGGTAGGCGTACATGTGCCCGTTCCGGATGCCGATGCCCGCTTGGTGCGCCCTTGCCGCGATCTCGGCGCTGGGGCGGCTGGCGTGGACGAAGCTGATCGTCGCGACGCGCGTAGCCGGGTCGCCGGTTGCGGGCCCCACCACCCGCACATCGGACTTGGAGCGCAGGTAGTCCACCAACATCCTCTGCAATGGCTCTTCGCAGGCGGCGAACGAGTCGAACGCCTCGGCAACACCGCCGAACGTGGCCGAGCAGTACTCGCCCAGGGCCACCACCCCCGCACACGCCTCGTAGGATTGGCAGCCCAGTTCGAACGCGTAGGGAAGCCGGTCGGGCAAAAAGAAGTGATTCTCGCCCTGCAAGGTGGCGGCGAGGTCCCCGCGAACGACGAGATACGCCTGATGCGGCCCGTAGACCTTGTAGGCGCTGAACACCAACGCATCGGCACCGCACTCGGCGAACGCGATGCGGCGATGGGGAGCATAGGCGACGGCATCCACGATGACCCGCGCGTTGGGCGCCTTGGCACGGACCGATCTTACGATCTCCGCCACGGGCTGGATGTCGCCCAACAGATTGGACGTCCACGAAAACGCGACGACTCTGGTGGCCTCGCCAAGCAGGGGGAGCAATCCCGCCAAGGTTGGGACGCCGGTGACTGGGTCGCCTCGCCACCATCGAATGGTTGCGCCGCGCTTCTCCCAGCGGGCCCATGGACCAACGTGCGACTCGTGGTTGGCCGTGCTGACGACCACCTCGTCGTCTGCGCCGATGCCGAGTGCATCGCCGATGGACGCGGCCAGGCGGTTCAGGAGCAGCGTGCTGGACTGGCCCATGACGACGGCGTCGCTGTCGCCGGCGCCGACAAGCGTCCCGACGAACAGTCGTGCTTGCTGTTGGATCGCCGTGGCACGGTCGGAGTGTGGGTAGCCCGCGCCGGTTTGGACGTAGCTCTCCGTCATGAACCGGCCCATGGCCTCGATCACAGAACGGGGCACCTGGGACCCGCCCGCGTTCTCAAGGAAGGCAAACCCGGATTCGAGGGCTGGGAACGCGTCGCGGATGGTGTCCAGAGGCACGGGCATGGCTCCGAGGATACTACGCTCCGTTCGCGGGTCGCGGTAGTTGGGCGTGCAACTCGCGCACCAACGTGTTGAAGCCCAGCCCGCGAGGCAACGTGACGGTCGCCTTGCCCAGTTCCTTGGCCTCGTCAAGGAGGGATTTGTACGAGTGCCGGGAGAACCGGATGACATACACCACGATGTCTTGCTTTTCAAGCAGAGGGCGGACCGTGGCGGGCTTGCCGTCCGGCTCCATGTCGGGCCATTGGAAGTCGGCCAGCTTGAGGCGTTTCTTGTACTCGGGGATGCGGTAGGTCTGACCTTTGTTGCCGCCGACGAAGAGCATCCGCTTGCCCTCGACCAGGCTGACGACCTCCTTCAGCATCTCGTCCCCATCCTCGCTTTCGGGGTCGTCTTCGGCGAGGACTTGGTGCTTGGCGATTCGGAGGTCCGCGTCTTTCTGCAGGTGTTCGCGCAGCTTCTTGCCTTGGGCGTGTTGAAGTCCTTCCAAGAAGCTCAGGTAGCCCTCAAGCTGATTGCGGAGCTCCTTGTTGCTCGGTGGCACCCCTGCCCCCAGCGCTCCGTCCACGGCCTTGCACAGGTCGTTGGCAAACGAATCGGGCGAGAGGTTGTCGGATTGGAACATGGCGGCCACACGTTCAAGCGCCTCCTTGCACTGGGCCGTCTTGTCATGCTTGACTCGATGGTCCTTGACCTTGTGCTCGAGCGTCTGAAGCAGCTTCTGAAGGCCCTTGGCCGACTCGTGGACCTTGTCGTCCGAGGTCTCTTGGAGGTTCCACCAAGGGATGTAGAACTTGTCTGCTTGGAGCTTCTCGATGCGGCTCTTGAGGTCTTGTGCCTGCTTGTCGCAAGTGACCGTCCGGTGGGCGAACCAACGATACACCATGCTTTGCGCGGCGGCAGCGTGGATCAAGAGGGCCTTGCGTTCATCGGCGCTGATGGGCGGGTCGCCTTCGACAAAGGCCACGGCTCGTTCGGCGAACTCCATGCCCGCAAAGGCCTCAGCGAGTTCCTTCCAATCCGTGTCGCTGAACTTCTTCGGGCGCCGAGCAGCGATGAAGTTGCCCGGTGTCTCCTCGGCCAGCCGCCCCAGTTCGTCCTTCAAAACGCCATCGAGTGCATACGGGCTTGCCTTGCCGTACAGCGCGTTGCCTTGGCACATGAGCGACTTGACCCGGCAGATCCAGTCGGGCGTTCGGGCGTGCTTGTCGTCCAATACCTCTCTGACCCGCTCGCACCAAGCACGCAACGCCTCCTTGACCAGCGGAAGCTGAGAGGGTTCCTTCGGCTTGGGGACAGCCGAAGGCTCGACCTTGGGAACCTGGGCGGCCGATTCTGGTTGAGGCTTGGTTGGCTCGGGAGTAGGCGGGACCTCGGCGACTGGATCCGGATCAGGGACAACCACGGTCGCTGGAATCTCGGGAGGGGGAAACGCGACAGCCAGTGCCACGGTTGGCTCGACGACCTCGAGCGGCATGACCGGGACAGGTTCGGCTGCTTCGACGACGAGTTCCGGGACTGCGGGAGGCTCCGGGGTCGTCGTGCCTTCCAGAATCTCCCACATGCCAAGCCAGGCACGGGCCTGTACAATGTCGGCGAATTCTACCGCAAGCTTGAGTTGTTGTTGTGCGTAGGATCGTGCCAGGGCTAGAGTGGATTGGCTCATGCGATTCGTTCTCTCGACAGGTCAGCTCTGCTGGTGACTGTTTCGTGACAGAATCGGAAAGTCCTTCAGGTTTTGTCGCTAAACTTTTTTGCAGCGATGCGCTTCGAGAGATCTCGGCGCTCGCGGGCGTTGGCCCACAAGGTGTTGTGGTTGCGCGGTTCCACGAGCATCCGCACGGGCGCGCCATCCAAGTGCCCCTCGATCGAGATCCAACCACCCAACCCGAGCAGCGTATGGATGTTGGGACGTAGTCTGATCCGTTCGACGGCGTCCCAGGGTAAGTCCACGGTCAGAGTGTCGCCGGTGAACCGAAGACCCTCTTCGCCCAACACCAGAAAGCCAACATCCTCGTGCGGGTCGAGTCCGCTGCGATAGGTGGGTCGGGCGAACCCGACGAACTCGCCGCCCGAAGCCGTCAGACCCAAGCGGGCCGATAGCTCCGCACGCATAGCCTGGTTTGCGAACAAGCCAAAGGCATTGACCGTGAGCCAGCCAAGCGCGAACGAGCCGACGAGGAGCCACAGACCTAGGCCCAACGGGTCACCAGACGTGAGGATCAGGACCAAGCCGGCCAGGAAGCCGGGCACGAACACCAGCGCCGGCACCACGTTGCCCATCCATTGGCGTTTTCGGGTCCAAACCTTGCCGGGCACGGTGGCATGATACACTCCCCCAAGGTGATCAGGATTCAGACCGTACTGCCCGGGGCGTCTCGACTGATGCCGCTGGTGGAGGCGTTTGTGCGCGGCGGCGGTGGAGTGGTCACCGGCGTAGGGGATGGGCGACTGCCGTTCATCCGGGCGGCGTTCGAGGACGAAGACATCGACACCATGTCGCTCGGCATGCTGGTCTCCGACTGTCTGGCGCTGGCATGCGACCGACAACCCGCGCAGACTCCGATGAACCTGTTGCGCGAATCGGTGGCAAGCGTCGCACGCTCCCTGAGCCCCGACAGCGCGTTTCGGCCCGTGTCGGAGTTCGCGGGAACCCACCGGGCGCTGGCCGAGGCCATTGACGAACTCTGGGCTCACGGGTGGAAGCCGGAGGAACTGGAGGATTGCTGTCGGGAGCAACCTTGGGAACGGCGTGTTGCGTCGGTGGCCGACGTGATGCGCGCGGTCGACGAGATCCTCGGACCTCTCAATCTGGAATCCAACGGCATTCGCGTCCGGTCTCTGCTGGAAGGCGAGGCGTCTGCGAACCTACCCTTCGACCGTGTTTTGGTTTTGGGGGCTCATGAAGCGGAGCCGCACCACGTCGAGTTCTTTCGCTGGTTGGATGGCCAAGGCGTCCAGGTGGAATTGATCGCTGAGGGCCATCCCACCAACCCAGACATGTTCCTCGGGACTCGACGATTGGCTGCTGCACTCGGTCTGGAGGCGCCTGCGCCTGACGGCCCTGCCTTTGCGCGCAGCTTGTTCGGAACTGCAGTCGGCATCGAAGAGCGCGAGGTCGTGCTGGCGACAAGTGCCGATCCCTTGGCCGAGTGCGAATGGGCTTTGAGAGACATCGTTCGGCGCGAGCGACAGGGACTGACTTGGTCCAAGCAAGGCATCCTGGTTCGCTCGTTGGACAGCTACGGTCCGATGTTGCGCGTGGCTGCGGCGCGCTTGGGCGTCCCGATCCGGCTGGCGATGCGCGTACCGCTGCTCGAAAACGCATTCGCTCGCCTCACGCTTGGGTTCTTGCACTTTTGCTCCACGGGTGCGCTTCGCCACATCGAACCGTTGATCCAGAGCAGCTACCTTGGTCTCGACCGCAAGAATCGAGAGCGCCTGCGTGAGACGGTCCGTCTGCATCAGAACCGCGATCGGCTTTGGCCCGAACTCACGGCGCTGGCCTCAACGATCCCAGAACTTGCCTGGGTCGGACGGCTTGTGACGCTGAGGGGTTTGTTCGCTTCGCGGGTTCTGGGATTGGCCGCCTGGTCGCGACAACTGACCGATTGGATCGGGGAGATGCCGTGGCACGAGCAGTCGCTGTTCGGTACAGGCCAGACCCAGGAGCGCGACAAACGAGCCCAGAACGCCATGCAACGAGCGCTGGCCCAAGTGGCCACCATCCGAGTCGCTACCGACGACTCCGCGATGTCCTTCGATGCGTTCGTCGGGACCTGTGCACGAGCCTGGGACGAAGCCGAAACAACGCTGCCCTCGGCCCGAGAAGGGGTGGTCGTGGTCTCGCGCGAGGCGGACTTGCCGGAGGTGGAGCACCTGGCCGTGCTCGGCGTCTTGGAAGGGGAGTTTCCGCGGCGACGTCGCGAGAGCGCGATCCTCGACGACGAGGTCCGGCTTGCACTTGCGGCAGCGCGCCCCGATCGCATCCCTCTGCCGCTATCGGCCGAACAGGCTTCTCAAGAGCGCGACGAGTTCTACCGCGTTTGCGTGGCGCCCAAGGGCTCGCTGTGGCTCAGCTACCCGCTGACGGGCGAGGACCGCGACAACATCCCTGCCTTCTTTTTGTCCGAAGTCGAACGAGTGGTTCCCGGCGCCGACAAGCGAGACTTTCCGCGGACGGAGCTCGTCCCTGCCCCGGGCCAGTGCCTGGCTCCGGCAGACGAGGACCTCGCCCGGGCCCTGGAGCAGGAAGCCCACCATCCTCTGGTGCCGACCCTCGAAACCATCGAAGCGAGGATGGCCGTCCGCCGCGACCCGGCCAAGGGCGTTTCTCCTGCCGAGTTGGCCGATGCCCGCGCCTGTCCGTTCGTGTGGTTTGCCCGGCACAGGACGCCGATTCGCCAACCGGGCATCCGCGAGGGCTGGAGGAGGCTGCGTCGAATCCCTGTTGTCGCCCGCCTGGCCCAGCAGCCCGATGAGGACTCGGCACGAGCCGCGATGGAGCAGGCTCTCACGGAACTCGTCGAACAGAGTCGCCCGTATCTGGAGCCCTTTGAGGCGCGGATGTTGGAGATCGGGGGACGTCGCCTCGTTCGCGATTGGACGCTTCGAGAGTTCGCCGCGAGGGAAGTGTGGGGACGGGACTCCGCCTTGGCTCGCATCGAAGTTCCCTTGGGCGAGGAGCCGTTCCGGGAATCGCTCAAGAGGGGAGACATGGATGTCCGCCTGGTCGGTCACGTGCCTGCCCTCACCAAGAAGAAGGGCCGCTGGAGCTTGCATCTCTACGAAGGTCGAGCGCTTGGAACGTTGACCGATCGCCGAGACTTGGAAGCTGACGCCCTGCTCTTCGTCGGCGCCATGGCCGTGGCCGTTCCGGGCGACCGGCATGCCATCGAGATCGAGACGCTATCGGACAAACGGTGGCTGTTCGTCATGGGTGATCTGGATTTCCGTGACGACCCCGATCGCGGTCTCTACGTCGTCCACTTTCAGGAGTACAAGGCTTTCTGCGAAGAGGTCCTCCGCCACCTGGCGCAAGCCGCCGACCGAGTGTCCAATGCCGAAGTCTTGCCGACGCCCGGCACACCGTGCCGATCGTGTACGTACGGCGAGTGGTGCCGGATGCACTTGGAGTACGGCGAGATCCACCCCGGGACGCCAGCGAAGGAGCCCGAAGATGGCTGATCGCGTCGAACTGGACCGCGATCAGGCCACTGTGGTGGCAAGCCAGGCAAAGGCCATGGTGGTCAGTGCCGCGGCTGGAGCAGGGAAGACCAGGGTGCTCACGGAGCGCTACCTCGCTCAAGTCAAGGGCGGTGTCGCACCCGATCGCATTCTGACCATCACGTTCACGCGCAAGGCGGCGGCCGAGATGAAGCAGCGCATCGTGGCCCGGCTCCGCGAGGAGGGGTTGATGGGGGAAGCGCAGATCGCCGAGACCGGTCCCATCCAGACGATCCACTCGTTCTGCGAACGGACGCTGCGCGAGAACGCCGTGGAAGCGGGACTGGATCCCGAGTTCGAGATCGCCGCCGATGGCGAAGGCGCGCAATTCGCTCGCGAGGCCGTACGCAACGCCCTGACGTGGCTGCTCGACGAGTCGCCCGAGGCACACTGGCTGGTCGAGCGGATGGCTGAGGCCCGTGGAAGCGAACGCATCGAGGTTTACGAGGCGTTGCTCGCGGTGGTCGCCGGATTGGTCGAGTCCATGCGCTCAAAGGGTCTGGACCTTGACGAACTCAAGCGACTCCACAGCGACCCGGAACGCTTGGAGGCCCTCTGGGAGTCCGTGGCGCTCGAGTCGCTCCATCCTGCCTGGCGTGAGCGCTACGAGGCCCTGGATCCTACGGTGCCCTTCCTCCAACGGGTGCAAGAGGCGGCCAAGTTGCGGCTCGAAGGAGTGCCTCGCATATCGTGGCCCCGTGCCCAAGGCGATGCGGTTTTGGCCGCGCAGGAGTCGTGCGCTCTGGCGAACCTTGCGGTCGAAGCGTGGCGGGCCTTGGACAATCAGATGCAACGGTCTCAAGAGCTGGACTTCGCGGCGCTCGAATTGCGCGCGATCAAGCTGCTCGAGACCTCTGACGAGGCGCGCCGCAAGCTTCAAGAACGGTACCGGTGCGTTCTGGTGGACGAAGCGCAGGACATGAACCCCCTGCAGCATCGCCTCGTTCGCGCGCTCGATCCAGACTCGCTGATGCTTGTCGGCGACACGCAACAGTCCATTTACGGCTTTCGGTACGCCGAGCCCTTGCTGTTCCAGGCGTTGCAGACCGAACTCCAGACGCACCGGCTCGCGACCAACTACCGTTCCAAGGAAGGCATTCTCGCGTTTGTGGACGAGGTGTTCAAGCAGATCCAGCAACCGGGATATGTACCGATGTGGCAGCCGAAAGGCGACCCGCTGGCAGAGCCTCCGCCCTACGATGGGGTCGAGTTCTGGCGGTCGAGAACATTCGACCCGGCTCAGACTGCGCGATGGATTGGCGAATTGGTGGACGAAGGCCTGACTCCTGCCCAGATTGCCGTGCTGACGCACACGAACCGAGAGTGTGCGGCGATCGAGACGGCGCTCAAGGATCTCGGGCTGGCGTGCCAGGTGATCGGTGGCGCAGAGCAGTTCTACGCCCGGCTCGAAGTTCGCGACCTGGCCAACGCGATGCGCATTCTGGCCGACCCCTACGACGACTTCGCCATGGTGGCGGTGCTTCGGGGGCCGGCCGTGGAACTCAGCATGGACTCGATCGCGATGCTCGCGATGAAGGGCGAAGTGTTCGAGTCGTTGGCCGATTTCGAGCCTCCGGTGCCTGAGGACGCCGCCCGGATTCGGGAGTTTCTTGGATGGTACGAGCCGCTGCTCACGCGCGCCGACCGATTGCCTGCGTGGGAGGCCCTGAGCGAGTTCCTCGCGCGCAGCCCGTACCTCGTCCGACTGGCCCGACGACCCGGTTGGCGTCAGTCCTTGATGAACACCAGGAAGCTCGTCGCGATCGCAGCGCGCGAGGGCCATCTGGGTCCGCTGGAGTTCGCCGAGCGAATCCGCGAAGTCCAGCGCATCTCCCACCGTGAGGGAAACGCACCCATTTTCGACGAACGAGCCCCAACGATCAAGATCATGACCATCCACAAGGCGAAGGGCCTCGAGTTCGATGCCGTCGTGTTGCCCACGTTCTACCGGGAACGGAACCAGATTCGCGATGTCGCGTTGCTCCAAGAGTCGCGCGGTCTCATCGTGGCCAACCTTGGCAAACGTCCGTCCTTTATGGCCGAACTCGTGAAGCAGACGATCCTCGATCGCGAAGACGCCGAAAAGCGACGGGTGCTCTACGTCGCCATGACGCGGGCGCGGCTCCGGCTTTGCTTTTGCGGGGACAGGTCGGCCAAGACGGGCACTCTCGCGAACAAGGTCGTGACCGTCATGACGCCGCGCGGTGCCTCGGCAGAGGCTTTGGGTGGGCTGCGGTTTCGGGACCCTTGACTTTGAGCGGGTGGTCTTCGGGGTATCATCTTCCCCGTCCCCAGGTGGGGATGTAGCTCAGCTGGGAGAGCGCTTCCATGGCATGGAAGAGGCCACGGGTTCGAATCCCGTCATCTCCACCAACTTCGAGCATCGGTCATAGTCTTCGCGCCAACCATTTCGTGGTTCGCAACGCCATAATCGTCCGATCATGATTAGACCAGGCAACGCACGGGTGCGGGACGCGATCCACGTCGGGTTGAGCCTCCTCTGGGTTCTTTCTTCCAGTCCCTGCCGGGCCGACCAGATTGACGACTTTGTACGTGCGGAGCTCAAGCGACAGGGCATCCCTGGCGCCGCCATCGCTGTTGTCCGCGATGGCAAGATCACCAAGGCCAAGGGCTACGGTGTCGCCGATCTCGACCATAACGTGCCGGTCACCGCCGACACCGTTTTCGCCCTCGCCAGCATCACCAAGCAGTTCACGGCCACCCTGATCATGATCCTCGTCGAGGATGGCAAGGTCCAACTCGATGACGACATCGCCGAGTACCTCGACGCAGCTCCCGCCACGTGGAAAGGCATCACCGTGCGACACCTGCTCCACCACACGGGAGGACTCGCACCCCTTGGCCGCGACTTCATCAGCCTCGTTCGGCTCCCAACGATTTCGACCGCCCAAATGTACGCAGCCGCTCGGGACGATCCGATCGTCGGCAAGCCCGGTGAAAGGTGGGAGTATAGCGATGTCGGCTATTTCTTGCTCGGAATGATCATCGAGCGTGCTAGCGGCATGTCCTACGAAGCGTTTCTGCGCGAACGCATCCTCACCCCCCTCGGCATGTCCACCGCCCGCATGGCTGACCTCAACCGCCCATACCCCAATCTCGCTAAGGGCTACACGCTCATCCTGACCGACGGCGAGCGCGAGATTCTCAACATCCGGCGTGATAGCCAAAGGGGCCTTACTTCGCACTACGGCCTGTTCGGCACCGCAAGAGACCTCGCGAAGTGGGACGCCGCCCTGTACAACGATTCGGTCATCAACGCTGCTCGTCGGCAAGAGATGCTGACTGCAGCTAGGCTCAACGATGGAACCACGGTCCCATATGGCTTCGGTTGGAACCTCGGCGAACGCAATGGCTACGCCTATCATTACCACTCGGGAATCACCGGCACGTTCATCATGCGGGTGCCGGGGTTGCGGTTGACGGTCGTCGTGCTGACCAATCTGGGAAAGTGGGCGTCGGGTCGATCCCAAGGGGCCGATGCCTATATGCTGGCGCATGCTATCGCGGGGATGTCGGAACCGAAGTTCCAATGGAAGCCGCTTGGTCGGCAAGATCCCGTCCATGCCGCTAAGGCGCGTGAGGCGTTCGAGGCACTTTCGGCTGGTCGCCTGCCACAGTCGCTATTTGCTGCGGATGCAATCAAGGAGCTGTCGCCCGTGATCAAGGACTTCCCGTCCTGGTACCGCAGCATGGGTCCGTTGAGGCGCTTGGAGATGGTGGATCGGGTGGTGGAAGGCGGCGAGACCATTGGCGTGTTCCGGTTCGTCTTCGCCAAGGACACGCGGGTGTTCGCAGTTCTGCTAGACAGCGAGGGTCGAGTCTCCGGCTTCTTCCCGGACGGCTAGCTCGGTTGAACGAGGGCAAGGACCGGCTCAGCCGACCTCGGAGGCGAACGGAGGGCCGTAGCGTCTAAAATGGTCTCTGGGTCGTTGCCGACCCGAGGTTCGAAACCGTGTCCGAGACCATCCAGACTCTGCTCCAGGAATCCCGCTCCTTCCCCCCGACGCCCGAGTTCGCAGCTGCGGCGAACATCGCCGACCCGGCAATCTACGCGCAGGCCGATGCCGACATCGTCGGGTTCTGGGAGGGCTGGGCGAAGCAACTGGACTGGTTCGAGACGTGGCACACGGCCCTGGATTGGAGCGACGCCCCGTTCGCCAAGTGGTTCGTCGGGGGCAAGATCAACGCCTGCCACAACGCGGTCGACCGGCATGTCCTGGCCGGGAAGGGTGGCAAGCGAGCCATCGTCTGGGAGGGAGAGCCAGGCGACACGCGGACGATCACCTACGCCGAACTCAAGGACGAGGTCTGCCGCACCTCCAACGCTCTGAAGGCCCTTGGCATCGGCAAGGGAGACAGAGTCTGCATCTACATGCCAATGGTTCCGGAACTCGCCATCGCCATGCTGGCGTGCGCCCGCATCGGCGCGGCGCACTCGGTGGTCTTTGGCGGGTTCAGCGCGGAGTCGCTCTACGACCGGATCAACGATGCACAAGCCAAAGCCGTGGTGACGGCGGATGGAGGGTGGCGGCGCGGCGGCATCGTGCCGCTTAAGAAGGCCGTGGACGACGCCATCGCGATGGGCTGTCCCACCGTCGAGAAGATGCTGGTGCTCAAGCGAACCGGCCCCGAGGGCACCGAAACCAACGGGATCAAGACGCCCGCCTATGCGATGGGCAATTGGGTCGAGGGGCGCGACGTCTGGTGGCACGACGTGGTGCCGCACCAGGCTGCGGAGTGCCCTTGCGAGGTGATGGATTCCGAAGATCTGCTTTACATCCTCTACACCAGCGGCTCGACGGGCAAACCCAAGGGCATCGTCCACACGACGGGCGGCTATTTGACCCAGACCTATGCCACCAGCAAGTGGGTGTTCGACCTCAAAGACGACGACGTTTATTGGTGTACGGCCGACTGCGGGTGGGTGACGGGCCACTCGTATGTGGTCTACGGGCCGATGCAGAACTCGGCCACGTGCGTGATGTACGAAGGCGCGCCCGACACGCCCGACAAGGATCGCTTTTGGCGCATCGTCGAGCGGCATAGGGTGACCATCCTGTACACCGCGCCAACGGCCATCCGCGCGTTCATGAAGTGGGGCGACGAATACCCGGAGCGCTGCGATTTGTCCTCGTTGCGGCTACTGGGATCAGTCGGTGAGCCGATCAACCCCGAGGCGTGGATGTGGTANNATCGTAGACACCTGGTGGCAAACAGAAACTGGAGCGATGATGATTACGCCGCTACCCGGCATCACCGCGACCAAGCCCGGATCGGCGACCCATGCGTTCCCAGGCATTCGCGCGGGATTGGTGGACGAAGGTGGCAACGACGTGTCCTCCGGGTATCTGGCGGCTGCGCGCGAGGGACGGGCGCGTCAGGAAATCGGCGGCTACCTCGTCCTCACCCATCCGTGGCCCTCGATGTTGCGCGGCATCTACGGAGACCCCGAACGCTACAAGCAGGTGTACTGGTCGCGCTTCCCGGGCCGCTACTTCGCGGGAGACGGAGCGAAGCTGGACGAGGACGGTTGCTTCTGGCTCCTGGGGCGCGTGGACGACGTGATGCTCGTCGCCGGGCACAACATCTCGACGATGGAGGTCGAATCGGCTCTGGTGGACCACCCCGCCGTTGCCGAGGCCGCCGTCATCGGCAAGAAACACGACCTGAAAGGCCAGGCGATCGCCGCATTCGTGCTGTTGCGTGCCGGCCATGTGGCATCGGATGCTTTGGTGAAGGAACTCAAGGACCACGTGGCGACCAAGATCGGTCCAATCGCCCGGCCCGACGATGTGATCATCTCGGCTGAACTCCCCAAGACGCGGAGCGGCAAGATCATGCGGCGGCTG